>NZ_JBQFOO010000007.1:0-296776 GCF_056533565.1 Ruegeria sp. G12
GCGGCGTGGCGAATGTGGTCGATGTCGAGGTGTTCTATGGTGCCGATTTGAACAACGACGGTACGATTGGGCATTTCAACACCACAATTGAAAATGCAGGGTCGTCGACTCTCGCCTCGTCGACACGCGGCATGTATCTGATCGACAGCAGCACCGAGATCACCTGGAACGGGGCCACCATGGGGCCAGACAGCCTCAACGGATGGAGCGCCATTCACGTCGAAGCCGACGGCGGTGGGTACCGCGTCCTGTGGCAGCACAACAATGGCAATTATGTCGAGTGGATCCTTGACAGCCAGGGCGAAAGAACAAGCGGCGGCAGTGTGGCGAATGTGGTCGATGTCGAAGCTTTCTACAACTACGATATAGACGGTAGCGGCACCGTTGGGCATACACTGCCGAAGGTCGCTCTTGCGTCGATGGCAGGTCAAGAAACGACACCAATCTCCGATGAATCTGCTGTACTCGACTTCGACAAAAATGCGGATCTATTAGAGTTCGAGTTTGTCCAATCTGATCAAGCTACGGATTTCGATTTCACCGCCATAACAGCCCCAAGTGAATCTGACTTTAACGATGTACAGGCTACTTCTTTAGAAGAAACCTCTCTGTTTAATGATCGAGAAGAGATCAAAACAGACGAGTCCTTCGGTCTCCAAGAGGACTTCTTCTTGCTTTAGCTTGGGATCAACCAGTTGCACAAACAGTATCGGCGGTGGGCATACCAAAGAGGAACCCACCGCCGCTAGCTGAAAGACACAATTCAGTTGAAAGAAGTATCCAGATTTTCGCGCCCGCCGGAGCAACGTCGCGCGGGCCGCGTAAGACCTTAGAATTTACAACACTGAGACGACAAAGGGATCTAGCTGCTTTCCCGCATCAATAGCGGCCAAAGCCGTCTTGGCAGTGTCCAGCGCCTCCCGAATGGTGACGTCCATATCCAGATATCGGTAAGTGCCCAACCGTCCAACAAAAGTAACCTTCTCGGTCTTTTTCGCCAGTTCCACATATTCACTTAGCAGAGCTTTTTCCTTCACCTGCCGGATCGGGTAATATGGGATATCGTCCGGGCCAGCTGCGCGAGAAAACTCACGATAACAGACCGAACCATCATGCGACTCCCAAGGGGCGAAATGTTTGTGCTCAGTAATGCGGGTATAAGGCACGGATTCCTCACCGTAATTCATCACCGCGCAGCCTTGGTAATCTCCGTCATAAGTAAATCGTTCAAAATCCAGTGTTCGATAACCCAATCGGCCTAACTGATAGTCGAAATACCCATCCAACGGGCCAGAATAAAAGATGTGATCGTAACCCTCATCCATGCTGCGGTCGAACGTTGTACTCAACTGTACTGTAATCAAAGGGTGATCAAGAATACCGGCGATCATATCGGTGTAACCGGTCTCGGGCATACCCTGAAACTTGTGGAAGAAGTAGTTGTCGTCATAATTGAACCGTACTGGGAGGCGTTTGAGAATTGACGCTGGCAATTCTGACGGATGGCACCCCCATTGTTTTATCGTGTAACCTTTGAAAAATGCCTCGTATAGATCACGCCCAACAAAACGCATGGCCTGTTCTTCAAAGCTCTGCGGATCCGTTATCGAAGTATCAGCCTGTTCTTGGGTAATAAAGGTATGCGCCTCATCCGGTCGCATGGTCTTTCCGAAAAACTGGTTAATCGTGTGCAGATTCACTGGCAGCGAAAAGACCTGACCTCTGGAAGTGGTTTTTACCCGGTTCTTATAGGGTAAAAAGTTCGCGTAACTGTTGACGTACTGCCAGACTTCTTCGTCGTCTGTGTGAAAGATATGCGGGCCATAAACATGCACCATGACACCAGTGTCAACATCCCGCTCGGTGTGGCAGTTTCCGCCGATATGATCCCGGCTATCCATAACCGTGACCTCGTGCCCGTGCTCAGCGAGTTCTCTTCCGATCACAGCACCGGAAAGCCCGGCCCCAACCATCAAAAAACGCCTCGCATTCATTTAGACACCACCTTGTTTTTGGCAATCATTGCCATTTCACTCCAACCAACGTGCCCACGGGGCACGCGGGGTTTATTGCCTTCACTGGGTCAATTGCGGACAGCTGCTGGCTTCATCGAAATCGTTGTCATATCCAGCGGTTTGCTCAACTGACGGCGGGCGATTTTGAAGATTCCGGCCCGAGCCTCTTGCGCGCTGCGGAAACTCGGCAAAACGGACATCCAGTTCCAGCACATACGCCAGCCAACCTGAAAACGGCCCGAGATCGGCTGTCCGCCTTGCAATATTGCCGCAAAGACAATCGGCACTGTACGGTGCGACAGATCAAACATGTTTTTCAGAACGGCCTCTTCTTCTTCCGAACTCATGTTGCCCTTATCGGCCATGGCGGTTTTCAGATTTTTTCCGACGGGTCTTGTGTGGTGCATCGCGATTTCATCCAGAATCGCCGCGCGAAACGCTCCGGCTTCGGCCCAACGGCACCAGATATAGTCTAAACCGTAGCCGCTCATGGTGTCCTGAAACAGGGGCAGGGCCTTGCTCAGGATGTCCCTATGCAGGCACGGGGCCATGATCTCTATATAGTTCGTGTATCTCAGCACGAAACCCGGGCATTGGCTGAAAACGAAATGAGAAAAGTAGCTATCGGGGCTTAAGGACGGTTGTGCTATGCGCAGACCGTAAACCTGCATGGCTTGGAACAGCGCATTCACGTCCTGCGCGCTGATATCCAGATCATCGTCCGGCAGCCAGAAATAATCATATTGGCTCAAGTCCCGGTCCTTGAGGGTCTGGAATAGCCCATCCCACTTTCCGCCTTTGACCAAAACGGCTTCGACACCGGGCTCGGGGGAAAATTGAGCGTAAGCCTCGTCCGAGAAAAAACTGATCAGAAGATCGAAATTTCGGTCTTCATAGGGAAGGTCCTGCCAGCGGGAGTGCAGCGACTGGCTGCCTGCGCGCACGACGACGAGGTTTTTTTTCATGAGCGCGTCTGGACTCGGGATTCAGCGCGAATTATCGGGGCAAGGCCTTCGATCATGTCCGGGCGCAAAGGATGGCTCAACCGTCCATGGGTGTATTTGGCCTGATAGACGAGGTTGCGCACGAACCTGCTAAAGGACGATCCGGTTTTGGTCGCAATCCGGCAGGGCTCGATTGTACTGCTGAATGTCTTACGCTCTTCAACCATCTGTTCGATCAACGTGAGGATCGGGATTTGATGTTCCCAATAAAACTTCAGATCGATATCGATGGGTCGCGCAATCGGTGCAGCAAGATCAACCAGCCGCGCGGCAGCCCTGCGGCCAAGGACATAACCGGTGGTGCGCGGGGGCAAGCAATCGGACAAAACCAGACTTTGATCTGCAACCGTCCTGAGAACCCGGGTGTTCCTGTCACACACCCCGTCGAGTTTTATCATGACATCTTCAAAACACTCGGCACATTGATCTATAGCCTCAACGAAAGGTCTGGGGTCCTGAACGAATGTGGCGTCGTCTTCCAGCACAAGGCTCACGGAATCAGAGCCATCCGCGACCCTCTGCCAGATCCGGCGATGCCCCAGCGTACATGCGACTTCACTGCGGCTCAGTGGTCGTTTGAACTTGCTGCGGTTCATTTCAGCATCATAAAAGCGCAGCAGATCGGCCTGTTCCAGCTGATCGCCGGAAATAGCATCCGCAAATTCATGCGGCAAACCTAGATGTGTCAGTTCATTCCTACAGGAATGCCGCCGCTCCACATCTTCTGGCAGGCTTAGAATAAAGGTCCTGATCGACACCGAACTATCACCAACAAATCCCAAGTGTTACTAGCAGCACACAAGATGCGAGCAAGGGGATATAAGGCGATCTCTCACCAAATAGCCCGATTTTCTGCATTGCGGCGCTTTTCCGCCCACGTCACGAACAACCCGCGCAAAAAACAAGCTGTGCAGACAAGGGCAAAACCCCGCAAAGAGCCAGAAAAAAAATATCATATTGAAGTATCAAAATCAAACATTTGGCGAAAACGCGCTTTGATCTTGCCTAACCAGAAAACCACCCTCTCTGGAATGGGTTGCAGGTTCACGTGGCCCAAATTGTCACACGTTGGGACACTTGTTCAATCAGCGACCTGTCGCTATCTAGCCCGTTCGGGTCCTGAACAAAGCACCGCCTGCATTCACTCAGGGCCTCGGCCTCGCATCATCTGCACTTTAGGCAGACATGAATATAGGTTATTTGAGCGAGAGCACGGTATCATGATCTGGAGAATGCCATGGTAAAGCGCGCCTGGAACAAATGGCGATCGGGCTATATGGGCCGCCTGATCGGCGAAAGCTTCTATGCGCAAGGCGGGCTGTATGGCGTTGCCATTTTTGCGATGGTCATCGTTGCCATTACGACTGCCGGGTCTGCGTATATGATGGAGTACATCGTCGACGCGATGACCAGCCCGGATATGCGTAGCTGGGCCCATATCATTGCTTTAGGCGTTGTTGGCCTGTTCCTGACAAAAGCTTTGGCGTCCTATGTTCAGGCCATGTACCTCGCCCGCGCGGGCAACCGCATCGTTGCTGCCCAGCAAGAGCGTGTTTACCGCAAGCTGCTTAAGCACGGCATTGCGTTTTTCAGCGCCAACGAATCCTCCGATCTTTTGATGCGGACAACCAACGGTGCGCAAATGGCGCGCCGATTGATCGACGTTCTGGTAACCGGCTTTGTTCGGGACGCTCTGACCCTGGTTGGACTTGTCGTCGTCATGGTCTACCAACAGCCGGTTCTGTCGGTCATGTTCTTCATCGTGGGACCGGTGGCTCTGCTGGGCGTACGCTACCTGTTGAAAAGCGTTCGCTCGATCATGCAGGCCGAGTTCAAATCCTTGGCCGAAATCATCCGCGTTCTTCAGGAAACGTCCAGCGGCATCAAGGTGATCAAAGTCTTTTCGCTGGAAGACCGGATGATAACCCGTATGGAAACGGCGATCCGATCGGTCGAAAAACGATCCAATGACATCGCCAGATTGCAGTCCATCGCCAGCCCGCTGATGGAGTTTCTGGCAGGTCTCGCAGTTGCGGGCGTGCTGGTCGTCAGCACCATGGGGATTGCTGGCAGCGAACAGCCTTCAGCGGGCCAGTTGATGTCGTTCATCACGGCGCTTCTGATGGCATATGAACCTGCCAAGCGTCTCTCGAAGATGCGGGTTCAGATCGAAGCCTGCATGGTCGGCGTAGGCATGCTTTTCGGGCTGTTGGATGCAGAAGACACCATGCAGGAAAGCCCGGATGCCCGTGATCTGCCAAAAGGACCTGGTGAAATCGCATTGCGTGATGTCACATTTGGATATCAAGGCGCCGTTCCGGTGATCCATAATATGGATTTGAAGTTCGAAGCTAAGAAAACCACGGCGCTTGTCGGCCAATCCGGGGGCGGGAAATCCACCATTTTCGGACTGATCATGCGGTTTTATGACCCGGACCATGGCAGTGTGGAAATCGACGGGCAGGACCTGCGCGAGATCAGTTTTGCGTCGCTACGCCGTAAAATCTCTTATGTCGGTCAGGACACATTCCTGTTCTCAACCTCCGTGATGGAGAACCTGCGCTGTTCTGCTCCCGACGCATCGGATGAAGAGGTTATGGAGGCTGCAAAAGCGGCCCATGCCCATGACTTTATCTGCGACCTGCCTAAGGGCTACGACACGCCGGTTGGCGAAAACGGAACTTTCCTGTCAGGCGGGCAGAAGCAGCGCATCGCGATTGCCCGCGCCATTCTGCGCAACGCCGAGATTCTGCTGCTGGACGAGGCCACCAGCGCACTGGATGCGGAATCGGAATCGCTGGTCAAAAACGCTCTGGACGCGCTGACCAAGGATGTGACCGTGATTGTAATCGCACACCGGCTATCGACCATTCTGGAGGCGGACAAGATCATGGTCGTGCAAGATGGGGCCATCGTCGAACAGGGCAACCTGGATGAGTTGATGCAGATCGACGGTAACTTCCGCCGCCTTTTCGAACAACAGTTCAAAAAGCACGACTCAGCCCCGGAAGTCGCGGAGTAACCGCGATTCCGCCCGCGTGCCGTTCTATTTGCACTACCAATAACAGGTTCGGCCACTCGTTGGCCGGACAAAACGTCTTGGGCACACAAATCCGTGAAGGCCGGGTGGTTGAGGGTATTTAGGTTTGAAAAGATACCTACCTTTCAGTAGGTATATGACCAACCTGAAACGCCTGTAACCAGCCGAAGGGACAAAGACCCATGGAACTCAACTCCGACTTCTCCTCCCGCGTCGTTGTGCATTCGGACCAGCTTGATTGGCAGCCCTCACCGATGAAAGGCGTGGATCGACGCATGCTGGACCGGATCGGGGGTGAGGTCGCCCGTGCCACGACCATTGTCCGTTACGCACCGGGCAGCAAATTCTCGGCCCATACGCATACCGGTGGTGAGGAGTTCATCGTGCTGGACGGCGTGTTTCAGGACGAACACGGGGATTTTCCGGCGGGGACATATGTGCGAAACCCTCCGACCTCGCAGCATACGCCGGGGTCCGCGCCGGGCTGCACAATCTTCGTTAAACTCTGGCAGTTTGACATGGATGACCGCACCCAGTTCCGCAAAACCATGGCCGATGAACTGAACGCGCCCGAATACGGTGTGGCCACCGCGACACTGCACGAAGACACGCGCGAGATCGTGACCTATAGCCATCTCGACCCCGGGGCATCGCTGACATCCAACGCAACCGGAGGCATCGAACTTCTGGTCATTGATGGCGCAATCACAGCCGGGGGCGATACACTGGCCAAAAACGACTGGCTGCGCCTGCCCGAAGGTGAACCACTCTCGGCAATCGCAGGACCGGATGGGGCCAAGGTCTGGATGAAGACCGGCCACCTGCCCTTTGCCAAAGCACCGGAGGTTTGATCCATGTCGACTGAAAAACCACTCGCACTCGTCGCCGGGGCCGGGGCCGGTCTTGGCCAGACCCTGCTCGCCCGATTTCAGGCCGGAGGCATGACCGCAGTGGGTCTGGGACGCACGACGCCGGACAACCCGGTTGGTGCGTTTCATCAACTCGATGTCTCTGACCCCGATGCCGTCGGCCCCGTGGTCGCTGACCTGATCGCAACCCATGGCCCGCCAAAGATCGTTGTTCACAACACGGCTGAACTGGTGATCGCCCCTTTCGCTGAGACCACCCTGTCGGACTATCAGCGGACATGGACATCCATGGTCCAGTCGCTGATCGTTCTTGGCCAATCCGTACTGCCGCCGATGGCCAGCGGCGGGGGCGGAAGCCTGATCGTTTCCGGTGCCACCGCCTCGCTGCGCGGCGGGGCACGGTTCTCCGCCTTTGCCTCGGCCAAGTTTGCGCTGCGGGGGCTCACCCAATCGCTGGCACGAGAATACCAGCCAGCGGGCGTGCATGTGGCGCATGTGATTCTGGATGGCATCATCGACACAGCCAGATCGCGTGGGCTGCACAGTCTTGATCCGGCCAAGATGATGAAGACTGACGAGATTGCCGAGGTCTATTGGCAGCTTGCCCACCAGCCCCAATCAACCTGGACCCACGAACTGGACCTGCGCCCGGCCACCGAAGGGTTCTGAGCCGTGCGCACCCAGACGCTCATCATCGGCGGCGGGTTATCGGGTCTCAGCCTAGCCTCACATCTGGCCCGGCAGGGCCGGGACTTCTTGCTGGTCGAAGCGCGGGATCGGCTAGGCGGGCGCATTCTGACCCGGGAAATGGGCGGCGGCCATTTCGATTTGGGTCCGGCGTGGTTCTGGCGTGGCCAGCCCCGGATCGCCACGCTGATCGAACGGCTGGGGCTGGAGTGGTTCGAGCAATATAACGAAGGCGCGTTGAGTTTCGAAGATGAGCGCGGGCGGGTCGAGCGGGGGCGCGGCTTTGCCTCGATGCAGGGTTCCTATCGCTTGAAAAAGGGGTTTGGGGCCTTGATCGAGGCGCTGGCCGCTGAAATCCCGGCGGGGCGTGTGCGCCTCTCGACCCCTATCGGCTCGCTTTCGAAGTCAAGCGACGGTGTCACCGCAACGGCGCACAACGGCCTGACCTTACACGCGCAGCAGGTCGTGATGGCCCTGCCACCACGGGTCGCGGCGAACATCTCCTTCTCCCCTGCCCTGCCCGACCAGACCCTCACCGCAATGACCGGGGTCGCCACATGGATGGCTGCTCAAGCCAAGGCCGTCGCCGTTTACGAAACCCCCTTCTGGCGCGAGGCCGGCCTGTCCGGCGACGCCATGAGCCGCCGGGGTCCGATGGTGGAAATCCACGATGCCTCGCCTGCAAATGGCGGTCCCTACGCCCTGTTCGGCTTCATCGGCACGCCGCCGCATGCACGTCAGAACGATCAGATGTTGCGTCAACTGGTCGAGGCGCAGCTGATCCGACTGTTCGGTCCCGAAGCTGCGAACCCGATGTCGCTCAGTATCAAAGATTGGGCTTTAGACCCTTTCACTTCGACCGAGCGGGACCTGCAGCCGCTCTATGCCCATCCCCAATACGGGCTTCCACCCGCGTTGCAGACGGTCTGGGACGACCGGCTTATCTTCAGCGGCACCGAGGTCGCCGCCGAATTCGGCGGCTATATCGAAGGGGCCCTGGAGGCGGCAGAGACCACACTGGACCGCATTGCATTGGAACAGGTCTGGCCATGACAACCGACACTAAAACAGCCCTGCTTGACGTCGCCGAACACGCCGCGCGGGCGCGTGGGTTTGACGGCTTCAGCTATGCCGATCTGGCCGAAGCGGTCGGCATCCGCAAAGCTTCGATCCACTATCACTTCCCGACCAAAGCCGCCCTGTCCGCCGCGTTGATGGAGCGTTATCACGCGTCGATGGAGGACCAGTTCAACGGCATCGAGGGCCAGTACAAAACCGGGGCCGAACGCCTGCGCGCCGTGATCGCGCTCTATCGCGAGGCGCTGAATGGTGGCGAAACGCTGTGCCTGTGTGTCTCGCTGATTTGCGGTCGCGAGAGCCTTTCGGACGAGGTGATCGAAAAGATCAGGGCATTCCGGGCGATGATGGTGCAGCGGATCACGGCGCTCTTCGAACTGGGACGGCAGGACGGGACGATCCGGGGTATCACGGACCCGGTCGCTGATGCCCGCGCGACGCTGGCGTTGCTGGAAGGCGCACATCTGTCCGCCCGCGCCGAAGAAAACGTGGCAGGCTTTGATGCGGCGGTTGAAATCCTGACCTCTCGGCTTTGATCGCCTCGCTGTAACACCTCAGGCAAGACACCGCTCACGCACCAGGTCACAATGCCGTCGGCCACCCTTTCACCCATGGGTTTACTTGGATATGACGGAAATAGCGCCAGCGGAACATCGCGGGCCTTCACATTCCGCGCCCTGCAATCAGGAGAGCCCCTTGATACCGTTTCGTTCCTTCGCATTCGCGGCCCTGCTTGCCGGGGCAACACCGGTCGTGGCCACGGCTCAGGACACCTCTGATACCGGTGGGGGTCTGCTTCTGGAACTCAACACCCTCAAGGACGTGGGCGGGGCCTGCCGCTTGTCCTTTCTGGCCAACAACCAAACCGGAACCGCCATCGACGAGGCGGTGTTCGAGACAGTGATTTTCGACGCCAATGGCGGTGTCATGAGCCTGTCCCTGTTTGACTTCCGCGACCTGCCCGCCGACCGCCCGCGCGTTCGGCAGTTCGATCTGTCCGGCACGGCGTGCGCCGATGTCGGGCAGGCGCTGATCAACGGGGCAAACTCCTGCGTGGTCAATGGCACGGAAAGCGATATCTGTCAGCAATCGCTGTCGCTGAGCAGCCGTGTGGATGTGGAGCTTCTGGGATGAGCATTCTCGACGCCTTTCGCGAAATTCTGGCCCTCGGCGGGCCTGTCGTCGCCATCCTTATCGTCATGTCGGTGCTGACGCTGGCGGTGACGATTTACAAGCTCTGGCAATTCGCGGCCTCCGGCGTGGGGCGGCACAAGGTGCTGTCCGAAGCCCTGGCTGCCTGGGACGCTGGCGACCGGACCACCGCCCGCGCGCGCCTTGCCAAAAGCGGCAGCTACCTTGCCCCCATCGTCAGCGCCGCGATGGATGCGTCGGATACGCCCGGTCTGAACGATCGGCTGGATGCCGAAGCGGGCCTTGCGTTGGCCGGACTGGAACGCGGGTTCCGCCTGCTGGATACGGTCGCCCAGCTTGCGCCCCTGCTTGGGCTGTTCGGCACTGTGCTTGGCATGATCGAGGCGTTCCGCAGCCTTCAGGCCTCTGGCTCATCGGTCGATCCATCGCTGCTTGCGGGCGGAATCTGGGTTGCGTTGGTGACAACGGCCGTGGGTCTGGCGGTTGCAATGCCCACGTCCATGGTGCTGTCATGGTTCGAAAGCCGCACAGCGCGGGAACGGGTTTTCGCCGACAAGGCCCTGCGCACCATTCTGGTGCCCGGTCATGCGCTGCATGAAATGTCGGGGTCCGAACGCCCCCAAGCAACGCCGGAACATGCGTAACCCGGCCCCCTTTGTCCGGCGCCGCATGGCGATGACGCCTCTGATCGACGTGATCTTTCTGCTGTTGCTGTTCTTCATGCTGACCTCGACCTTTTCCCGGTTCGCCGAGATCGAGCTGAGCAACGCCACAGGGGGCAACGCGACCTCGGGCGAAACCGCCGAGCGGGTCTTTGTCCAGCTTGGCCCCGAACGGCTGGCGCTGAACGGTGCGCCGGTGACACTGGACGCGCTTGTCGCGCAGGTCGAAGCCGGGCAGGTCCTTGTCAGCCTTGATCCCGAGACCTCGGCCCAGCGGCTTGTGGACCTGTTGGTGCCGCTGCGCGGGCGCGAGGGGCTGACCGTGACGGTGTTGGAGTAAGGCCATGATCCGCCACGCCCACCCCCGCCGTTCCCGCGATTCGACCATTCCGCTGATCAACATCGTGTTTTTGATGTTGGTGTTCTTCCTGATCGCCGGCACTGTTGCCCCGCCGCTGGACCCCGACCTCAAGCTTGTGGACACCGCCGAGCTTGAGGGGCGCGAGCCGCCCGATGCGCTTATCCTGCATCAGGATGGAACGCTCAGCTTTCAGGGCGCGCCGACCGATCCCGAACGCTACATGGCCATCCATCAGGAGGGACCCGTGCGCATCGTGCCCGACCGGAACGCCCCCGGCCCGCGGCTGATCAAGGTCGCGGGAACGCTGCGCAGGCTGGGCGCATCGTCGGTGTTTCTTGTGACCGAGCAGGCTCTGGAATGATCCGGGGGTCGGTTTTCGTCGCTATACTGGCCGCTCTGGTGTCGCTTGTGGTGCATATCCTCGGCCTCAGCATGACCGCGCCCAATCTGGCGGAGCCGCAGACCACCGAGACCGCACCCGACACGGTGGCTTTGGGCAACAGTTTCGAAGACCTTGCCGAAACGCCGCCCGAACCGGTTGAACCGGAACAGGCGGAAACACCGGAGCCTCCGGTCGAGACACCGCCTGAACCCGAACCTGCCGAGATACCGACCAGTCAGGCCAAGGTGGCCTCACCCGATCCGCAGCGTGTGTTCGCGCCCGACACGGGGACCTCGCAGATTGCCCAGCCGGAAGCGCCGGAACCCGAGGTGGTCGAGCCCGTCGGCCAGCCTGACAGCGAAGAAAGCGCCAGTGACGAGGTAACCGAAACGCCCTCGGTCGAACCCGATACGGTCACTGAGGTCCCTGAAGGCACCCCGGACGCGCCGATTGAAACCCCCACCGAGGCACCGGTCGAACCCGAGCAGCTTGCTGCTCTGACACCCCCCGAAGCCACGGCAGTGCCCGTGATCCCGCTGGAGCGTGATGCGGTTGAGCCCGAAATCTCGGTTGAACCGACGCCAGAGGACCCCGAAGAAACCGAGTCCGAACAGGCCGTCACCGCCTCGATTCGGCCACGCCTGCCGGACCGCAGGCCACAAACCACGCCACGGGGCATCCAAAGAAACCTGAGGAATTTCGACAATCTGAAATTCCCCGAACAAACCATCGACTCGCCCCTGACCGTCTACCGGCGCGAAGGGCTGGATGCCTTTACCCGCAGCAACTCGGGCACACGGTCCGGTGGCCGTGGTCCCGGCAACGCGAACGAAACCAACTATGCGGGTCGGGTGCTTGTGCACCTCAACCGCGCGCCCCCGGTTTTCGTAAAGGCTCGCGGGTTTGCGCAGGTGTTTTTCCAGATTGACCCCGATGGCTCGCTGGCCTGGGTCGATATCATCCGCAGCTCGGGTTCGCCAGATGTCGAACGTGCGGCCCGCGAACAAGTCCGCGTCGCCGCCCCCTTCCCGCCGCCGCCGGGCGGGGTCAGCCGTAAGCTGTCATTCTACTACCAGAACAGCCCGCCGGGAGGATGATCTGAGGCGGCCAACCCGATCCGGGTACGGGTCAGATTGGTCCGGCAAGGCTTCCTGAGTTTTTCACAACAATCCTGATCAGGTCTGTTAGCGTATGCCGAACCTGGATTTTGCGACGATAAGATGAATACACTCACACCCCTGATTATTGACGGTCACAACGATGTTCTGTCCAACCTTGCAAAGGCGGGCGGATTGCCCGAGGCCAAACAGTTCCTGTCCGGTCTCGACGGCGCGATTGACCTGCCCAAAGCCCGCAACGGCGGCTTTGCCGGAGGGTTCTTCGCCGTCTGGGTGCCATCCCAAGTGGATTGGGACGCCAAAATGGAACAGATGGTGCAGGTGGAATATGACCTGTCCCTGCCGGATCAGATCGATGCCAAGGACGCGTTGCCTTCGGCCCTGAAACAGATCGCTATTCTGTTCGAACTGGAGCGTCTGGGCGGTTTACGCGTGGTCCGGTCCGTGGCCGATATTCGCGACTGCATGGCCGAAAACCGCATCGCCGCGATCTTACATATCGAAGGGGCCGAGGCCATCGACACCGATCTGCACGCGCTGGATGTGTTCCATGCCGCAGGCTTGCGGTCAATCGGGCCGGTCTGGAGCAGGCCGAACATCTTTGGCCACGGGGTGCCGTTCCGATACCCTTCGGGGCCGGACACGGGCGACGGGTTGACCGATCACGGTCTGAGGCTCGTGCGCCGGTGCAATGAGCTTGGCATAATGCTGGACCTGTCGCACCTCAACGAACGCGGGTTCTGGGATGTGGCCCGCCATTCTGATGCACCGCTGGTTGCCACCCATTCCAACGCCCACGCCATTTGCCCCCACGCCCGCAACCTGACCGACGATCAGTTGCGCTCCATCGCCGAAAGCGACGGAATGGTCGGCCTGAACTTCGCCGCCGCTTTCCTGCGTGAAGACGGGCGGATGTTGTCGGTCGTGCCCTTAAGCCAGGTGATGCGGCATCTGGATCACCTGATGGGCATACTGGGCGAGGATCGGGTCGGGCTGGGCTCGGATTATGACGGGGCAATTGTACCGGATGAGATCACCGATATCTCGATGCTGCCCCAATTGCGGGACGCCATGCTGCGGCATGGATATGGCGACGAGCTTGTCAGGAAGCTCTGTCATGAGAACTGGTTGCGGGTTCTGGAAAAGACCTGGGGATCGTAGCCGGACAAGAAACCAAGGTACCGGATAGCTCATCAGGCCAGCATCAGCCGGCTTCCCAGACCCAAAGATCGGTGTATGGTGACCGGCAGGTTTGTCTTACCAAAAGGCATCCTAGCAAAACGAACACGAGGCATCCTGTGACAGACGCATCAACACAACAGCTTTCGCTCGCCGAAATTCGGGATCTGGCCAAAACTGTCCTGACCTTTGCCGGGATGGACGATCACGGCAGCGACGTGATCGCGGATATCATCATGCTGTCGGAACGGGACGGCCCGCGCAGCCACGGCCTGCGCAATCTGCCCGCCTATGTGCAAAGCTTCACGTCGGGCTACGCCAATCCCACCGCCTCGCCCACTGCGACCCGCATCGCGCCGGGTGTGCTGCGGGGTGATGCCGATAACGGGTACTATCAGATTGCTGCCCGCGCAGCGCGCGCCGACCTGATCACGATGGCTCGTGAAAACGGGATCGCCTCGTTCACCTGTGCGAATTGCCACCATCTGGGGGCCCTGCGCTTCGACACGGAACCATTGGCCGAGCAAGGGCTTCTGGCGATTGCCGTCATCAACGCGCTTGCACTCGTGGTGCCGCATGGGGGCGAAAGGCCGGTCTTTGGCACCAACCCGATGGCCTTCGCCTGCCCGCGCGAAGGCGGCGCGCCGATTGTTTGGGATCAGGCCTCATCCGCTGCGGCTCTGCTGGAAGTCAAGCTGGCCGCCGCCGATGGTCACGCGCTGAAACAGCCCTCGGGTCTGGATGCCCAGGGCCAGCCGACAACCGACCCGAACGCCATACTGGAAACACGGTCGATGCTGCCCTTCGGCGCACATAAGGGCGCGGCGATCGCCTTTCTGGTCGAGGTTCTGGGCGCCGCCCTGGCAGGCGGTACGCTGGCGGTCGACAACGCCGAGCGCGAGCGGCACGATGCGCTCAACATCAAGGGCGGCGCGACCCTGATTGCGCTGGACCCGACCCGCTTCGGCAATCCAGCCTTCAACGACTACATCACCCGCATCTGCGCCGAGATCGAAGGCAACGGGCAGGCCCGCGTTCCCGGCGACGGGCGGCTGAAAACCCGGGCCGACGCCGAAGCCAACGGTGTGCCCGTCAGCACCGACATTCTGGCCGCTCTCGACGCGCTGAGGGTCGGGGCTTAAGTTACACCTCTGCCGCAGTGAGTAAGGAACCACCCGATGCATATCGAACCTTTCGGTGTCGAGATCTGGATGAACGAATGGGAAACCAGATGCGACTGGAATCTGGCTGAAACCTGCGTCGAAAGCCTGACCATCCAGGAACTTCTGGCCCTGACAGGCCGCAACGCCACCGATCTGTCCAACCTGCTGGACATGAAGATGACCTATGGCGCCATCGAGGGCTCAGACCGGCTGCGTAGGGCAATTGCGGCGCTGTATGACCAGCAGTCCCCGGAAAATACCATCGTCACCCATGGCACGATTGGCGCGAATATGCTGGTGCATAAGACTCTGGTCTCGGCAGGGGATCGCGTGGTGGCCGTGGTCCCGACCTACCAGCAGCATTATTCGATACCGGCCAGCATTGGGGCCGACGTACATCACTTGCATCTGCGCGAGGAAAACGGGTTTTTGCCCGATCTGGACGAGCTACGTGAATTGGTCGAGTCTGGAACCCGCCTGATTGCGATCAACAACCCCAACAACCCGACCGGCGCGCTGATGGATCAGGCCATGCTGGAACAGATTGCCGAGATCGCCCGCGCCGCCGATGCCTGGATTCTGTGTGACGAGGTCTATCGCGGCACCGATCAGGACGGGTCGGGTATGACGGCTTCGATCGCGGATATTTACGAAAAAGGCATCAGCACCGCCGGGATGTCCAAGGCCTATTCGCTGGCCGGTCTGCGGCTCGGCTGGATCACCGCCCCGCGCGAGGTGATCGAGGCGGTGACGATCCATCGCGATTACGACACGATCTCGGTCGGGATGATCGACGATCACTTTGCGGCGCTGGCTTTGGAAAACTGCGACAAGCTGCTGGCGCGCAGCCAGCAGATCACCCGTGGCAATCTGGCGATCCTGCAGGACTGGGTGGATCACGAGCCAAGGATTTCATGGATCGCACCCCGCTCGGGCACCACGGCTTTGCTGAAATACGACCTGGCGATCAGCTCGCGGGATTTCTGCGTCCGGCTGCTGCAGGAGACCGGCGTTCTGTTCACGCCCGGCGCGGCGCTGAACATGGAAGGGTACGTCCGCATCGGCTACGCCAACAACCCCGAGATTCTGCGGGAAGGTTTGAAACGCGTGTCCGCGTTTTTGTCCGCACAGCGATCTTGACGGCGTCAAGCGCCGCTGTCGCCAAACGAAACGCCACGGCAACTCAACTTTCCGCCAAAACCGGCCAAAAAACGCCTTGGGCGGGTCTTTTCATTCGCGGTTTCTTGCCGGAGTGGATATACCGAGTTGGAAAGGTCAGAGGACCGCTTTAAGTCGCGGGTCTCTCTGATCTCCCACTGCCTGTTGCGGAAGAAAAACCTTGAAACCGAATACCCGTAATTCTGCGGCCCCCCGTCATGAACTGCACAATGTGCGCAATCAGGGCGTAACCTTTTTGGGGCTGGCCTTTTTGTTCAGCATCTTCGTCAATTTGTTGATGCTGACCGGCCCCCTGTTCATGCTGCAGGTCTATGACCGGGTTCTGGGCTCGCGCGCCGTTGAAACGCTGACCGCCCTGTTCCTGCTGGTTGCCTTGCTCTATGGGCTGATGGCGATGCTGGATTTCGCCCGTGGCCGGATCGTGGCGCGGTTCGGCGCCCGCTTCCAGTCGCAACTGGATGAGCGTGTTTTCGACGCCACCCTGCGCCGGTCCCTGATCCCTCAGACCCGGTCTGCCCCAGCAACCGCGTTGCGGGATCTTGAGACCATTCAAAGGCTTTGCGCCTCGCCCGTGCTGCTTGCGGTGATGGATATTCCGTGGACCCCGGTCTTTCTGGCGGCGATCTTCCTGTTCCATCCACTGCTGGGCTGGCTGGCCGTCGCAGGCGGCGGTCTGCTGATCGTCATCGCCCTGCTGAACCAGGCGCTGACCCACCGCAAAGTGGCCGAGGCGCAGACCTCGTCTGCCCGCGCAAACGCCTTTGCCGAACACGCCCGGCAGGCGGCCGAGGTCGTGCGCTCGCAGGGCATGCAAGAGGACGTGACCAAACGCTGGCTGAACCAACGCTCGGACGCGCTGAACCAGACTATCGCGGCCAGCGACTGGACCGGCAGCTTTACGTCCCTGACCAAGTCGCTGCGGCTGTTCCTGCAATCGGCCATGCTGGCCTTGGGTGCCTATCTGGTGCTGCAGAATGAATTGACGCCGGGGGCGATGATTGCCGGGTCGATCCTGCTGGGCCGCGCGTTGGCCCCGGTGGAACAGGCGGTGGGTCAATGGGGCATGATCGAACGCACGCGGACAGCGTGGATATCACTCAGCCGGTTTCTGGATCAGACCCCGCCAGAGCGCGCGCGTACCAAGCTGCCAACACCTGCGGCCCGCCTGACGGCCAAAACCCTGACTGTCATCCCGCCCGGCGCGTCGACCCCGACGCTGCGCAATGTCAGCCTGGGCCTTGAGCCCGGAAAAGCACTTGGCGTCATCGGCAAAAGCGGGTCCGGCAAAACAACCCTGGCCAAGGCTTTGCTGGGCCTGTGGCAACCCGCTGCGGGGGAAATCCGGCTGGGTGGCGCAACGCTGGACCAGTACGACCCTGACGATCTGGGCCATCACATCGGGTACCTGCCGCAAACGGTCACGCTGTTTAACGGCACCGTTGCCGAAAATATCGCCCGCATGTCTGAAAACCCGGACCCTCAGGCCGTTGTCGAAGCAGCCAAAAAAGCCAAGGCGCATGACCTGATCCTGACGCTGGAAAAAGGCTATGACACCTTTCTGGAGGGCAATGACAGCCAACTATCCGGCGGCCAGAAACAGCGCATCGCACTGGCGCGGGCGCTTTACGGCGATCCGGTGCTGCTGATCCTGGACGAGCCGAACTCGGCGCTGGATGCGGACGGTACCGAGGCGCTGAATGCCGCCGTGCGCGGGCTGAAAGCGGCCGGCAAAGCGGCGATCATCATGACCCACCGACCGCAGGCGATTTCCGAGTGTGACGACCTGGCGGTGGTCGAAAAGGGTCAGGTGGTGAAATTCGGCAGCCGGGATGAGGTGCTGAACGCCATGGTGCAGAATGCAGGTGCGATCAAACGCAAGCTCAGCCAGGTAGGTGAATAATGTCCGCTAAGACAAAACAGAAAGCCCGCCCCGTCTGGCGGATCACCGTGCCTGCGATGGTCGGATTTGCCGCACTGGCCATTCTGGTCGGCGGGCTGGGCATCTGGTCCATCAAAACGCAGCTTGCCGGTGCCATCGTTTCGTCCGGTGTGATCGAGGTGCAAAGCAACCGGCAAGTGGTTGAACACCCCGACGGCGGCGTTGTCGGCGAGATTTTCGTTCGCAATGGCGATGTGGTGGCCGAGGGCGATATGCTTTTGCGGCTTGACGACACGTTCCTTTCCTCGGAACAGACAATTGTCGAGACGCAACTGTTCGAACTTCTGGCCCGGCGGGCCCGTTTGGAGGCCGAGCGCGATGGCGAAGACTCGGACCAGTTGGCGACACGACTGGGTGAAGTGCAGCAGGAATACGAAATCGCGCCCGATCTGATCTCCGGACAGCAAAGCCTGTTTGACGCGCGACTGGAAACGAAGAACAAGCAGACGGAACAGCTGAGCAAACAACTGGTTCAGATCGAAAGCGAAATCGAAGGCACCGAAGCCCAGCTTGTATCCCTGCGCCGTCAGGTCGAACTTATTCAGGCTGAACTGGAGGACCAGCAAAGCCTGTTGGAACGAGGCCTGACGCAGGTCAGCCGGGTTCTGGCCCTGCAGCGCGAAGAGGCCAGTCTGACCGGTGAAATCGGCAGGCTCGAAGCCGCCGTGGCGCGCCTGAAAGGCCAGATCGCTGCGACCGAGATCGAGATTGTCGAACTGTCCGCCACTCGGCGCGAAGAGGCGATCACCACTCTGCGCGAGGTCCAGACCCAGATCGCCGAACTGGCCGAACGGCGCCTGTCGCTGGCCGAGCGTCTGTCGCGACTGGATATACGCGCCCCGGTTACAGGCCGCGTCTATGACAGTCAGGTCTTTGCCCTGCAATCGGTGATTCAGCCGGGCGAACCGATGCTCTATGTCGTGCCGCAGGACACGCCTTTGCTGGTCGCGGCACGGGTGGATGCGATCCATGTGGACCAGTTGCATGTAGGCCAGCCCGTCGCCCTGCGCTTTTCCGCCTTTAATCAGCGTGAAACCCCGGAACTGGACGGCCATGTGGTGAACGTCTCGGCCGATACGTTCACCGACGAGCAGACAGGCTTCACCTTCTACCGCGCCGAAGTGGCCCCGGACGAAGGCCAAGTCGAACGGCTGAACGGACAGGAACTGCTGCCCGGCATGCCGGTCGAGACCATGATCAAGACCGACGAACGCACGCCGCTGTCATACCTGGTGAAACCGATGGCCGATTACTTCAACCGCGCCTTCCGGGAATGAACCGGCTGTCAGTTCTTTGGTTCAACGATTACGTGGAAAACCATTGGAGGCCAAAGCCTGCAGAACGTAGCGTCCCTTCGAATTGACCGAACATCCAAAAAACGGAAGGTCACTTCTGACCAGAGCAAAAATAGAACCAAACGTGATATCAGCCTTGTCCAAAGCTGGATAGGGATACATCCACATACCGCGAACACGCAGGTGGGTTTCGTCCGCGCACGAAAATTTCTACGTCGCGCGCTTAATCGACTGTGCTCACACAGCGATCATAGGCGAGTAATTTACAATCCACGCGTGGAGACCCGTGTGATCAACTTGGGCACCGTGTTTGGCTAAGATCTCTTCCAGATCGCGAGTGCAGCGCAGATAGAATTAATCGAGGTGCGAAACGGCAACCTGCGGGAAAGGGCAGCCTTTCAAAGGCAGCATGGCAAGACCTGTTGGAAAACAAACCTCTAACAACAAGAGACGGAACCTGCGTGCTCGTCAACGAACCCAGTCTTCATTGAATCGTTCTTTAAGCGAATAGACACCAAATAAAATAGTTATGCTACAGTGGCTTAGACCGCAACCCAGCATCCAATCCCTGAGCCCATCCGGAGCTAAAGCACCAAGTTGCCTTTTGGAGAAGTTGACCTTTGGAATTCTGAAAGGACACCAAGTCCAAGTGTGTACAAGGAAACTATGCTTCACCACTGGATCAAAGCCATTACTTGCTAGACAAGCAAATCGACCCGTCGTAGACGTTACGAACCATTCTGCATCGTATCGGTGTGCAGAAATTACTATCTCCTGTATCCCAGGTGTTACTGTCGAAGCCTCACCTAAGAGAGAACATCAGTGAAATGATCTTGGACAAGATATGAGGCTACGAGTTGCAGAACGCCAGTGAATTTAGTCTTTTCAGGCAAATCTACCACTATGGGCATGTGGGTAGAGAACCGTTTGGTTTCATGTGTTTCGACAGTAGCGGTCGAATTACGGGCTATTCAAATAAAAAGGAATCGCGGTTTTCTTTTGATGGGAAAAATCTAATTTTGCTGGCCGATGACGGTCGAAAAACTGTTGAGTTTGAGCGAGAAAAAGATGGTCCAAATTTTCGGAGAGTATCGGGTGCGAAACACTATTTAAAGCACATTTTTGGATTAGGGGCACCAAAACCAAGCGATCTGCCGAAAGTTGTTGTCAATACTGTGCCTAAGGCGGGCACTTACCTGCTGGCGGAAGCTTTGTCGATATCAGGCTATTCGCAAGTACGTTTGCATCTGGCAGATCACTTTTTTCACGATAACCGCAATACTCCTGACAACCAGATTCACTGGGATCCAGACGGGCGTAGAGTTGACATTCCAGCTGATGTAGTTTCGCGCATATTGTCCCATGGAGAGTTTCTAGTCGGCCATATTGGGAGTCGGAATGCCCTTAACAGTATTATAGATCAGGAAGTACAGGTTATCAATGCAGTTAGAGATCCTAGGTCACAACTGGTTTCGCTATATCACTTCGCCTTAGCTAAACAGAAACCCACTGCGCGGAGCCATCTCTGGCGCTCAATACCCGAACAACATAGGTTCAAGGCTTTCCTTTTGTCGCAAGATGTCAAAAGCATTGTGGATCACAACAGAATACTAACGTCCCTTGGCCCGTTCTTTTGTTTTGAGGATCTATCGAAAGGGAAAATAATTGAAAGAAACGGAAAAATTTTCAAATCCAAAAAACGTCGCCAAGTTATTTCGGATTTGTCCTCCGCTATGTCTAAAGCAATCGGAAAACCGACGTCTACCCAGTCAAATCGGAACCGGAAAAGAGACTTAGCGTATTTCGACGACCCTGCAATCGCAGAGTTTGCTGCTGGACCTTGCGGGTTGAAAGAATTCTCGGACAAGTATGAAATGTTTCTCAAATAAATTGCGACTACAGGTTGAATTTCCTCACTCAGGAGACAACGGAGTATGTCAGCCATCCAACTTATTTTAGGTCGGTCAGACTAATCGGGTTTATGTACCTATCGGAAAATTTTTCAGTGCATCAGACCTATGGAAGGCACCGAGAGACTTCAGACATGTTCTGTCTGTAACGTGAGTTGAATCGGCACCACAATGCTCGCATAACCCTCCGCCGCATATTTCCAAACTTGGTCTCAGCCCAAGGCGTTTGGTTGAGATGAAACCAGTACAAGTCATAGTATGGGTTGTAGCACTTTAGGTGCCAAGGTTTGCGCTTGTCGGTAAAATGTAAGATGCCAGGGTCAGCGGCGGCAGCGTCGGACTGCTCATCAGAGTATGCGGGATCCAGTTCGTTTTTCATGAAGATCCGGTTGTTTACGTTCCATTTCAGGTCAAGACTCGTGGTGCGGTTTTCAAAAATAATGTTAAGCAAGTCCTGATCTTGCAGCGTAATGAATTTTCCGTATTGCTCAAACGCATTCAAAACAGAAGCATGCAAATCCATACGCCTGAGCCCTGCAGTATCCAATATCAAGATACCGGCGTTGAAGTACGGATGGGTTGTACTCAATCTAAGGCGTCGAGACTGTTGAACGCCGCCTTCGTCGGGTGCACCCGCAATAATGCGACCATCAAGATCGATATCCCACAACTCTTCTAGCGCCGAAGTAGCAACAGTATCTGCGTCCATGTAGATCACGCGTTTTACGTGAGAAGGCAGAAACTTGTCCATGACCAATCTATAATATGTTGTCAAAGAAATGTGAGGCCGATTCAATGGCAACCACTGCAGACTATCCACAGGGACTTCGACAAATTCAATACGCGCGCTAAAGTCACTGGAGACGGCTTCAAGTTTCTGGCGGGAGTCCGGTGTCAAATCGCCTTTATGGAAGACATAGCTGTTATAACGAGCCGGAGTTTCAGCATTCAATAGGACCGAATGAAGTGAAGCGGCAGCATGCTTTGCATAGACCTCGTCGATCGCAAACGCAATGTTTATTGGTTCGTTCGGCACGTTAGAAGAAGCCGTTTTTTTTGGTATTAGTCTCTCAGCGGTTTTCAGTTTATTTGCCACCAGAGCTTTGTGAGGAGGCTTGGCCGCAAATGCAACTGGGCATTCCTTGACCCTTGCGCCCTTAACCGTTTGAGCATAGCGAAAGTAAGATTCTGTCAATCGCTCCGCCAAAAAGCCAATTACACGGGATTGGTAGTTGTCGTAGTTTGAACTGTCAATCTGGCGCTCTGTGTTTTCCAAGATTGGAAAGATCCAATCGGTGTACTCGAAGAACAATTCTCGGCGCATTATGAACATGTTACCAAAACGCGTTTTCGTGTCGTTCAGCGTTTGAAGCAGAAACGGGAATAAGTCACGGTTAGACTCACGACAAACATCCAGACATATGTCCATGTCCTTAACGAAGTGATCGCGAGCGTACATATCATAATTCGTAAGCAAGAGTTCCGGTAAGCCAGCCGGATGAATTCTGTAGAGCGGAGGGGTTACAATGTCGCATACATTCATTTGATTTCGTATCGACTGATCATCCCAAGCAAAACGCTTAAAATCCGATTTTCTTGCCCAAACAAAAGACTTATCTGATTTGATTTTGGGAGAGAAAGAAAGCAGCCGACGATAGTGCATTAAGCCGTAGAAATCAGCGTCAACGTTGTGTTTCATCCAATAAGCTGCAGTCAGTTCGCACCATTTCCGATTCTTGTCCGAGATGTTGGTGCCAGTATTATCAGCAATTGCAAAGTCCAGTTTGACCTGAGAAGACGCAGCACCAACATGAATGGGATTGAGTATCTCAGTGGAAATCACCGGTGATTGCTTATGATAGCAAACACCCACAAAAATATCGGATTTTTTCATAGGTACAGAGCTTTCTAGACCCAGTTTCGCACAAGAGACCTTTAGAGGGGTAATTTGTTTTTGGCCAGCCACCAAAAGTCGAAACATAGGAGTGTCAGACTAGCAGATGGTGGCCCGACAGGAGCAGCCGCAACCGCTTGTCTGTTGAATGAAGCCGAAAACATCTTGAGGCAATACCCAAGAGGAACGTCCGATATGGATGAAGGCGCTCTGCAGTTCTCTTGTAGCGTGTAAAATATGGCCTTATTCTGCGTGGTTGCCTGACCTTGGACGATGCCGTCTCGGATTTGAGCTCTTAAGTTCTAAAGGCAATTAGTCACCTGAGGCGCTTATGGCGTTGATAGATCGGGTTGGCTGAGGCGGCTGCGACCCTGTAGCACGCCAAATTAACAATCAACTTGGATCAGTCAAATGAGTTTGCTCAATCGCTCTTCCCAGGAATAAGCCAGCCATCAGCACTCTGGCTCAGCCTTTCTTGACGTCGCCCGCAAACCGGGCGGCGTTTTCTTTGGCAAAGGCGCTGGCGTCGGCGTCCTTGTCCCAGAATTGCGGGTTCGCCTTGGGAATGGTCAGCGCCTTTTGCACCGCAGGCCGGGCGTCGATCCGATCAAACCACGCTTTCAGATGCGGCAGGTCGTCAACCTCGACCCGCGCCCAGACATAGGCGCGCGCCCACGGGTACAGCATCATATCCGCGATGGTGTATTCCTCGGCAGCGATCCAGTCGCGCCCGTCCAAACGGGTGTTCATCACCTCTAACAGACGGCGGCTTTCGTCGACGTAACGGCGGATCGAAAACGGTTCCTCGTGCCCGTTCGGGGCGGCGATATGCTGGAAATACATCGCCTGCCCCATCATCGGGCCGACATGGCCGACCTGAAAGAACACCCATTGCATGACTTCCGACCGTTTAACCGGATCAGTTGGCAGAAATTTTCCATACTTTTCGGCCAGATGCCAAAGGATCGCACCGCTTTCAAAGATCGCGCGCCCCTCGGCCCGGTCGTAGATCGTCGGGATCTTGCCATTGGGGTTCAGCGCCAGATAGTTGGGCGCTTTCTGTTCCTGTTTGGAGAAGTTGACATGGGTCAGGTCGTAGGGAACGCCCGCTTCTTCGAGGAATACGACTGGCTTGTAGCCGTTCATAGTTCCGGCGGTAGAGAGATGGATATCAGGCTGGGACATTTTCGACCTCGACAAACGGGGGGTTCAGATGTGCGTCAACTTCGGCCTTGGAATTGTCAACATCGGCCACGGAGGTGATCTGTACTACATGCGCCTGCTCAGAAAGTTGCGCACGGGCCCGTTCGGTCAAGCTGGCGTTCAGCCGTCCGGGCGCAAATTCGCAAAGTTGCGTGTCGTTCACAGGCAGGATGTTGCTCATATCCATATCCTCAAGGCCAAAGCTGCCTCCTTGACTTGCAGGGGGCCTGAGCAGAAGTTGGGCAAGTAAGAAAAGAAAAGCAACCAGTATACTTTTTGTAACCACCTGAAACGAGATGGAACCGCGCGATGCATGCGATGATCGAGGAAGACGCCAAAGGTCGCCGCACAGTGGCCCACGCCTGTACCGAGCCCTGCGCCATCGAACGCGGCATGCGGATTATCGGTGGCAAATGGACGGGATCGATCCTCTGGCATCTGCGGGACGAACCGGTCCGCTTCAACGACCTGTCCCGGATGATCGGCGGGGCCAGCAAAAAGATGATCTCGGAACGTCTGAGGCAACTTGAGGCGCAGGGCCTTGTCCACCGGCAAGTAATGGATACCGCGCCAGTCTCCGTCCAGTACTCGATCACCGACTTTGGGCGCACCGCGCTGGGGTTTCTGGAAGAACTTCGGAAGTGGAGCGACGGCCTGCCGCAAAGCCTTGCAGACGGCCCGCAGGCCAAAGCACCCGCTAGCGTTGAATAACCGCGTTTTCCCATTCCGACAGGAATTTCTTTCGCTTCAACCGATCAAGAAAGGTCAGCAGCGCCGGGTCCAGCGATATGGCCGCACGTTCGTCCGTTTCGGTGCCGGACACCAGCCGAGGCAGCGCGAACCCCTCTCCTGAAGGTTCGCTGTTCTTCGCGATCAGGTGCCGCACGAACATCGCGGCAGATTTCGGGTCTTGGGCGTCCTGCAAGACCATCGCCGTGCGCATCATGGTGGTCTGGAAATCCGATGGCAGAATGATCTCAAGCGAGTCTTTCCCCTCGGCCCTGACAGCGGCATAGCTGCCCAGCACATTATAGGCGACCGCGATTTCTCCGTCGGCCAGATCGTTGATCATATCGGCGGAACAGCAGTACAGGCGCACATCCAGCCCGCCCAGAACCTCCATCAGCCGCCAATAGGTCTCGGAGGCGCGCGCATCCTGCGTGGCAAACAGATAGCCCAGCCCGGATTGCCTTATGTCATAAGTCCCGACCTTGCCACGAAACTCCTCGGGGCGCGCGCGCAGGGTTTCGATCAGGTCCTGACGTGTTTGCGGGATCGGCCCGCCCGCGAAGGCGTCGCGATTGACCACGATTGTCGCGGGTTCGGACGTGAAGGCGAACAGGCGGTCGTGCCATTGGGCCCAGGGCGGAAGGGCGACATCCTCGACCGGCAGGGCGAACCCGTCATTGGCCAGTTTCAGCTGCAGGTCCATGGCGCTGGAGATGACGATGTCGAACGCATCGGGCATCGCCCGGACAAGCCTGTCGATATCGGCTGTGCCAGTTACCAGATACTCGACCGAGATCGAGGGATTCTCGGCCACGAACCCCTCGATTATTGGCGCGAACAAGGCGGTGTCGGTGCTGGAGATCACGCGCAGGCGCGCGCCTTCGGCGTCCGGGTTGAAGACCCGCTGGTCCTCCCATTCGCTGGCCCATGCGGCGGCGGAAAACAGGCAAAGGATCAGAGCGATAAGATAACGCATGCGCCGCCCTTCGGTTGGTTGGTGAGCGCAAGCGAACCGCCATGCGCTGTGGCAACATCCTGCGCGATGGTCAACCCCAGCCCCGAACCGATGGTGCCCGTGGCGTTCTGGCCCCGCTCGAACCGCCGTGTCAGCGTTTCGATCTCGTCCGCAGGAAAACCGGGGCCCTGATCTATGACCTTAATCTGAACGCCCGGAACGGCAGTCACGTCAATGATCACGGTGCTGTCCGTAGGCGCATACTTCAGCGCGTTGTCGATCATGTTGCGCACCGCGTTCTGGATCAGGATCGGATCGCCGGAATAGGTCAGTTCGCGGTCCCCGGTCAGGGACAGGGACAGGTCCTTCATCTCAGCGATCGGGGTCAGCCGCTGTACAAGCTCGCGGATGAGGGCGACCAGATCAATATCCTCGCGCACCAGATGGTCGGCGCGGAAGGTGATCATCGCGTGATCCAGCAACTGCCCCGCCGCGCGCGAGCTTTCGTCGATGGCCCGGACCATGGATCGCAACGCCTCGCGGTTTTCTTCCTTTTCGACCCGGTGCAGGGTGGCATCGGCATAGGATCGCACCGTCGCCAGCGGTGTTCTCACCCGATGTGCGGCCTCAGCGATGAAATCTTCGGATTGGCTCAGCGACTGGTCCAGCCGCCCCATCAGTGAATTCAGCGATGTGACAAGCGGTGCCATCTCGCGCGGCACCGGCTTTCGGAACGGGCTCAGATCCTGCGGCCCGCGGCGTGTGACCGAATGGGTCAGCTTGTTAAGCTGACCGATGGTTGATGAAGTCGCCCAAAAGGACAGCCCGGCAGCCAGCGCAAAGAACCCCAGCCCCAGCAACGCCGCATTGCGCGAGATCTGGTCCAACGTCTCGGCCAGCGCGTCCTGTGTCTGTCCCAGCGCCACCTCAATTTCGGTCTGCCGGCCCAGCCCCACCAAAGTGCGGCTGGCACTGACCTGTCGGACGTTTTCGCCGCGCACCTCACCGGACCGGAACGCCCATCTGCCATCTGCCGCCACTTGGGTCAGCGGTAAATCCTGATAGCCCGACAGGAACTCTCCGTCTTGGAAAATGGCATAGAACACCCGGTCATCCGCCGGGGTGGTGAGCATTGAAAACGCCGCATAGGGGATGTCGACCTCAAGCTCTCCGTCCCGCAGGGCGGCTGCGTCCAATATCGACGTCACCGACGCGCCCAGAATGTTGTCCTGCCCCTGCTGAGCCACCTGGGCGGCGTAGTTGCGCACCGCAAAGAACAGCAGCAGCGCAAGGATCGCCGCCCCGCCGATCAGGGTCAGCACCAGACGGTTTCTCAGCGATCCGGAAACGGTTGGACTAGCCGCCATGATCCAGCCTGTAGCCTAACCCGCGCAGGGTGGTGATTTTCAGATCAGACTTCTCCAGATGTTTGCGCAGGCGGCCCACATAGACCTCAATCGCGTTGTCCGAAACATCTTCGTCATAGGAAAACAGCCGATCGGCCAGCTTCTGTTTCGAAAACACCTGACCGGGGGCATTTACGAACAGCTCAAGCAGGCGCAGTTCGCGGTTTCTGAGCGGCACGGCATTCCCGCCGACGGTCAGATGACCAGCCACCGGGTCAAAGACGATGCCGCCAAATTCAATCGTCGATTTCGAAATACCGGACTGGCGGCGCAAAACGGCGCGGCACCGGGCCTCAAGCTCGGCATGATCGAAGGGTTTAGTGACATAGTCATCCGCCCCCAGATCGAGCGAGCCGATTCGATCCGAGACCTGACTGCGCGCGGTCAAAACGATGACAGGCGTGTCCAGATGACTGGCGCGATGAAGTTTGAGGAAATCGCGCCCGTCGCCATCGGGCAGCATGATGTCCAGCAGGATCAGGTCGTATTCGCCGGTCTCCACAAAGGCGGTCGCGTCCTCTAATTTCGCTGCGTGATCAACAACATGGCCGTCCAGCCGCATACGGGAACTGATCGCATTCGCGAGGTCCTGATTATCTTCGACCAGCAGAAATTTCATCGCGTCCCAGCAGTTTTTTCGCGCGTGACAGGTTGATGTCAGGTTGATGTGTTTTGGTTCAGCATGATCTGAGCCGCCCTGCGGCCGATTGTCAAATGGGAGGAAAACATGACGACTTTCAAACTGGGCCGCCGCGCCCTGATCGCAGCCGTGGCTGCTGTTGGCCTGACCGGCCCCGCGCTGGCCGAAGATCAGGTCGTGGACAGCATCCACTTTCTGATCCCCGGCGGCGCAGGCGGCGGCTGGGATGGCACCGCGCGCGGCACGGGCGAGGCGCTGACCAAGGCGGGTCTTGTAGGCACCGCCTCTTACGAGAACATGTCCGGCGGCGGTGGCGGCAAGGCCATCGGCTTTCTGATCGAAAACGCAGACAGCAACCATGGCACGCTGATGGTCAACTCGACCCCCATCGTGATCCGCTCGCTGACGGGCGTGTTTCCACATAACTTCCGCGACCTGACGCTGGTATCGGGCACCATCGGTGACTATGCCGCGCTGGTTGTGGGCAAGGACAGCCCGATCAACTCGATGGAAGATCTCCTGGCCGCGTTTGACGCCGACCCGTCGGGTACGGCTATCGGCGGCGGCTCAGTCCCGGGCGGCATGGACCATTTGGTTGCCGCAATGGTGATGGAAGCGGCTGGCAAGGACGCGCTGGGTGTCAAGTACATCCCCTATGACGCAGGCGGCAAAGCCATGGCAGCCCTGCTGTCGGGTGAGATCGCAGCCCTGTCCACCGGCTTCTCGGAAGCGGTTGATCTGGCCAACGCGGGCGAAGTGAAAATCATCGGCGTAACGTCGGACGACCGTGTGGACGCAGCCCCCGATGCGCAGACCATGAAGGAACAGGGTATCGACACCACCTTCGTCAACTGGCGCGGCTTCTTTGCTGCCCCCGGCCTGCCCGAGGACAAGCTGGTCGCCTATCAGGACGCCATCGCCAAGATGTATGACACCCCTGAATGGGAAGAAGTGCGCTCACGCAACGGTTGGGTCAACATCCACAACTCGGGCGACGACTTCTCGACCTTCCTCGAGCAGCAGGAACAGCAGATCAGCGATCTGATGAAGAAGCTGGGCTTCCTGTAAGCACCACCCAAGGCAGAGCGGTTCGCCGCTCTGCCACACTCAAAGACCATATAAGGGAGGGGACATCATGGCGCTAGATCGCTGGATCGCGCTTATTCTGCTTGGGGTCTGCATGACCTATGGCTACGCCGCCTGGTTCACGATGGATGGCAGCTTGCCCCCTTTCATGCAGCGCAACCCCATCTGGCCAAGCACCTTTCCCAAAGTGCTGTCGGTTCTGGGCATCATCGCCTCGGCCATCATCCTGCTGGGGTTCGAGAAATCCGAACTGAAAGAGGCGGATATCGACTACAGGCGGTTGGGCGAATACCACCTTGGTCAAGCCCTGATGCTGCTGGCATTGATGGTGGTCTACGCTCTGTGCCTGCGCCCTGTCGGGTTCCTGATCTCAACCTCGGCCTTCCTGATCCTTGGCTCGTTTATTCTGGGCGAGCGCAAGTGGCACATCATGCTGCCCGTCGCCCTGATCGCAACCGGGTTCGTCTGGTATCTGGTTCAGGAAGTCCTTGGCATCTACATGCGCCCCCTGCCGGGCTTTTTCGGAGGCTGACATGCTTGAAGGACTTCTGATCGGCCTGCAAACGGCATTCTCAATCCAAAACCTGCTGATGGTGATTGCGGGCTGTCTGATCGGCACATTTATCGGCATGTTGCCGGGTCTCGGCCCGATGTCGATCATCGCCATCATGATCCCGGTCGCGATTTCCATGGGCGACCCCTCAGCCGCGCTGATCCTTTTGGCAGGCGTGTATTACGGGGCCATCTTCGGCGGCTCGACCTCCTCCATCCTGCTGAACGCGCCGGGGGTCGCGGGCACGGTGGCCTCAAGCTTTGATGGCTATCCGATGGCCCGTCAGGGCAAGGCCGGCAAAGCGCTGACCATTGCCGCCATCGCCAGTTTCGCGGGTGGCACGCTGGGCGCAGTCCTGCTGATGGTCTTCGCCCCGGCCCTGTCCTCGGTCGCGCTTCTGTTCCATTCTGCCGAGTATTTTGCGCTGATGGTCGTCGGCCTGTCGGCCATCGCCGCCTTTGCCGGGTCCGGTCAGGTGGCCAAGGCGATGATCATGACCGTCCTCGGCTTGATCATGGCAACCGTTGGCGAAGGCGCGCTGTTCAACCTGCCGCGTTTCACCATGGGCATCATGGACCTGCAATCCGGCTTTGGCTTCATCACCCTCGCCATGGCGATGTTCGCCCTGCCCGAGGCGCTGTTTCTGGTCCTCAAACCCAAGGACCTGAAGGGCGATGACGGCGAGATCAAAGACTTGCGCATCACCAAGGACGAGGCCAAGGCCATCGCTCCGGTCGTGGGCCGCCAGTCGGTACAAGGCTTCTTCATCGGCGTTCTGCCCGGTGCGGGTGCCACAATCGCCAGCTTCCTCGGCTACGCGGTCGAACGCAACATCGCCCCGAAAGAGGAACAGGAAGAATTCGGCAAGGGCTCGATCAAGGGCCTTGCCGCGCCCGAGACAGCGAATAACGCCGCCTGCACCGGTTCTTTCGTGCCGCTGCTGACGCTGGGCATTCCTGGTTCCGGAACGACCGCCATCCTTCTGGGCGCTCTGATCGCGCTGAACGTCACACCGGGGCCGCGGCTGATGATCGACGATCCGCAGATTTTCTGGGCCGTGATCATGTCGATGTTTATCGGCAATCTGGTTCTGCTGATCCTGAACCTGCCGCTGATCCCCTACATCGCCAAGGTTCTTGCCGTTCCGCGCAACTTCCTGATCCCGTTCATTTTGTTCTTCACCCTAATGGGGGCCTATATCGGACAGAACAACGCGACCGAGTTGCTGATCCTTGTGGGTTTCGGCATATGCGCCACCGCGCTCAAGTTCGCCGACTACCCGCTGGCCCCGCTGCTGATCGGCTTCATCCTCGGCGGTATGATGGAGGACAACTTTGCCCGCTCCATGCAGCTTTACGATGGCATCGCGTTCATCTGGGAACGTCCGATGACGCTGGGCCTGCTGGTGATCGCTGCCTTGCTGGTGCTGCTGCCCAGCTACCGTGCGCGGCGCGCACGGGCGCGGGCGGCCGGGATCGCGGATGGCGACTGAGCCGCTTGCTGGCATACGGGTTCTGGACCTGACCAACGTTCTGGCCGGACCCTATTGCTGCTACCAGCTTGCCCTGATGGGGGCCGAGGTGATCAAGGTCGAACGCCCAGGCGGCGGCGACCTTGCCCGCGTTCTGGGGGCTGACCCCGACCGCAACAAAGCGGGGATGGGGATCAGCTTTCTGGCGCAGAACGCGGATAAGAAATCTGTCACGCTGGATATGAAATCCGATCGGGGTAAGGACCTGCTCAAACGGCTGGTGCGCACAGCGGATGTACTGGTCGAAAACTTCCGCCCCGGCGTCATGGACCGTCTTGGCCTTGGATATGACGTGCTGCGCCGCGAAAACCCACGTTTGATCTACTGCGCCATCAGTGGTTTCGGACAGGACGGGCCGCGCCGGGATGATCCGGCCTATGATCAGATCGTGCAAGGCATCAGCGGCGTGATGTCCATCACCGGCGCTGCGGACACCGCGCCCTACCGGGTCGGCTATCCGCTTGCGGATACGGTCGGCGGAATGACCGCCGCTTTTGCCGTGGCCGCCGCGCTGAACGCCACCCCGCGCGGGGCGTTTCTGGACGTGGCTATGTCCGAATCCGTGATCTCGACCATGGGCTGGGTGGTCTCGAACTATCTTGTCGGCGGTGTGACCCCCGGCGCGCATGGTAACGAAAACACTACATCCGCCCCGTCCGGCACCTTCGCCACCGCCGACAGCCCCATCAACATCGCGGCCAACCGCGACGAGCAGTGGCAGGCCCTCGCCCAGCATCTTGGGCGGGGGGACCTGCTGGATCACGCCGATTATGCGACCCGCGAGGATCGGAAACGGAACCGCCACGCATTGCGGGACCAACTTGAGAAAACGCTGCGCACCCGAGCGGCGAGCGACTGGGTGCGCGACCTGAACGCCTTGGGCGTGCCAGCCGGGCAGGTTCTGACGGTGCCCGAGGCCCTGTCTGATCCGCAACTGGCCGACCGGGGGCTGATCGGAAAACTCAATGTTCAGGGCGAAGAAATGCAGCTGGCAGGCAGCCCGGTGGTCATGGATGGCACCCGCCGGATGCCCGCAAGCGCACCGCCAGAACTTGGGGCCGATAACACCACAATCTGGTCCGAACTCGGCCTGTCCGAGCCTGAGATCGACGCCCTATGCCGCGAGGGCGCGATATGAGCGACGTGTCCGACTGGTGGAAAACCGCGATCATCGACATGGAACCCGGCCGGATCGAATTGCGCGGGCAGCCGATTCAGGACCTCATCGGCAATCTCAGCTTTGCCGAGATGATCTGGCTGATGGTGCGTGGCGACCAACCCTCGGCAACGCAGGCGCAGTTGTTCGAGGCCGCCTTGGTGGCCGCCGTGGATCATGGGCCGCAAGCCCCCTCGATCGCAACTGCCCGCATGGCCGTGACCTGCGGGCTGCCGCTGAATAACGCGATGGCCAGCGCGGTGAACTTGTTGGGCGATGTTCACGGCGGCGCGGGTGAACAGGCGGTTGGCCTGTATCACTTCGTGGAAGACCACCCCAACGGGCTGCAGGACGCACTTGATGACTGGATCGCAACGCAGGGAAAAATCCTGCCGGGGTTCGGCCATCGGTTTCACACCCCCACCGACCCACGCGCACCGCGCCTGATGAATTTGGTTACGAAAGCGGTGGCCGACGGGGCCTGCGAGGGCAAATACCGCCAGATCGCGCTGCAGATCGAGGCGGAATTGGCCCGCCGCAAAGGCAAGCCCGTGCCGATGAATATCGACGGGGCCACAGCCGTTATTTACGCCGAACTTGGCTTCGCGCCGCCGCTGGCGCGCGGGTTGTTCTGCCTGTCCCGCTCGGTCGGGATTCTGGCCCATGCGTGGGAGCAGATGCAGCAAGGCGGCCGCAACAAGGGGCCGACACCGCCGCATTATCGCTGGACGTACATCGGTGGCGGCAGCCAGTAGCGCCACCACCATCCCTTCGAGGACGTCCCCTATGCTCCCTTACGAAACTCGGGCGTTTCAACAGCCATCAGATCGGCTGCGGCACGGGCGATGACCAGTTCTTCGTTGGTGGGAACCACCATGACCGCCACCCGGGACAGATCGGTCGAGATGATCTTTTCATTATCCGCATTGGCATTCGGGTCTAGTTCGACACCCAGCCAGCCCATTCCGGTGCAAACCCGTTCACGAACAAGCCGCGAATTCTCGCCAATTCCACCGGTAAACACCAGCGCGTCGATCCCCCCCAGAACAGCGGTCATCGCGCCCAATTCCCGCTGCAGCCGGAAATTGAAATAGCTGATCGCCTGCCGCGCCTCTTTGGTGTCGGCCTGCTCCAGCGTGCGCATGTCATTCGACAGGCCCGACAGCCCCAGCAACCCGGATTTCTTAAACAGCAGGTTCGAGATTTCGGCGGCGCTCATCCCCTCCTGATCCATCAGGTAGAGCAGAACGCCCGGATCAAGCTGCCCGCATCGGGTGCCCATCGGCAGGCCGTCGAGCGCCGAGAACCCCATGGTCGAGCCCACGGACCGCCCACCGATCATCGCACACATCGACGCGCCGTTGCCCAGATGCGCAACAACGACCCGGCCCGCATGCAGCAAAGGGGCGGTTTCGGCCAGATGGCCCGAGATATATTCGTAGCTGAGTCCGTGAAACCCGTATCTGCGCACGCCCTTGTCATAATACTCGCGCGGCAGTGCAAAAACGTCGTTCTCCCACGGGTGATTGCGGTGGAAGGCGGTGTCGAAACAGGCGATCTGCGCCGCGTTTGGGAAGCGCTGCATCGCCGCGCGGACGCCGGCCAAATTGTGCGGCTGATGCAGCGGCGCAAAGGGGGAAAGCTTGTCCAGCGCCTCGATCGACGCCGCCGTCAGCGGCAGGGGAGTTGTGGCATCCGGCCCGCCGTGGACGATGCGGTGGCCGACGGCCTCTACCTTGCAATTGGGATATGCCCGGTCCAGCACGCCCAGCACACAGTCCAGCGCGGCGGTATGATCCGGTATCTCTCCGGCTGCGTCATTGGCAAGGGCCGTGCCGCCCGCTGTTTTGACCCGCAGGGTCGACCCGGATTCACCGATCCGTTCGACGATCCCGGTGCAGACCGCAACCGGGTCCGACCCGCCCAATTCGAACAGGCCGAATTTCAGCGATGACGATCCCGCATTCAACGTGACGACATGGGTCATCTGATCCCTCCTGCCATTGCCGACAGGCGCGCCGCGTGCAGCGCGGCGACGGCGCATGAGGCCAACCGCGCCTTGTCATCATCCGCCCGGCTGGTCAGGATGATCGGAACCTTCGCTCCCATCACCACCCCGGCCCCTTCCGCATTTGCTATAAACGTCAATTGCTTGGCCATCATGTTGCCCGCGTCCAGATTGGGCACCACCAGAATATCGGTCTGCCCGGCGACCCGCGACACGATCCCCTTGGTGCGCGCCGCCGCCAGGCTGACGGCGTTGTCCATGGCCAGAGGGCCATCCACCAGACCCCCTCTGATCTGGCCGCGTTCAGCCATTTTCGACAACAGCGCTGCATCGACCGACGACCGGATCGCCGGGTTCACGGTCTCAATCGCTGACAGCACCCCGGCCCGAGGCTCCTCGATCCCAAGCGATAGCGCCAGATCAATCGCGTTCTGGGTGATATCGATTTTGGTTTCCAGATCGGGCTCGATATTGATCGCGGCATCCGTCACCAGCAAAGGCCGCGGCTGGCCCGGAACGTCCATGACGAACACATGAGTGAACCGACGCCCGGTCCGCAGCCCGTTATCGCGCCGCAACGCCGCCTTGAGCAGCTCATCCGTATGCAGATGCCCCTTCATCAGCGCATTGGCGCGGCCTTCGGCGACCAGATCCACCGCCGTGTTCGCGGCGGTGAAGTGATCGCGCACCGGGACGATCTCGATCCCGTCCAGCGATGCCCCGATCTCATCCGCAGCCGATGTGATTTTGTCCGGATCCCCGATGAGGATCGGCTGAATGATCGTCTCGCGCGCGGCCAGCAGGGCCCCGCCCAGCGAGTTCGGCTCTTCCGGGGCGACAATCGCCGTGGGCATCGCGGGCAGGGCATGGGCCTTTTCCAGCAGGGCATCGAAATGGCGGTGCCGCTTGACGACCAGACCGGGCAGGTCCAGCTCGGCAAACACCATCTCCTTTTCCGGCGCGATCACGACCGCCTGACCGCTGACAATCACAGCCCCGTCCGAGACGCGAGAGACGCTTGTGTCGAACAGAACCTCGCGGTTTGGGCGCTTTTCAAGGACTGTGACCTTGGACAAAAGTTCATCCCCCGCATAGGCGCGTGCCGAGAATTCGAGGTTCTGCGATTTGTACAACGTGCCCGCCCCAGGCAGGATGTTGCCCAGCACGGCCGAGATCAGCGCGCCAACGAACATGGCGGGCGCGACGGCCTCGGGGATGTTGTCGCCGTCGCCGTCTTGGTTCGCCAGATGCAGCGGATTGTGATTGCCGGAGTTGTTGGCGAACACATAGAAATCGTCAACGGAACAGCTGCGTAGCAATTCTGCGGTGTCGCCAATTTCCAGGCGGTCATAGGGTTTGTTCTTATATTGCATGTCTTGCTCTACCCGCCTTCGGACGCCTGCCCGCCTTTCTTCAATCGAACCCACGCCGAGCCGCGCCCTTCTGGCGATCCGTCGTGCGGACGGCAAATATCACTATAAAATGTCAATTTCCAACACCGCTGCGTCAATGCTGCTATGCAGCATCGTCTTAACAATGGCGTGACAAGACGCACAAGGTGCCCGAAGAGATCTGTATCTGTCAGTTTTTTCGGCGGTTCGCCCCTGCGTTCTTTCGCATGCTCAACCCGATGCGTTTGCGGGGCACGTCCACCTCGACCACCCGGACCTTGACGACCTGACCGGTCCGGACGACTTCATGCGGGTCCTTGACGAAGCGGTCGGCCAGTTGGCTGACATGGACCAATCCGTCCTGATGCACGCCGATATCCACAAACGCGCCGAAGGCCGCGACGTTGGTGACCGTGCCTTCCAGCATCATCCCCGGCTTCAGGTCTGTAATGTCCTCGACCCCGTCGGTGAATGAGGCGGTTACGAAGCTGGGCCGGGGATCGCGTCCCGGCTTTTCAAGCTCGGCAAATATATCGCGCACCGTGGGCAGGCCGAACCGGTCATCGACGAACTGCTCGGCCCGCAGCCGTTTCAGCGCCCCGTCATGGCCCATGATCTGCCGGATATCGCGCCCGCAGGCCGCAACGACTCGGCGCGCAACATCATAGGCTTCGGGGTGGACCGAGGACGCATCCAGCGGCTCGGCCCCATCGCGGATACGCAAAAAGCCCGCGCATTGCTCAAAAGCACGCGGACCAAGCCGCGCCACGTTCAGCAGGTCGCTGCGGGAGTTGAACGGCCCGTTCAAGTCGCGATGGGCAACAATGGCCTCGGCCTGCGACGGCCCGAGGCCCGAGACATGCGACAGCAAAGGGGCCGAGGCTGTGTTCAGGTCAACACCCACTGCGTTCACCACGTCCTCAATCGCCGAGTCCAGTGATTGCGACAGGCGGTGCTGGTCTACGTCATGCTGATACTGGCCGACACCGATGGATTTCGGCTCGATCTTGACCAGTTCCGCCAGTGGGTCCTGTAGGCGACGGGCAATCGACACCGCACCACGCAGCGAGACGTCCAGATCGGGAAACTCCCGCGCCGCCAGTTCCGAGGCTGAATAGACCGAGGCACCCGCCTCGGACACCACCACCTTGGTCGGGGCCTTGACCGATTTGGGCAGCAGGCCAAGCGTGTCCGCGACCATCCGTTCGGTTTCCCGGCTGGCGGTGCCGTTGCCGATGGCGATCAGCTCGATCTCGTGGGCCGAGATCAGGTTCAGGATCGCCGCCTGCGCGCCGCGCAAATCGTTCTTGGGCTGAAACGGGTAAAGCGTATCGGTTGCAACCAGCTTGCCAGTCGCGTCTACCACAGCCGCCTTCACCCCGGTCCGGATACCCGGGTCCAGACCCAGCGTGGCCCGCGCGCCAGCCGGGGCGGCGAACAGCAGGTCTTTGAGATTGCGCGAGAAGACCTGAATCGCCTCATCCTGCGCCCGGCTGCGCAGATCGGCCATCAACTCGACCATCATCGACAGCGACAGGTTCACCCGCCATGTCCAGCCCGCCACTTTACGCAGCCACACGTCACCCGGCCCGCTGCCCCGCGTCTGCAGATGCGCCGCCACGATGTTTTCGGCCCGCGCCGCGCCGAATTCCGGTTCCGGCGCAATATCCAGCGTCACAATCCCCTCTTTCGACGCGCGCAACATCGCCAGCGCCCGATGCGAGGGCACCCCGGACCACAGTTCGGAATGGTCGAAATAGTCGCTGAACTTGGCGCCTTCTTTCTCTTTCCCTTCGATCACCCGCGCGCTCAGTACCGCTTCGCGCTGCATGAAACGACGCAATTCACCCAGAAGGGCGGCGTTTTCGGTCAGGCGTTCGGTTAGAATATCCCGCGCGCCGTTCAGGGCGTCTTTCACCGTCGGCACCGCATCAGACACATAGCCTGCCGCCAAGCCCTCGGGGTCAGCGTTGCGGTCGCCGAGGATAGCATCCGCCAGTGGCTCCAACCCGTTTTCCCGCGCGATCATCGCCTTGGTGCGGCGCTTGGGTTTGTAGGGCAGATAGATATCTTCAAGCTGCGCCTTGGTATCGGCCTGCGCGATGGATCTGGCCAGATCGTCGGTCAGCTTGCCCTGCTCCTTGATCGAGTTCCGGATCACCTCGCGCCGCGCCTCTAGCTCTCGCAGGTAAACCAACCGCTCGGACAGGGTGCGCAATTGCGTGTCGTCCAGCCCGCCCGTCACCTCTTTGCGGTAGCGCGCAACAAAGGGCACGGTGGCCCCGTCATCCAGCAGGTTGACCGCCGCGCTGACCTGTTCGGGGCGCGCGTTGATTTCGGTGGCGATGGTGCGGGCGATGCGGTTCAAGGGGTCCTCCTGACACTGGGCTGGAGGGGTTTCTTAGCCAGCCGTTTCAGGGAGGGAAAGAGGGTTCGGCCCCACCCGTTACATTTCCAGCGACAAGGTCACGCCTCAACCAGATAGCGCTCGGACAAGGGCAGGCTGGCCGCGCCAAGCGAGCGCGCATCGGGGCCAACCGTGCCGGCGGCAATCATCGGACGTTCAAGACCCGTCAGGTTCAACTGTGACAGCCGGGCCGTGACTGCCTCGATCAGCCGCGCCTTGACGGGCAGCGGCAGCCAGCCGTCAATCTTCACACATTCGAAGTCGATGACACTGCACGAGGACGCAATCGCATGGGCCAGCCCATGGGCTGCCTGATCCAGCCAGTCGCTCAAAAGCGGCTCGGGCACGTCCCAATGCTCGGTCGTTTCCCAGACCAAAGCCCCCTGCCCGCGCGCAGCGACAGAGCGTTCCAGCGTGTAAAGGCTCGCAACGTCAATCAATGGCTGCACCAGCCCCGACCCGGTCGGAACCAGCATCGGCCCAAGCGCCCCGGCATTTCCCCGGCCCGAAAAGATCGAGCCGTTCAGGACCACACCGCCGCCGATAAAATACCCCAAGTAAAAATACAGAAAATCCCGTGGCCCTTCCTGCGGACCAAAGACCAGTTCGGCCCCACAGGCGGCTGTTGCATCGTTTTGCACGAAAATCGGGATGTCGCAAGTTTGCTCTAGAGCGGCCTTGATATCCGTCTCCCGCCAAGGGTCCATTTTCGCCTGCGGTACTTGCAGGGTTTGCGCCCAATTCCACAGATAGAACGGCATCGCGATCCCCAGCCCGGCCACTCGCGTCTGCGCGGTGGGCGACAGGCCGGACATCATTTGCCCCAGATATTCGTTTGCAAACTCCAGCGTCGCGTCCGGGGTCGGATAATCATAGGTGCGCCGAGCGCGCTGCCGGACATTGCCAAGAAAATCCGTCAGCACCAATTCAGCGCTGCGCCGCCCGATTTTGAGCCCGAAGAACAGCGCGCCTTCGGGGTTCAGCCGCATGGGCACCGAGGGCTGCCCGACCTTGCCCCGCACCGGCTCACCACGCAGCAACAGACCGTCTTTTTCAAGCTGCCGCATGATCACCGAAACCGTCTGCGCTGACAGGCCTGTCATCCGCGCGATCTCGGATTTGGCCAGCGCCTGATGCCTGCGCACAAGGGACAACACAAGGCGTTCATTGCGCGCGCGCATGCCGCTTTGGTTGGTGCCCCGCACGCCCGAAACCGGTTCTGACGGGGTGTTGTCCTGTGTTGTATCGGCAGACAAATTTGCCCCTCCCTGTCTTAAAGAATGGGAAAATCGCCAATCTCTGTCAATAATAATTAAGAGTGATTTATTTATTGACTCAGATTTCGAATCTTGGGATGATTTTCTTGTGGGGTCGGGTCGATTTCCGCCCGATCACCCGTATGCCCGCACGGGCATGGGAGAAAATGGGAGGACTACAGATGAAACTTGCGAACCTCGCGGGCGCAGCAGCGCTGGCTTTGGCTGCCGGAACCGGTGGCGCGATGGCAGCGGGCGAAACCGTCTGCCTGATCACCAAAACGGACACCAACCCGTTCTTTGTTAAAATGAAAGAAGGCGCGACCGCCAAGGCGGAAGAACTGGGCATGACCCTGAAAGCTTTTGCGGGCAAGGTGGATGGCGACCACGAAACTCAGGTCCAAGCGATTGAGACCTGCATTCTGGACGGCGCTAAGGGCATTCTGCTGACCGCGTCGGATACCTCGTCGATTGTCCCCGCCGTGGAACAGGCGCGGGATGCGGGGCTTCTGGTGATCGCGCTGGACACGCCGCTTGAACCCATCGACTCGGCAGATGCCACATTTGCCACCGACAATTTCCTTGCCGGATTGCTGATCGGCCAGTGGGCCAAGGCCACGCTGGGGGATGCGGCCAATGACGCCAAGATCGCCACGCTGGATTTGGCGGTCAGCCAGCCGACCGTGGACGTTCTGCGAAATCAGGGCTTCCTGCAGGGCTTCGGCGTTGAGCTGGCCGACCCCAATGTGATCGGGGACGAGGATGACCCACGCCTTGTCGGCAGTGACGTCACCGCAGGCAACGAAGAGGGCGGCCGCCGCGCGATGGAGAACCTGCTGGCCAAGGACCCGACCATCAACGTTGTGCACACGATCAACGAACCGGCCGCCGCTGGCGCGTATGAGGCGCTTAAAGCCATCGGGCGTGAAAATGACGTGCTGATCGTCTCGGTCGATGGCGGATGCCCCGGTGTTCAGAACGTTGCGGACGGTGTGATCGGCGCAACCTCGCAGCAATATCCGCTGCTGATGGCCTCGCTGGGTGTGGAGGCCGTGAAGAAATGGGCGGATGAGGGCGTGAAGCCTGAAAACACACCGGGCAAAGACTTCTATGACACCGGTGTGGCCCTTGTGACCGACAAGGCCGCCGATGGCGTCGAGTCGATCTCGGTCAAAGAAGGCATGGACCTCTGCTGGGGTTAAGCTGAGTGTGCGGGAGGCTGCCCAAGGCGGCCTCCTGACCCAAACTGCCTGCTCACCCAAATTTCTTGCTAAAGTGATCCCAAGACGGGCGCTTGACGCATGGGGGATTCTCTATGTCCGACACTTCCGGGAAATCCGACGATTTCGAGGCCGCCGCGCAGGGCAGCCCGGAACAGGTCGCCGAGTTTGACGATCACCATCGAGGCTTCGTCGGGACGATACAGCATTTTCTGCATATCAACCCATCCCTCGTGCCGCTGATCGTCCTTGTCGCCGCGATCGTCATCTTTGGCGTTCTGCTTGGGGCCAAGTTCTTTTCACCCTTCGCGCTGACCCTGATCCTGCAGCAGGTGCAGATCGTCGGTATCGTGGCGGCGGCGCAAAGCCTTGTGATCCTGACAGCGGGCATCGACCTGAGCGTCGGGGCGATCATGGTAATGTCCTCGGTGGTAATGGGGCAGTTCACTTTTCGCTACGGCCTGCCGCCCTCGGTCGCGATCTTGTGCGGGCTGGCGGTCGGAACTGCCATCGGGGCCGTCAACGGATTCCTTGTCAGCCGCATCAAACTGCCGCCTTTCATCGTGACGCTGGGCATGTGGCAAATCGTTCTGGCGGCGAATTTCCTGTATTCACAAAACGAAACCATCCGCTCACAGGATATCGAGGACAACGCGCCGATCCTCCAGCTGTTCGGGGCCAAATTCAACGTGGGCGGCGCGGTCTTCACCGTTGGCGTGATCTTCATGCTGGTACTGATCCTCGGCCTTGCCTACGCGCTGCGGCACACAGCCTGGGGCCGCCATGTCTATGCGGTTGGGGACGATCCCGAGGCGGCGGAACTTTCCGGCGTTAACGTGCACCGCACGCTGATGTCGGTCTACATGCTATCGGGCCTGATTTGCGCGTTTGCGGGCTGGGCGCTGATTGGCCGGATCGGGTCTGTTTCGCCCACATCGGGGCAACTGGCCAATATCGAAAGCATCACGGCGGTTGTGATCGGCGGCATTTCCCTGTTCGGCGGGCGCGGCTCGATCCTCGGGTCATTGTTCGGAGCCCTGATTGTCGGCGTGTTTACTCTGGGCCTACGCCTGCTGGGCGCGGATGCGCAGTGGACCTTCCTGCTGATCGGCATCCTGATCATCGCAGCCGTTGCCGTGGACCAGTGGATCAGAAAGGTAGCCGCGTGATGGAACCCATTCTCAAAGGACGAAACCTTGTGAAACGCTACGGCAAGGTCACGGCGCTGGACCAGTGCGACTTTGACCTTATGCCCGGTGAGATTCTTGCGGTAATCGGCGACAACGGCGCAGGCAAATCCACCCTGATCAAAGCGGTGTCAGGAGCGGTCACACCGGATGAGGGCGACGTCTGGCTCGACGGGCACAAGGTGAACTTCCACTCACCCATCGACGCGCGCGAGGCCGGGATCGAGACCGTCTATCAGACGCTCGCCATGTCCCCTGCCCTGTCCATTGCCGATAACATGTTCATGGGGCGCGAGATTCGCCGCAAAGGCCCGCTTGGGTCCGTGTTCCGCATGCTCGACCGCCCGGCGATGGAGAAATTCGCCCGCGACAAGCTGAGTGAACTGGGCCTGATGACGATCCAGAACATCAATCAGGCGGTCGAGACGCTTTCGGGCGGCCAGCGGCAGGGCGTCGCCGTGGCCCGCGCGGCGGCGTTCGGATCCAAGGTCATCATTCTGGACGAACCCACCGCCGCCTTAGGGGTAAAGGAAAGCCGCCGGGTGCTGGAACTGATCCTCGACGTAAAATCGCGCGGCATCCCGATCATCCTGATCAGCCATAACATGCCCCATGTGTTCGAGGTCGCCGACCGCATCCACGTGCACCGCCTGGGCAAACGGCTCTGCGTGATCGACCCCAAGGACTACACCATGTCCGACGCCGTGGCCTTCATGACCGGCGCCAAGGAACCGCCCGCCGAGGATCAGGCGGCGTGAGTAACAACGCCGCCTCTCCCACAACGCTGGCAGAGCGGATCGCCGATGCCGCCGCCGCGTTGCCGCCCCAGCATGGGCGGCATCTGGTGGCTGTGGCCGGCCCGCCGGGTGCGGGCAAGTCGACGGTCGCGGCACTGGCGCAGGCAGAGCTGAACCAGCGCGGGCATCCTACCGGTCTGCTGTCCATGGATGGGTTTCACTACGACAACGCCATCCTGACCGCGCGCGACATGCTGCACCGCAAGGGCGCGCCGGAAACCTTCGATGTTGCGGGTTTCCATGCGCTTCTGATCCGGTTGAAGACCGAAGACGATGTTGCCGTCCCCGAATTTGACCGTGATCTGGACAAAGCCATCGCCGCCCGCTCCATCGTCACAAAAGACCAACGGATCGTTCTGGTCGAAGGCAACTACCTGCTGCTGGATGAACCCGGCTGGGCCGAGTTGCAAAGCCTGTGGTCGGTCCGGGTGTTTCTGGATGTCGATCTGCAGACCCTCGAAACCCGGCTGACGGACAGGTGGCTGTCGCATGGCCTGACGCCCGACGCGGCCAAAGACCGCGCGCTTGCCAATGACATCCCCAACGCCCGACGCGTCGTGTCGCACTCATTGCCCGGCGACATGGTACTTGGATAGTCCAAACCTGACATTCGCGCCAAAGCCCCGAACACGGTATCATGCCCAGGCGAACCGAGTTCAGGGGGTGGGATATGCAAAACTCAATTCTCCGGCGCGGCATGGATTTAGCCGCCACAATTGGCCTGAGCCTTTGGATCTGCACGGCCCCAGCCTCCGCCAATCAAAGCGACGCAGAGGCCGCGATCCAAACGTTCGACAAAGCGATGCTGTCGATCTTCCACCGCGGTCAGGACCAACTGTCCGAGGCAACGCGGCCCGTCATGGTCATCGCCCGTGACGTCACGGTGATCTCGGAAAACGGTGAGGCCAGCTATACCAGAAACGCGCCGCTGTATCAGAACCTCAAATCCACCTCGCACGTCCTGCTGGGGATCATCGGCGCGGTGACCCCGTGGCCCGAGGATGCGACCGATAGTGACCGCTGGAAAATGGAGTTCTCGGAAATCGCGACCCAGATCGACACGCTTCTGCCAGCCCTTGAAGACCTCGGCCTGTCTCCAGAGCTACTGACCGGCCAGCAACAGATGCTGAACACCGCACGCAGCTTTGTCACCGACGCCCTGACCAAAGACCAGATCACGCGCGAGGCGGTCACCAAAGCCATCAACGACATGCGCCCGATCTGGGCCGAAAACATGCGCCAGACCGCGCGGGCCGAGCTGACGGCGCTGCACAAGGCGGTCTCGGACGCGCGGGCGGCCATGACCAAGCAGGACTGGGACAAGATGTATATCTTGCACCACGGCGGATCGAGCGTGAAGAACGTCAACGTGGTCCGGCTGTATCTGGAACGCGTGATGCCGGAAAAAGTCGCCGGCGGGCAGGTGCTGTTTGCCGAAAACGCACATGGGACCGACGCGCTGGCAAAACACGCGGGCTATGTCAGGATGCAGCGGCTTGTCGGCCAATGGGCCTTTGGCGACCCCGCCCGGATGGAGGTCGATCTGCTGGGATACGAGGCCGGAGCCATTCTGGACGAGATGATCCCTGCACTGCCGCCGCTGCCGTCGGACTGATCAAGCCGCCCATGAAGCGCAGATGAACATTCCTTTATAATCGGGCCCGGCCATAGCAATCTCCCGCTCCGCTTCCAACATCTATGCAAAGGAAACGGAGGAAATCATGACCAGAGCCAAACTGATCGGTGCCGCCGCCCTGGCCAGCACCCTTGCCCTTTCGACCCACGCTTCTGCCGACACAACGCCCGACCTGACCGGCGTCTGGAGCGGCAACCATACCGTGGTCGGCCTGCCCAACGAACACAGCGACGGTGCCCCGCGATTCAACGAATCCGAGTGGGTGCTTGAGATCAAGGAACAGCAGGACAATGTATTCTGGGGCACCAGCAAATGGAGCCGCGCCAGCTCGGACCGTTGGGGCGAAGCGCAGGTGACCGGCACGTTCAATCAGGACGGGTCCGGCACCATCGCCATGATCGAAACCCGGACCGGCCCCGAACGCCAAGTCAACGGCCTGATCGACGCCCGGATCGAAGACGGCAAGATCTATGCTGATTTCCGCAGCCTGCGCAGCGGTATCGCCTACAGCACCGTACTGGAGCGGGCCGAGGGCGTTTGATCAGATAAGCAGGGACCGGCGCGCGCCGGTCCCGTTTTCCGGCTACAGTCCAAGTTCGGACAGGCCCGGATGATCAACCGGGCGTCGCCCCTGCGGCCAGCGAAACAGACGGTCTTCTTCCCGAATGGGCAGATCGTTGATGCTGGCATGACGGTTCTGCATCAGGCCGTCGGGGGAAAATTCCCAGTTCTCATTGCCGTAAGACCGGAACCAGTTGCCACTGTCATCGCGCCATTCATAGGCGTAGCGCACCGCAATCCGGTTCTCGGTGAACGCCCAAAGCTCCTTGATCAGCCGGTATTCATTCTCGCGTATCCACTTGCCGGTCAGAAAAGCCTCGGCCTCTTGTCGGTTGGTGACGAAATGCACGCGGTTGCGCCATTTGGTGTCCAGCGTATAGGCCTTGGCCACTTTGGCTGGATCACGGCTGTTCCAGCCATCCTCAGCCAACCGTATCTTTTCGATCGCGGTCTCGCGGGTGAAGGGCGGCAGCGGCGGGCGGGTTTTCATATCGGTCATCCTTTTTGCACAGGTCTCAGAGGTCGAGTTTCAGGTCAGTTGTCCCTGCGGCGGGAACGGCGCAGCACAGCAGAACGTCATCTGCGGAATGGTCCGGTGTGGGCGGTGTCCGATATGCAACCTTCCCTGCGATCCGGCGGGTCAGGCAACTGCCGCAGGAACCGCCCCGGCAGGAAAAGGACGGGGTCAGACCCTGCGCCTCGGCCAATTCCAGAAGCGTGGTACCACCCGCTTGCCACTCGGCGGTTTTGCCGGACGCCGTGAAGGTCACTGTCGCGGATCGCGCCTCGGGCTCTGGCTCGAATGCCTTTGTTGCAACGTCCAAGCGCCGGTTCAGCGACGCTGGACCAAAGCTTTCCGCCAAAATACGGTCATCCCGCACGCCAAGCCCCAGCAGCATGTCATAGACCGCCTGCATGAAGCCGGGCGGGCCGCAGAGGTAGAATTCATAGTCGTCCAAAGCCAGCGTCTCGCGGATCAGATCCGGGCTGATACGCCCCTCGGCATGGAAATCCACGCCCACCTGATCCCCCTCGTCAGGCCGTCCAATGACCGAGAGATAACGGATACGTCCCTCACTGACCGCCTCGGCCTGGCGCAGTTCCGCATGAAAGGCGCGCTGGCCAGTTGTCCGCGCGGCATAGAACACCGTCAGAGGTCGCAGGTTTTGCGGGTCGCTCAGCACATGGCGCACCATCGACATCATCGGGGTGATCCCGACCCCTCCGGCGAGCAGAACCGCGGGCCGCGCGGCCCTTGCGTCGAAGACAAACCGGCCTTTGGGAGCCTTGACCTCGACCCGATCCCCGACCGTAAACCTGTCGTGCACATGGTTCGAGACAAAACCGCCGGGCTCACGCTTGACCGAGATACGATACCCATCCTCGCCCGGTGCCGAGGACACCGTATAGGTCCGGGTCAGAGGTCGTTGCCCGTCGGGCTGCACCCGGATCGTCAGGAACTGGCCCGGCTCGAACGGCGGCAGCGGCAGATCATCCGTAGGCTCAAACGTGAAAGACCGAATGGTCTCGCTTTCATCCTGAATCCCGGCAACCCGAACCGACCGCCACGCGGACCGCTGCGTTTCGGCCTGCACGCGCGCCTCGGCCCTTGGCCAGTCATCCGCCATCAGGCTGTTGGGCGAATAATCCTGCAGCTCGCCACGAAACGGCAAAGCGTCGCTCAGGCGCAACCCGTGGTCCAGTTCGAACCGCCATGCCCGGTCCGCACCCTGAAACGCCGCGATGTCGGGGTGGTTTTCGTCCAGCACCTCAACCGCCCCGGTCAGCATCAGCAGATCACCGGTCTGATAGTCGGGAAACAACAACCCGGCACGCGAGGTTAGAAGGAAATTCCCCAGCGTGTTGAAGAAGTTGTTCCCGGCGAAATCCGGGACCAGCAGGCTGTCGCCCTCCACTTTGACAAAGCCCGACCGTCCGCCGCGATGGGAGACATCGACGCCGCTCGCAAAAGCCTGCCCGGGCGTATGCGCGTGACTGGCAACATAAAACGAGTTGGCGGCAGAGATCGCCTCGCGCGCGGCCTTGTCCAGTTGTTCCAAACGCTCGACCTGCACTGGCTGCCGTGCATGCGGGTCGCGGACGAACCGGATATCGTGGGTCTGAATATATTGCGGGCAATTGCCAAAGGACTGCACCACGTCCAGAGAAAACCCGGTCGCGGTCATTTCGCCCACAGTCGCGTTTACCCGGTTACGCCGCCGCGTGGGCAGTTCGATCCCCAGCGCCCCAATCGGAGCCCCCGTTTTCAGCGCTGCATCAAGCGGGTCCGCCGCATCGGGATTTGCATCCACAGTCAACCGCCTGTCGGTCGGCGAGCCGATGAACCCAGGCTTGCCCGGCAGTATCGAAGCCCAGGGCCAGCCGTCCTCATCCACGCTTCCCAGAACCAGAAACGGGATTTGCTCGAAAAACGCACGGTGCTGGTCGGGCATGTAGGGCCGGATGACCGCGCGGCCCAGCTTCTCCATATCCGCGCGCTTGCCGATCCGCCTTTGCATCATCTGCTCACCCTCGTGAAACACTGAGATGTCTTTCGCTACCGGCGCAATCATGGCGGGCCTCTTGTCGCAAATGGGTGGGCCAGCCGCGCCCTTGCGGCTGGCACATCTTTTTGGCGGCGTCAGGCGGCGTTCAGACCGGCTGCGGTTTTGGGCATCGGAACAAACCCGTCCAACGCCTCGATATTGGCCAGCAGGCGGCGGACATTCGGGTAAGGTTCAAGCGACACGTCACCTTCGGGCGCGTGGGCCGTGTAGCTGTAGATCGCCACATCGGCGATGGTCGGCGCATCCCCAACCAGCCACTCGCGCCCGTTCAGATGCGCCTCGAGCTTGCCCAGCACTTTAGCCGCCGTCGCATGGGTGAATGCCTTGTCCAACGGCGCGTTGAACACGTTGATCAGACGCGCGGCGGCGGGGCCAAACGCGATCTCACCAGCGGCGAGGGTCAGGAACTTCTGAACCTCGGCCTCAAGCACCGGATCGCTTGGCAGATAGGCGGGCGCGTATTTGCGGGCCAGATAGACGAGGATTGCGTTGCTGTCGGAGACGACCACGTCGCCGTCTTCCAGAACCGGCACCTGTCCGGCCGGGTTCAGCGCCAGAAAATCGTCCTGTTTCTGCGCGCCGCCTGCCAAATCGACATCAGTTACCTCATGGTCGATGCCCGCCAGATTGGCGAACAAAACAGCCCGGTGCGCGTGGCCGGACAGCGGAAAACTGTGAATGCGGATGGTGTCAGACATCGGATGGGTCCCTTTGCAAGTGCTGTGGTGAATCTGTCTTTGGGTCCCAACTTAGCTTGCCCGCCCAATGGCGATAATATACCTTTTCATTCAATGACTATGAAAAATGTGTAGATAATGGATACCATCACCGGAATGCGCACCTTTGCCGCTGTGGCCACCCATGCCTCGTTCACCGAGGGGGCGCGGCAGGTCGGGATCAGCACCAAGCTGGCCAGCAAATATGTCGCTCAGCTAGAGGAACGGCTGAACGCGCAGCTTTTCCACCGCACCACGCGCAGCGTCACCTTGACCGACACGGGGAAATCCTATTTCGACCGCTGCCTGCCCCTGCTGGACCAGTTTGACGAGCTGGAAGGGCTGGTCCAGCAGAAGCAAACCGATCTGGCCGGCGGTATCCGGATCACAGCCCCCACGGGCTATGGCTCGGCCCAACTGGTGCATCTGCTGAAACCGTTTCAACAGGCGCATCCCAAGGTCTCGGTCGAACTGCATCTGTCGGACCACCACGTCTCATTGGTGGATGAGGGGTACGATCTGGCCATCCGCTTCGGCGCGCTGAAAGAGTCGACCCTTGTGGCCCGCAAGCTGACGGACATGCGGATCGTCTGCTGCGCTTCGCCTGATTATCTGGCCCGGTTTGGCACACCCGAACTCCCGGCGGATTTGACCCGGCACAACTGTCTGCTGCAGGCCACCGGGAACAACGTGGACCAGTGGGAATTCAAAGGGCCGGACGGCAAATTTACAGTCACCGTCGCAGGCAATTTCCGCGCCAACTCGCCCCGCGCTGTGGCCAACATGGCGGCTGACGGTATGGGCGTGGGCCGCGTGCCGCTTTACACCGCTCAGCCGTTTCTGGACGCGGGCAGCCTGCAATTACTGTTTCAGGCGCAAGAGGCCAAGGTTCTGGGGCTTTACGCAACCTATCCGCCAAACCGCCATCTGACCGCGCGGATCCGGGCGCTGATTGATCATCTGGTGACGGAGCTGCGTCGCAACTAGCAAACGGCCCATCTTTTCCAAGTGAAGTCATGCGAGCGTCAGACTAAACTATTTAGCACTTATGCGAATTTTTTGATGTTAATGTTCCCATAACGCATACTGTCCCGGTTGCGAGAAGGGGCGGGACAGCACAATCAAGCCGGAGGGACAAAATGACCGGAAAAATCTCCAAAAGAGCAGCGGTCGCAGCAGCGGTTTTTGCGGCAACGGGCACGTTTGCATCGGCCCAGCAGTCCGAGTGGTCTTACGAGGCGACGCTCTATCTGTTCATGCCGGAAACGGATGTCTCGCTGGCGACGCCGGTGGGCACACTGGACGGCACGCTCAGCTTTTCCGACGCTCTCGAGAACCTCGATCTGGCCTTCATGGGCGCGTTTTCGGCAACCAACGGGCGATGGTCCCTGCTGGCCGACTACAATTACACCGACCTGTCGTTCAGCAACGATACGCCCGGCCCGACGAGTTCTGGGCTCAGAACCTCACTAACCACACAGTTCTTCAGCGGGTATCTCGGATACCGGGTCTACCAAACCCCGACCACCAATGTGGATGTCGCAGCTGGCTTCCGCTGGTTCAGAACCGAGACTGACTTTGACGTTTTGCCGGGAACCGCGCCGGGGCGCTCGGTTTCCGTGGATGAAAACTGGACCGATCCGGTGATTGGTCTTCGGGCACGGGTTGCACTGTCAGATCGATGGTCCGCAACAGGGTTCGTGGATTACGGCGGTTTTCGCAGCGACAGCGAAACATGGCAGGTGCTGGTGACAGCCGACTACGCGATCAACGAGCGCTGGTTGATCCGGGGTGGCTATCGCTACATCTCGTTCGATCACGAGATTGACGGCAATAACTTCAAATTCGATCAGTCAGGCCCGGTCATTGGGGCCACCTACCGGTTCTAGCCAGCGATCCGACGCCCCGTTTGGCCGGGGATCAAGGGCTCGGCAACAGGTCAGAGTGCTTGTCGACCACCTGCCCAAAGTGATGCCGCCACAGGTCAACCCCCAGCTTACCGCTGCGATCCAGCGATGAGCCTGCGACCGCATCCGCAACAATGGTCGGCTGCAGGCCCGCATCAAACAGGGCGAAACCCGCCGCCAGAACACAGCATTCGGCCTGAATGCCGCAGACCAGAACGCGGTCCACCTGCCAGCTTTGCAAAAGCGAGATCACCTCTTCCGGCGGCCTGTACCCGAATTTGTAGACAACGTGATCCGTCCCGACCAGCCCGTCATCCACCGAGCGCGGCGTCCACCCGATCTGGCGATAAAACGGCACCTTCTGCTCATCATAGCGGTGGACGGTCGCAATCGACGGCATGCCCGAGGCCAGCGCCTGACAGCGATCGACCAGCCAGTGCGGCGGATCGAAACACGGCTGAACATCGACCACAATCAGAGCCTGTTTCATGTCATTCCCTTACTTTGGCGCACCGGTTGCAGGGTCAAACCGCCTGATGCACCTCGATGATATTGCCCTCGGGGTCGTGAAAGAAGATCTGGTGCCACTCTTTCGCAAAGGCGGTGCCGTAATCCGAATAGCGCACGCCCTTGTCGTCCAGCATCTGCTTGAAGGCCTCGATATCGTCGGTGCGAAAGGCGATGTGGCCACGTTCGACCGGGTTGATCGCCTCACCATGTTTGAAGGCCACATCTAGGTTCCTCTCGGCCAGATGCATCTGCATCGCCCCGTCCGTGGCAAAGCGGATTTTGCCGTTGTATCCGGTTTCGTCCGTCGCCGTGGACCTTGGGAAGTTTTCGATCGGAATGTCCTGCAACCCCAAAACATCCGTATAGAAGTCGTGCAATCGCTCGACGTCATCAGACACATAGTTGATGTGATGGAATTCCAGTTTCATGACCCGCCGTCTTTTCTGTTTGCGCCTGACCCCACCAAACCCCGGAACCCGGCGACTGACAAGCCGGAACGATGCCCTTGTGGACAGGAGTTGCGCTGAAAACGGTTGCAGTTGCGCGGCGTTTCCCAGATGCTCAACTTTGGGGCAAAAGACGCAGGAACCGAGCTGGGCCGGAAGAAATATGTCGCTGGAAGAGCCATTTACAGACCTCAAAATCGAAAGGCAGTCGACCGGGTTTTACAAAGGCTATAGCCTGCCGATTGCTCTGGTCAGCAAAATCACTGTATCGCTCTTGGTTCTGTGGGCCTTGGTCTGGCCGCTTTCAGCCAATGACACGCTGCGATCCTGGAAATCCGGTCTGCTGGCCGAGTTCAACGTCTTTTACGACATCTCCGTCGCGGTGTTTGCGTTTTTTCTATTCCTCGTCGCCGTCATTCCCGCCACCGGGCGCATGCGGTTGGGGGCCGAGGATGAACGGCCCGAATTCTCAAATTTTTCTTGGTTTTCCATGATGTTCGGCGCGGGGTTGGGCGTCGGTCTGATGGTTTACGCTACCGCTGAGCCGCTGGGATTGTGGGAAACCAACCCCCTGACCGTCTCGGGTGAGGTCGCCTCAAAAAGCCAGGACGCAATTCAGGGGGCCTATCGCTATACCTTTTTGCACACAGGATTTCACGCCTGGGCCATCTATGTGGTGACGGGGCTCAGCCTTGCCTACTACGCCTATACCCGAGGCATGCCACTGACGATCCGCTCCGCCCTGACGCCTTTGCTGGGCGAATATTCCAACGGTATCGCGGGCCATGTGATCGACATTCTGGGCGTTGTGGCCACCATCCTTGGCGTGGCCGTGACCATCGGCTACGGCGTGTCGCAGCTTGTCGACGGGGCCTTCCTGATCACCGGCGGGCAATGGCTGATGGAGACCGCGGGCAGCGTGATGAAACCGTCCACCGCCGGGCTGATTTCGGCTTTGGCGCTGGTGATGCTGATGTCCACCCTGTCCGCCGTGTCTGGCGTGGGGCGGGGGGTCAAATACCTGTCGAACCTCAATCTGATCCTGTCGCTGATCCTGCTCGCTGTCTTCATCCTGTTCGGGTCCTTTGCCTTTGCCATGACGACCTACGGGCAGGCCTTGCTGGACTACGTGCTCAACTTTATCCCGCTCAGCCTGCAAGCCTATACCCCGATGTCGCAGGCCGAGTTCGCCTCGGCCCTGCCCCCCGAGGCCGTCCCTTTCGCGGCCGAGCTGTTCCCCGGCGCGACCGATGCATGGGGGACCAAGGACAGTTTTCTCGCAGACCTCAGCGGAGAGGCCGCCGCGCTGGCGGATGCCACCAAAACCGCCATCTACGATGCGGGAACACCGGGGCGGCTGTTCGACTGGCAGTCGGGTTGGACCACCTTTTACTGGGCGTGGTGGATCGCGTTTTCCCCCTTTGTCGGCCTTTTTCTGGCGCGCATCTCGCGCGGGCGCACAGTGCGCGAGTTCATCTTTGGCGCAGTCGTCGCCCCGTCGCTGGTCTGTTTCGCATGGATGACGATCCTGGGCGGCTCGGCCATCGACCTGGAACTGAACGGGGATGCCAACGGGGCGATCCTTGCGGCCTCAACCACGGCGACGCTGTTTGTGACGCTGGAACAGATGATCTTGGGCAATCTGCTGACCATCATCAGCTTCATGTGCGTGGTTCTGACCATGACCTTCCTGGTCACTTCGGCGGACTCGGGCATTCTGGTGATGAACACGATCATGTCAGGCGGCACCGAAGATACCAGTGTTACCCATCGCATCCTCTGGGGCGGGTTGCTGACCCTGGTGATCGGAACGCTGTTGATCGCGGGCGGCGGCGGGCTTGAGGCTTTGACCAACTCGATGATCATCGGCGCCCTGCCCTTCAGCCTTGTGCTGTTGTTGATGTGTGTGTCGCTGGCCAAGGCGATGATCAACGATCTGCGCCGGTCACAATACGAAGACACCCCGTCGCAATCTGAATAAAACATTAAGGGCTGGGGCCGTTTTCTTAATCTTTCCGCCGGGGTGCGCTTCATCTCGGACGGATAGATGTTGATGGACTGTCCAATGGCGAACCCCATCTTACACGCGCCTGACAGCCAATTCGTCGACAAGACTAAACTCAAAGGAACCGCAACGGATCAACTTCAGGAAAGGGCCGCGCCATGTCTGACGCTCAGGTTTATGCACCGCTATTCCAGCCCATCCGCCTTGGTCCCGTTACTGCGAAGAACCGGTTCTATCAGGTCCCCCATTGCACCGGCCTTGGCCATGTCCGCCCGCGTGCCGAGGCCGCGCTGCGCGGCATGAAGGCCGAGGGCGGCTGGGGCGTCGTGTCCACGCAGGAAACCGAGATTCACCCGACCTCGGACCTGGCCCCGTTCGCCGAGGGCCGGCTATGGGATGCCCGCGACATCCCCGCCCTTCACCTGATGACCGATGCGGTGCATGACCACGGCGCGCTGGCAGCAGTGCAACTGGTGCACAACGGCAGCCACGCCACCAACCTTTTGTCGCGTGCGCCGGTGCTGGCCCCATCCGAGATGGCGATCAGCGCTGCGCAACCGAAACAGGGCCGCGCGATGGACAAGGCCGATATCCGTGCCCTGCGCCAATGGCATCGCGACGCCGCCCTGCGCGCCAAAGAGGCCGGGTTCGACATCATCTATGTCTATGCGGGCCACGGGATGACTCTGGCCCAACACTTCATGCTGCCGCACCTGAACTCTCGGACTGATGAATACGGCGGCACGCTGGAAAACCGCGTGCGCCTGACCCGCGAGTTACTGGAAGACACCCGCGAGGCGGTGGGCGACACCTGCGCCGTCGCTTTTCGTTTTGGCATTGACGAAATGCTGGGCCCCGACGGGATGCAGGCCGCCGAGGAAGGCCGTGCCGTGGTTGAACTGCTGGCCGAGCTGCCCGATATCTGGGACGTGAACGTCTCGGACTGGTCCAATGACTCCGCAACCACGCGGTTTCAGCCGCAGGACGGGTATCAAAACGACTATCTGGCCTACGTGAAACAGGTGACGAACAAGCCGGTTGTTGGGGTCGGGCGGCTGACCTCGCCCGATCTGATGCTGTCGATGCTGCGCAAAGGGGTGGTTGACCTGATCGGGGCCGCGCGCCCCTCAATCGCCGACCCGTTCATCCCGCGCAAGATCGAAGAGGGCCGCATTGACGAAATCCGCGAATGCATCGGCTGCAACATCTGCGCCGCCTCCGACGGGCTGGGCATCCCGATCCGCTGCACCCAGAACCCCACGATCGGCGAGGAATGGCGGCGCGGCTGGCACCCCGAACGCATCGCAGCGCGTGGTGAGGCACAGCAAACGCTTGTCGTGGGCAGCGGCCCCGCCGGTTTGGAATGCGCCATGCAACTGGCCCGGCGCGGCTATGACGTGACCTTGGCCGAAGGCGAGATGGATTTCGGCGGGCGGGTCTTGCGCGAAAGCCGCCTGCCGGGGCTGGCCGCCTGGGGTCGGGTCGCGGATTACCGTCTGACCGACCTGCGCCAACGCGCCAATGTTCAGATGTTCACCGACAGCGCCTTGGACGCCGATCAGGTACCGGAACTGGGCATCGACCACGTGTTTCTGGCTTCCGGCGCGCGCTGGCGGGCAGACGGGATCGGGCGCAACACCCGCCGCACTCCGCCCCGGATCGACCCGGCAGCCTTTGTCTACACGCCCGACGACATCATGGCCGGAACAGAGCCCGAAGGCTCGGTGCTGGTCTATGACGATGACCACATCTATCTGGCCGGGGTGATCGCAGAAAAGCTGGCGCAGATCGGCTGCGAGGTGACGTTCGTGACGCCGGACAGCGCGGTCTCGGGTTTCTCGGCCTACACGCTGGAACAGCACCGCATTCAGGCGCGGCTGATCGAACTGGGCGTGGACATCCGCTGCAATCAGGTGCTGCACAGCATCGCGCCCGATCATGCGACCACGGCCTGCACCTATACCGGGCGGCACAGCCCGGTCGATTGCACCTCGGTCGTTCTAGTCACGGAACGGCAGCGCAACACGTCGCTTTATGACGCGTTGCAGGGCAAGGGGCTTAAAACGCTGGAGCTGATCGGCGATGCCGCCTCACCCGGCTTGATCGCCGATGCGGTTTTCGACGGGCACCGCGCCGCGCGCGATTTCGAACGCCCGAAACATGCGGCAGAACAAGACTGGTTCCGCCGGGAAATCACCGATCTGCGGGAGGAGACGCCATGACCGAAGCCACCCTAAACACATCCCGTCGCCGCGGCGGCGGCCGCGCGGCGCGTATCGCGCTGCAACAGACCACAACCGGCAACGAAGCCGTCCACGGCGGCATCGCCGGTGGCCGCTACCGCCCGCTGTCGCAAACGGATATGGAGGCCATCCACAACGCCGCCCTGACCGTTCTGGATCAGACCGGCCTTGCGGATCACTTCCCCGAACTGCTGGATCTGGTGCTGCCCAAGGGCGCGGTGCTGAACGAGCATAACCGCCTGTGCTTCCCCCGCGCATTGATGGAGGATTTGCTGGCGGGCGCCGCGCGAGAATACTACGTCCACGCGCGGGGAGACCGCGCGGGCAAGGACGACATGCACTGCACCGCGCAAAGCGTCTATTTCGCCAATTCGGGCACGGCCGTCACGACATTTGACGCCAAGACCAAGTCCTATCGCCCCTCCGAGCTGCGCGACATCTACGATTTCACCCGGCTGGTCGATAGGCTGGACAATATTCACATGCTGGGCGCAACCGTTCTGGCCACCGATGTACAGGATGATTTCACCCATGACATGAACATGGTCTACGCCATGCTGTCGGCCAGCCAGAAACCGGCCTGCATGGCCTTCCGCGACCGTAGCCATATCCCGCATGCCATCCGCATGTTCGATCTGGCCTCGGGTGGCGAGGGCTCGTTTCTGAAAAAGCCCTCGGTCGTGTTTGGCGGCTGTCCCATCGTCTCGCCCCTGCGCATCGGGCGCGAGAATATGGAGATTTTGATCGACACCGCCAAGCTGGGCCTGACCGTCGATCTGGCCGTGCCGCCGCAGGCGGGCGCAACCGCGCCTGCAACGCTGGCCGGAACGCTGGTGCAGGCGGTGGCGGAAACGTTGGCCTGCGTGGCCATCGCCAACCTGATCAAACCGGGCTGCCCGGTCAGCTTTTCCGCATGGCCCTTCATCACCGATCTGCGCAGCGGGTCCTTCACCGGCGGTAGCGGTGAGCAGGCCCTGATCGGGGCCGCCGCCGTGCAGATGGGGCAGTTCTACGGCCTGCCCACCTCGGTCGGGGCGGGCATGACCGATGCGAAACTGCCCGACGCGCAGTACGGGCTGGAAAAGGCTCTGACCTTCTCACTCGCCGCCCATGCCGGGGCCAACCGGGTGTGCGAGTTCGGCGGCATGCTGGGCAGCCTGATGGGCTGCAGTTTTGAGAGCATGGTCATCGACAATGAGGCGGGCGGGATGATCCTGCGCTCCTTGCGCGGCATCGAGGTCACGGATGAGACGCTGGCAGTGGATGTCATCCACACCTGCGCCATCGACCCCGGTCATTTTCTGGGCAACCCGCACACGCTGGGCTTCATGAATTCCGAATTCGTCTATCCTCAATTGATGGACCGCGCCCGCACCGACACGTGGGAAAATGAAGGCAAGCTTGACCTGCTGGAACGGGCGCATGAAAGCGCAAATGCCATTCTGGGCAGCCATTTCCCGAACCATTTCGGCGCTGCCGATGCGCAGGTGCGCGAGGAGTTTCCAATCCTCCTCAGCAAAGAGGACATGCAGCGCATCCGGGGGTAATCCGGCCACCCCAAAACGAAAAAGGCGCGCCCAAGGGCGCGCCGTCTTCGATTTCAGTCAGGCGTTTAGCCTTCCAGACCCAGCTTGTGCACGTGGATCTCGTTGATCGGATGGCTGTCCGCGCCAACGATTCCCGGGCGCGAGTGCCTGTAGAGAGACCGCCAATAGGGCTGAATGACCGTACCGTCTTCGCGCAGGAAGGTCTGGATCTTCTCCATATGCTGGCGCCGCGTATCCGCGTCGGCAATGGCCGAGGCCGCATCCAGCATCGAGTCGAACTCGTCACTGGCCAGACCGGTTTCGTTCCAGGCCACGCCATTCTTATAGGCCAGCGTCAGAACCTGAACCCCCAGCGGACGGTGACCCCAGTCGGTCGAGCTGAACGGGTATTTGTTCCAGTCGTTCCAGAACGTATTGCCCGGCAGAACGGTCCGCTTCACCTTGAAGCCCGCATCACGCAACTGGGCGGCCAGCGCGTCGGTGGTGTTGCGGCGCCAGTCATCGTCGATCGAGATGATCTCATGCTCGAAATCCATCATGCCCGCTTCTTCCATCAGCGCGCGTGCGCCTTCCGGGTCCAGCGGCGGCGCGCCGATATCGGCGTATTCCGGATGGATCGGGCAGACATGGTGGTTTTCCGCAATCGTCCCGCGGTTGGCATAGCCCAGTTCCAGCAACACGTTGTTGTCGCAGGCCATGGCCAGAGCGCGGCGGACCTTGGCGTCGGCATAAGGTGCAACGCCATCCACTTCCGAATCGCGGTTGGTGCGCAGCACCAGCGTGTTGGCCGAGACGGATTCGCTCTGGTTCCAGCCGATGCCTTCGAAGATTTCGACAAATTCACCGACCGTTTCATAGGTCATGTCGATCTCTTCCGCCTCGGCCGCCGCTAGATGCGCCGCGCCGTCGGTGCCGTAGTCGATGAACTCGATCCGGTCCAGATAGGCCCCTTCGCCCCACCATTCGTGATCGGTGTTCTTCTCAAGCACGACCTTTTCGCCGACCGCATATTCGACCAGCTTGTAAGGTCCGGTGCCGACAGGATCATTCGCCGGGTCGCCCGACCAGCCATCGGGAACAATCGCCGCCGGGTATTCGGTGACCGCCGGGATGATGGTGATATCGGGCCGGGTCAGGTTCAGCTTCAGCGTCAGATCGTCAACAACCTCAAGCGCGCCATCCGCCGGGCCGTCGCCAGCATCGTTCTGCAACGAGCCCATGCGCGCGGCCATCGAGTTGCCTTCCCATGTGCCATCGCACCAGCGCCCGAAGTTATAGGCCACATCCTGCGCGGTCAGCGTGCCGCGCCCGTCGTTCCAGTTCACACCGGGACGGATGCGCAGCGTGTATTGGGTGGCGTCGTCATTGACCTCCCAGCTTTCCAGCAAGCGCGGCTCGAACGTGCCATCCGCGTTGTACTGGACCAGATATTCCAGAAAACCGCGCACCACGTTGCCAAGCTGCGGCCAGTTATAGAGCGGCGGATCAAGCTGCGCGCGCACGACCTGCTGAATGCGGATCGTCCCGCCCTGCTGGACATTGACGGCGGCGCGCGCGGGCTGCGCCAGACCGATCATCGAATAGGCGGCAGATGCCGAAACACCCAGTGCTGTTGCACGGGTCAGAAACTCTCGGCGGCTTAATTTGCCGCTCTCTACTTCGTCCACATGCATGTGAACCGCAGGATGGACCTGCTGCGAATTGCCGAGGCTTGTCATTTATATCTCCCCAAAATCTGGCCTTGCGGGTCTTATTGTACCCATTTGCCTAAGTTTTGGTACAGATTCGATTAAGTTTGCAGTAGTTGAATTTTTATGGATGACATTAGCAAAATTAATCGCAAACTCAGCCGGAACCTGGTCGCGCTGCACGCCTTTGACGAGGTCGCGCGGCACGAAAATTTCACCAGCGCAGCTGAGGCGCTGGGGCTGACCCAGTCCTCAATCTCACAGCGCATCAAGGCGTTGGAAACGGAATTGGGGGTGACGCTGTTCAACCGCGAACACCGGGGCGTGTCGCTGACAATCGAAGGGTTGCGCCTGTTGAACGAGGTCCGGCCCGCCATGACTCAGATGGGCCTCGCCGTCGTTTCCTTGTTGAATCGAAAGTCAAAACCACGGGTGCGCATCTCGGCGGATTTCGCGTTTTCAACCTTCTGGCTGCTGCCGCGCCTGTCGGTCCTGCGCGACGAGATCGGCGATGAGATCGAGATCCAGATCCTCGCATCCCCCACCCCACCGGTCGAAGGGACCGACGATTGCGATATTCAAATTCACGTGGCGCATTACGACCGGATGAAACCCGGCGATGTCCTGCTTATCGAGGAAAAAGTGGCCGCCGTCGCCAGCCCTCAGCTATTAGCCAGAACGGGGCCAATCCAATCTTCCGCCGATTTACTTAACGTTCAACTTCTGAGCCTGTCCAAGCCGCCATCGGCAGAATGGCAGACCTGGCAGGGCTGGTTCGAGCAGCTAAACGTCAGTGGCACGCGCAAAAAGAACTATGTCAGCTTCAACAATTACGACATGGTCACGCAATCCGCCATCGCCGGAGATGGCGTGGCCTTGGGCTGGCTGGGGCTAGTTGACGGGCTGATTCAGTCCGGCGCGTTGGTGCAGGTGACAAGTGACGTCGTGGTCAGCGACGCCGGATATGTGATGTCCTGGGGACAGACCAATCTGGGTCAGGGCCCCCGAAAGGTGTTTGACTGGATATCGAAACAGGTCCGCTCGACAGATAGCGACCGGACCCGGACCTTCTAACCCGAGACCGGAACGGTCCGGCGTCTGGCGGCTATATCCGTCCAGTTCCGCCCGCCGAAAGCGATCAGCGCGATATAGAGCGTGTCCGTCTCAGGCTCGGGGCTGAACACGACGGTCAACCGATTGCCCACGCCGCCATGGCGCACCAGCCAGCCGGAAAGGCGGCCCTGCAACCGCATCCCCGACAGCGGGTTGGACAGGATCGACCGCGCCAGCGCGTCGACCTCATCCAGACGGCGCTGTGCCGCAGCGATATCGCCGTCGGTCACGTCAACGATGTGATCAGCGATACCGATCAGATCCCGTTCGACAAACGGGTGGCGAACCAGCCGCATCAGCGTCGTGAATTCAGTGAAGCCAGATATGCCCGAGCCCCGGCCGAGATGTCCGAAACATCCCCGACCGGCTCCCACTCCCCGGTCGGCAGCGACAGGCGGCGTTCCAGCTCTGCCTCGAGCAGCGAATTCTCACGCTCGCGCGCGGTCTTTGCCTTGGTCAATTCACCGGATACCGCCGCGCTGACATTGGGGTATTCGCCCGCCTCGACCAGTTCCTTGGCAAAGGCATAGGCCGCTTCGGTGAAGCTGACGGATTGCTTTTGAACGGTCATGGCAAATCTCCGATGGTGCTCCATTAGAATACCAGCCAAGCCGTCAGACGGCAATATCACCCGGTTCGGACGCTGAACCCGGTCATACCCGGGCGCGCTCGAACTCGGCCGATGCGGCTTGAAACTTGTCGAAATCGAAACTGGGCGCGCGTGCCGCGTCCAGGACGATCCGCTCGGTCGAGACCATCTTTTCGATCGCAGCTTCCAACTGCCCCTCCAGATCGCCGGGGATGACCAGCGCACCATGCCGGTCCGCATGGATCAGATCACCAGGATGGATCGTCAGACCAAAGACCGAGACCGGTGTGTCGATTTCCCGGACGTGAACAAACCCGTGGCTGGGCCCGACCGAGCCTGCAACCACCGGAAACCCCTCGGGCAGATCGCCCAGATCGCGCATGACGCCGTTGGTCAGGGCCCCGGACATGCCGAACCCCTTGTGCACGCTGGTGTTGATCTCACCCCAATAAGCCCCGATGCAGTGCGGGTAATCCACGTCCTCGATCACCGCGACCGAGGGCGCAGGGGCCTCGGCCATATATCGGTAATAGTCCATACGGCGTTGGCGGATGATCACGGGGGCCTCGGACGGAGGTTGAACCGCAGCAATCTTCGCAGTGCGGGCATAGCCGACGACGGCAGGCTCGGACGGGGCGGAACACAGCATCGTGCCGCGCGTGAACCGGTCAAACCCGCGTTTGCCCTGCGCCACTTCGATGGCGTTGCAGACGGTGGGCGTGTCGACCTTGCGCAACAATGCCAGAAGGGATGGTGTCATGGGGCCTCCAGCCAGCGGACCAGCGCCGCGGTTGTTTTGTCACGTTGTTCCAGAGTGGTCAGGTGCCCGGCACCTTCGATGATCTCAAGCACGCTGTTTGGCATCAGATCATGCATCAATTCGTGCCGCTCGACAGGGCACAGCCCATCCTCGCGACCGCACAGGATCAGGGTCCGGCCGTCGTATCCGGCCAGCGTTTCCGTCTGATCCGGGCGGGTCATCAGGGCCTGCGACTGGCGCAGGAACACATCCGGCCCCAGATCCATCGCCATCGCCATGCACAGATCCAGAATGGCCCCCTGCCGGGGACCGTCTGCCAGATAGTTGGGCTTCATCTCATCCCGCATCACCTGACGCAGACGGCCCGCGCGGGCGGCCTCCATCTGAGGGCCGCGCCGCGCTTTCACCGCTTCAGTCTCAGCCAGCGGGTTGGTGTCCATAAGCGCCAGCTTCTTCACCCGGTCGGGGGCCTGACGCACGATCTCCATCGCGACGATCCCGCCCATGGACAGACCCGCCAGCGCAAAGACGGGCGGAGCGTTTTCAAGCACATGCCCGGCCATCGCTTGAACGCTGTCTTGTTCGGACAGTGGGAAGCTCATCAGCGGCACCGTGCCCGACAAGGCATCACTCTGCGGGCCGAACAGGCGCGCGTCGCACATCATGCCGGGCAAAAGGATCAGCGGTATCATTTGGACGCCAGTTCTGCCCCCTGCGCCAGTGAGGCCAGCTTGGCATAGGCGATATCCGGATCAACCGCGCCGAACCCGGCGAAAGTGCCGAAGCCACAATCACTGCCCGCAATCACCCTGTCTGCGCCGACAATCCCCGCAAAGCGCTCGATCCGCTGGGCGACGAGTTCGGGGTGTTCGACAAAATTGGTCGTGGTATCGACAACCCCCGGCACCAGCACCTTGTCGTCGGCAATCTCAGCCCGGCGGTCCCGGAACACGGTCCATTCATGGGCATGACGCGGGTTCGATGTCTCAAACAGAACATAGCGGGATTTGGTGCGCATCAGGGTCGAGAACACCGTGTCCATCGCAATATCGCAGCAATGGGGCCCTTCATAGTTGCCCCAGCAGATATGCACCCGCACTCGGTCCTGAGGAACGTTCTGCAAGGCATGGTTCAGCGCCTCGACATGCATGTCAGCGATCCGGACGAAATCCTCATCCGACAGGTCGGTGAAAAGCATGTGCCGCGACAAGGCCAGATCGGGGCAATCCAGTTGCAGGTCCAGCCCAGCGGCCACGATGGTCTCGTATTCCTCTTTCATCGCATCGGCCAAGGCGGCCAGATAAGCCTCTCGACTGCTGTAGAAATCGTTTTGCAGAAAGAGGGAAATCACGCCCGGCGAGGCCGCATTCATGAACCCACGCTCGACCCCATGCTGCGCCATCGCCGCCTTGAGGTTGGCAATGTCCTTCTGCAACTCTCCCTGTCCTTTCGACTGCACCTCGCCTGTACACATGGGCCGCGCATATTGCGGCGTGCCGCCATCATCGGCCAGACGTTGCAGGAAACCGGGAAACATCTTCAGATCAGCAGGCGCATTGCGCGGGCTGTCGCCGGAGAAGCCGGTGTAGCGGTCCTTGACATAGGTCGCATAGGAAATCTTGGAGGTCTCGCCATCGCTGACGATATCAATCCCGGCCTGCACCTGCCTGCGCACGGTGTCCGATACGGCGTTGGCCATGCAGGCATCAAAAGCAGCGGCATCATAGGCTCCCTCGCGCTCGCGCGCGAAGATGAAATCCACCACCTCCTGAGATCGAGGCAAAGACCCCACATGCGTGGTCTCAATTCTGGTCATGCGGGATCTCCTTCGCTCAGTTGCCAGTCCAGGTCGCACCCGCAGGATCGTCGGTTGCCGTGATCCGGTACAGCCCCGCCTGCCCGGTCATCGAAGGCTGCACGCTATAGGCTTCGCCCGGCAAAACCAGCGCGGTGTCCCCCACGGACAAAGTGGTTTCATACCCGTCCACCGAAATCCGCCAATGGCCGCTGGCGGGCATAAGGACGACCGGTTTGCCCACCGCCACCGGCTCCGCCACGCAAGAGCCGCGCCCGAGGAAATCGACCTCGAACCCCGGCTTGTCCTTGATCAGACCGTTTTCACCGATCACCACGGCAGGCTTGTCGGCGGCCAGCGCCATCAGGTCCCAGTAGCGGGCGACATATTTGCCGATCACGGCCTCGACCGGCACCTCGGGATAGGCTTTCAGTTCCTCCTCGGTCAGCAAAGGCATCGGGCGCACGTTATGGGGCAGGTCCTGACCCTTTTTGCTGTCATAAAGCACGCCGTTATCGCCCAGCATCAGCCCATGCGCCTGCGCATCCTCGATGACTTGCGGGGCCCAGGTGACACCGCCGCCCGCATCGTCGCCGCCCAGCATCGACATGATCATGCCGTAGTCCTGGCCCACATTCTCGAACCCGCGAAAGATGCCGGTCGGGATGTTGAAGATGTCGCCCTCTTCCGCAATGAACTCGCCCGCCGTGCCGTAGCGGCCCCAGAAGAACCGCCAGCGGCCTTTGGCGACAAAGAACACCTCGGCCGTTGTATGGCTGTGCAATGAGTTGCGGCATTTCGGCGGCTGCCCCGCCGCACCGATGTTGAAGCCGATCTTGTCGGTGATGTGAACGTGCTGGTCGGGCGACTCGGACACGCCGCCGCCGATGATGGTGAAGTTTTCCTTCTGATCGCTGCCCGGGGTATGGGCATCGATAAAAGCGGTTTTGCAGGGTTTCAATTCGCCATAGCGGACGATGCGTTGCTGGATGGTACTCATGACCTTATCTCCTTGAATGTGAGGGCAATGGGATCAATCCCCGCCCTCCGGGAGGTCGATTGTTCAGTCGCCGCGCCCGCAGCGAGGCGCGATGGCAATGAAACCGCCGCGCCGCGTGACTGGCATTCAGAGACGAAACCCGCGCGGTCACTCAGCTTTCCCACTTTGCAGCAAAATCTGTTTCCAGACCGAGGTTTCGTCGAACAGCGTATACTCCCGCCGCAGTTGCGGCTGACCACCAATCAAGGCCCCGAACTCGGCATGGCTGATGCCCAGCACATAAACCTGCGCCCCTGTCGGCGCACCGAACACGCCCCAGCCGTCATGCTTGCCCCACAGGCTCCAGCGGAGCGCGGCACGCGGCGGCATCTGCGGATCGTCGCGCCCGATCTGATGGTCGATCCGGAACTCGGCATTCGGGAAACTGGCGCGCAAGCCCATCCAGAATCGATCCACCGGGTCCCAGCCGTGGCCGGTCATGCCGCCCACATATTCGGACTGCACCGCACGGTCATATTCGGCCTCGATCACGCCCATATCCGCGCCCATGATCCGGGTCAGGATATCCGCGTAACGCTGACCCCATTCGTTGTCATTGCCCCGGCCTTTGTAGGGGCCGGGCTGGTCGATCTCGGGCGTCAGCGGCCGGACGCAATTCTCGGGCCCGCCCTCGCGTGCGATCAGATCAGCGGCATACTCCTTGGGCTCCCACCCCATCTGCCGGACAATGGCGCCCTGATCCCGGATCAGCCATTCGTCGTTAATCTGGTTGTCGATGGCATGACAGTCCGCCAGAATGCGATAGCGCAGTTTGGTGCCGGTCGGCTTGCCATATACACCCTCGGCCAAATGCGTCGCCGTCGAGATAATCCTGTGCGAGCTCAACATCCCCTCGCCCGGCGTGCCAGACCAGATCACATCCTCGCCCAGCAATTGCCGGTCGGGAAACTCGGCCAGCGTCGCCATGGTCGCGCCGATCACGTTCTGATTGCCCAACACCACCGAACCGGGCGAGCGCACGACGATATCCTTGCTGTAGTAGTCGTGCAGGGTCGCGATGCCCCGGTCTTCCCAAATCTCTTTGGTGATACCGATGATGTAATCGGGAAAATCCCGGAATTTGGGATCAAAGCCTTTCATGTGTTCGTCCTTTGTGGGGTCCATCCTTTGGGCAACCGGGCCGAGGTACGCACGATCAGTGGCCCGTCAATCGCCACCTTGCGCGGCTCGGCCACCGCCGGGTCCTGAATATGGGTCAACAGCGCATCGACCGTTTCCGAGACCATAAGGTTCGCCCGCTGCCGGATCGTCGTCAGATTATAGGCGGGCCAGCCTGCCGGGGGCACATCGTCGTAGCCCACGACCGAGACATCCTCGGGCACGCGCAGGCCCAGTTCGAACCGGATTACATCCATCACCGCCAGCGCCATGTGGTCATTGGCGACAAACACCGCGTCGGGTCGCTGGTCAGGTGCCACATCAAACATCCGGCGCGCGGCGGCGCGGGCGATTTCGGTGTGGAAATCGCCAACATCATGGGCAAACAGGTCCTGCCCCGCATCGCTTAGCGCCGCGCGGAACCCGGCCTCGCGGTCGCGCTGGGTCGAGGCCCCTTGCCATCCCGCAACATAGGCGATTTTCTCATGCCTCCCGGCCAGCAGAAACTCGGCCACTTTACGCCCGCCGGCATAATTGTCAGAGGCAACAGTGGTGATCCCGTCAATATCCTGACTGCGGTTGAACAGAACCACCGGCACACCCGCCTGCTGGCACCGCGTCGCAATATCCGAGGACATGGGAACCGAGGCAAGAATGACACCATCGACCTGATAGTCGAGGATCTCCTCCATCACGTTGTCTATATTGCCCGCCGACCGCGAGGCCATGAAGATCAGGACGTGATAGCCATGCTTTTGCAGACCGTTCGACAGTTTCTCAAGCGCTTCGGGGTAGAAGTAATTGTCCAGATACCCGACCACCAATCCGATGATGCGACTTTTGCCCGATACCATCGCGCGCGCCAGCACGTTCGGGCGATAGCCCAGCTCGGTGGCGGCTTTGCGCACTTTTTCCTCGGTTTTCTTGCTGACCGAGGCTCCGGGCGTAAACACCCGACTGACCGCCGACTGGCTTACTCCAGCCAGTTGCGCAACCTGCAGCGATGTGACTTTCTCAGCCATCAGTCCGCCGTCCACCCCCCGTCAATCAGCATCGACGTGCCGGTCACCAGCGCCGAGGCGTCCGAGGCCAGATAGCGCACCGCGCCCATGATGTCTTCGACCTCGCCCACGCGATCCAGCTTGATCTTGTCCATAATCCACGCGGCGCGTTCGGGGTTGTCGAATGTGGCCTGAGTCAGCGGCGTGCGGATGAAGGTCGGGCAGACCGTATTGATCCGGATACCCTGCTTGCCCCACTCGATGGCCATGGATTTGACCATCCCCTCAAGCCCGTGTTTGGTGGCGCAATAAAGCGCCCGATCCACCCCGCCCACATGGCCCATCTGGCTGGAGATATGGATGATCGACCCACGCCTGCCCGCGCCCATCAATGCCTTCGCCGCATAAGCCGACAGGAAATAGGCCGAACGCAGATTGACACTTGTCACCGCATCGAAATCCTCGGGCGTGGTCTCAACCGCCGCGCTGTGGCGCGCAGTCCCGGCTGAGTTCACCACCACATCAAATACGCGCCCGTCAAACACGCCGTACAAAGCGTCCAGATCGCCCTGATCCAACACCACGGCCTCGGCCGACCACCCCTGCGCCTGCAATGCCACAACGGTTTCGTTCAACCAGTCAGCCCCGCGCGCCGCACAAACCACTTGCGCCCCGGCCTCGGCCAAAGCGACGGCGCAGCCCTGCCCGATGCCCGAGGACGCGCCAGTTACAAGCGCGGTTTTTCCATCCAGCGAAAATGAAGGGGTGCGGGGCAAGTCAGTCATCAGCTCATTCCATCCGGTATCTCAATAGGGCCCACGTTCCGGGCCTTATTGAACTCCCGCAGTCGAGCAAAAACGTCAACGCCAAGTTGCCGGTAGGCGTCCAGCAAATCGACCAGAACCCAGTTTTCCCGAATCCGGCCCTCCTCGAGCCGCCAGAAATCAAGGCTGCGCATGGTGATCCGCTGGCCCGAGGGCGCAATGCCCATCCAGCCGTCATCCGTGACCGTCTGGATCATGTTGGGCCATCCCGTAACAGCCGCATAGTCGCCATCGCCGAAGAAGTGATAGGTGATCTCGTCCACATACTGCCCGCGATCCGGCATTCCGTTTAAAAACGGAATCTGGTGCCAGTTGCGAAACCCCGCATAGCCCCGCCCGGTGCCAATCCCAGACGGCCCGTACCAGTTCATTCGAGGGTGCCAGAACCGCTCCATCTCCATCACTTCGGGGCCGCCTTCTGACGGGTGTTTCTTGAGGTGATCCAGCATGTCGATGATATGCTGGCACGCGGCCTGCCCCTTTGCCGCATCATAAGGTCCGGGCACAAACCCATCCTGCGTCGCCGGACCTGGCACATGCCACTCGCGCCCCAGACTTGGGGCCATCGGCCAGGCATTTGCCTGCATCATCACTTCGGGAATATCCCAAAGCGCCTGCATCTCGACCAGTTTACCATTCTCGAACCGAAAGAACTCGTGAAACCGCATGGTCACCTGATGACCGGTCGGAGGGATATCCAGCCACGGCCCAACGAACGTGCCGGTGTAATAACCACCGCATCCAACCCAGTCAGCGCCGCCCCCATCCGGCCCGGCCATGACGATGTAGTCGCGCCGCTCCAGATCGGGCCAGGCCCCCAACAGGTCCCGAAAAGCCGTATCAAAAAACGCCTCACTGCCGATGCTGTCCCCAAACGGATGGCACAGCCTGAACACAGCATCCGGAGCACTCGCCTCTGCCAGCGCCCCGCGCACTCCGGCTTCGGAGAAATCATACATCGCCGCCCGCAGCGGCGCGATAAGACCCTTGTTCTGACTGTGCCGATCCAATTTCATCTTTTCCAAAATACTCCGGGGGAGGCCAAAGGCCGGGGGCAGAACCCCCTACTCTGCCGCCTCCCGATAGGGCGCTGCTTCCCCGTAGGGCACGTTGATCCCGCCATAGCGACGCACCCGGATGTTGCACTGCTCGGCATGGCCCACGAACCCTTCCAGCATGCACAGGCGCGAGCCATATTCGCCGATCAGCGTCGCCGCCTCATCGGTCAGAACCTTCTGATAGCTGTGCGTTTTCAGGTATTTCCCAACCCACAACCCGCCAGTATACCGCCCCGCTTTCTTGGTCGGCAGCGTGTGGTTGGTCCCGATCACCTTGTCCCCGTTCGAGACATTGGTCCGCGGCCCCAGAAACAGCGCGCCATAGCAGGTCATATTCTCAAGGAACCAGTCATCGCGGTCGGTCATCACCTGCACATGTTCGGAGGCAATGTCATCAGCCATCTGCAGCATTTCATCGTAGGTGTCGCAGACGATCACCTCGCCATACTCGTCCCAAGACACTTTCGCGGTCCCGGCCGTCGGCAGAATGCCCAACAGGCGATCCACTTCCGAAAGGGTCTCCTCGGCCAGCTTGCGCGAATTGGTCAGCAATACGCAGGGGCTGTTGTAACCATGCTCGGCCTGCCCCAGCAGGTCAGTGGCACACAGCTCAGCATCGGCGGCGCTCTCATCCGCGATTACCATCGTCTCGGTCGGACCAGCGAACAGGTCAATCCCGACCCGGCCAAACAACTGCCGCTTGGCCTCGGCGACAAAGGCGTTGCCGGGACCGACCAGCATGTGAACGGGATCAATGGTCTCGGTCCCCAAAGCCATCGCGCCGATGGCCTGAATACCGCCCATCACATAAATCTCATGCGCGCCGCCCAGGTGCATTGCCGCAATCACCGCCGGGTTCGGCTTGCCCTGAAACGGAGGCGTACAGGCAATGATCCGGGGCACCCCCGCCACGCTTGCCGTTGCCACCGACATATGGGCCGAGGCCACCATCGGGAACTTGCCACCCGGGACATAGCAGCCCACGGACTGCACTGGGATGTTCTTATGGCCAAGGATCACACCCGGCAGCGTCTCGATCTCGATATCCAGCATCGAATCCCGCTGCGCCTGCGCAAAGTTCCGAACCTGCGCCTGCGCGAATTTGATATCGGCCAGTTCGCGGTCGGTCAGTTGCCCGATCAGCGCGTCGATCTCAGCCTGCGACAAGCGGAACGAGGCAGGCGCATAGTTGTCGAACTTCTCACTCAACTCGCGCACGGCGGCGTCGCCACGGGTTTCGATGTCTTTCAGCGTCGCTTCCACAACAGCGCGGGTTTTGGCATCGTCTTCGGCCCGATCAGCGTCAGATTTGCCGCGTTTAAGATACTCGATTGCCATTTTCCAATCCTCAGTTTTCGGGCCGGGGCGGCGTTTTCTCGCCTCGGTCAAATGCTTCCCAGCCTTCGCCGTTGAACAGGTCCACACCAAGCTGCGCGGCGACATGGGCAAAATCCACGTTCACCCAGTTGTCGACAATCTTGCCGTCCACCACTTTCCAGAAATCCATGTACCGGATCTCGACCCGCTTTCCGGTGGGGGCGATGCCCAGAAACTCGCCGGAATGGGTGGCCTCTTGCCGGCCAAAGGCAGCGGCCCATTCGCCCATATAGAGGCGTGCCTCGTCGATGCAGGTCTTGTCGGAAAACGCCGCCTGGAAGGGGCGCTGCCAGTTGTCCTGAAACTCTTTCAGGCCGGTCTTGGTGCCGCAGCCCTGATTGCCCATCCAGCGGAAACCCTGCGAAAAGAACTCACCAATATCGTCAATACGATGGTCGTTCAGACCGTCCACCATGGTTTCGATCACGCGGCGCGTATCTTCGGTTTTGCTCAAATCCGTGTCACGGGTCAGAACGGCTTGTTCCGGGCGGGAACCCTTCATTTCTTTATCCTTTTACTGCGCCAGCAGTCAGTCCGCTTACGATTTGGCGTTGGAAGATCATCACAAGGAAGAACAGCGGCGCGATGATCGACACCGCAGCGGCCACAGCGACCACTTGGTCGGTCGTCGTTGTCTCGCGGTTGAACATGCCCGCAATGGCGGGGACCATCGTCTGGTTCTGCGCATCAAGCAGCAGTGAGGTTACAAGAAAGTCGTTATAAGCCAGCAGGAAGCTGAACAGCCCGGTCGTAATCACCCCCGGCCACATCACCGGCATGATCACCCGGCGGAAGGCCTGAAAGTGGTTGCAGCCATCAACCCGCGCGGCCTCGTCCAGTTCAGCCGGAATGTTCTGGAAGAACGAGCGCAGCATCCAGATCGTGAACGGCTGATTGATCGCCACCAGCACCGCGATCACGGCAAAAGGCTTGCCATAAAGCGTCGGTGCGTTCTCACCCAGAATAGGTGCCAGCCATTCGGCTGAGTTGATGAAGACCGGCAGATAGCCCGCCACCAGAACCGAATGCGGCAGCGCGCGGAAGATAAGCGCGATCAGCAAGATCCAGAAGGCCAGTGTCGAGCCCGACCGCGCCAGTCCATAACCCGCCAGAGTTCCCACTGTCAGCGACACGGTCACAACCCCGGCGGTCACGATCAGCGAGTTTTTGAAATTGTTTGAAAAACCCCGGTCAACCCAGACGGTCTTGTAATGCTCGGTCGTCATGCCCAACACATCGCGACCCAAGGGGCCGAAGAGCGGGTTCAACACATTCAGAACCGCAGGCAAGACCACAAAGAACACCAGAAGGAAGGCGATCAGCGCGACCAGTACTCCGACCACCCAGCCGAACCATGCCTGACCCGGCGCGGTGTATTCCTTGATCTTCGCGGGCAGTACTTTGGTCACGAGCATCGCCGCGCCCCAGATCACCGCGATGCCTAGGATGATATCCAGAATCGAAAGCCCATTCCCTGTGGCCAGAGTTGCCGGGCCAAAGATCACGTTCAAGGCGTTGCTGTCATAGGCATCCACGGGGGATTTGACACTCATGATCGCGATCCAGACTATCGGGAAGGCGGCCACAAGGCACCAGAACGCCAGGAAGATATTCGAGGTCAGCCGCAGGCTGAGCGGTTGGCGAAGTGCGCGCGAGGACATATCAGTGGCCTCCTTTATGGTCGCGCCAGGTGCGGCGCAGCGGCAGGATCAGCAAAATGACGATCCCGATCATGGTCAGCATCGCGCTGGCCGAAGCCCGGCTGATCGACCGGTTGCCCGCCTGATCCGGCACGAGGAAGTCGAAGGTCAGCCATTGCAGCGAGATGACATAAGCTTGGCTCGAGAAACCGACGATCTCTTCGAAGACCCTGTAGGCGTCCATCAGGTGGATCATCGAGACAAAAATGATCAGCGGCATCAGATGCGGAATGACGATGTATTTCATCCGCTGCCAACGAGTCGCCCCGTCGATCACGGCGCTTTCCAGACTGTCCTGATTGACGGTCTGCAGCCCGGCGTAAAACACAACGGCCGCAAACGGGGCCACGTGCCAGACACGGTAGAACATCATCAGGATTTCAATCGTCCACGCCTGCGCAAACAGCGCGATGTCGCGGTTCAGCCACCATTCCAGCAGCGCTGTCAGGATGCCGTCACCACGGAACAGCCAGTTGATCGACAGCGCGCCGATCACGGGCGTAATGATGAAGGGCAGCAGCGAGATAAAGATAACCGGCCCGCGGATCGACCGCGCGGCGTTGTTGATCAAAACCGCGATGCCCAGCCCGAACCCGATGACCAGAGGCAGCGTGATCAGCGTGAAGGTCAGCGTGAACCGTAGCGCCTTCCAGAAGTTGATCGTGGACAGGACCGACCAGTTGCCCTCGGTGATCGCGCGCCACGCGCGTTCAGGCTCCAGCACGTTGCGATAGCTTTGCAGGCCGACATATTCGGTCTGGGTGATCACCTCGCCATGCTCATCCAGCTTGGGTTGCGACTTTTCTTCGGTGACGCAAGTCTGGGTCAGAAAGCCGGGGGTGCAGGTCTCGACTTCGACCGTCTCGTAGACGGGTTGGGTGATGTAAAAGCTTTGCTTGAACACGCTGACCAATGGGAAAGCGATAAAGAGAAGCATCATAAAGACAGAGGGGCCAACAAAGGCGGCAAATGTCCTGAAATTCATGGCTCTGCCTTTCTCATGGTTCTCGGGTGGGGAAATAGGGAGGGCACGGGGCCCTCCCCAGAGAGGATCAGTTGCTGATCAGACCAGCCTCTTTCGCAGCGGTGATATAGTCCGCCTCGATATCGGCCAGTGCGGTCTGCGCGTCCTTGGCCCCGGTCAGGTAATCGGCCAGACCATTGCCCAACGCGCTGTGCAGCACACCCATTGCAGCGCTGGCCGGGTAGGCCCCCGCACCGTTTTCCGCCGAGGCAGCGGCGCCAGCGGCCAGTTCGCCGGGTTGGTAAGCAGCGTTCAGCCAGACGGCGGTGTCATTGTTGGCGCTGACCATGTCTCCGTCGATCCCTTCCATGACCAGACGGAAGGCGGCGTCTGCCTCTTCGTCGCTCATGTTCGAGGCCAGAACGATGCCGTCCCACCAGATCGTGGTTGAGGGACGCTCGGAGCCCATCGGGGCCGACGCCATGGTGACCTTGCCGACCACCTGGCTTTCAGCCTCGTCATTCATGGCAGCTGCGCGGCTGGCCCACAGGTTCGCCATGGCGATCTTGCCCTGCTGGAACTGCTGCTGAACATAGGTGGAATCGGACACGAGGTATTCAGGATCCATGAACTCGGTCATGGCCTTCATGGTCTCAAGCGCCTTGATGCCCTTTTCGTTGTTGATCGCGGGCATGTTGCCTTCGCCAAGGAACGCCCCGCCTTCGCCCATATACATGTTGACGAATTCCTGCGCGAGGTTCCAACCGGTCTTGAAGGTGCCGCCGATGGGGTATTCCATCACGCCGGCCTCTTTGATCTTGGCGGCGGCCGCCAGAACATCGTCATAGGTCTTGGGCTCTTCGATGCCCAGCTCGGCCAGAACGTCGTCGCGGTACATCAGGTGCTGCGCGTTCACCATCATGGCAATCGCCATCACCTTGCCATCCACCTTGATCAGCTGGTTGGGCAACAGGTCCTGCCCGTATTTCGCAACCAGATCATCCAGCGGACGGATCGTGCCCGCGTTCAGCAGCGGGATCATGGTTTCATTCGCAACACCGCCGATCTGATAGAGCGAGGGGTTGGCCGCAAAGGCCTCGGGCTGCTTCTCGCGGAATTCCTGATCCAGCGAGGCGCTGAAATTGCCGCATTCGGCCATCGCGTCGGTCACGGCTTTCCAGGCTTCAAAACCCGCAGACAGCGATTTCAGCGGCACTTCGTTTTCATAAGAACAGGCCGCCGATGCACCGCCTGCGGCGATGGCCATGGCCCCTGCCAAAAGGATCGTCTTGAGTTTCATGCGTTTCTCCCTGTCAGGATCGGTCCGTCGTCGACGTCCGGACCGCTGTTATGCCCGTGCGGGCTGTTGTTGGGGATGCTCCCCCATCCGCGCACCGCTTCCAGCTTCGAAGAGGTGACAGATTTCTGTCGGCACCGAGAACGAGACGTTTTCGCCAATCTCGGCGCGGAAGGATTTGTCGGCCTTGACCGACACCAAGGCACCGCCAACCCGGACCGAGATCATGGTGGCATCCCCCAGCAGCTCCAGCGTGTAGATCGGCGCGGTGATCTGGCCTGCGCCTTCGGCAAGGCTGGCATCTTCGGCCCGGAATCCCAGCGTCATAGGACCGTCGGGTGCATCGACCGGAATCTCGACATGTTCGGCACGAAACACTCCGCCCGTGACCTCACCGTCCATCAGGTTCATCGCGGGCGAGCCAATGAAGCTGGCGACAAAGGTATTGGCGGGGCGGTCGTAGATCTCGGTCGGGCTTCCGACCTGCTGCACTACGCCCTGCTTCATCACCACAACACGGTCGGCCAGCGTCATCGCTTCGATCTGATCGTGGGTCACATAGATCGTCGTCACCGCCAGTTCGTGGCTCAGGTTCTTGATCTGCGCCCGGGTCGAAACCCGCAGCTTGGCATCCAAGTTCGACAGCGGTTCATCCATCAGGAACACATTCGGCTCGCGCACGATGGCGCGGGCCAGCGCCACACGCTGCCGCTGACCGCCCGACAACTCAGCCGGTTTGCGATGCAGGAAATCGTCAAGCTCCACCATCGCGCTGGCGCGGCGCACCTTGTCGTCATGGGTGGCCGGATCGATCCCCCGCACTTTCAGCGGGAAGCGAATGTTCTCATAGACATTCATGTTGGGATATAAAGCGTAGCTTTGGAACACCATCGCCACGTCGCGGTCCTTGGGTTCCAGATCGTTGACGACCCGGCCATCGACCAGAATCTCGCCCTCGCTCACATCCTCGAGTCCCGCGATCATGCGCATCGTCGTGGTCTTGCCACATCCCGAGGGGCCCAGCAGAACCAGAAACTCCCGGTCTGCAATTGTCAGGTCGAAATTATGGACCCCGATAAAGGACCCCCACCGCTTGCCGACATTGCGCAGCTGAATTTCCGCCATGGTGCCCCCTGCAAGGATTCGGTTTGCATACGTTTGCAAAACTGTAAGTCGCATACATCAAATCAGGCAAGACTTTTTTGCATACGTATGCAAGAATAAGCCGAAACGGCGATTCAAAAGCCTGCATCGCCCCCTCTAACAGTGTGACGAAGAACGGAAAAACTGTGAGCTTCCAGAAAGAGAAACACCTGGTCCTGGCCTTTCACGACGCCCTTGAAACAGCGGACGATGCAAATCTTGTAGGCATAATTCAGCAGTTTTGCGCACAAGGTATGAACTGGCGTGGCTTCCATCCCTTCGACCAAATCACCGGCGCGCAGGCGATTGCCGAAAAATTCTGGCAACCGCTGAAACACAGCCTGAAACGAATGCAGCGCCGACAGGATATTTTCTTCGCCGGTCGCAACTCTCTGGACCAGGGCGAGGATGTCTGGGTGGTCTCGATGGGCCACCTGATGGGCCTGTTTGACGCCCCGTGGCTGGGTATCCGCCCCACCGGCAAGATGGCCTTTCTGCGCTATTGCGAGTTTCATCGCGTGTCGCATGGGCAGATCGCCGAAACGGCCATGTATTTCGACATCCCCAATCTGATGGTACAGGCGGGCCAGAACCCCTTCCCCCCGCAAACCGCCGCCCATCTGGTTCAGCCCGGGCCACGGACCCATGACGGTATCCTGACCGAAGACCAGCCCGAGGAAGAAGGCGCTAGGACCTTGGCGGCGATCAACGCCATGATCTCAGACCTCGGCCAGTGGAACAGCGGCCTGACCCTGACCGAGGAACTGGCCCGCACCTGGCATGACGACATGATCTGGTGGGGCCCCGAGGGGATCGGCGCGACCTACACAATCGACCGTTACGCGCAGCAACATTCGGGCCCCTTCCGCGCCGCCTTCGCCGAACGCTCCCAAACCCGCCACATCTGCCGTCTGGCCGAGGGTCACTATGGCGGCTTTTTCGGCTGGCCCAACTTCACCGCCATCCCCACGGGCGGTTTCATGGGCATGCCCGCAACCGAAAAACCCGGAGAATTCAGGGTGATCGACATCTATCGCCGCGCAGACGACAAGCTGGCGGAAAACTGGATCTTCATTGACCTTCTGCATTTCTGGAACCAACAGGGCGTGGATATTCTGGCCCGCACAACAGGGCTTGAACCGCAATGAAGGTCGATGCGCATCACCACCTCTGGGATCTGAACGCCGTCCACTATCCGTGGCTGATGGAGAAAGGCGCGGTCCGCTTCTTCGGCGATCCCGCACCCATCCAGCGCGATTACTTGCTGCCCGAATTTCGCCGGGACGCCGCAGCGGCGGGGTTCACCGCCTCGGTCCATATTCAGGTCGGGGCCGCCGACCCCTGGGTCGAGGCGCAATGGCTGCAAACCGTCGCCGACGCGAACCCGGACTGGCCGCTGGTTCAGGTGGCGTTTTGCGACCTGACCGCAGATGACCTCAGCGCACAGCTTGACCGGTTGCAAACCCTGCCCTCGCTGCGCGGCGTGCGCCAGATCATTGGCCGCTCACCGGGTGAGGACATGACGTCCGGCACTAACGACCTGCTGACCAACCCGAGATTCCTGAGCGGTCTCAGGCAGTTAGGCGATCGGGGCCTGTCCTTCGACCTGCAGTTGCTGCCGGAGTTGATGGAACAAACCGCCGCCGTGCTGGCCCAGGCCCCCAACACCCAAATCGCCCTGTGCCACGCAGGCTCCCCGCACGACCGCTCAACAGCAGGGATCGAGCGCTGGTCCCGCGCCCTGCGCAGTCTCTCGGCGCTGCCGCAGGCCTGTTGCAAACTATCAGGGCTCGGGATGTTCGATCACAACTGGTCCGCCGACAGCGTCCGGCCCATTGTCGAGGCCTGCCTGTCCCAGTTCCAGCCCCATCGTTGCATGTTTGGCTCGAACTTCCCGGTCGACAGCCTGTCCTCGTCTTACGCCGACCTGATCTCGCGATACCGCACGCTGGTTCCTGACGGGTATCAGCAAGAGGTCTTCGGCGAAACAGCCGCGCGATTCTACCGTTTCGCCGCCCCCTAGGCACCCTATTCGACCGTTTCAAAGCGTAAGGAGCGCACCTCGGGGTCCACGCGGCTATAAGCGGCCAGCAGGCGACCGGTCCACTTCTGGGCGATGTAATCAGCCATGAACCGCGACGGGGCCAGCAGGGTGACAACGCCCCCTGCCCGGTCGGCCTCGGTCAAATGCTGGAACCAGCTGGCCCAAAGTTCAGGGTCGCGCCCGTGCAAGATCGCCTGAACCTGGTTCCAGGCTTCAGCGCCGGTATCTTCGGGCATCGGAGGACGGATTTTGAACGGAACGATATTGGTCTCGGCCTCAGGTTTATCCTGCATCCGCGCCTGAAAATCCGGGCCGATCACCGGCCAGACCTCGGATGTATCGATCATCACCTGCTTCAGATCCAGTTCATAAACCGCGACTCGCCCCCGTGCCGCCGGGCGTTTGACCATAATCCAGCCCATGGACCGAAACTTGGCCATCTCGCGTTTCACCGTGCGTTCGTTCACAGACCAGAGTCGGGCAATCTCCTCGCGCCCGATCGAGACTTCGTTCTTTCGCCAATTATACCGGGTGGTGATCAGCGCAACAATGCGCAGAATGCTGCGCTGCCGGTGCTTGTCGCCCGACAAGGCATGAACGGCCAGAGCCGACAGAATGTCATATTTCAGAGCCGGTGCATTGCGCCCGACGGGTTTGGCAACCTGCATTCCTTTTCTCACCGTACTGTCTGCCTCAGACGGATGTTTCCGCCAGTTCAGCGCCGTTTGCCAACGCTTTTCGCTTTGATGCCCTGATTAGCGTCCAAAGCTTCGATTCTGTCAAGCAGAGAGTGAAAATGGCGCGGTCTGGCGACCCTTTGGCCTCAAATCAAATAAAGAAAAAGGGTGAAGTATTGGTGATGGGGGACATCCTGGATGACCCCTTATTGGTCCCTTTTGTCCCCCTATATGCACCGCAACGACCCAGAGCGACCCCCTAAATCTTGAGGTCGGTGTCCACCGCGGCGCTCGGTTTCGGCCCCCTGTCCACCGAATCGGTTCGCACTCCCAAGGTCCTTATTTTCTTACCCGTGGGTAAGATCACACTATGATCATAATTTCTTTTGCGTAAAGCGCAAATCAAGCGTAAATAGGAAACGCATAACATTTAGCGTCCAAAACAATGAGACCCGAGGCATGTACACGCACGAAGACCTGAACGCATTGCGCAACCAGTCGCTCAAGATGCAGGGCTGGATTCGCCAGCAGACTTTCAGCCCCGAGATGGAGAAAACCCTCCGCCGGTTTTCAAGCTGGGAGGTGTCGGAGCTGATCTTCCGGGTGAACCAGTCCACCTTTCGCGGCAAGCTGGCCGCCGATCCGTCCCTACCCGGCGGCGAGGTTGAACCCGACGGCCGCCAGCGCTGGTTCAGCCTGGAAGAGGTGAATGAGCTGCGCCGCCGGCTGAGGGTAAACCGCAAATCCCTGATGCCCCCCCGCCCTGCCGGCAAACGCGCCATGCGCGCGGCGGTGGCCAATTTCAAAGGCGGTGCGGGCAAGTCCACTGTTGCGCTGCATTTGGCCCACGCCGCGGCTTTGGATGGCTACCGGGTTCTGGTGGTCGATTTCGACCCGCAGGCGACGCTTAGCCATTCCATGGGCCTGACCGACGTGGCCGAGGATTTCACCGTCTGGGGCATCATGGCCCGCGACCTGATCCGTGAGACCGAGCGGATGAACAACCGCCCCGCCGCCGCCGAATCCGGCACCGCCCTGCCCCGCCGCGAGTTGCCGCCGTCGATCACCGGCATGGGCCTGGGTGATCTGCGCATTTCCGACTTCATCAAGCAGACGTCGTGGTCGACCATCGACGCCATCCCCTCTTGCGCCAACGCCGCATTTGTCGAATTCGCTTCGGCGCAGTATCGGCACCTGAACCCCGAATGGTCGTTCTTCGCCGCTGTGTCGCGCTATCTGGATCAGATTCCCGATGATGCTTATGACTTGATCCTGTTCGACTGCCCCCCGGCGATTGGTTACCAGTCCATGAATGCGGTGTTTGCCGCGGACATGCTGTATATCCCTTCGGGCCCCGGTTACTGGGAATACGACTCAACCACCTCGTTCATCGGTCAGCTGGCCGAAGCGCTCGAGGATCTGGCCTACGGCTTCGATAAGACCTTACCCACGGGTAAGATCGGCCTGCCGAAAACCTTTTGCGAGTTGCGCTTCCTGCTGACACGATACGAGCCCGGCAACGCCCTTCACCTTGCCATGTTTGACGCGTTCAAAAAAGTGTTCGGCGAACACGTCGCTGAACACCCGGTGGAAATGACCCGCGCTGTCGAGCAATCGGGCCGGTTCCTGAGTTCGGTGTACGAGATGGATTACCGCGAGATGACGCGCGAGACCTGGCGTCGCGCCCGCTCGACCTTTGACAACGTGTATGAAGAATTCCGGGGCGTGATGTTGTCGGCCTGGGACAAGCTGGAGGATGACGCATGAGCCGTAAACGTAGAATGTTCGACATCGACATGCCAGCCATGGAGGACATCCCGGTCGGCAAAATCCCCGACAAGGTGCTGGAGAAACGGCGCGGCCCGATGGCCACGGCCATTTCCGAAAACGCGGATGCCCTGCGCGACCAGCAATCAACCGAGGATACGATCCGCGCCGAAAATGATCGTCTGGCGCATGAACTGGTCCGGCTGCGCTCGGAAGGTTTGATCACCGAACATGTGGCTTTGGCCGACGTGGTGACGGAAAAGCTGACCCGCGACCGCAAGCCCGGCCTCGACCCCGATCTGGACGAGTTGAAAGATTCGATCCGGGATATCGGATTGTCAAACCCGATCCGTCTGGAACGCCGCCCGGATGGCCTGTTTGATCTGATCCAGGGCATGCGTCGGCTGTCCGCCTACCGCGCATTGCACGCGGAAACCGGCGATGATCTCTACGCCAAAATCCCTGCGGGCATTTCCGAGGCCGCCGGGTTGCACGACAGCTACCGGCGCATGGTGGATGAAAACCTGATCCGCAAGGATATCTCATTTGCCGAAATGGGTGCGCTGGCACGGGCCTTTGCCGAAGACCCGGCGAACGACTGTGCTGATGTCGACAAGGCGGTGGCGATCCTGTTCAAATCCGCGAGCTACACGAAACGCAGCTACATCCGGTCCTTTGCTAGTCTTTTGATGATGCTGGACAAGGTGCTGCAGCACCCCAATGACATCCCACGCAATGTAGGGGTCGAGCTTAAGCGGAAACTTGACGCCAATCCCGGGCTTGTCGGTCAGGTCAGCACTGCGTTGAGAAATGAGCCGGACCGCGACGGTCCGCGTGAAGTGGAGATTCTGCGGAGCTTTGTCACATCCGAACCCGTGGCAGCAAAGAAACCGGCCTCGGCGGGCGCGAGTAAGACACGCCGCGCAAAGACAACGTTCCAGGTCTCGGGGAGGGCAGGGGTCGCAAAATGCTCTGCCTCAAGCGGGCGCATCGAATTGCGGTATGATCTGGATTTCACGCGTGTAGATCGCGGAAAACTGGAGCGGGCCATTGCTGTCCTGATTGATGATTTGCAAGAGGAAGACGATCTTACCCACGGGTAAGAAAGTGGTTGCCGATTGTCGGATTGAACGAAACGCCGGGTAATAAGCCCGGCGTTTTGCGTTTGAACATTTGTGTCCACGGTTCGGTCGGCGTGTCCTCGGCGGATTAGCCATGGTCTACGCCCCTTCACGCCTACGATGTACATCGGAGCAAGGGCAGGGGCGTGGTGGTCAACGGAGCGTTGTCGGAGACCGGAACTCACCGTTCCGGAGGGATCAGCCCGTTGGTCAGCTATACCCATGTGATATCCACGTCGCCAGTGCTGGGCGAGAGAGGGCATTCTTGACAGGCGGCTGTTCTAGGTCGCGTGCGTGATCGAGAATGATTACCGACACCATGGCTCCGCCATCTGGCCAGTTCTGCGACGAGCGGAACCACGCAGCGTATTGGCGGGCGTGCCGCGCACGTAGAGATCGGTCAGCGCCTCCTGATCTTCGACAGAAAGCGACGGAGAGGCGGCGGGCAGATATGGGGCAGGGGGCTTCATGAGGTTCATTCTGCGCGGTTTGCGCGATGAAATCAATCGTTACTGATAAGCGATACTTATCGAGAGTGGCTAAGATTTTGAGAGCCAATTTATGTAATCGGCAAAAATAACGAATAATGCGCGTAAGATAGATTGCGTCTCGTTCAAAAAGGGTGGGGAGGGGCTGTCCGAACATTGTTCCCAACTGACAGACTTCGCGTCGTTTCTGTAGTGGATGCTTGAATTTCACAGGAGCCGAAAGTGAAGATCTCATTCAAGGGTCCACATTTTCCGAAAGAGGTGACTTATGTCGGTTCCTTGGCATTGGTTCGGGTACTTCTGACATGCGTTCGGCCTGTTGCGGGGCTTGTGCTCATGCCTCTGACTCGTATGGTGTTAGCGGATCTAGTCCAACTCAGAACCGCGTGCTCAAAGCACTCTGCTGAAAACTGGTTTTCCTGATCGGGTCTCACGATCCTGATGCCAAACCGCCCTTGTCCTTTTCCGTTTCCGCTGCCTCACCGTCGCGTATGCGCTATGTGCGGGTGATTGGAGTTCGGTGGACTTTCCCCTTGCTCATCAGAGCCCAAGCGATCCTCGCCATTTTGTTGGCCAGGGCTACGCGACCCAGCAGTGGTGGCACGCGCTCAATCATTCTAGCAAGCTAAGGATCGCTTCCTGGCTTATTAAATGAAAGCTAAATTGCAACGCTGTTTGCACCGTTGATCAACAATCGCCTGAGCGAACGCTTTCGCATCTTTTTTCGCCCTGAGACGTTGTTTGCCCCCTGTTGAATGCTGCCTTGGCACCAACCGGAGCCAAATCGCGAAGTCACGCCCTCGACGGGACGTTTCCTGCGTCGGGGTAAGGGCCATTACTGCGGTTGCGATGAGCGGGCCAATTCCTAGCACCGCAATAACGCGGAGTGCCATTTCAATTGACCGTACTCGGCGGGTAATCTCGGCATCTAGCTCTTTGATTTGACAATCCAGTTGGTCCAGCATGCTGATCAGTCTTTCAAGACATTCCCGGACCGCAACCGGGATCGTGCTATCGCTAATGTCCAAAAAGGCAACAAGCTTATGAGAATTGGCTTTTCCTTGGGGCGTGAACTGGCCAAGCTCTCCAAGGTGACCTCGAAGAGCAATGGTCAAATGAGTGCACTGCCGAACCAAAGGCTCGCGAGACCGATGTATCATCGCTGACGCCTGCGTCGCTTCACTTTTTACGGCAACAAAACGCATCGTTGGTCGGCACGAAGCTTCACAGATTTCTTCCGCATAAGCCATATCGTTCTTCTGACGTTTGGCAAATGATCTCACACAGGTTGGAGGGATAAAATGGCCCAATCGACCGATCTCACACCCCCAGTAGTGCGCACTTACACAGGCAACCACGCAATGCGGTAGCTTGGCAAAATGCTTGAGGACCTAGCCTCTGCGCAATTTCTTTAGAAGAACAAAGTGACCCGAACCATCTGTTCCGCGCGCCTGGAACACCTTCTTCGCCAAATTCAAGCCAATCATGCTAGTCAATTCCATAGACGCCTCCATTTAGGTTGTTGCAAACCCACAATGGCACATCGAGGCCAGTGGTGGCGTCTAAACCTTCATATCCGGAGAAACCGCTTACCCATTAACAGAAATACGGGAGGTTCTTGTCCTTCGCTGCCCGCACCCAATTGGGGACGAAGGGCACGATTTTGTCCTGGGTAGGAACCATCATCTCGATGAAATTGGCACCGGGGTTGGAAATTGCCTGTGCCAGGATCGGCTCGATTTCGTCCCCGGACGTGATGCGGGCGGTTTCAAAGCCGAAGCCTTCGGCCACTTTCAGATAGTCCACTGCGCCGAAATCCGTTGTCCACGGCGCATCCACATCGTCAAGAAGTATGGCCTCGCCCCGAATCCACCCGAAACTGTCATTGCGGTTGAGGATGATGGTCACATTCTTCCCCGACCGCTTTATGGTTTCCATATCCCCAAGTACAAACCCGATCGATCCGTCACCGGTCAATGAGATGATCGGGCCGTCAGTCGCGTAAGACGCGCCAAGGCCTGCGGGTATGGCATAGCCCAACGCGCCCATTGAGTAGTTGGTGATGTAACGGCGGCCTGCCTCGCGAAAGGTCAGCAGGGCAGACGGATAAATCGCACTGACGCCCGGCTCAGACGTGACTATGGCGTCGGCTGGCATGATCCGGTCAAGCGCCTGTGACAGTTTTACGGGCGATATCGTTCCCGCCGGCATCGGGATGTTTGCGTTAAAAACCTTGTCCAGTGCGGTTCGTTTCACCTGTGTCAGGTCAATGCGTGGCCGGGTTACGGTGGCATGTTCGGATTTCAGAACTTCGATCATGTAAGCAAGGGTGGCGCGCGCATCACCGGCAAGGCCAATCTTGACGGGAAAATTGTTGCCGATATGCGCTTCGGCAATATCGAGATGCAGGAAGGTTTTGTCTTGCGGATCACCGTACAGCTTCCAGTGATCTGTCGCGGCGCTGTCGGTATTCGTTCCGATGAAGAAGATCAGATCGGCATCGTGGACGTACCGGTTCGCATATTCCATGCCACCCCGCGCCCCGACCACCCGCAAGGCCAGCGGGTGATCCTCAGGGATCGTCCCCTTGCCGGGCGTCGTCGTCCCCACGGGGATTTGCAGAAACTCGGCGAGTTCCAGAATGACGTCGGTTGCCTTCGATATCAGGCCACCCTGACCGCACACAATTGCGGGCTTCTTTGCAGATAGCAGCGCCTCTATGGCAGCGCGCACCTTGCTGTGGTCTGCGACCGGGCGGTGTGCCGGATAGGCGCTGTATTCCGGTTCGGCATACAGATCGGCGATATCGGCCTCTTCCCCGAAGATGTTGATTGGCACCCGGATATGCACAGGCGCCGGGCGACCGGAGGTTGCAACGCGAAAGGCGCGGCGAAGCAGGAACGGAATTTCGCGGACATTGGTGATCACAAAGGATTCCTTGCAGATGCTGTCATAAAGGGCCGTCTGATCGACCCCTGTCAGCCCGTGCCTTTTGTCCTGATTGATCGGGATGTCGGACGAGAAGAAAATGACCGGAACCGAGCTCAGGAAGGCTTCGGTGATCCCGGGGGTGCAATGGGTGACACCGGGGCTTGGCGCTTCCAATACGGCGGGTTTGCCGGTGACCTTGGCATAGGCCTCTGCCGCGTACGAGGCCGTGCGTTCGTCTCGGGTCAGGACGAACTCGATATTCGAATGGGCCCGCCATTCCTTGTACCAGCCGATCGTGGTTTCACCCGGCAAACCGAACACATGCGTGACCCCATGCAGTTCCAGCATATTAAGCAAAACCTGCGCGCCGTTCATTCGTGTCAGCTCGGCCATTTACGTGTCCTTCAGAAGTTGGGTGCGGTAGCGCGCCAACGTATCGGGGTCCAGGGCGATACCAAGGCCCGGCGTTGCCGGAACCTGCACATGGCCGTTGCGGACCGGGAAAGGCGTTTGGGCGATATCGGCCTCGGCATAGTAGGTGGACATGTAGAACTCACATCCCAGTGTCAGATCGGGAATGGCCGCCATCAGATGCCCGCCTGCCATATGGGCGACGGAGGTCTCGAACATGCAGCCGCCATACACCTCGATGCCCGCGGCGCGGGCAATGGCGGCGATTTCGATACAGCGCCGGATGCCACCGGATTTGGCGGTTTTCAGCGAGAAGATATTTGCAATCCGGGAGCCGGCACCCTGCAATGCCTGTTGAACGTTGAAAACAGCCTCATCCGCCATGATGGGGACATCGACCGCGCGCGTGATCTCGGCCAGGGCATCGCGCTCATGCATACGCACCGGCTGCTCGACAAAGTCCGGGTGAAACGCTTCGAGGTCGCGGATATGGCGAATGGCATCATAGGCCGGAAGCCCCTGATTGTAGTCGATCCGCAGACCTATGGCGTCCCCATAGGTATCGCGCAGCTTTTCAAGGCGCATGAGATCGAAGGCGTGATCTGCAAACCCGGTCTTGAGCTTGAAGATTCGCACACCGTCGGCCCACAACCGCGCAATGTCCTTAAGGTCGGCGTCGAAATCTGGGTTTGCGACCGAAAAGCTGAGGGGGATTTCGCTGCGGTGCCTGCCACCCACAAGCTCGGCGATCGGTAGGCACGTGATTTGGCCGGTAAGGTCCAACAGCGCGCATTCAAGGGCGGCTTTGGCCTCTGGATGGCCGACCAGAACGCGATCCGCCTGTGCCATGACCGGTTCAACCTGACACGGGTCCTGACCGATGACATGAGGGCGCAGATGCACATGCAGCGCAGCGGCATTCGCCTCGACCGTGCCGGTGAACACGGGCCACGGAGAGGCCTCGCCCCAACCGGTCAGACCGGTGTCTGTGGTCAACTCGCACAGGGCGGCGTTGATCCCGCCGACATCTCCCGAGCCATGAGAATGAACGGCTTGTGCCGGGATGTGAACACAGTGTACGCGCAGCTCCGTAATGCGGTGGTCGCTCATGGCTGCGCCTGCGGGATGTCATCAAGATGGGGCGGGAAACGGCGCGGCAAAAGGCCAGATTGGAACCACAACAGATAGGTGTAGATGGAAAAGACCGGACGGCCCGTGGCTCGACGAATGTCGGCCGCATAGGGAACCATGTTGGTGCATTCCAGCAGGATGGCCCCGATGTTCGGGTGATCCGACACCAATCGCTGGGCGGCGCGGATATTGTCGGCGCGGGCCTGATCAAAGTCGATCTGCGCGGCATCACCCAGCACCTGCGTGGTAAAGTGCGAGCCTGAGCCGGTACCGGCAATGGGCGTGCCTTCGGGAATGCCCGCAGCGTCCAGATGAGCGGTGGTCAGGGTTTCCGAAGATATCGTGAGGATGCCCAGTTCCTGATCGGCGGGCAAAGTCTGGCGGATAAGCGGTGCCTGTAGCAGCGAGGACGATGCAACGGGTACACCAAGTGCGCGGGACATCTCGGTCTGAAACGGGACGAGAAAGCCGCAATTCGTGGCAATGCCGTCGCAACCCAATCCCACCAACTCGCGGCCTGCGTCGATGAACGCGTCCAGCAGCGGTGTAGCATCGCCACGCACAACGTTGTCGGGCGTGGCGGCAGTAACAACCTTGTACTGCACGGGGAAGGGCCATGTGGCTGCGTTGCCGATATCGCCCGGTATTCGCGGGAAACGGGTGTTCAGCATCAGGATGCCGACCGAGGCACCATACACGGTTTTGCCGCCATGCGTTGTCATCGAAGGGTCTCCTGCGGGGCGTAGAGGTCCGCGAAAGCCAGGCGCACGGCCTTGGAGGCATGCTGTGCGCGGTTTTCGATATGTTGGCGCATGGCCGCAGCCGACCCGTCCGCATCCCCCTTGCGCACCAGTTCCAGAATCACGCGGTGCCGTTCCGTTGTGGTTCGCCCGGCGGCCTGCAAACTGCGCAGATCCGCGGCGCGCACAAAGCGGATCTTGTCATAGATGGTCGCCAGCATGCGAATGAGTTCCGGGTTGCCCGAAAGCTGCGCAAGGCTCATGTGAAACGCCTCGTCCAACTCCAACAGGCGCAAGGGGTCCGTGCACGAGGCGTATTCGCTGGCTGTATCGTCAAGGGCGGCGCTGATGCCCTGCACATCGTCCGGACTGGCGTTGTGGGCGGCCTGGCGCGCGATTTCACACTCGATTGCCATGCGGGCCTGATACAGGTGCGTAATCCGCTGATCGGACAGCGCCCTGCAAAAGAATCCGCGCCCGGCGTGGAAATCCACGAACCCCTCGGCCACCAGACGGTTCAGTGCCTCGCGCAGGGGCGTGCGACTGGCCCCGAGGTCACGGGACAGCGCGGATTCGTTGATCCGTTCACCGGGTTTGAAGGCAAACGAAGCCGCCATGACGCGCAATTGCGCGTAAACCGCGCTGACTGTGTCTTCGGCGTTGGAAAGGGTGAGAGTCACATCGGTTTTTCCCATAGAGTCACAAGCAGCGTACGCAAGGCTTGCTTTGAACGCAATGCTGTGCATTGATCTGTATACAGATAAGCGAAGGACGGGGTCATTCCAAATCGGATCATCATCGCGGGTGCAGGAATTGTCGGTGTATCAGCCGGTATCTGGCTGCGCCGCTTTACCGATGCCGAGGTGACGATCATTGACCGTCTGCCCCCGGGCGAAGGGACGTCCCGGGGCAATGCCGGGGTGATCGCCGCCTGCTCGGTGGCCCCTGTGACGGCACCGGGGCTGGTGCGCAAGGCACCGGGGATGTTGATGAACCCGGACTTTCCTTTGTTCATGAAATGGGGGTATTTCCCGAAGCTTTTGCCCTGGCTGATCAAGTATCTGGGCACGGCCAATGACCCTGACACGCGTCGGATTTCCAGCGGGTTAACCACGATCGTTGCCGACAGTGTCGACCAACACAAGTCGCTTGTTGCCGACACAAGCGCGGCGGATTGGGTGCAAGACAGCGATTATTCCTTTGCCTACGCAGACCGGGCGGCCTTCGAGGCAGACAGCTACACATGGGGTTTGCGGCGCGAGGCAGGGTTCGAACCTGTCCTCAGGCAAGGCGATGACCTGCGCGCATTTGAGCCGAACCTGTCGCCTTCGGTCGGGCTGCTGGCAACCATGATCGATCATGCCTATGTCCGTGATCCCGGCGGCTACGTAAAAGCCTTGGCCGCCGTTTTCCAAGCCTCGGGTGGCACGATCCAACAGGCCGAAATCAAAGATTTCGAAATGACGGACGGCAAGGTGGCCGCCGTTATCACCTCAAACGGACGGCAGGTTTGCGATCAGGTCATTCTGGCAACCGGCGTCTGGTCCAAACCGCTGATGCGGAAATTGGGTCTCAACATCCCGATCGAGACCGAGCGCGGCTATCACATCGTATTCGAAGACTCAGCGGGTGGACCGTCCCACCCCATCATGGTGGCAAGCGGTAAATTCGTGGCCACGCCAATGGCCGCAGGGCTGCGCTGCGCTGGCGTTGTTGAGTTTGGCGGGCTCGACGCGGGCCCTTCGGATGCGGCGCTGAACCTGCTGCGACGGCAGGCAAAGGCGGCCTTTCCCAATCTGGTTTACAAGCAAGAAGTGCCGTGGCTCGGGCACAGGCCTGCGCCATCAGATAGCCTGCCTTTGATTGGTGAGGTACGTGACACGGGCGTGTTCGCCGCCTTTGGACATCATCACATTGGATTGACCGGTGCCCCGAAAACAGGAAGGATCGTGGCGGGTCTGGTCGCGGGCCAACCTGTCAACACTGACATTGGCGCATTTGATCCCATGCGTTTTGCATAGGACCGCGCGGATTTGACCATCAGGGAGAGGAAAATGACAAAAATCACGACGACATGTGCGACGATTGCCACGGCAACATTGCTGGCCGTACCTGCGGCTGCGCAAGAAAAATGGGATTTGCCTATGGCCTATTCCGGGTCCAACTTTCACTCGGTAACGGGGGCAGAGTTCGCAAAATGCGTGACCACCGGAACTGGTGGCGAGATCGAGATTACAACCCATCCATCCGGTTCGCTTTATGCCGGGGCTGACATCAAACGGGCAGTGCAAACAGGTCAGGTGCCGATTGGCGAACGACTGCTGTCCGGCCACCAGAACGAAAGCGCCATCTTCGGCTGGGATTCCGTGCCATTTCTGGTGTCCTCATTTGACGAGCATGAAAAGCTTTACGAGGCAGCTTTGCCGCATGTGCAAGACCTGCTGGCCGAGCAGAACATGACTATGCTCTATTCCGTGCCCTGGCCTCCACAGGGCCTGTATTTCAACAAGGAAGTGAATTCCGTCGCCGATATGGAAGGCCTGAAATTCCGGTCCTACAACAATGCAACGGCCCGAATGGCCGAACTGACCAAGATGCTTCCCGTGTCTATTGAGGCGGCCGAGATCAGCCAGGCCTTTGCCACCGGCGTGGCGGAGTCGATGGTGTCATCCGGGGCCACCGGATACGACCGCAAGGTCTGGGAAAGCCTGAGCCACTTCTACTCCGTCGATGCGTGGTTGCCCCGCAACTACATGCTGATCAACAACGATGTCTGGAACGGCGTATCGGATCAGAACAAGAACGTGATCAAGGCGTGCGCAGAGCTGGCCGAATACGCGGGCACATGGCGCGCCAAGGAATACACCGGCTTTACCCTTGCCGGACTGGCCGAAGGCGGCATGAGCGTTGCCCCCGCGGGTGAGCAGCTGATGTCCGATCTGCGCGGTGTGGGTGAAACCATGACGGCCGAGTGGCTGGAGGCTGCGGGCGATACAGGCACGGCCATCCTCGACGCCTATAACGCGGCGCAATAAGTGCGATTGCCCGGGCTGCATGTGCTGGCCCGGGCGTTATCAGCCCCGGAGACTGACCTATGACGGGTGCCTTGCGCGGCCTGCGCCGCTTTCTTGATTTTCTGTATCTGGCAGCCGGTGTTCTGGCGGCACTGTGCCTGATCGCCATCCTTTTGCTAATCGTCGCGCAAATGGTGGCCCGCTGGACCGGAGAGATCTTCCCCGGAGCCGCGAATTACGCTGGCTATGCGATGGCCGCAGCCAGCTTCTTCGCCTTTGCCAACGCGCTGAACCGGGGCGCGCATATCCGGGTGTCGATCCTGCTGAACGCGGTCCCGCAAGGGGTTCGCCGGGTGATGGAAATCTGGTGTTTCGCCATAGCGGCAGCCGTGATGTGGTATTTCGTATATTACGCCTACTGGTTCACCTACTGGTCGTGGAAATTCAATGAATTGAGCCAGGCTCAGGACGCGACGCCATTGTGGATACCGCAATCGGTCATGGTGCTTGGGGGTGGCATTCTGGCGATCTCGCTGACCGATCATCTGATCCATGTCATCTTCCGCGGGGATCACCGCATTCAGCGCGATCTCGTCGATCAGAGTTTTGGGGAGTAGCGTGATGGAAGAAATCTATGCAATCACCCTGTTCCTGTTTGTCCTGTTCCTGTTGTTGGGCACCGGGGTCTGGGTTGGGCTGGCCCTGATGGGCGTGGCCTGGGTGGGGATGGAACTGTTCACGACCCGCCCCGTCGGTGACACTATGATCACCACGATCTGGGCCTCGTCCTCCAGCTGGACCCTGACCGCGCTGCCCCTGTTCATCTGGATGGGAGAGATCCTGTTCCGAACACGGTTGTCCGAGGACATGTTTCGCGGCTTGTCCCCCTGGATGGCGCGCTTGCCCGGCGGGTTGGTGCACACCAATATCGTCGGATGCACGGTATTTGCGGCTGTGTCGGGGTCGTCGGCAGCGACGCTGACCACGGTGGGCAAGATGTCGATCCCGGAACTGCGCGCCCGCAACTACCCCGAGCGGATCGTGATCGGCACATTGGCCGGGGCGGCAACGCTGGGCTTGATGATCCCGCCGTCACTTGCGCTGATCGTCTACGGTGTCACCGTGAATGAAAGCATCACGCAACTGTTCTTTGCGGGCGTGTTTCCAGGCTTGTGCCTTGCGCTGATGTTCATGGGTTATGTGGCGCTGTATTCATGGTTCTCAGGGTCCTGGAACCCAAAACAGGAAACGTTCATGAGCTTCGGCGACAAGCTGAAGAACTCGCGCTTTCTGATTCCGGTCATGTGTCTGATCTTTGTGGTGATCGGATCGATGTATGCGGGCCTGGCCACCGCGACCGAGGCTGCGGCCATCGGGGTCATCGGGTCCCTCGTTCTGGCTGCAAGCCAGCGTTCGTTGAACTGGACCACGTTCACCGAAAGCCTGATGGGTGCGACACGGACATCGGCGATGATCGCTTTGATCCTGGCCGGGGCCGCGTTTTTGAAGCTGGCAATGGGCTTTACCGGTCTGCCGCGTGCATTGGCCGACGGAATTGCCTCGATGGAATTGTCGCGGTTCGAGCTGTTGATGATCCTTATGGTGTTCTACATCGTGCTGGGGATGTTTTTGGATGGCATTTCATCGGTGGTGCTGACGATGGCCGTGGTCGAGCCGATGGTGCGTGAAGCGGGCATCGACCTGATCTGGTTCGGCATCTTTGTCGTCGTTGTGGTCGAAATGGCGCAAATCACGCCGCCCATCGGTTTTAACCTGTTCGTTCTGCAAGGCATGACTGAACACGAAATGGGATATATCACCCGCGCCGCTTTCCCGATGTTCATGATCATGGTGCTGATGTGCTTTGTTCTGATCTGGTTCCCGGACATTGCAATGTGGTTACCCGAAAACATGCGTCAGGCCCCCTGACAGGTGGGTGCCGTGCTCAGCTGGCTTGGGCGGCAGGGTCGATACTGCCTGATCGCCGGCTTGATCGCCGGGTTGCTGGCGCCCGACCTTGCCGAGTTTTTGCGCCCGTGGATCGGGGTTTTGGTGGCAATCCTGCTGCTGGTGACCGGGATCCGCGTGGGCGCGCGTCAGGCATTTGGTTTGCGCGGTGACCTGATGCCGACGTTGCTGCGGATCGGGGTGTTGCAGACCCTGCTGCCGCTGATCGTAATTCTTGTGCTTGCAGCGGCGGGCCTGTTGCAGTTTCCCTTGGCCGTGGCTGTCTGTTTGATGCTTGCCGCGCCCTCGCTTACGGGGGCACCGAACTTCGCCATTATGATGGGTCAGGACCCCGCTCCGGGGATGCGGCTTTTGGTTATGGGAACAGGGCTGTTTCCCCTGACCGCTTTGCCGGTTTTTCTAATCCTCGATCCTGCCGGAGGTGGCGTGCAAAGCGGGATCAGCCTGTCCCTTGGTCTTCTTGCAGCGATCCTTTTGTCTGTCGGGCTGGGCTTTGCCACACGGCACCTGTTTCCCGAGTTGGGAAAGCCAAGGGCCCTGGAAATGTTGGACGGGTGTTCTGCCCTGTTACTGGGTATCGTGGTGATCGGATTGATGAGCGCAATCGGCCCGCTTGTCCGTACCGATCCATTGGCGATGCTAATGTGGTTGGTGGCAGCACTTGCAATCAACTTTGCACTGGTCGCTTTGACCTTGTTCTTGTCGAGCGCGGCGCGGCTGGGCATGGCTATTCCAACGGCAATCTACGCAGGCAACCGCAATATCGCCCTATTCCTGATCGTTCTGTCGGACGAGGCCGCAGCCCCATTGCTGGTTTTTGTGGGCTGCTATCAAATCCCTATGTATCTGACACCGATCCTGCTGACGCGCATCAAACTGATGATGTCACATTAGTTCTGCCCGATTGGGCGGTCAGATTTCTACGATCAGCAACCACTTGGCAGCCGAATCTTTCTGACACCACCCGTTCGCTGGATAAGGCCACTATTTCAGCGCCGATGATCACTTCAGTTTGATGATGAACCCAGACCCGTCACAAACTTGTATGACGCCTCGACCAGATTGAACACAACTTCCAGCTCATCCGTGTTGACCGGTGTAAAAATCATGACAAAACCACCCCAACCCGGTCTTTGATCCGCCCATGGGTGGCTGACGGCCCAACCCTTTTCAGTTGCCTCCTGCGCAAGCGCCGGGGACAGCGACGCATGCAGACTGCCATCTGGGTGCAAGTGGGCGAACTCACGACCACCCACAATAACCTCGGGTCGCGCCAGTTCGGTGTTTTCGGTGATCCAAAAGCCCAGAGCCCCCGGCAGGGATACGACCGTTTGCCGGATCTCAACGCCGGGTAGATTCGACACCTTTTTCAGCAGGGCCTCTGATATCTCCGGTACCGGCTCTACATCGATCTGAATATGCGGCACGCCATTTGTTGTTCGCGGGACTGGTGTTTCAAGTACCGGCAGGTCTGTCAGATCGGCTAACGCGAGGGAGGCCCCACAGACGCAGGTCAGGGACGCCAGAAAGATGAGGTGACTTACCTTCATATTTTAATCTCCCTTCGATCAACATCAGTCCGCTAAACGGTCATTCGTGGGATACGTACAGAGCCCCCGATAGCAAAAGTGCGGGGTTTTTATCGTAAACTCCGGACGTAATCTATGAAAGCACCGGTAGTTGAAGCGTAAGGCTTGCCCCCTGTTCGGCCCGATTGATGGAAATCTGGCCCCCGTGGCGTTGCGCGACGCCCGACACGATCGACAATCCCAACCCGCTTCCGTCGGATGGCTCCAGTTGCGAAAATCGTCCAAAGGCCGTTTCGCTGTGTTCGGGGGACAGGCCCTTGCCATCGTCGGCCACAGTCAAAGCGACCGTGTCATTCCTGCGTGCCACGGTGACCGACACTTCGCTCAGATCCTTGCCGCCATGCCTAAGCGCGTTGTCGAGAAGGTTCTTGATGGCCTCGCTCAGAAAGATCCTGTCTCCGGAAACCGGTATTCCCTCATTCGGCATGCTGAGTTCAAACTCGATACCTTTAGCAAGAAAGTGCACGCCCATGTCGGTGCAGACGTCTTCGACGATGTCCCGAAAATCGAACTCTTCGATCTTGTCCAGATGTGTTGGGTTCCGCAGACGTTCGAGAGACAGCAATTGCTCTGCGACATTCGCAGACCCTTTGGCCGCGATCACCAGATCGGCGAGGCGCCTGTCCCTGTCCGCGTCGGTTTTTGCGTCCCGAAGAGCCTCGGCCATGGATTGAACCGCCGCTGCTGGATTGCGGAGTTGGTGGGCGGCTTCGGATATGAAGGTTTGATGCGCGGTGATGCTGCGTTCCACCTGACCGAACAGCCGGTTCAGGGTTTTGACGATGCCTTGTGCCTCGGAGGGAACCGGTCGTCTGATCTCACTCAAATCGTCGGGTGAGCGTAGGTCGATTGCGTCTTGCAAATCCAGCAATGGCCGCAGACCGCGCGCGACGCCGAACCAGACGACAATCGCGAGGGTGGCCAGCAGGATACCCATCAGGATCGCGGCGCGCAGTGACAGTTCATTGGCAAAGGCGTTGCGGTCCGCGATGCGCTGCCAAGCCGTGACTGTCGCGTCACCCAGTAAATTTTCTTGTGTGACTCGTTCCGTCATTTTCAAAACGCGCACCGGCTCGCCCCGATACACCGCTTCAAAGAACTGCGGCTGGTACGCGTTCTGTTCCGAGGGGTCCGCGGAGGCCGGAGGATAGGCATACCCCGTCACATAGATACCGCCGGGTCCGGTCACGTGGTAAAATATCTCTCCGCCCGACGCATCTCGGATCAGACTGCGCGTGGTCGGCGACAGGGCATCGCCATCGGAAACAGCCACATCGCGGGAAATCGCAAGCCCGGCTGAGAGCAGACTGTCGTCAAAGAGCTCCTGCGCTGTCTGTTGGGCGACCGTGAAGCGCCACAGCCCCAGCAGGATCGCGAGCAAAACGAGCGGGGTCAGGATCAGAACAAACAGCCTGAGCCGGAGTGAGCCGAGATGGATCACTGTTCTACCTCAAGCAGATACCCAAGGCCCCGGGCGGTTTTAATCCGGATGCCCAGTTCCTGCAGTCGCTTGCGCAGCCGCGACACATGCGGTTCGACGGCGGAGGGTTCCACATCTGCGCCGACACCGTAGACATAGTCGGTCAGCTGGTTTTTCGGAACGATCCTTCCCCGACGCTCCAACAGGCATTCAAGCACAGCCATTTCCCGGCGCGGAATATCCAAGACCTCGCCTTGTACGCTGACCTGACGCGCGGTCCGGTCGAATTCCAGATTACCGATCTGCTCGCGCGCGCCGTAATCAAGCTGTTTGCGGCGCGACAGCGCCCGGATGCGCGCTTCAAGCTCGTCCATCTCGAAGGGTTTGACCAGATAATCATCGGCCCCCATGTCCAGCCCGGACACCCGGTCGCTGGTTTCGGTCCGTGCGGTCAGCAGGATCACGGGCGCGCCGTCGCCCCGGTTGCGAAGGGATTGCAGAATCTCCAGCCCAGACCGGCCCGGCAGGTTGATATCCAGAACGATCAGATCCGCGCCTTCCTGCTGCAGATACAGATGCGCTGCGTCGCCGTCTGTCAGCACATCCGCGGCGTGGCCCCGGTCGCGCAGACGGTAGGCGATGGCGTTGGCGAGGGGCTCATTATCCTCGACGATGACGATCCGCATCCGCTCTCCTGCAAGTTTCACGCAAGGTTGGCGTTCCATGATTGCCAGATGGGAGGGGGAATCAACCCCACAGTTCTATTTGCGATCACGGTAGCGCGGAGGGCGCTCGCGTGGTTGTCTGGTCAACAGGGAGGAACCAATGACCATTTCCAATTTCACCCGCCGCGCTGTCGTGGGGCTGATCGCCGCCGCCGGTCTTGCAGCGCCTGCCGCCGCCGAGGTCGATTTCTCGGGCAAGACCATCGAATGGGTCATCCCATTCTCGGAAACGGGTGGGTCGGCCAAATGGGCCAACTTCTTCGCCCCGCTTCTGTCCGAGGCGCTGCCGGGGCAACCGACCGTGGTCGTCAAGTTCATGCCCGGTGCCGGTTCGACCAAAGGCGCAAACTGGTTTCAGGAGCAGGAGCACGACGATGGCACCTTGCTGTTCGGCACCTCCGGTTCGACCCAGTTCCCCTATCTGCTGAGCGATCCGCGCGTGCGTTATGAATATAACGACTGGATCCCGGTCATGGCGTCGGGCACTGGCGGTGTCGCCTATCTGAACGCCGAGGACGGGGCCAAGTTCGATGGCTCGGCCAATGCGCTGAAAGACACCAATTTCATCTACGGCTCGCAGGGCGCGACCCGTCTGGACCTTGTTCCGCTGCTGGCCTGGCAAATGCTGGGTATGAATGTGGAACCGGTCTTTGGCATCAAGGGCCGTGGCGACGGTCGACTGATGTTTGAACGCGGTGAGGCCAATATCGACTATCAGACCTCCTCGGGCTATCTGGGCGGCGCGGCCCCGCTGGTCGAGGCCGGACAGGCCGTGCCGATGATGACCTGGGGTGCACTGGATGCCGATGGCAACATCGTGCGCGACCCGACCTTCCCGGATATCCCGACCTTCAAAGAGGTCTGCGAAGCCACCGATGGCTGCGAAACCAGTGGTGAGGCATGGGATGCATGGAAAGCCTTTTTCGTTGCAGGCTTCCCGGTGCAGAAACTGGCCTTCCTGCCCGGTGACACGCCGCCTGAGGTCGTTGATGCCTACACCGCCGCCTTCCAGGCCGTGACCGAGCGTGGGGACTTTGCTGACATCTCCTCGAAACGTGTGGGCAAATATCCGGTGTTTGTTGGCGATGGGTCCAAATCGGCGCTGCAGACGGCGACCAATGTGGACGACAATGCCAAGCAATATGTCCTGAACTGGCTGAAAGAGGCTTACGGCGTCGAGCTGAACTAAGCCGACACGCCGCAGCGCGTGCCCCAGACAAAGGGCGCGCGCTTTTCTGCACACAAGACAAACAATGAAAGGCGGCCGCTATGGAGGTTTTCGCCACCGCTCTACCTGCGCTCAGCGACGCGTGGGGTCTGATCCTGCAACCTATCGTTCTGGGCTACCTTGTTCTCGGCGTCGTTATGGGGCTGGCCGTGGGCGTCTTTCCGGGGCTGGGCGGTATCGCCGGTCTGTCCCTGTTGCTGCCTTTCATGTTCGGGATGGACCCGATCCTTGGTCTGGCGCTGATGATCGGGATGGTTGCCGTTGTGCCCACCTCGGACACCTTCGCCTCCGTTCTTATGGGCATTCCCGGCAGTTCCGCCTCGCAAGCGACGGTGCTGGACGGCTTCCCCATGGCAAAAAAGGGCGAGGCCGCCCGCGCGCTGTCGGCGGCCTTTTCCTCGTCGCTATTCGGCGGTCTGGTGGGCGCGACCTTCCTGACCATGTTCATTCTGGTCGCACGCCCCATCGTTCTGGCCTTCGGCCTGCCCGAGATGTTGATGATCACCATTCTCGGCTTGTCGATGGTCGCGATTCTGGCCGGGCGTATCCCCTTGAAAGGCGTCGCCGCCGCCGGTCTCGGCCTGATGGTCGGCACGATTGGTGAGGCGGATGCAGGCGGATCGCTGCGGATGGCGACCTACGACATTCCCTATCTGACGGACGGTCTGAAACTGGTCATCGTCGGTCTGGGCATCTTTGCGGTGCCCGAGATCGTCTCGCTGCTGCGGCAGGATCGGTCGATTGCCAAAGGGGCGTCGCTTGGGGCCGGATGGTTGGATGGCGTCAAAGACTGGTTCACCAATATCTGGCTGTCGGTCCGCTGTTCGATCATCGGCGTGGTTGTGGGCGTCATTCCCGGGCTCGGCGGCTCGGTTGTCGACTGGATCGCCTATGGCCATTCGGTGCAATCGACCAAGGACAAAAGCAATTTCGGCAAGGGTGAAGTGCGTGGCGTGATCGGCCCGGAAAGCTCGAACAACGCCAAAGAGGGGGGCGGGCTGGTGCCGACCCTGCTGTTCGGCATCCCCGGTTCCGGCTCGATGGCGATCTTCATCGGCGCGGTGGCGCTGCTGGGCTCCGGCGATATCGAGGTCGGCCCGAGTATGCTCAAGGACAACCTCGACATCACCTATTCCATCGTTTGGCTGCTGGCTCTCGCTAACGTCGTGGGCACCATCCTGTGCATCGCGGCCTCGGGCGGGATCGCCAAGCTGACGACGATCCGCTTCACCTATTTGGCCCCGTTCCTGTTCATGCTGATCAGCTTTGCCGCCTTCCAGTCCGGTCAGAACTTCGAAGACCTGCTGGCCCTGTTCGTGATTGGCCTGATCGGCATCTTCCTGCGCCGCTTCGACTGGTCGCGCCCGGCCTTCCTGATCGGGTTCGTGCTGTCGAACCCGGTTGAGAAGTTCACCAATCAGGCGTTCCAGATCGCCTCATTCCGGTTCCGCAAAAGCTTTGGCGAGGGGATGGAATATGTCTTCAGCCCCATCGTTATCGTGCTGATCGTCGTCACTGTGGCGTCGGTCATTCTGGGCATTCGTCAGGCCAAGATGATCATGGCCGAAGGTGATGTACAGGCCGGGCACAAACGCGCGCCGCTGGTCTTCCTGCTGGTCATCATGGCCTATCTGATCGTCGCTTTGGTCAACGCCAACATGATTCCCGACTACAACATGACCGACAAAGTCATCCCGCTGGTGATCGGCAGCGTTTCCCTGTTCTGCTGCGTGATCCTTCTGATCCAGATGATGCGGCGGCCCGAGGGCGATGCGATCTTTGCCGACAAGGAAATCTCCGGTGAAGACGCCAGTGCGCCCCACGGTCTGTGGTCCACGCTGGCCTGGTTCGCGAGCCTGATCGCAGCCACATGGGTCGTGGGCTTCATCCTCGCGCTGCTGGGCTTTCTGATCGCCTTCTTCCGTATCCGAGCGGGGGCCAGTTGGCAGATGACCCTGATCCTGACCGCCTGCGGCATCGGCTTCATGTGCCTGATGGCGGGCGCACTGAACCGCGACTTCCCACCGGGTCTGTTGCAGGACATGGTGGATCTGCCGTGGCCGCTGAAATGAGCCGCGCCGTGAAACAAACCGCAATCCCCTACATCTTCATGCGCGGCGGCACCTCGCGTGGGCCTTATTTTCGCAAGTCCGACCTTCCCGAGGATCAGGAGGTTCTGGCCGACGTCCTGATCGCCGCGGTTGGGGCCGGTCACCCGCTGAACATCGACGGGATCGGCGGCGGCGCGGCGGTGACGACCAAGGTGGCCATGCTGTCGGTCAGTGACGATGACTGGGCCGATATCGACTATTTCTTCGCCCAGGTCTCGGTCGAGGAGAAGCTGGTGGATTTCAAACCGACCTGCGGCAACATCCTGTCCGGGGTTGGTCCCGCTGCAATCGAGATGGGTTTGACCCGGCCCAATGGGGATCAGACCGAAATCCGCATCCGCGCCGTCAACACAGGCGCGCAGGTTGTCGCCCAGGTGCAGACGCCGGGCGGTGAGTTGACCTATGACGGGGACGCCGAAATCGCCGGTGTTCCTGGGCACGCCGCGCCGGTGCAATTGAGCTTCATGGGGGTTGTCGGCTCATCGACCGGGGCCTTTCTGCCCACCGGACATCTGCGCAACACTGTTCAGGGGATTGAACTGACCTGCATGGATGTCGCCATGCCGATGGCCATTGCGCGGGCGTCCGATTTTGGCCTGACCGGGTATGAAAGCGCGGAAGAACTGGATGCCAACCGCGCCTTCTTTGACCGGATGGAGGCCATTCGGATCGAAGCAGGGCGGTTGATGGGCATGGGCGATGTCTCTCAGTCGGTGACGCCCAAGTTCGGGCTGCTTGCGCCCGCTCGGGAAGGAGGAACCATTGCCGTGAGGTATTTCATGCCTTGGAAAACGCATCCCACGATGGCTGTCACCGGAGCGCAATGCATGGCCTCTTGCGCCCTGACGCCCGGAACTGTCGCGGACGGGCTGCTGAACCGGGGGAACGTGCGACCGGCGCAGGTGGTTCTCGAACATGCGTCGGGAACCATCGACGTTTTGGTGGATTTCTCGACCGACGAGGGGTTTTCGCTGAACTCCGCCGGTCTGATACGCACCGCGCGCAAGCTGGCCGACGGGCATATCTATGTCCCAAACAGCGTCTGGAACGGGAGTTGATTGGCCTCCGTCATTTCGGTATACTAAGGTATACAAAAGGGAGCCTCTATGACAGACTATTCTGAATGCCTCGACATCGCCCGGCAGGAGCTCAGGCTGGCACAGGCCGCGCTGCGGCGGGACATGGCGCGGTACCCGACACCGATTGCGGGGTGCGACGTGCAGTTCAATCACCTGCTGGATCAAAGCGAACGGGTTCGCAGCGCGCTGGCGGCCCTTGAAGCGCCAAATTTTGTTCCGACACCCCGAAACCTGGCCCCCGGGCGGAGTATCGAAAGCCGATGAAAGTTCACATTCTGGATGACTGGTTCGACACGCTGCGCGGTTTGCCGTGCTTTGCGAAGCTTGCCGAGCACGAGGTGACGGTCTGGACCGATCACGTCGAAGACACTGACAAGCTGGCCCTACGGTTGCAGGAGGCCGAGGCGGTCGTTTTGTTTCGGGAGCGTACCAAAGTGACGCGAGAGTTGCTTGAGAAACTGCCCCATCTGAAACTGATCAGCCAGCGTAGTGTTTATCCTCATGTGGACGTAAAAGCCTGTTCGGATCAAGGCGTGCTGTTGTGCTCTAACATGCATGCAGGCACTCCGTCCTACGCGGCGGCCGAGTTGACCTGGGCGCTGATCATAGCCGGGATGCGCGATTTGCCGGGGCAAATGGCCTCTGTCAAGGCGGGGCGCTGGCAGGCCGGGGTCGGCAAGACCCTGCGTGGGCGGCAGCTGGGGCTTTACGGCTATGGCCGCATCGCCCGCGCGGTTGCGGGCTTTGCCGACGCGTTTGGGATGAAAGTGGCCTGGTGGTCGTCGGAGGACGGCCGGGCGCGGGCGCAGGCCGACGGTATGCAGGTCGCACCCAGCCGTCAGGAATTCTTTTCGGACAGCGATGTGGTCTCGGTCCATGTGCGCCTGAAACCGGATACGCGCGGGATCATCACCGTATCGGATTTCGCGCAGATGCAGCTGGGTGCGCTGTTCGTGAATACCTCAAGGGCCGGGCTGATTGCGCCGGGTGCCTTGCTCGAGGCGCTCAATTCAGGTCACCCTGGCAAAGCGGCAATTGACGTGTTCGACACCGAGCCGCTGACTGATCCGACCGATCCGCTGCTGTCGCACCCAAACCTGATCGCGACGCCGCATATCGGTTTCGTGACCGAGGACGAGTTCGATCTGCAATTCGCCGACATCTTTGATCAGGTGAACGCCTATGCCAATGGCGCGCCGATCCACATGATCAATCCCGAGGTTTGGACCGGCGCATAGTCAGACGGGCCGCCACGAAGGTCACAGGCACGATCCGCGTCAAATGGTGGGGAAACTCCGGAACGGCCCCGTCCGTAGGGTCGGGTTTTGACCGTGTTGACTCGATATGTATCCATATGTATACAAATGGACGCAACGCAGCTGCGAACCCACGTTAGCCCAGCGGCTGAGGCTAAATTCGGTAGGTAAAACAGGACATGGCCCCCAAAAAGGAAGCTTACGATATCGCTGTGATCGGCGGCGGAAATGCAGCCCTCTGCGCCTCGATGACCGCGGCTGAGGCCGGTGCCCGCGTTCTGATCCTTGAAACGGCGCCGAAGCCCTATCGCGGGGGCAACTCGCGCCACACCCGCAACTTTCGCTGCATGCACGGCGCCCCTCTGGGTCCGTTGATTGAAGAGTACAGCGAAGACGAATACCTCTCGGATCTGCTCAAGGTAACCGGCGGCAAAACCGATGAGCATCTGGCCCGTTTGGCGATCCGCACGTCCGAGGAATGCCTGCCATGGATGGAGGCGCACGGAGTTCGGTTTCAGCCCTCGCTGTCCGGCACATTATCTTTGGCACGCACCAACGCGTTCTTCATGGGGGGTGGGAAATCTTTGGTAAACGCCTACTACCGAACGGCGGCGGGTCTGGGCGTGGATGTGCTGTATGAGGCTGCCGTCACGCATCTGGAGCTGAATGGCGATCTGATTGAGTGGGTGGACTATACCTATGAAGGGCAATCCCACCGGATCACGCCGAAAGCGGTCATCGTTGCCTCGGGCGGGTTTCAGGCGGATACCGATTGGCTGACGCGTGAGTGGGGTGAGCCCGCAAAGAACTTCCTGATCCGGGGCACCCCCTACAACCGCGGCGTGGTGCTGGCCGACCTTCTGGATCAAGGGGTCGAGAGCGTCGGCGACTCGACCCAATGCCACGCCGTTGCCATCGACGGGCGCGCGCCGAAATTCGATGGCGGCATCGTCACCCGCCTGGATTGCGTGCCGTTTTCTATCGTCGTCAACAAGGACGCGGAACGATTCTACGACGAGGGCGAGGATGTCTGGCCCAAACGCTACGCGATCTGGGGGCGCCTAGTGGCGGGCCAGCCGGAACAGGTAGGCTACGTGATCATCGATGCCAAGTCGCTGAACCTGTTCATGCCGTCGGTGTTCCCACCGCTCAGGGCGGACACGCTGGAAGACCTCGCCGGGATGATGGGCCTGCCCGCCGACAAGCTGACGGCCACCGTCAGTGACTTCAACCAAGCCTGCGGCGACACCAGTGGCTTTCATCCGACCGAACTGGACGGGGTTGCCACCTTGGGCCTGACCCCGCCCAAAACCAACTGGGCCCGCCCGATCGCCGAGCCGCCCTTCTACGGCTACTCGCTGCGTACCGGTGTGACCTTTACCTATCTGGGGCTCAAGGTCGACGACACAGCCCAGTGCTCGACCCCGGGCGGCAAGATCAAAAACCTCTGGGCGGCGGGGGAAACCATGGCCGGGTCGATCCTTGGCCAAGGCTATCTGGCCGGGTTCGGCATGACCATCGGAACCGTTTTCGGACGCATCGCAGGACGTGAGGCCGCCGCTTATGCAAACTGAACTGATACAGGAAGCCCGCCGTCAGGCCGAGATTTGCAACGCCTGCCGGTATTGCGAGGGCTATTGCTCGGTCTTTCCATCCCTGCATGCGCGGCGGGCATTCTCGGATGGAGACATCACCCAACTGGCCAATCTCTGCCACAACTGCAGGGGGTGCTACTATGCTTGCCAATACACGGCCCCGCACGAATTCGACCTGAACCTGCCCAAAGCGCTGGCCGAGGTGCGCAGGGACAGTTGGGAAAGCTTTGCCTGGCCGCAGCCTCTGGCGCGTCGGTTTCATACCCATGGCGGGGCCATCGCCCTGGCGCTGGTGGTCGGGTTTGCCCTGATGTTCTGGGCTATCCGCGCCATCGGATCGAGCGGGGGCGAGGGCTTCTACGCCGTCCTGTCCCACACTGCGATGGTAGCGATCTTCACCCCCGCTTTCCTGCTGCCGCTGGTCAGCATCGGCATCAGCCTACGGCGCTATTGGCATGCGGTCGGCGGCGAACCCGTCCAAATTTCCGACCTGATGGCCGCCTGCAAACGCGCGGGCAAGATGCAGGATCTGGCTGCCGGACATGGCGAGGGCTGCAACTTCGAGGACGAAGACCGGTTCAGTCAGGCCCGACGTCATATTCATCAGGCTATCCTGTACGGCTTCCTGTTGTGCTTTGCCTCGACCTCGGTGGCGACTGTTCTGCATTACGGCTTTGGGCTGCACGCGCCCTACGGATTCTGGTCCTTGCCCAAACTGCTCGGGATTTCCGGCGGTCTTCTTCTGACAGTGGGTTGTGGTGCGATGGCGCATCTCAAGCAGAAATCCGACCGCGATCTCGGCGATCCGTCAGCCTGGGGCGGCGAGATCGGCTTCATCCTGTTGCTTGGGTTTGTCGGGCTGAGCGGGCTTATCCTTTTTGCCCTCGGCTCAACACCGCTGATGCCAGTTCTGCTCGCCATTCATCTCGGATCGGTTCTGACATTCTTTCTACTGACGCCCTACACCAAAATGGCCCACGGGTTTTATCGGCTTGCAGCGCTTGTCCGGGATGCGCAGCGTCAACGGGTCTGACTGGGTATGCACTGGCCGGGTTCTGTTGCGAAGTGTTAGGTGACGGAAGAAAACACACCGGACGGATGGGCTAAGAAGCCAGTTCCGCGAATTGGCGAAACGGACGGTTTCCGGGCGTGAATCGAACTTTGCGGATCAGTTCTATGCCTGCCTGGACAGATGCGGCTGATGAGAGAGATTTGAAACCCAGCATGAGTCTGATCCGTCGTTTGATGAAAGGGTGATCCTGCTCGATGATGGTATCGAGGTATTTCCGCCTGACCATATCGATCAGGATCGGGCAACCAAAGCTCTTGAGCATCTTGTTGATGGCTTTGATGCCAGCCGCATTGGCAACATTTTTTTGGCGACAATCTTCCGTGGCAAACCGCTTACCTCGAGAGCGCGCGCGAAGAACCTCGTCGCAGCGGCCTTATTCCGTTGCTCAGATAGCATGAAAGCCAGTGTCTTGCCGTTTTTGTCGATGGCTGGATAAAGGTAAAACCACTCACCCTTCACTTCCTCATAAGTCCCATCCATGTGCCATAAATGGTCAGCGGGACGCTATTTGTACGGCGAAGCATCAGCTACTAGACCAGCGAATAGTCTCACCCACAGGTTCGGAGGTGCATGACCGAGTTCAACGCCTCTTTCCGCTACAATTTGCTACAAGCCCGATATGATACGCCGTATCCACGATAGAAGAAAAAACGTACAAGATTACTTCTTTTGGAGAATGCGCGAACTTTCACGAGATTGTCACCGTCTGCTCCGGTCATTCAGAGCACGGACTACCAAAACGAAGCGTCGTCTGACAGGTGGACATTAAGTTTGCGACGGAATCCTCGGAGTTGCGAGCTTTATGAAGTGGCAATCAAACTGCGGCATTCGATCGGGCCTTAGGAACTTGGTTGATATTTGCTGCGGCGGGTTTTTCCGATCTAAGTGCCCGAGATATACGCGCGGGTCATTTCTGCCGTAACGGCGGGAAGGATAAGGCTTATGTGACCATGACCGGACGCGACAAAAACCCTTGGGTTTTGCGGTGTTGGACCGATGGTGGATAACGAATCCGGTGTGCTGGGCCGGTCACCCGACCAAAGCGCTGCGGTTTGATCTCCGATCCCTATGATCTTCTCAGCTTTCCGGAAAATCGGCCCCATCCGCGTATAATCCGGAGGGCGGCTGGCCGAGGTAAACCCAGCCTCGGTTCTAAGTCGCAATCCGTCGGGCATCAGAGATGCCACGACGCGGATGTCAACAAACAATGCGGATCGTTCAAACGCGCGGGCCTGTCGAACCGCTTTTGATAGCCATGGTCGGCAATGATGGGAACTTTAATACCAAGAAGTTTCAAGAAGCTTTGGCAGCCAACCCCCGCGGCCAGAACCGCACATCGAAATCGTGGTCACCTGCTTTCCGTATTTACCTTTACGTCCGTTGGTGAAAGAGAAAGCTTCAGAACATTCTCTTGTCGAATGCCGACAAAAGCGCATCTAGCATGGCTTCTGACGAAATAACTTGACTGACGTTCCGAAACAGCGTGGCGCTTTGGACAAGATCAGTAAAGCGAGCGGATACCAGACCGGTTTCGATCTCAAAAAGCTCGCCGGCGGAAAGTTCCTCGACGCAGGTGCCCAACCTCCGGCGCCTTCACAAAGTGCTTTTAGCTGCAAGCGCCGACTCCTCTGAGAGGTAAAGCTACTTCCATTGCCTTGAAGAAAAACGCTCGCGCCTTCGAAGAGGCGCGCGAGGTCTGTAACGAATATGGGCGCTTCTTGCGAAAAACGGGGAATATTAGGGGGTTCCACCCAATCTGTCGCTGTGTGAGTCAGGGGATCAAGAATTGTGATCCGTTCTCGCCGTTCAGTGCATCGCTTATTTTTCTTTGACCACAAGCCTCAAAATCCTGCGCACAAGGGGCGCGACGATCAATACGATTGGAAATGAGAACACCCAAGCTGCCAGCCACGCTGCAAACCACTTGCTGAGGAAATCGACAACGAATCCAATGTTCGAATAGGTCGCCAGTCCGGCAACCATGCAGGACATCATCCCGGACAAGATGAAACCAAAGGCAAGCGGCTCGTACTTTTTGGGAATGAAGGGTGCCATGTCGCCTGCTTTACACCGTTGCACCTAAACGATGGCCGCCGAGTGCCAGACGTTTTTGACGTCCATGTAATTGTCGAGGCCTTCAGTGCCACCTTCACGCCCATAACCACTGGACTTGACGCCGCCGAACGGCGTTTCGGGCATAGACGCCTCGAGCGTGTTTATGGAAAGGTTTCCAACCTCAACTTCGTCGATCAGGCGGTCAATGTAATCGGCGCGATTGGTAAACGCATAGCCCGCGAGGCCGTATGGCACCGAATTTGCTTGTGCGATCGCCTCATCCAGCGAAGAGACCGGGTTTATCACAGCGACCGGGCCAAACGGCTCTTCCTGCATGATCCGCGCCGTTTGCGGTACGTTCAGCAGAACCGTGGGCTGGAAGAAATACCCGTTGTCCCCATGCCGCGCGCCGCCGGTGGCCAGTGTTGCGCCTTTGGCAACGGCATCTTCGACCAACGACGTCAGCACGGGCACGCGGCGTTCGTTTGCGGTTGGTCCCATTTCGACGCCCGCTTCCATACCGTTTCCGACGACAGTTGCCTTGGCGCGCTCGATAAAACCGGCGGCATAGTCATCAAAGATGCTTTGGTGGGCAAAGAACCGGGTCGGTGACGTGCAGACTTGGCCCGCATTGCGCATCTTGCGAATGGCGCTCGATACGGCGGCGGACTGCACATCGGTGTCCTCGCAGACGATGACCGGCGCATGTCCACCCAATTCCATCAGCACGCGCGTATCGTTTTGCGCGGCCATCGTCGTCAGATGTCGACCAACGGTCGTGGACCCTGTGAAGGCGACGAGGCGCACGGGTTTTTGCGGGATCAAGTAGCCCGAGATGTCGGCGGGGTTTCCGAAGACAAGGTTCAATACCCCCGCTGGCAGCCCTGCATCTTCGAAGGCTTTGACGATGTGGATTGCGCCGGCGGGGGTTTCTTCTGCCGCCTTCAGGATTATCGAGCAGCCCGAGGCCAGCGCCCCCGCGATCTTGCGTGCAGGCTGGCTCATGGGGAAGTTCCACGGCGAGAACGCTGCAACCACACCGACAGGTTGGTGATGCACTGCAAATTTGTGTCCCCGTGCCGACGGAATGATCCGGCCATAGGTGCGCATGGCCTCGCCTGCGTCCCATTCAAAAAACTCCGCGCCCCGAATGACTTCCAGCCGGGCTTGGGGCAGCGGCTTGCCATGTTCCAATGTGATCGCGGTCGCGATCTCGTCCTGACGTTCCCGCATAAGGGCGGCGGCGCGCAGGATCGTGTCGGCCCGTTCGCGCGGAGAGGTTTTGCGCCAAATCTCGAACCCTTTGTCGGCAGCTTCCAGCGCGGCGTCCAGATCGGTCGGACCGGCGCAGGGCAGGCGCCCGATCTCTTGCTCAGTGGCCGGGTTGATCACTGGCATATCCGATTCCGCCTTCCGCCATTCCCCGCCAATGAACAAATTCAGATCAGGATACATCTGTACGCGCCTCCAATTACATTGCCTCCAGATCACCCGTCACCTGCGCTCGCCTCAAGGAAATTGGATGAATACTGATATCGGATTGCGGAATATCAGGCTTTGGTTGCTACTCGGACAGCGATTGGGCTGCCGCATGCAGCGCCGATTTGAACGCACGCCCCGCGGGGGATAGATCATCCCCGACGCGAAGTGAAACACCAATGGGGCCGTGACCAAACGGCACCTGCCAGTCAAGCTCAACAAGATGTTTGCTTGCAACGTCATGCGAGACAACAGCAGCGGGCATTAGACCAATCAGATGACGCGATTGCAAAAGCGCCCGGTTGGTGAGGTACGAGACGCTTTCAATGGCGACTTTTGGTACGTATTGCTGCTGCCGGACAAAGAATTGATCGACTTGACGCCTCAATGTCGTTTCCAGGGGCGGTAAAATCCATCCGAACGGTTTCGTCTGGGCAAAGCTTACGTCGCTTATCTGCGCCAAAGGATGATCCGGACCAACCACGGCAAGAATACGATCTTCGAGCAATTTCTCCTGCCGCAGCTTATCGCGATGCCTTTGCGAAGGCAGGCGTCCAACAACCATGTCAATTTCACCGGACAGAAGGCCGGGCATCAGAACCTCGTTTGTGCCTTCACTGATCTTGATCGCCACATTCGGACGCTTTTCCAGAAGGATTTCGATGGCTTTGGGCAACAGGCTGGTTGACGCCGCAAGCAATGTGCCGACGACAACCCGACCGGCATTGCCTTCGCTCAGGTCGTCCAGTTCCTGCGCGGCATTCGAAATCTGCGCAAAAATCAGCTTCCCGTGACGGATCAGTGTTTCACCGAAGATTGTTGGCACGACGCCCCGGTTGGTGCGGTCGAACAGCTTGACCTCAAAGTCCAGTTCCAAATCCTGGATCATCTTGGTCGCGGCGGGTTGCGACATGCTCAACGACCGCGCCGCATTCTGGATGTTGCCATGCGTGCCAACGGCCACCAACAGACGCAACTGCCGCAGCTTCAGCCGGGTCAGTGCACGGTCAACGATCCGGGCGTGGCGGTCGATCATAGTGAAATACCCGCGGAGATCTGGTCAAGTTTGCTCAGTACGCTCATCGCGGTCAACGCAGAAGAGCGGGGATTTTCAGGCAGGGAATTGCCGCTTATTCGGAACTGGAACTGGCCGAAGTCGCCCTCGGCGGTGACCTCGTGAATGTTCTGCGAGACCTCTGCATCCGCAATCAGCCGAACCTTTGTGTCATCGAATCCAAGGCCCGCAAGCGCGACGGCCGCTGCGACATTGGCGTTCTTGGGATATTTCAGCGCAGCGACACGGGCGCTGCCTTCGAAATGTAGATATGCGCCTTTGGTCAGCCCGTCCAAATCCAGCTTGCCCTCGGCCGGGGACCCTTTCCATCCCTGCGGGGGTTTCCGGCCCGTATAGGTTACAGATGTCAACTTGCCCACGCGCGCAGCGGCCAAACAATCCAGCGCCCCGATGGCACCGCTGGCCAGATGCAACTGCGACCCACCGGCCTTGGCCGCGTCGCGCAAGGCGGCCTCGGTTTCCGGATTGGCCAACGCACCAATTGAAACGGTGATCATGCTGAGACCCCGCGCCAGGATTTGTGGGCCGTGTGCCGCCAGAGCCTCGTGCCCCGCGCAGTCAATCATCAGATCAAGGTCGCGCGGAAGCGCCTCGACCGATCCGACCTCAAGCACCGCACCGTCCGCCACTTTCTCCGGTCGCAGCAGGACAGCGCCCAGCTGATGCCCGTTCGAGGCAAGAGCATCTGCTACATATCGCGCGATTGCGCCTTTGCCGATCAATCCAACTTTCATGGGACGACACTAGGCCATCATAAGGTTCTGAGGAATTACAAAGCGTCTGATATCCGTTTTTTCGATACCCATATACCCCCTTCGGTTTGGACTGCGCAGATGTATTCAGGTTTTCTGGCATCAAATCGTAAGGAGCGGTCCGTATGAAATATACCAAACACGACGCAAAGGCCTATGCGCGTGAGAACATGCGCGGCATTTGGGCGGCTGCGCTGAATCCATTTAAGGATGACCTGTCGCTGGACGAAGAAGGTTTGCGCGCCAACATCCGGCATTGGGTCGATGATCTGGGCATTCAGGGCCTGTTCGTGGCGGGCAAACAGGGCGAGTTCTGGTCGATGAGCCTGCAAGAGCGCAAGCGCAACATGAGCATCGCTGCCGATGAATGCAAAGGCACGGCAGGCACGATCATGTCGATCTCGGACCAGAACATGAATACCGCGCTGGAGCTTGGCCGCCACGCCCAAGATTGTGGCGCAGATTATGTGGTGGTTCATGCGCCCATGCTTAGCTTCTGTCAGGATCGCGGAGACGTCCTCTATCACTACTACAAGCGTTTCTGCGACGAACTGGACATCGGCATCGCGATGTGGAGCCATCCCGATAGCGGCTATCTGATGCAGCCCGAGGAATGCGCCCGCATCGCGGAATTGCCCAATATCGTCGCGATCAAATATTCTGTCCCGCGTGAGATGTATGTGCGCCTGACGCATATGGTCGGCGACAAGATCCACGTCTCGACCTCGGCCGAGCATGAGTGGCTCGACAATATTCTGGAGCTGGACTGGAAGCTCTATCTTTGCTCGTCGCCGCCCTATCAATTGCAGACCAAGGCTGATCAGCGGATGAACGAATACACGCGGCTGGCCTTTGAAGGCAAAGCCGATGAAGCGCGGCGCGTATTCGACAGCCTGAACCCGGTCCGCGATGCGATGAAACGGACCAAGCCAGCAGGCAAGCCGACGGCGTTCGGCAAGTATTGGCAAGAGCTTTTGGGCCAGACCGGGGGCCGCGTCCGCGCGCCGATGCTAGAGCTGACCGAGGCAGAGAAAGAGATCATCCGCCATGGGTTCAACGAATGCGGGCTCAAGGTCTGATATAGCCAAATCGGATATCTACATGCCGACAATTGCTTTGCGGCAAAGGCACGTGTCGCAGACACTTTTTGAAAAGGGGAGACGACCTATGTCCAGATTAGCGGCGTTCAACTTCAAGGCCTGGATCGACGAGCACCGGCATCTGCTGAAGCCCCCGGTCGGCAACAAGATGATCTTTGAAGACTCGGACCTGATGGTCACGGTTGTGGGTGGTCCCAACAAGCGCACCGACTATCATGATGATCCGGTTGAAGAATTCTTCTACCAGCTTGAGGGCGACATGCTGCTCAAGCTCTATGACGGCGAAGAGTTTTACGACGTCCCGATCCGCGAAGGCGAAATATTTCTGCTGCCACCGCATGTGCGGCACTCACCGCAAAGACCGCAAGAGGGTTCCGTCGGGCTGGTGATCGAGCCGAAGCGGCAAGAAGGCCAACATGACGCCATCGAATGGTACTGCTTTGAATGCAATCACAAGGTCTATCGCGCGGAATTTCAACTTCAGTCCATCGTGAAAGACCTGCCGCCGGTTTACGAGAAATTCTACGCCTCGGAAGAAGATCGCACCTGCCCGAATTGCGGCGCGATCCATCCGGGAAAAGAGCCGCCCGAGGGTTGGGTGCAGCTTTAGACAAAGGAGCACGATCATGAAAATTGTTCTTGTCCACGGCGCTTGGCACGATGGCAGCCTTTGGGAAGAGGTCGCGAAACCACTGCGTGACGCGGGCCACGACGTTCACACCCCGACGCTGGCAGGCAATGCGCCCCCGGGTGTCGAGGTGGATCGCACCATCGGCCATGCCGAGGCGGTGCAATCAGCGGTCGACTACATCAACGAAAATGACCTCTCGGATTTTGTCCTCTTGGGGCATTCCTATGGCGGCTCGATCATCTCGAAGGTCGCCGAGGCGATGCCCGACCGCATCCGGCGTCTGGTCTATTGGAACGCCTTTGTTCTGATGGACGGGGAGAGTGTCGAAGACGTCAGCCCCCCGCCATACAAAGAGATGATGGACGGCATCGCCGCCTCGGGTGCCTATGGCGAAGGGGCGGTCAAGCTGCCATTCCCGGTCTGGCGCGAGGCGTTCATGAATGACGCCGATCTGGATCTGGCTCAGAAAACCTATGAGATGACCACGCCGCATCCGATCCGTACACTGACGGACAAGTTGGAGCTGAAGTCCTTCTACGACCTGCAAATTCCAAAGTCCTACATCAACTGCACCGAAGATATCGCGATGCCTCCGGGTGATTTTGCTTGGGTGCCGCGTTTCCCGGGTCGTCTTGGCTTGTGCCGCTTGGTGCAAATGCCGGGCGGACATGAGGCCTGCTTTACCAATCCCGGCCTGCTGGCCGAGAAAATCATCGAAGCCGCGCGCGACTGACGCGACACAAAACGAACAGGGAGACGTCATGAAACACTTCACGAAATTCATCGCCTCAGCCGCTCTTGTCGCGGCTTCAAGCCTTGCCGCGCAAGCCGACGAGTTCCGTTTGGGGCTGATCACTCCGCCACCGCATATCTGGACAAAAGCTGCCGAAGCCTTCGGGGCCGAGTTGGCAGAAGCCTCGGGCGGTGCGCACAGCGTCTCGGTATTTCCAGCCCGGCAATTGGGCAATGAGGCCGAGATGCTGCAACAGCTTCAGACCGGCGCGCTGGACATGGCGTTTATGACCGTTGCCGAAGTCTCGAACCGCGCGCCCGAGCTTGGTGCCTTTTACGCGCCCTACCTGGCCAATGACATTGCTCATGCAGGGCGCATTCTGCGTTCCGATACTGCGAAAGCCATGTTGGAGCCGCTTCCCGGACAGGTCGGTGTGGTCGGTGTTGGCTATGGTATGGCCGGTTTGCGCCAGATTGTAAGCCGGGGCGAAATTTCGTCGGCCGATGACCTTGCCGGTCTGAAGCTGCGGATCACCCCGTTCACACCAATCCTCGACTTTTACAATGCGTCGGAGCCGCGCCCACGCCGATGCCCCTGCCTGCCGTTTACGACGCGCTGGCCAACGGTCAGGTCGATGCGATTGACATGGATGCCGAGCTGATCTGGGTGCTGAAATACTACGACCACGCCGATACGATCGTGCAGTCGGATCACATGATGTTCCCCATGGTCGGGATCGTGTCGGCCAAGGTTTGGGCAGGGCTTTCGGAAGAAGATCGGGCGATGATCAGTGACCTTATGGCAAAGCATGTCGACAGCACGATCGAAAGCTATGTTGCCAAAGAAGCTGGATGGCTGGAACAGATCGCCGGAACCGGCAAGACCTTCACTCAGGTCGACGCGTCTTTCTTTGGCGACACCATCGATGAATGGAACGCCATCTGGTCGGAAAAGACTTCGTCGCTCGAGGCTTTGCGGGCAACAGCTGCAGAAACCGAGTAGTGTGGCACCAGAATTGAGAGGGGCGCGGGCACGTCCGCGCCCTTCTTCATGGGGAGGGTGTAGATGTTATACAAGGTTTCCGCTGCATGGGCACGGATCGAGCTGGTGGGCGCAGCCGTCCTGGCCGCTTGCGTCACCGTGTTGATCTCGCTGAATGTTGCCACACGGAACATTGGGCACGCGTTGTTCTGGGTCGATGAGCTTGCGATCTACGCGATGGTGTGGATGACCTTCCTTGGTGCATCTGCCGCTCTGCATCACAGGGATGCCGTCTCAATCACGCTGATCTCAGAGGCCGCATCCCCTGCGGCGCGCCGCATGATCCGCAAGTTTGTGGATCTCATCGTGTTTGCCTTTTCGGTCGCAATCCTGTGGTTTTGCTGGCGCTGGTTTCTACCACTTGATCTTGCGCAAGCCGGGTTCGACACGACGACATTTCAAGGCAACACCTTCAACTTCATCTATGCAGAACCCACCCTGACACTGGGTCTGCCAAAGTACCTGTTCTGGCTGGTCATGTGGCTTTTTGCCGTTGGTTCAACGCTCCATTCGACCGCACATCTGCTGTCACGCACGTCAGAGAATTCGGCATGAGTGCAATCGTCTTTCTCATCGCCCTGCTGCTGTCTGTTCCGGTTGCGATCGTTCTTGGTATCACGGCTATCTGGTACATCTGGGAAAGCGGCAACACCGTTCTGTTCGATAGCTTCGCGCAAAAGATGTTCGGAGGGCTCGAGAATTACGGGCTTCTGGCCATCCCGCTGTTCATGCTCACCGGCGAGTTGATGAACGAAGGCGGCATGACCCGGCGTCTGGTCGCCTTGGCGCGCATCTTCGCAGGCGGGTTCCGAGGCGGTCTGGCTTACATCAATTTGCTGGCGAATATGTTCATGGCGGCCATCATCGGGTCCGCCACCGCGCAGATCGCGGTGATGTCGCGGGCTACGGTCCCCGAGATGAAGGCGGAAGGCTATGACGAAGGCTTTGCCGCCGCGACCACCGCCGCCGGAGGGCTGCTCGCCCCGGTCATCCCGCCATCGATGATGTTCGTGATTTTCGGCGTTCTGGCTCAGGTGCCCATCGGCGAAATGTTCATCGCGGGTATCATTCCGGGCCTGCTGCTGGCACTGGCATTTGCCCTGGTCATCACAATGATCGGCTGGTCCCAGCAATTTCCAAAAGGCGAGTGGTTGTCCCTTGATGACGCATGTCGCGCGCTGCTGGCTGCTCTACCAGCAATGCTGGTGCCTGTTGCGATCATCGGTGGCATTCTGCTTGGCATCGCAACTCCTACGGAATCAGCCGCGATTGCCTCTCTCATCGCCTTTCTCGTGGGCTGGCTGTTCTATCGCGATCTCGACCCGCGCAAACTGGGCCAGATGTTCGTCCGTACGGCAGCAAATGCTTCGATGATTCTCTTCATGATCGCGGCCGCAAGCGTTTTTGGCTGGGTCATCATCTATGAGGAACTGCCGCAAAAGCTCGCCGGCCTGATCACGTCGATCACCGCTGACCCGTTCATGTTCCTGCTGATCGTTAATCTGGCACTTTTGCTTGTCGGAATGGTCATCGACGGGATCGCGGCGATCATCCTGATCACACCGATCCTGCTGCCAATTGCCACCGGTTCATATGACATCAGCCCCTATCAATTCGGCGTCGTCGCGTGCCTGAACCTGGTGCTGGGCCTTCTGACCCCACCGGTGGGCATCGGCCTTTACATCGCATCGTCCATGAGCGGAACCACACCAGGTTCGATCCTGAGATCGCTCTGGCCGTTTCTGATCGCCGTGACAGCCATTCTGGTCTTGCTGAGTTACTTCCCAAATCTGACAACGTTGTTGATTTGAACTTTGCAACAGAACGTTCAAAGGTCATTGGACAGCAACCCGACCCGTTTGAATGCCTCCTTTGGTACCTGATTTCTCCTCATGATGAGCCGCATGTGGTTTTCCAGCCTCTGCACCACCTCCGGCGCGTCGATGGGGGTGTATTGGCCAGGGTCGGCGTGCAGGTCATAGAGGACCGTTGTCGTTTCGCGCGGCGTGCCCATGCAAGGCACGTCGATATCGCCGTCTTCGGCCTTGCGGGCCGGGATTTTCATCACCCGCAGCCCCTGCGCGAAATCCATTGGCGCGGACAAATCCATCTGCGACAGATTGTCGACCGAGAATGCCTCTTCCAGATGCGTGGGCATCAGCGTGTATTCATAGATCTCCTGATCGGCGATGTCATTGGGATAACGGAAATACGTATATCGCCCGTCGGTGATGTTAACGGACCCGCCGAAAATTCCATAGGCTACAGCTTCGTGCCCCGGTCCGTCTGCGGCCAACAAGGGTGTCAGGTCCTTGCCCTCAACCCCCTCGGGCTCAGGGGTCCCAAACAGTGACAGGATGGTTGGCATCAGGTCCATGGTCTGCGTCAGCGCCTGACGCGAAGTGCCGCCCTGATCGGCGTAGTCGGGGTGATAGATCATCAATGGGATATGGGCGATTTCGTTGTAATAAGGGGTGATGTTCTTGGCCCACCACTCGTGTTCCCCAAGCAGGAACCCGTGATCGGTGGTCAGGATCACCACCGTATCCTTCCACATGTCGTGCCGGTCCATGTGATCCAGCAGCCGCCCGAAATACTCGTCGCACATCTCGACCAGACCGGCGTAATTGTTGCGCAGCTCTTCGATTTCTTCGGCGCTTTCGCTGACCTTGTCATAGCGCGGCCAGTCGAGGATCGGGCCTTCGTATCCGCTGTCACGCCGCCCCTGAAACCGCTCGGGCGACCAGAAGGGTTCGTGCGGGTCGAAACATTCCAGATGGCAGAACCAGCCATCCTTGTCGGCGTTGGTGTCCAGAAACTCGAAGGCCGAGGCCATGCATTTGGCCAGCGGCATATCGGCCTCGGTCGGCTGATGGGCGCGGCTGATCATGTAGGGGACGTATTTTTCGTCCATCCCCTGAATCTGCTGCGGGTGATACATCTCGCGCCAGCGGTCCAGAGGCGGCTGGACCATGGCTTTCCAGCGGTCTTTTTCCTGCCCCCGGATGAAATCGAAGCTAGAGTATTGCGTGTGATACGTAGCCCCGCCCTCCATCCAGTAATGGGCGTGATCGGTGATCATATGGGTCCAGATGCCCGAGGATTTCAGCTCGCGGATCATCGAATTGTCAAAAGGCTCTAGCGGTCCCCAACTGCGATGCATAAAGTTCAGCCGCCCCGTGTGCAGGTCGCGGCGTGCGGGCATGCAGGGCATCGAGCCGACATAGTGATTGTCAAACCGCACCGATTTTGCCGCGAAGCGGTCGAAATTAGGCGTGGCCATGCGGGTGCCGCCATAGGCCCCCAGCGCATTGCGGTTCAGACTGTCGAACAGGACAAAGAGAACTTTCATAGGACCCTCACTGTTATTTCAGACTGCCAGACAGCAGGCCGCGGATGATGTATTTCTGACCGACCAGAACAAAGACCAGCGCCGGAATGACCGAAAGGACTGAACCCGCCGCCATTTCGCCAAACCGGATGTCATATTCCTGCGCATAGCTTGAGATGGTGACGGGGATGGTTTGCGTTGCGCTTGAGGTAAGGTTCACGGCGACGATGAAATCGTTCCAGATGAAGATGAACACCAGCACCCCGGCCGCAATCATCGCCGGGCGCAACAGCGGCAGCACGATCTGGCGGAACAGGTCCGCATCGCGACACCCGTCCAGACGACCGGATTCCAGCAGTTCCTCGGGTACTTCGTGGATGAAGCTGAACATCAGCCACAGCGCCAGCGGCAGGTGCAGCACGGTTTCAGCCAGGATCAGCCCGGTCAGCGTGTCCAGCAGGCCCACGGACAGAAGCTGCACGAACCAGATGCCAATAAAGGTGATGGGCGGCAGGATGTGAAAGATCATCGCCCAGGTGAACAGGGCAAACCGCACCCAGCGCCCGACCTTCAGACGGAACAGTGTGAACACCGCCATGGTCGAGATCGCCAGCACAAGGGCGGTCGAGATCACCGACACGATGATCGAGTTCTTCAGGCTCGACAAGTATTGCGAGGATTTTCCAAACAGCAATTCATCGAAATTGGTCCAAACCGGGGTAAAGAAAACCTGCCCCAACAGGATCGAGATCTGCGTTTTGAACGCAATGGTGACGATCCAGACAAACGGGATCAGCACCAGAATTCCGTAGATCACCACAAGGGCGAGTGCGGGCAGGCCAGAGGATCGGTGCGATTGCGGCATGGCTCAACCCTCGGTCTTTTGCACGAAACGACGCTGCAGCCACAGCGTTACCAGCGCCAGCGATGCAACGACGACCAGCGTGCACAGCGACATGACCGAGCCCAGCCCGATATCGTCCTGCGTGAAATAGGCGCGCTGGATCGACAGGCTGACCACCTCGGTCGAGGTCCCGGGCCCGCCGGAAGTCAGCAGGTAAATCTCGTCAAACACTTTGAACGACAGGATCATGCGCAGGATCAGAGTTGAAATGATCACCGGCATCATCAGCGGCAGCGTGATATAGCGCAGCACCTGCCAGCGGCTGCGGGCGTCCAGTTCGGCGGCCTCGTAGACCTCTTCGGGCAAGCCCTCGCGCCCGGTCAGCATCAGCAGGAACACAAAAGGTGTCCAATGCCAAATGTCGACGATGATCACCGCCCAGAGCGCCGCCGATTGGCTGGCCAGCCAGTTCTGTTTCGGCAGCCCCAGCGTGGTCAGCGCCAGGTTGATCGCCCCGAAATCGGCATTATAGATCAGGTTCCAGACCGCGCCGATTACGATGGGCGGCGTCACAACCGGCAGCAGCATCACAAAGATCGCCGCGACCCGCACCCAGCCCTTCATCCCCGACACCGCAAGCGCCAGCGACAAGCCGATGGCAAACTGGATCACCACAGCGAAAAAGGCGAAATACAGCGTGTTCCACAGGCCGGGCCAATAGAACAGATCGGCCTGAAACCGGCGAATATTGTCGAGGCCAACAAAGGTGGTCACGGCCTCGCCATCGACCCATTCAAGCTGATGAAACACCATCCAGACGATCTGCAGGATCGGCAGCATGGTAAACACCACCAGCAAGGTTGCCAACGGGCCCAGAGACAGCAGTTTCCAGCTTCGGTCGCCGATCATTTGATCCGTCCTTCAAGGGCATGACCCCGGCACGTGCGCGCCGGGGCCGCGCAGCTTACTGCAGGTCCGGTAGCTTGCCTGTGGCGTAGCCTTCCCGCTCCATCACCGCGTGGATTTCCGCTGCGGCCTTGTTCAGCGCCTCGGCTGCCGTCATGTCGCCGATCACTGCAAGGTTCAGATGCAGGTCGATGATCGAGTTGATCTCGTTCCGTTCGGGCACTGCGGCATAGAACAGCGCGTTACCCGCGTTCTGCGCAGTGGCGTCCAGGAACCGGTACTTCTCGGGGTCATCGAAATCTGCGGCCCCCAACCCGATGGAGACCGGAACCGAGCCGTTCTCGATCATGGCGCGCTGCCCTTCGGGCGTGTTGAGCCACTTCATGAACGCAAGCGCGGCCTGTTTCTTGTCATCGGGAATATTCTTGGGAATGCCGCCAATGAAATGGCCGGTGGAACTATAGTTATCGCCACCTTCGATTGATGGAATCTCGGCCACGCCGACCTTGCCCGCAACGATGGATTTGGCCGGGTCCTCCAACCCTGCCCAGGCCGCGTTGACCATGATCGTATGGGCGGAACGTCCGGTGGCCATGAACTGTATCATCTCGGCCTGACCGGTCGCACCCGGATCGTCGGGGCCCACGTCATGCGCAAAACTCAGAAAGGTTTCCAACGCGGCCAGCGCCTCGGGGCTGTTGAAGGTGACCGAGTAATCGCCACCGGCTTCATCGGCAAAAATCGTGCCGCCGTGGCTGTAGATATAGGGCATCGCGTTCCAGCCCACATTCTGACGCGAACCACGCACGGTGAATCCAACGCGCTCGGGCGGATTGTGCAGCGCCTTGGCATTGGCCATTAGGTCTGCCCAAGTGGTCGGAACCTCCAGCCCGGCTTCCTCATAGAGGTCGGCGCGGTAATAGAGCAGTTGGATCACCCCAGCCATGGGCAGGGCCATCAGCTTGCCGCTGCCAATGGATTTGTTGGCCTCGTCCCAATAGACCGAGCCACCGAAATCCGAGATATCGTCACGCAGCTTGTAATCGGGGTCGATATCCGACACCGCCTCAAGGAACCCACCCTCGTACATTTCGATGATGCCGAGCGCGTTGATGGTCAGCAGATCATAGATACCGTCATCCGCACGAACCGAGTTGCGGGATTTTTCCAGCAGCACCGGGAACGGCACCGCTTCGATATTTACCGTATTGCCGGAGGCTTCTTCATAAGCTTCGACCGTGGCTTCAAAGCCGGGGTACCAAGGTGACTGGTTGATAATCATCTGGATGTCGGCCTCGGCCCATGCCCCTGCGGGCAGCCCGGTCAGAAGCGCGGCGGCAGCCGTGTTTCTTAGTGTCTTCAGCATTGTCATCTCCTCCGCTGTCAGCCGTTCAGGCGCTGTCCTGTCTTGGCGCTGAACAGATGGAATTGCCCCGGTCGGGGCGTAATGGTGACGGGTGTATCCAGTGTCAGCGCCGCGTCTTGCGCGCGGTCGATCAAGGCGGCCACCCGCCCCAAAGCCCCATCACAATGAATGATCGTCTGATGCCCCAGCGACTCGGTCGCCACGACGGTCTCAGATCCGTCGCCGCCGGGCGCAATATCCAGATGCTCGGGGCGGAATCCGCAAATCACGGGGTCCCGGGTCGGCGCGTCCAACGGGCCAAGCGCAACCTGACCGCCATGTTCAGGTTGCAGCATCAGACCTTCAGGCGTTTGCACCAACAGGCCTGGCACAAGGTTCATCTGAGGCGCACCGATGAATTCGGCTACAAACAAGTTCTCGGGTCGGTCATACAGGTCGGTCGGTTTGCCGACCTGCTGGATTATGCCGTCATTCATCAACACGATCCGGTCCGCCATCGTCATCGCTTCAACCTGATCATGGGTGACAAAGACCGAGGTCGCACCAAGGCGGCGGTGCAATTGCTCGATCTCCACCCGCATCCTGGCGCGCAGTTTGGCATCGAGGTTCGACAGCGGCTCATCGAACAGAAAGACTTTGGGATCACGCACAATCGCGCGCCCCATCGCCACGCGTTGCCGCTGACCGCCAGACAATGCGCGGGGTTTTCGCGCGAGCAGATCTTGCAGCCCCAGAATTTCTGCGGCCTCATCCACGCGCCGCGCAATCTCGGCCGCGTCGGTGTCGCGCATCTTCAGGGCAAAGCCCATATTCTCGGCCACACTCATATGCGGGTAGAGAGCATAGTTCTGAAACACCATCGCCACATCCCGGTCCCTCGCCGGGATATCGTTAACCACCGCACCGCCGATCAAGATGTCACCGCCCGAGATTTCTTCGAGTCCGGCAATCATCCGCAGCAACGTGGACTTCCCGCAGCCTGACGGGCCTACTAGCACGATGAATTCACCATCGCGGATTGCCAGCGACAGGTCCGAGATCACTTCGACCGCGCCATAACGTTTCTCGATACTTCTGAATTCCACCGAATTCACTGGGTTGGTCCTGACGTTGTTGGTCTTCCCATCTTGTTTTGTCCCCTGTCTCGCAGCTAGAATCAAATTCATAAAATTCAGCAGGGGATGAATATGAGGAATACACCTGACCTCCTGCCGCGCAAGCTGCGCGTCTTTGCTGCCGTCTACGACACAGCCAGCACCACTGCTGCCGCCGAAGCGATTGGCATCACTCAATCAGCCGTGTCCAAGAGCATTGCGCAGCTCGAGGCGGATTTCGGCGTGCAACTGTTCGACCGAACGCCGCAGGGCCTGCGCCCAATGCCAACTGCTGATGCACTGCGTAAACGCACCCGATGGCTGACCCGCGAAGTTGATTTTGCGAACTCCGAAATCCAGAACACGGCCTCGCTGGCGGATGTCGAGCTGCGCATCGGTTCAGGGCCAGTCTGGAACGTGAAGCTGCTGCCCGAGATTCTACCGGGCTTCTGCGCCGATCATCCACAAATCCGTCTGGATATTGCTACAGGGTCAGGGGACTATCTGGTGCCGCGGATGATCGACGGTCACTTTGACATTTACTTCGGCGTTTTGTCCGAGGATTTCGACGGACCAGGCGTTCACTGCGAACCCCTACTTGAAATGGAGCTGCAAGTCTTTGTACGGCAGGGGCATCCTTTGCTTTCGGCGGGCACACCCCAAGCTGAGCTGTTGGCCGACTATCCCTGGATCGGTTTTTCCAGTGACGATCAACTTGAAGGGAACGTTCAAAACTGGGCGCGGCGCATGGCTGTTCCCTCACGGCAATTCTCGCTCCGGATCATGTCGCTCACGGCGATGATGGCCGTTGCCCGCGCCAGCGACCATGTCGTCTTCGCCGTTGATGCGCTTGACCAGGAGCTTTCGAGAAACGGCCTGATCAAACTGCATTTCTCCAAAAGGCCTGGACGTGTCATCAGCGGATATGCCGTCCGATCAAGTATATTGGAGCTTCCACCAATCAGGGACTTGATCTCACGCGCGCGTTCTTGCTGCGCGGATAAGTAGCTGCGGGTGTGATCCGCCCAACCTTGTTGGTCCAGCTTGAATGCTAGGGTCAGGCTTCGCAAACAGTAGTTGACGGTTGCCGCGAGAGCGATTGCCGAGAAGAAAACCTTTGGGCATCTGTCGAAACATGTCGCCAAATGCCTCCAATCCTTCAGCCGGCCAAACATGATCTCGATGTGATTTCACCGCTTGTATCTTGGCTTGCCGAAGTTGACCCGCGTCTTGCGCTGGTCGGGTTCTACCGCAAAGTCTTAGGTGGCGGAAGAAAACACACCGGACTGATGGGTTAAGAAGCCAGTTCCGCGGATTGGTGAAACGGGCAGAGTCTTGGCCGAGCAAATGCCGGAACTGGCTGTCCCTTCAATCTGAACCCACAGGCAGCGACTTAGCGGCAAGCCGCATCAAGGATGCGGCTCAAATCTGTTTTCTCGTTCGCCTCAAGTAAATCGGTATCTCCTACACACTAAGCGGGCATTCGAAACACGAAATTCTCTTACCGACCCTCGGCTCGGGAAACCGGGGACAAGAAAGCCGGCACCTCAACGCCCCTGTCAATTGCTCAAAGTCTGAGCGACTTCGCCCGACCCGTTCCGACAAAACATGAGTCTCAGGTTCGAAACTATTGACTCGTTGAGTCAAGTTATACATTCTCTATATCAATACAAATGTGCTGATATACAGAACAACAGTGGAGTTGGAAAAATGCAAATCAAAGGTTTGGCGGCAGGTTTGGCTGTGGTGGCAGGGATGGCGCTTCCCGACCTGGCGCTGGCGGAAAGCCCGACGATCAAGGCAATCCAGGAGCGTGGCACCATGTTGTGCTCGGGCCATAACGGGTCGTATTTCGGTTTTGTCGAAGTGAACGACAAAAACGAGTGGAAGGGTCTGGATATCGACCTCTGCCGCGCGATGACCACCGCGCTGCTTGGCGATCCAAGCAAAGCCCAGATTGTTCCTCTAAGCTGGGCGCAGCGGTTCCCGGCGCTGCAATCGGGCGATGTCGATGTAATCATCAAGGCGACCGGCTGGACCATGGGCCGCGACACCGAACTGGGTCTGCAGTTCTCGATCCCCTACTTCTTCGGAGGCGCACAGTTCATGGCGCATGGCGATCTGGGCATCACCGAAGCGAAAGATCTGGAAGGCGGCACCATCTGCGTCGAGGCAGGTACGACTATTGAACGGATTGCCGCGAACTATCTGCAGAGCATTGCCGTCGAACACACCATGGTCAGCTATGAAAAGGCATCCGAACTGCGTGCCGCCTATCTGGCCAACCGGTGTGACAGCTTTGTGGCATGGGGCCCGTTCCTGGCCGTTCTGCGAGCCACTGAAATGGAAAACCCGGAAGCGCATGTCATCCTGAACGACCAACTGTCGAACGAACCGATCTCGGCTGCAATGCGTCAGGGGGATGAGGGCTTTGTCGACTTCACCAACTGGATGCTGGCCGCGCTGCTGATTGCCGAAGAAGAGGGTATCACGTCCGAGAATGTGGAAGACATGGCAGCCAACCCGCCCAACCCGAAAATCGCACGTCTGCTGGGTGCCGAACCCGGCATGGGCGAACGTCTGGGTCTGCGCGACACATGGGCGAAAGAGATGATCGCGGCCATGGGCAACTACGGTGAGATTTACCACCGCAATCTGGGCGACAATAGCCCGTACAAACTGGAACGCGGTTTGAACAACCTCTGGAGCCACGGCGGTGTTCTGTACGCTCCGCAGCTTGACTAAGAGCTAACCTGGACGCGGGGCCGTGTGTTAATGCGGCTCCGCATTCTCCCCGAAAATCAGAAGATTAAAAGCCATGGACGCATCCGAATTGAAGGCGCGCGCCAACAGGCGCAAATTGATCATCCAAAGCGCGCTGATCGTTTTTTCCGCGTTGATCATTATTGGTGCCATCCAAAGTGCCAGGGTCAACCTGAGTGCTTTGGGTCTTGCCAGCGGCTTTGGGTTCCTCGAACGGTCTACCGGCTGGTCCTACTCTTTCTCGCTGATCGACCGGGATATCAACGACAGCTATGCCCGGACCCTGACAATCGGGTTCATGAACACCGTTTTTCTGGGCTTCCTGACCATCGTGCTGTCCACTGTTTTCGGCTTTCTCATCGGGACGTTCCGTGACGCGCGCAACCCGGCTCTGAAAACCGCAGCCACCGTCTATATCCAGACGTTTCGGAACATTCCGCTGATCCTTCAGGGCATCTTCTGGTACGCCATCGTGATCCACCTGCCAGGACCCAGACAGGCGATGTCACTGGGTGAGGCGATCTTTCTTTCCAATCGCGGGCTGATGATCCCGTTGCTGAACGTATCACTGACGGTAGCGCTTATCATGGTGCTGGCCCTGATCGCTGCGGCGTTTTTCATGGTGCGGATGAAAATCAGCGTTTTCAGGATTGCGCTTGCCCTGATCGGTCTGGGGTTCTTCATGGTCCTGATCGCAACCGGCCTGTCGGTTCCCGCGGGCGAGGGCGCGATCTCGTGGCCCGAACTCAAAGGGCTGCGCTTTGTCGGTGGTTTGACCATTTCTCCTGAACTGCTGGTCATGATCATTGCCATCACGCTGTACGGCTCGGCCTATATCGCTGAGGTTGTGCGCGGTGGCCTTGCCGAAGTGCCCAAGGGGCTGATCGAGGCTGGCGAGGCGCTTGGGCTGACCCGGCGCGCGATCTGGGCGCGGATCAAGATGCCAATGGCACTGCGAACGATCATTCCGCCGCTTGGCAACCAGTGGATTTTCATCATGAAAGCCACAACCATCGGCGTCGCCATCGGGTTTTCGGACCTGTTCTACATCGTCTCAACCTCGATCACGCAATCCGGGCAGACGCTGGAGCTGATCGCCATCCTTATGGGCGCGTTTCTACTGGTCAACTTCTCGATTGCTCAATTCGTCAACTGGCTGAACGAAAGCCTCAAACTGAAGGCGCATTGATATGGCTGACGCGGTCCTCTCCGGGAAATTCGACTGGCAGCAATTCCGCCGCCGGTCTTTTGCCACGCCAATGGACTCGGCTATCACCGTTGTCGTCTTTGCCGGTCTCGCATGGTTGGTCTGGCAGGCGTTGAACTGGGGCATCCTCAACGCGGTGTGGAGTGCTGATGACGTAGAGCAATGTGGCCATGGCGGAGCCTGCTGGTCCGTTATCGACGCACGACACCGTCTGATCCTGTTCGGCCTTTACCCTTATGAAGAACACTGGCGATCCACGCTGGCATGCCTGTCGATCATAGGCACCGTAGTGATTTCCTGTTTTCCGTGGACATGGACTGCTAAACGTCTGTCGACCATCTGGATCGCCGGTTTCGCCATCTACTACCTTCTGATGGAAGGCAGCCTGCTGGGTCTGCCGCAGGTCACGACCGACCAGTGGGGCGGGCTGGCGCTGACGCTGTTTTTGTTTTCCAGCGTGGTGCTGATCGGGATGCCGATGGGGCTGGGTCTGGCATTGATGCGCCGCTCGGAAATGCCGGTGGTGCGTGGCTTCGCCTCGCTGGTGATCGACCTGATCCGGTCTTTGCCGCTGCTGACAACCCTGTTCACGGCTGCTGTTGTGATTCCGATTCTGCTGCCCAGCTGGCTGGAAGGGGACAAGATATGGCGGGTGATCATCGCCTTCGGTCTGTTCTTTGCCTGCTATCAGGCCGAGGTTCTGCGCGGCGGGTTTCAGGCCATCCCCAAGGGCCAGTTCGAAGCGGGCAAGGCGCTGGGGCTGACCTATTGGCAAATCCTTGGGCGCATCGTGCTGCCGCAAGTGTTCCGCCACGCGCTACCAGCGACGGTCAACAACGTGGTTGTGACCTTCAAGGAAACCGCCATCGTCATCATCATCGGGTTCTTCGATATCCTCGCCTCGGCTAATGCGGCCTTCGGCACGGGCGAATGGGCACCTTATTACATCGAGGTTCTGGCCTTTGTCGCGGCGATCTACTGGGTCTTCCTGTTCGGGCTTGGCCAGTATGGTGAATACCTCAAACGGCGCATGAAAGTTGCAGAGCGGTAGGCCCCCCACCTTCTCTGGGGGCCCTGCGCAAGCAACCGCGCCGCCAGCAGAGGCGGTGTCGCGCTTGACATAAGTGATCGATTTGGACGCCCGGCCATCCGGCTTTGGGCTCAGGGCGACCGAAGGGACCGGCATGCGGCCCACCTGGTTTAATCCAGCGTTACAGTCCCGCTCGGGCTTTCCAGAACAAATGACAGCGCGACCGGACCCTCGGATATGTCGGCCAGATGCGAGATCTGCAGCTTCGCAAACAGGTCCTTCATGCGGTCGGTATCCGGTGTCTGAATCTGAACTTTGGCCAAAGTGACACCCAGATTCTGCTGACCCGTGGACGGGTGCGGACCCGGAGACCATTCAATGAACGCCGGAAGCAACCCGTTTTCCGGCAGATGCCCGTCTTCGGGAACGGTCAGACGCCAGGTACGATCGCCGCGCTGGAAATTGACGACCTCGCCCAGATCGACAGGGCTTGCTGCAATAACGCCGTCCAGATCATCGGTATTCACAACCCAGCACAAGGCACGCGGGCGGTCGCTCAGGCGGGCCTGTGTGGCAGGATCGTCCAGAGTAAACCACCGGACTCGGCCCGGATCAGGGGCCGTAGGGTCGATTGCGATCAGTTCGAAAAAGCTCTCGTTCCCGGCTTGCATGACACAGTTATGCGTACCCATAGCGCCGTGTTTTGAGCCTTGAGGCACGTCAACGCCCAGGGCCTGCTTCATCGCTGCGACGCCTTGTTCAAGTGTGTCCGCACCGATGGCGAAATGGTCAATTTTGTTGAGCATTCTGGTTCCTTATTCGTCAAGCAAAGGAAGCGCCCGGGCGAGGTCCGATTTCAGGCTCTCAAGGTCCTCAAGACCGATATTGAAGCGGACAAGCTGGCCGGTTTCCGACCAGTCTGTTGCCGTGCGCACGGGCGTCACGGGCAAGGCAAGGCTTTCATATCCTCCCCAGCTGACGCCAATTCCGAAATGGTGCAGTGCATCAACAAAGGCGTGTACGGCGGTTTCGCTGGTTGTGTGGAAGATGACGCCGAACAGACCCGCCGCCCCGGTAAAGTCACGCGCCCAGTTCTCGTGACCCGGGCAGGAGGGCAGCGCGGGGTGCAGAACTGTTTTGACCTGCGGCTGCGCAGCAAACCAAAGCGCCATCTCGCGCCCGGCCTTGTCGAAATACTCTATTCGCAGCTTCAGGGTTCTGAGCCCACGCAGAGCCAGCAGGATCTCCTGGCCCCCGGTTTTGTCACCGATCTGCATTACCGTTTTTCGAATAACCTTCGCATATGCTGCGTTGCTTGCCGTGATCCCCAGCATGCAATCGGAATGGCCCGAGATGTATTTGCTGCCGGAATACACCACAATATCGACACCCCAAGACAGGGGCTGGCTGAAAACAGGCGTCCCCCATGTGTTATCGAGGATGGTCGGCACCTTTGCCGATTTTGCAGCAGCCGCGATGCCCCGGATGTCGGGCATCTCGAACGTTCCCGAGCCGGGGCTTTCAAACATGATTGCCGCAGTTTCCGAACGAATCAGATCGCCGATCTTGCTGCCAATCAGAGGATCGAAGTATTCGACCATTACCCCCTGTTGTGTCAGCAACCCGTCACAAAAGGCCCGTGTATTGCCATATACGTTGTCGGCGACCAGAACATGGCTGCCGGGCCGGGTCAGGGCCATCAGTGCGGTTGTGATAGCCGCCACGCCCGAAGAGGTCAGAGTGATCGCCTCCGCACCTTCCAGCTTTGCCAGCATCAACTCCAGCTTGTGTGTTGCCGCGTTGCCGTAACGCCCATAATAGAGCGTACCGCTCTCGTATCGGGCGTCGCGGGCGGCATCGAACGCTTCAAAGGTGTCAAACACCATTGTTGAGCCAAGCTCGATTGGCATATTCACGTGCCGGCCCTCTTCGCGATCGGGTCGACCATCCTGCACCAGGCAGTCTGCTAAACTGAATGGGGTGTCCTGCACTTTTGCGCCCTCTGAAGCCGTTCGGAATGATGACAGCCCGCTAAATTTGTGTCAATATTCAGAAAGACAGTTTATTATATCGGAACAACAGCGTGACCGAAGAAACCTCCCGGACCCTGACAGGTAACCACTGGGGTGCGGGTATATCTGAAACCAGAGATGGCAAACTGGTGGCGGTGCATGCGCACCCGGATGATCCGAATCCCTCTGAGATCAACCGCAATATCGCTTCGAGTCTGAATGGCAAAGCGCGCGTTCTGCGCCCCGCGGTTCGCCGCGGCTGGCTGGAAGCGAAGGGCGTGCGAGGACGCGACAGCTTTGTCGAAGTCAGTTGGGACGATGCGCTGGATCTGGTTGCCAGCGACCTGAACCGGGTGCGCAGCGAGCATGGCAATCAGGCGATTTTTGCCGGGTCCTATGGCTGGTCAAGCGCGGGGCGGTTTCACCATGCCCAAAGCCAGCTCAAGCGTTTCCTGAACGGGCAGGGCGGCTTTGTTCGCTCTGAGGGCAATTACAGCTACAACGCGGCCCTTGTGCTGATGCCTTATATTGTTGGCCCGTTCAGAGCGCATGTTGCGCAGGCTACCCGATGGCCGGTGATTGCCAAACACTCTGATCTGGTGGTGATGTTTGGCGGTATGGCCACACGCAACACACAGGTCAGCGATGGCGGAGTGGCGCGCCACAGAATGGTGGACAACCTGAAAGCCTGCGCTGCATCCGGCGTGAAATTCGTAAACTTCAGCCCGTTGAAAACGGACGCCGATGCCAAGATCGGGGCAGAGTGGGTGCCGCCCAAGCCCGGCACCGATACCGCCGTTATGATGGGGCTGGCGCACACACTTCTGACAGAAGGTCTGCACGATGCGGAATTCCTTGACCGGTTTACGGTCGGATTCGACAAGTTCGCCGCCTACCTTCTGGGCGATTCCGATGGCATCGCCAAATCCGCCCGGTGGGCGGCGTCGGTCTCGGATGTTCCTGCGGATCGCATCGTTTCGCTGGCGCGGGAAATGGCGGCAGGCCGTACAATGATCACCTGCGCCGCAGCACTTCAGCGGGCCGACTATGGCGAGCAGCCGTTGTGGATGACGGTTACGCTGGCGGCGATGCTTGGACAAATCGGGTTGCCCGGTGGCGGTTACACGATCGGCTACGGTGTAAACGCCAATATCGGCAATATTGAGCGACCGTTCCGCTGGGGGACATTGCCGCAGGGCAAAAACCCGGTATCTGACTTCATCCCGGTGGCAATGATATCGGACATGCTTCTCAACCCCGGCGGCACCTACACGTACAAGGGCGAGGATCGGATTTTCCCGGATATTCGCCTGATCTGGTGGGCCGGAGGGAATCCGTTCCACCATCATCAGGACCTGCGGCGCCTGCACGCGGCTTTTCAGCACCCGGAAACCATCATCGTGAACGAATTGAACTGGACCGCGACGGCGCGTCACGCCGATATCGTTCTGCCTGTTGCAGCCCCGCAAGAACGGACGGATTTTGGTGGGGGCAAGTCGGATAACGCTCTGGTCCCGATGCCCGCCAGCGCCGAACCGCGCGCAGAGGCTCGGATTGAATTTGACATCTACACCGAGCTTACCAAGCGCTTGGGCAACGCCGAGATGTTCTCGGACGGGCTGGACTGCGACGGCTGGTTGCGTCGGATCTGGGCCCAAACGCAGGAATCGGCCTTGGCAAGCGGTGAAAGCTTGCCTGACTGGGATACCTTCATTCAGGGCGACATTGTCGAACTGCGCGATCCGTCTCCGGCGCAGGTGTTCATGGCAGAGTTCCGCCACGACCCCGACGCCCATCCATTGCCGACGCCAAGCGGGCGCATTGAAATTTTCTCGGATCAGATATCGGGGTTTCAGTTGGAGGATTTCCCCGGCCATCCGACATGGTTTGAGCCTCGCGATGCCGCAGCAGGCACACGGCCGTTTTATCTGCTTTCAGGTCAACCGGGCACACGTCTGCATTCGCAACTGGACAATGGCGACTATAGCCTTAGCCACAAAGTGCAGGGGCGGGAACCAGTTCTGATCCACCCCGACGACGCGGCGGCCAAAGGGATCGCGGACGGCGATGTCGTAGAGCTTCTTAGCGATCGCGGGCGGTGTCTGGCCGGGGCCCGTGTGACGCCGGACATTCTGAAAGGCTGCGTCTTCCTGTGGACCGGTGCCTGGTACGACCCAGACTATGATGCCCCCCAGGAACGGGATAGGCACGGCAATCCCAATGCCCTGACTCATGATCTGCGCACATCGAGCCTGACCCAAAGCCCGGCGTCACATTCGACCATGGTGGACATACGCCGTTTCGAAGGGGAAGTGCCTGACCTGACGGTTCATGATCAACCATCATTTGAAGCCGTTTCCCGTTCTGCTATACAGAACAGACTGCGCAGAAAGGACGAACAGTGAGTGAAGTACACAAAGCCCCAAAGGTGGATTCGACCCTATCCAAAGGCCTTGCGATTCTGGAGAATCTCGCCGCGCATCAAGGCAGCAAAGGAGTGACCGAGCTGTCGCGCGAACTGGAATTGACGAAATCGAACACGTTCCGGCTGTTGCAGACCCTGATCACGCTTGGCTATGTGAAACACCTCGATGACAAGACTTATGCCGCCACGCTGAAGACATGGCAGGTCGGGCGCAGTTCGGTCGAAAACCTCAACCTGCGAGCTGCCGCAGCGCCTGAGATGGCCTATCTGAGTCAGGAAACCGGTGAGGCCATTTATCTGGCGGTGCCGGAAGGATTAAGTGTCATCTATATAGACAAGGTTGAAAGCCTGAAGCCGATCAGGTCCTGGAATCCCGTCGGTGGCAGCGCCCCAATTCACTGCGTAGGAACGGGCAAGGCCATTCTGTCGCGAAATTTTGATCAATTGCGCGACAAGCTCGACGGCCAGTTGGCGCGGTATACAGACAAAACCATGACGACACTGGAGCAAGTCGCCGAGGACATGCAGGAAACGCTAAAACGCGGTTATGCGTTTGACCGCGGAGAGTTCCGCGACCGCATCCTGAGCTTCGGAGCCCCCATCCTGTTGCCCGATGGCGAGGCAATCGCCGCGCTTGGCATCTCACTGCCTGATATAAACATGAGCGACGGCGGCGAGGACCGGTTGGGGATGTTGGTGCATCATGCTGCAGAAGGCGTGACCCAGAAACTGCGCCAACTCTGAGGCGCAGCTTCCGATTGGGTTCAATCGGCTTTCTCGATGGGGCCGCCGGATTTTTCCCAGGAACCAAATCCTTCCTTCAAGTGTGCTGCTTCAAAGCCCATGTCTTGCAGGGTTGCGACCGTCAGGGCCGACCTCCAGCCCGAAGCACAGTGAAAGACATACTTTTTGCCTTCCTGCGCAAAAACATCCTTGTGATACGGGCTATCAGGATCGATCCAGAATTCGATCATGCCACGCGGCGCATGGAAGCTGCCCGGGATGAACCCGGTGCGCTGACGCTCGCGCACATCGCGGATGTCAACAATCACCACATTGGGATCATCGACCGCTTTGATCAGGTCTGCTGTCTCGATCTCTTCGATGCGATCGCGCGAGTCCTGCACCATCTGGGCTGCTGTTTTCTTGAGTCTAGTCATAGCTATTGTTCCGATATATAAAACACGTTTTTCATATATTGACACAATGACAAGATCGTTGCAACGTAAGTTAACAGGAATCGCCCGACTGCCCAGCATGATCATAGAAAAATAAAGAGGGTCCGCTCGCATGAATACAGACAGCCCGATCTCTCTTTGGGATATGTCGGCGGAGGAGCCGGATTTTCGCAATCCGTTGGCTGGCGATGCGGAAGCGGATGTCGCAATTGTCGGCGGGGGGTTCACCGGGCTTTCAACGGCGCTTTATTGTGCAGAGCGGGGGCTGAGCGCGCATGTGCTTGAGGCCAGGCATATTGGGTTTGGTGGCTCGGGCCGCAATGTGGGACTGGTCAACGCCGGTGTCTGGCATCCGCCCGCCGCCGTTCGGAAAAAGCTGGGTGAAACCTATGGGCCGCGTTTTGTAAAGCGGTTTGGTGAAGGTCCTTCGCAGGTTTTCGACCTGATCGAAAAACATCAGATCCGTTGTGAAGTTACCAAAACGGGAACCATTCACGCCGCCCACGCTCCTTCAGGTTTCGAGGATCTAAAGGCGCGCCATGCAGAGTGGACACGCCTGGGCGAACCGGTCGATCTTCTGTCGGCCGAAGAAATGGTGGAAAAAACCGGAACAGGCGCTTTTCACGGGGGCTTGTTGGATCACCGGGCCGGAACCATCAATCCGATGGGCTATTGCCGGGGTCTGGCGCGCGCAGCAAGGGGGGCAGGTGCCGAGATCAGCACGGGTGTGTGCGCAACCAATCTGCGGCGCGACGCCGGGAAATGGGTCGTGGAAACCGACAAGGGTACGGTCCGGGCCAAGTATGTTGTGCTGGGCACAAATGCCTACAGCGACACCCTGTGGCCAAACCTGAACCGCGTGTTCACCATGATCAACTACTTCCAGCTGGCCACACAGCCGCTACAGGCAGACATGTCGCATATTCTTCCGGGCCGCCAGGGTATCTGGGACACGGGGCAGATCATGTTCAGCATCCGGCGCGATGCCCATGATCGCCTTGTAATCGGCTCTATGGGAACAGTTGTCGGGTCCGTCGGTCGCGGGTTGTCGCATCGTTGGGCTAGGAAACAGCTTGCCCGGCTCTATCCGGAACTTGGTCCGGTTGAATTCGAAGAGGCATGGCATGGTCAAATTGCCATGACACCGGACCATCTGCCGCGCATCTACCAATTGGCCCCCAATCTGCTGACCCCGATCGGCTATAACGGGCGCGGCATCACAACCGGCACGATCTTTGGCGAGTGCATGGCCCAACTGATCTCAGGCATGGATCCGGCTGATCTGCCGTTGCCAATGACTGAACTGTCAACTGTCCCGTCGGCCCCGATAATGTCCCGCTTGTATCAGACGGCCTTCACCGCCAACCAAGTCCTCAGGAGCCTTTGATATCCTCATGAGCAAGATTGATGTTCGCGTCGGCGTCGATATCGGTGGAACCTTTACGGATGTGGCGTTGCAGCACCCGGGCGGCTTGTCCACCTGCAAGGTACTGACCAACTATAGCCAGCCGGAACAGGCCATTCTGGACGGAATAACCAAAGCCGCAGAACAGGCCGGGCTTGCCTTGGGCGATATTGGTCAGGTCATTCATGGCACGACGCTGGTCACCAACGCGCTGATCGAACGTCGCGGTGCAAGGATCGCCTTCATCACCACCGAAGGGTTTCGGGACGTGATCGAGATGCGCTCGGAAAACCGGTTTGAGCAGTACGATCTGAACCTGAACTTGCCCAAGCCGTTGGTGCCGCGTCAGGACCGGTTCACCCTGAACGAACGCATGGGCCCTGACGGAGAGGTCCTGCTGGCGCTGGACCTGTCCGAGGTCAACGCGATGGTGGACACGATCAAGGCGGGCGGGTTCGAGGCCGTTGCCATCGGTCTGATGCACGCCTATGCCAATGACGCGCATGAGGTCGCGATGGGCGAGGCGTTGCGCAAGGCAATGCCGGAACTGTCGATTTCGCTGTCTTCGGTAATCTCGCCGCAGATGCGTGAACTGCCCCGTTTTAACACCGTGATCGCCAACGCTTATGTCCAGCCGCAAGTCGCCGACTACCTTGGCCGTTTGGTGGGTCGCCTGCGTGAGATGGGAGTGGCCGCGCCGGTTTTCATGTTGCATTCCGGCGGCGGTCTGATTTCGGTTGAAACTGCGGCAGAACAGCCGGTGCGTCTGCTGGAATCCGGTCCGGCCGGTGGCGCGATTTTTGCAGCTGATTTTGCACGGGCATATGGGCTGGACAAAGTGCTCAGCTTTGACATGGGCGGAACCACCGCCAAGATTTGCCTGATTGAAGACGGCGCGCCGAAGACGGCCAACACCTTCGAGGTTGCCCGGACTTATCGGTTCAAAAAAGGCTCGGGCATGACCGTGTCGACGCCCGTTGTCGAGATGGTTGAGATCGGAGCAGGGGGCGGTTCGATTGCCTCGGTCGATAGTATGGGACGGCTTCAGGTCGGGCCACGGTCGGCGGCATCGGAACCCGGACCTGCCTGCTACGGGCGAGGCGGCACCGAGCCAACCGTGACCGATGCCAACCTGTTGCTGGGGCGTCTTGACCCTGACAATTTCGCTGGCGGTGCGATCCCGCTGCATACGGCAGAATCCGAAAAAGCGGTAACCAGGCTGAACCTGTCTGCCGGCGATGCCGCCTTTGGCATCACCGAACTGGTGGATGAGAATATGGCGAATGCGGCGCGGGTGCATACGGTCGAGAACGGGCGCGATATCGAACATTTCACCATGATCGCCTTTGGCGGGGGTGCGCCGCTGCACGCCTGTCGTCAGTGCGAAAAGCTTGGCATCAAGGCGCTGATCATTCCACCGGGTGCAGGTGTCGGTTCGGCCATCGGCTTCCTCAAGGCGCCGTTCAGCTTTGAAGCCACGCGAGGGCTGTTCCAGCGCATGGACGATTTTGATGCCGGGGCCGTGAATGCTGCCCTGATCGACATGGAGGCCGAGGCCCGCGCCTTTGTCGAAGAAGGGGCCAAAGGGGCAGATACCGAGATTCGCCTGACCGCGCAGATGCGCTATTCTGGGCAGGGTTGGGAAATCCCGGTGTCGCTGCCGCACAAACAGTTTGAGGACTGCGATGTGTCGCTGATCCTCACAGCGTTTGAACAGGCCTATCGCACGCTGTTTGGCCGGGTGATCGACGGGTTGGCCGTTGAGATCACGAACTGGCTTCTGACCGTATCGACCGTGCTGCCGGACACCGATCCGGTGATCGGTCATAGCAGCGGCACGGACGCGACCGTCGCGCGGACGCGGCGGTTTTTCGATGCCGCGCTGCGCAAATCGGTCGAAGCGCATGAGGTTGAACGGTCCGGCATGACCCCCGGCAAGGCCGTCGAAGGCCCTGCGATCATCGTGGAATCCGAGACCTCGACCGTCGTTACCTCGGGCTATCGCGCGGTGGGGCAGGGCGATGGAAGTTTGCTGTTGCTGGCGAAGGAGGCATAGGCCATGGCCACGTCAGATATTGATCATCAGATCATGTGGAACCGCCTGATCGCGGTTGTCGAGGAACAGGCCACGACGCTGATCCGCACGGCCTTTTCAACCTCGGTCCGCGAAGCGGGCGACCTGTCGGCGGGTCTTTTTGACCGCGAGGGGCGGATGATCGCCCAAGCCGTGACCGGCACCCCGGGTCACGTCAACGCGATGGCCGAAAGCGTCACCCATTTCGCCGCCCAGATCGGGCCGCAGAACACGTTCGACGGAGATGTGTTCATCACCAACGATCCCTGGCTGGGCACAGGGCACCTGCACGACATCACCGTCGTCACGCCCGTGTTCCGCAAGGGCGCGCATATCGGCTATTTCGCCTGCACCGCGCATGTGGTGGATATCGGCGGGCGCGGCTTTGGCCCGGATGGCAATGAGGTTTACGAAGAGGGTCTGCTGATCCCCATCACCAAATTCGCTGAGCGCGGTCAGGTACAGCCCCTGCTGATCCAGATGATCCGCGCCAATGTACGGACCCCGGATCAGACTGTGGGCGACATGTACTCGCTGGCCGCCTGTAACGAGGCGGGCAACCGTCGCCTTCAGGCGATGATGGATGAATTCGGCATCGACGACCTGCAATCCCTGTCGGATTTCGTCATCGAGACCAGCCGCAAGGCGACGTTGGAGGCCATCGCCAAAATGCCCTCGGGCACCTATCACGAGACCATGCAGGTCGACGGCTATGACGCCCCTGTGCACATGGAGGTGACCCTAAGCGTCGATGGCGATCAACTGCTGGCGGATTTCGCGGGCACATCCGGTATGAGCCGGTTCGGCGTGAACTGCCCCGAGGTCTATACGCGCGCCTATGCCTGCTATGCGCTGAAATGCGCGATTGCGCCGGACGTCCCAAACAACACCGGATCGCTTGAACCGTTCCGGATCACCGCGCCCGAGGGCTGCATCCTCGCGGCCAAACGCCCGGCACCGGTGTCGGTGCGCCATGTGATGGGTCATTTGGTGCCAGACGTGGTGCTGGGTGCGCTGCACAAGGCGTTGCCGGATACTGTTCCGGCCGAGGGGGCAAGTGCGCTCTGGAACATTCAGATTTCAGCGCGGGCATCCGACCCCGAAAGCGGCCTGCCGAACCGTGAGGTGTTGATGTTCAACTCGGGCGGCACCGGTGCGCGCCCCGCCTTCGACGGGCTAAGCGCCACGGCCTTCCCCTCGGGCGTGTCGACCATGAGCGTTGAGGCGACCGAGCATGTCGGGCCAATCACCGTCTGGCGCAAGGACCTGCGCGAAGGCTCTGGCGGGGCTGGTGCCCTGCGGGGCGGTCTGGGCCAGACCATCGAGATCGAACCGCGTGCGGGATATGATTTCTACTTCAACGCCATGTTCGACCGGGTGGAAAACCCCGCGCGCGGGCGCAATGGCGGGCTGGCCGGTGGCGCGGGTGCTGTCGAGTTGTCTGACGGGACAAAACTTCGCGCCAAGGGTCGCCAACTGGTCAGGAACGGCCAGCGGCTGAGGCTCAGCCTGCCGGGCGGCGGTGGTTATGGCGCGCCGGAACACAGGGATCGTGACGCCGTGGCCGGTGATCTGGCCGCCGGGTTCATCACCGCCGAACAGGCAAAGCAAGATTATGGGTTCGAAGGGTAAACGCAGATGGCTGACACTCCGATTGCAGTTGTGACAGGTGCTGCGCAGGGCATTGGACTGGCCTGCGCCGAGGCGCTGAGCGAGGATGGCTACAAGGTCATTCTGGTCGACATTCAAGACAGCGTGCACAAGGCCGCCGCCACCGTTGGGGGGGTCGGAATGGTTTGTGACATGGGCGACGTGGATGCCATTGGCGCGATGTTTGATAGCATTGAGGCTGATCACGGCCCGGTCTCGGCATTGGTAAACAATGCGGGCGTCGCGATGCCGGGAAACTTTCTGGACTATGATCTCGCCGCCTTTGACCGTGTCATGGACATCAATCTGCGGGGTGTCTTTGTGGCAATGCAGCGGGTGGCGGCCAGCATGGTCGACAACGGCATCGAAGGCGCGATCGTAAACATGTCTTCGGTTAACGCGCAGGTCGCAATCCCAGCGATCCCGGCTTATTGCGCCTCGAAAGGTGGGGTCATGCAACTGACCAAGGTTGCGGCACTGGCGCTGGCTCCAAAAAACATCCGTGTGAACGCGGTCGGCCCCGGCTCGATTGATACCGAGATGATGGCTGGTGTGAATGCCAACCCCGAAGCCTACAAGATGGCGATGTCACGCACTCCGATGGGCCGCGCAGGCACCGCGCGGGAAATCGGGGACGTGGTGGCGTTCCTGTGCTCGAAAAAGGCCAGCTATGTCACCGGTGAAACGATCTATGTCGATGGCGGCCGCCTTGGCCTGAACTACGTGATGTCATGAGCTACGCAGAGGCATATGAAAGCTGGCAAGCGGAGCCCGAGGCGTTCTGGGGCAAGGCCGCTGAACAGATAGACTGGTTCAAACCAGCCGATAAGGTGTTCGATCCCGACATGGGCGTTTATGGCCGCTGGTTCGCGGGCGCGACATGCAACACCTGCTGGAACTGCGTCGATCGCCATGTCGAGGCCGGGCATGGCGACCGCACCGCGCTGATCTATGACAGCCCGGTCACCGAAACGGCCCAGACCTTCAGCTTTGCAGAGTTACAGGCCGAAGTCGGCGCGCTTGCATCCGTCATGCGCGCGCATGGCGTTGGCAAGGGCGACCGCGTTGTCATCTACATGCCAATGGTGCCACAGGCGGTGTTCGCGATGCTGGCCTGCGCTCGTCTGGGGGCGATCCATTCGGTTGTGTTTGGCGGTTTTGCACCACATGAATTGGCAACTCGGATCAATGATGCCGAACCCCGGATGATCATCTCGGCCTCCTGCGGGATCGAACCGGCACGGATCGTGCATTACAAACCCCTGTTGGACGCTGCCATCGAGGAAGCCACGTCCAAGCCCGAGCATTGCCTGATCCTGCAGCGCGACATGGAACTGGCCGAACTGATCCCGGGCCGCGATCTGGACTATGCCGAACTGATCGGTGCGGCAAAGGCGGCAGGAGAGACGACAGACTGCGTGCCGGTTGCGGCGACCGATCCGCTCTATATCCTCTACACCTCGGGCACCACCGGCCAGCCGAAAGGTGTTGTGCGCGACAATGGCGGGCACATGGTGGCGCTGAAATGGACGATGGAACACCATTACGGAATGAACCCCGGTGAGGTGTTCTGGGCCGCCTCCGATGTGGGCTGGGTCGTCGGGCATTCCTACATCTGCTACGGGCCGCTGCTGCACGGTTGCGCCACCTTGGTCTACGAGGGGAAACCGGTGGGCACCCCCGATGCAGGCGCTTTCTGGCGGGTTATTCAGGACCATCAGGTCGCGGCTTTGTTCACGGCCCCCACGGCGTTTCGCGCGATCAAGAAAGAAGACCCCAAAGGCCGATTGATCGAACAGTATGACCTGTCGAAATTCCGCACGCTGTTTCTGGCCGGCGAACGCTCGGACCCGGCAACGATCCAATGGGCTGAGGAAAAGCTGCAGCGCCCGGTGATCGACCACTGGTGGCAAACCGAAACCGGTTGGGCCATGTCCGGCAACCCGGTCGGGCTGGGACAGTTCCCGGTCAAATACGGCTCGCCGGGCAAACCGATGCCGGGATACGACATCCGCGTGTTGGACGACGAAGGGCATGAGGTTGAACCCGGCACGCTGGGCAACATCGTTTGCAAGCTTCCGCTGCCACCCTCGGGTTTCCCGACGCTCTGGAACGCGCCAGAGCGGTTCCTGACCTCTTATATGAATGAATTCCCCGGCTACTACGCCACCTCGGATGCCGGGATCATTGATGAGGACGGCTATGTCTTCATCATGGCCCGCACGGATGACATTATCAACGTGGCCGGTCACCGCCTGTCCACCGGCGCGATGGAGGAGGTGATCGGGGCGCATCCCGACATCGCCGAATGTGCCGTGGTCGGCGCGGCGGATGCGGTGAAAGGTCAAATGCCGCTGGGGTTTTACGTGACCAACGATGGTGCGAACCGCGAGGCGTCAGAGCTGGAAAAAGAGCTTGTCGCGCTGATGCGAGAGCAAATCGGAGCCGTAGCCGCGTTCAAAACAGCCATCCCGGTCAAACGCCTGCCCAAGACACGTTCGGGCAAGGTACTGCGCGGCACGATGCAGAAGATCGCCGATCGCGCCGAATTCAAGATGCCCGCTGCCATCGACGATCCGGCCATTTTGGACGAGATATACGATGCGCTGAAGGGCAGGGGGCTCCTGTCATGATCGAACGCCTGCATACCGGCGCAAGGATGTCGAAGATCGTCAAACATAACGGTGTTGTTTACCTGTGTGGTCAGGTCGGAGCCGGGGACAGCGTCACCGCGCAGACGCAAGACTGTCTGTCGCGCATTGATGCCCTGCTGACCGAGGCGGGTTCTGACCGTGAGCATATTTTGCAAGCCATTGTCTGGCTGCGCGATATGGCGGATTTCGCCGAAATGAACGCCGTCTGGGATGCCTGGGTCCCCGAGGGCCACGCACCCGCCCGCGCCTGTGGCGAAGCCCGGTTGGCGCGGGATGTACTGAAAGTCGAGATCATCGTAACAGCCGCCATAAAAACCTGAAGGGGAGATCGCCCATGTCCGAAGTTCCGGCCGTCAGACTCAGCCACGTGGAAAAATACTACGGCAGTTTTCACGCTCTCAAGAACGTCAATCTGACCGTAGGCAAGGGTGAAAAGATCGTTGTCTGCGGCCCTTCGGGCTCTGGCAAGTCGACCATGATCCGCACGATCAACCAGCTCGAGGAACATCAATCCGGTCTGATTGAGATCAATGGCCACGCCATCAGCGCCGACGATCCCAATATCGACAAGCTGCGGCAGGATGTTGGCATGGTGTTTCAGCACTTCAATCTGTTTCCCCACATGACGATCCTTGAGAACTGCACCCTGGCCCCGATGCTGGCGCGCAAAATCTCTCAGGCTGAGGCGGAAGAGACCGCGATGACGTATCTGGAAAAGGTGCAGATCGCCAATCAGGCGCCGAAATACCCCGGTCAGCTTTCAGGCGGTCAACAACAGCGTGTCGCCATCGCGCGGGCGCTGTGCATGAAGCCCGATATTCTGCTGTTCGACGAGCCGACCTCGGCGCTGGACCCCGAAATGATCGGCGAGGTTCTGGACGTTATGGTGACGCTGGCCGAGGAAGGCATGACCATGATTTGCGTCACCCATGAGATGGGATTTGCCCGCAAAGTGGCGGATCGGGTGATCTTCATGGACGCTGGTGAGATCATCGAAGAGGATGACCCGGAAAGCTTCTTTGACAGCCCCAAGAGTGAGCGGACGCGGAATTTCCTGGAACAGGTTCTAACGCACTGAAAAGATTGGCCACCGCATGTTTGCCCCAAAGAAGTGAGAGAAACGTGCCCAGAACTTTTGAGAACCTTTTTTCAAAAGGAAGGCCACTCTCGGCGAACAAGTCCGGGCTTTCCAAACATAGATGTTGCGGGCGGCCCACGATAGTCGTCTGGATTAGAAATGGTTGCTTCTTATTCAACCACTGCAGGGCTTCTTATTCCGTCTTACAGCGTGATGGATTTGGTCCCTTTTGTTTACAAACTGAGTCCTCGCCGCATGTGAATTGCTTGTAAATTTCGGATCAGTTTGTGTCGTTTGCCGCAGTCGGTAGGTCTGACAGTCTATAGGTTCTGGCGTGAATTTTTCTGCCGGTAACATCATTGGAGTGGGTTGGCCGTTTTGTCCCGCCAGTCAGCCGAACGGTTGAAACGGCAAGGGTCCAAGCGTGAATTGGCCTTTGCTGATCACGAAGGCTTCTGAAAATCTACTCGGCTCCATTGAACTTTGATGCAAACCCAAAATGGCAGATCGAAGCACGCGCAGGCGTCTGCACCCTCAGAACCGATTGTGTCGTTGGCTGCGGCGCGGAGGGCCGGAAGCGTCCATTCCGCTTCGAAGAAACTGCGGCGGGCCCCCAAAAGAACCGCCGCAACGTTGTCGGTTACATGCGCTGACGCAGAGTAGCGCCCAGATAAGCGCCGTTGAATTCCTTTGCCTTGGACAGGAACGCGTCATAGCTTTCGCGCACTGTCGCAAAATCAGGGTTCGCCGCTGCGTTTTCGTCCATGACCTCGACGGCGGCAACTTTCAGGGCCTGGACTATGTCATCGGGATACTCTGCAAAGATCACGCCATCGGCTTTCAGTTTTTCAAAGGCCTGAGAGTCGAAATAGTTGAACTGGCTTACCGTCTCGACCGACACTGCCTCGGCTGCGTTGGCGATGATCGCTTGCAGGTCCGCAGGTAGTTCGGCCCAGGCGTCTTTGTTCACCACGATTTCGAGCCCTGCGCTGGGTTCCTGGAACGAGGGGAAATAGCAGTAGTTTGCAACCTTGCTCAGTCCAAAGCCCTGATCCAGAAACGGGCCGACCCATTCCGCTGCGTCCAATGCGCCCGAGTTGAAGGCCGGGAAGATTTCGGGCGGTGGCATCAGTACGGCGTTCACGCCCAGTTTACGCATCACCTCGCCGCCCATACCGCCGATGCGGAAGTTCAGGCCCGACAGGTCTTCGATGGACGTGACCGGCTTTTTGAACCAACCCGCGGACTGAACCCCCGAATTGCCCGAGAAGAAGGGCACCAGATTGCGTTGCCCATAAAGGTCATTCCAAAGTTCCTGACCGCCGCCATAGCGGAGCCAGGCCGTAAGTTCGGTGCCGATCATGCCAAAGGGAATGGCCCCGAAAAAATGGTTGGCCGAGTTTTTGGAGGCAGCATAAAACGGGGTCGAGTGGCCAATTTCTGCCGTTCCCTGCTGCACCGCGTCTTCGACGCCAAACGGGGGGACAAGTTCGCCGCTTGAGAAGATTTTGAACGTAAGCCGCCCCCCGGACATATCCGCGACCCGTTGTGCAAACGAGGCTGAATTGGTGCCGACGCCGGGCGCCTTGGCAGGAAACGAGGTTGGCAGTTTCCATTCGATATTCCCCTGAGCCACCGCTGGCGCGGCAAGTGCCGTGGCGGGCGCAGCAATGGCTGCCGCTTTGATAAAGCTCCGTCTTTTCATGGTGTTCTCCCTGTCGAGTGGTGGTTCTAGTTAAACAGCAATGTCGGCAACCAGGTTGCGATGCCCGGAACCGCGATGACGATCCCGATTGCGATAAGCTGTAGCAGCACAAACGGGGCCACTGAAAGATAGATGTCTGTGGTTGTGATACTGGGCGGCGCGACCGAGCGGAAGTAGAACAGCGAAAATCCAAATGGCGGCGTCAGGAACGATGTCTGGATGTTCAGCGCAATCAGGATCGCAAACCACACCGGGTTGATGTCGGACTGAAACAGGATCGGCCCCACGATGGGGATAACGATAAAGATGATCTCGACGAATTCCAGAACAAAGCCCAGCAGGAAAATCACCAGCATGGTCACGGCCAGCATCGTCCAGACCCCGCCCGGCAGATCGGTGAAGAAGGAATGAACATAGTCATCCCCTTCGAACCCCCGAAAGACCAGGGACAACATGCTGGCCGCGATGATGATTCCAAAGACCATCGCGCTGACTTCTACGGTTTTGCTCAGCGCCACACGCCCGATGCCGGACCTAAACAGCCAGTAGCAGAAATAGATCAGGCACAGGCAGACCACCGCCAATATGGCCGCAGCGATTAGTGAACCGGTATCGAACACCAGCTCTCCGCTGGTGAAGTCGATCCGCGTCAGCCCGGCGCGCTGCATCAGGAAGAGGGCAAAGACCAAAACGACCGTAAGCAGACAAAGCGGGGACAGATGGCGCGGTGCGTTTTCAAGGCTGCTGGCTGCAATCAGAATGGTCCCGGCAACACCGATTGCCGCAGATTCCGTGGGCGTGGCGACCCCAAACAGGATCGAGCCCAAAACGGCCACGATCAAAAGCAACGGTGGCAGGGTGTTCACCAGCAATTCGGTGACGGACCCCTCGGCCTTAGGGGTCGGCGAGGCTGCAGGCACCTCGCTCGGGGATGCCGTGACATAAAGGACAACCAGCATGTAAAGGCCGTACAGGCCGACCAGCAACAGACCCGGCAACAACGCTCCGGCAAACAGATGGCCGACGCTGACCGGGTCCGGGGCAAAGTTGCCTATGGTTTGCTGGGCTTCGATATAGGCGTTGGAAATCTGATCGCCCAGCAGGATCAAAACGATCGAAGGCGGGATGATCTGCCCCAGTGTGCCGGCAGCACATAGAAGGCCGCTGGTCACGCGTTTCGACACACCGGCATTCAGCAAGGCGGGCAGGCTGATCAGACCCAGCATCACAATCGTCGCGCCAATGATCCCGGTCGAGGCGGCCACCAAGGTGCTGACAAAAAGAACCGCCAGAACCAGGCTCGATTTGGTTTGCCCAAACAGCGCCGAGATATTCATCAGCATTTTTTCAGCCTGGCGCGATTGTTCGAGCAATATGCCCATCAAAACAAACAGAGGGATGGCGATCAGCAGGCTGTTGTTCATGATGCCGAACACACGCTGTGGGAACGCCGCGATAAACCCCAGATCGAAATGCCCGAACAGCGCGGCGATCAGCGCCACGCACAGCGGAACCCCGGCCAGCACCCAGACAACGGCGATGCCCGACAAGATGCCCGCCATCAGACCGGCAACCATCACCAAAAGCCAAATTTGCGATACGTCCATCTAGTCGCTCTCTTTGCCGTGGATCAGCGTTCCATCCAGCAAAAGCGCCACACTCTGGACCATTAGCAGCACGCATACAACCGGAAGGCCCGTCATGATCAGGAAGTATCCGCCCAGCCCGCCGGTTTCACGCGCGCCCTCTTTGATCGACCAGGAATAGCTCACCAGTGGCGCAGCGTAGTAGAGCGTCGCGATACAAAGCGGCAAAACCAGAACGACGAACGCGACCTGATCAATACGCCGCGCCAGTCGCGTGTCTCCGGTTCTGCGGAAAATGTCGACGCGCACATGCTTGTCCAGCCTCAACGCGACCGGGAGGCCAAAGATCGACAGCCAGGCGAAACAATATAGCACGAAGTCCTGAAGCTCGATAAAGCCAACGGCAAACAGATACCGCAGCACGACAACCGCCAGCTGGGTTGCAAACAAAACCGCCAGAAGCCCGATGCACAGCCAAAGAGACACCCGGTGAAGACGATCCGCCACGTGCAGGAAAACAGATGTGTAAGTGGCGATCGTCATGAGTGTTTTTGCTGGGCTCGTTTTGGCTATTTAAGCGAGGCCGAACCGGCTGAACAAGCCAATTTGTCACCGCAGCCCAACAGGACGGGCCGTTTTTGACATTCGCCCGATCATCACGGCAAGTGCGGCGGATATAACCAGGTATTGATTGGTGTTACACCGCACGATCCCGCATTGTAACGCGAATTGCCGGGCATGATCCGGCAGCGGGCGCGGCAAGTGAAGGTGAATGTGTGACACCGCTCAGAGTATCAATTTTGGGATTTTGGCTGGCCGCTGTTTCAGTGTTGAACGCTCAGCCTGCAGCGACACAGCCCGATGTTTTGATCTTGGGGGATAGCCAGATTTCCTTCGGTGCAGGCAAAGAATACCTGCGGTTCTTTGGTGAACTGGCCGAGCGGTGCAAGATGACGCCCCAACGCAAAAAGGCACTGGGCAAGCTGGGCAGCCGCGAGACTGCCGCAATCGGCGTCCGCTCGACCTCGTTGCAATCCTGGACAACACCAAATGGGGCCGCAAAAGGCGCGATTTGCGATGTCGACAAGAAATTCGGGGTCAATGCCGGGGCCTACGGAATTGATGGCAACCCCGACCGAGTGTTCATACAGATCGGCAAGGGCAACGCCTATCAGTTCTGCAAACCCAAACAGACCGCGTTTGAGGCGATGTTTGAAGGCGGGTATTACAGCCCCGAATTGCTGGTCCTGACCTTTCTGGGCAATTCAGCCGACCGCTGGGCCAATTCGCCCGAATTGGCCCAACAGGATGCCCGCCGCACGCTGGACCAGATCCCGGAAGATATTCCGTGCGTCTTCATCTCAAGCGTGCCGGTCTATCTGAAAAAGACCAACGACAAACGGATGAAGGCTCAGACCGCAATCGCCAGCGCCTTGCGGCAGGCGGGCACGCAATGTGCCGTGGTCGAAGGGTTCAACCGCAAGACACGCGCCGCGATCGAAGGCAAACCTGCCTATTTCCGGCGCAACGATGCGGGCAAGGTCAAGGACCCGCATCATCCAAGCCGGGCTGCGGTTCGGGAATTCCTTGACATCAACACGGCCGAAATCTGCGACGCGGTATTTTCGGCTCTGAAGTAGACGCAATAACTGCAGGGGGGATATGCAGGTGTTCAAAAAGATGGTCGCAACTGTGTGCGCCTTGGCCTTCACCACTCCGGGGGCCAGCGCAGAGGAATTTACCTCGCCCGAGATTCTGATTATCGGGGACAGCCAGATATCCTTTGGGTCGGGCCCGGCTTTTCTGGAATTCTTCAGCGATATCAAGGAACACTGCCGCCCCGACGCGCGACAGAAAAAGCACCTTCAACGGCTTGGGGAAATGCGGGTCGGGGTCATTGGTGTCCGGTCCAGTTCTATTGACTCGTGGACCGCGCGGTCCGGGCGGTCAAAGGACACGATCTGCAAGGTGGACCCGAAATGGAACGTGAACGCGGGCACGTATGGGTTCGTGAACACGACCGGCAACAAGTATGTGCAGATCGGCAAGGGGAAGGAATATCAGTTCTGCGCGGCCAAAACCTCACCACTCGAAGAAATGCTGAGGGACGGGTACTATGATCCCAAACTGATCTTGATGTCCTTTCTTGGAAATTCGGCCAAGCGGTGGGCCAACAACCCCGAAGCCGCTATCCGGGATGTTGAGCGCTTGCAGGCGCAACTGCCCCCCGATCTGCCCTGCATTTTCATGACCACCGCGCCTGCCTACAAGAAGAAGATCGTCGATCTGCGTCTGCGGGCGCAAAAGAACCTGATGGATGCGTTCAAGGTCACAGGATTGCGGTGCACGTTCGTCCCCGGTGCCACGCCCGAGACAGTTGCAGCCAACCAGGGCAACAAGCATTACTTCCGTGTGAACAAGAAGGGCATGGTCAAGGACCCCTACCATCCGAACGAGGCGGCTGCCAAAAACTTCTTTGCGCTGGAAATGGACCAGATATGTTCGGCCATTTTCGACCAGATCGAACCGACCGAGGAACAGAGCTAGCCCCCTGATCAACCCACGCGCCTACGCGGCAGGACGGCTGCCAGAATGACCGCCCACCCAAGGATGCCCTGCCCATGGGCGCTCAGGTTCTGTTCATACGAGAAAAACAGCATCTCCAGTGGTCTAAGAGGGTCGCGGGGCGGCCAGATCACCCATTGCAGAGGCAGATCCGGAATGACCATCCGGTAGTACATGTAATAGATTTGCGGCGATAGCCACACAAACAGCCAGAATAGCGCCAGCGCCCCTGAAAACCGCACCCAGACCGGGAAACGGCGCAAGGCGCGCCGTGCCAGAAGTACCATCAGCAGACACAGGACGGCGCTCAGCAACGCCAGCCCGACCTGTCCCCAACCTGACAAATCAAAGAAGGAATCCTGACGGTACAAATCTGCCCTCCTCAGGTGCCGGGAAAAACGACAAAAACCGCCCACATCAGCGGGCGGTTTTCCAAAGTGTGTAAGCGGGCGCTTAACTCAGCGGGGCCACCGCCAGGATCACGGTGAACTTTTCGCAGTAGATATAAAGCTCGTTGTACTTGCTTGTGTCGATCCCGGCTGGGATTTTGAACGAGGCTTCGCCCTTCTTGACGGTCAGCTTGTCATGAATCTTCGAGCCCTTGGCATAGGTCTCACCATTGCCGAAACCGATCTTGATGTCCGGCGGGTTCTTGCCCGGATCAAAGACGTAGTCGCTTTTGAGTGTGACGGTATCGCCAGTGACCGAGACCGTTCCCTTCACGTTATAACCGCGACGCCCGGACAGACTGCCGGTGCGTGCCTTGTCCCCGGCAAATGCAGCGGGTGCTCCGACCGAGAGTGCGGCTGCCGAAGCAAGCCCCAGCTTTACGAATTGGCGGCGTTTGATCATCATGGCGAATGTCCTATCCAAATCTGAGATGGAAAGATGCTGAACAGACTATGGGCGCGCTGCCAACTCACATCGCGTCGAGGGAATTTGAGAGTCTGAAACAAATGGGTTCTGTTACAAACTCTTCCACTATCCGTCGGGTGGACCATGGCTCTTGTAGCTGCACGCGGGCCGATCTCGGTCGAATGCTCGCATTTCCCTAATGAAGTGATCCCGTAGGCGGTCGGTTTCTACCTGCGGTATGGTGTTTCCCACTGGTATCGGGAAGAAGTCATGATCGGGCGTGGCGTTGCCGTGGATCACGCGATATTGAACCGCTGGCTAAGCTGGTTTTGCGGCTGAAGCTGCGATGCCGCAGATCGCCGGTGGCGCAGGGACGAGTCCGATGTGAGAGGGAAGGGGTTTAGCTTCAACGCACCATGGGTCGCGAGGTGTTTCAGTTCAGTTGGAGACGCTCAATCCCCTCTACTTCAAAACTCTGGATCACTCGGGGACATCGCTGCAAGAGCGTCCAGAAGTGCGACACCGGTTGTGATCCTGCCTAGGAAGCGAACCGGTTACCTGTCCGCAAGAACCAGATCGCTGGCCTTTTCTCCGATCATGATGGCGGGTGCGTTGGTGTTGCCGCTGACGATCTCGGGCATGATCGAGCAATCGGCGACCCGCAGGCCTGCGATGCCTCTGACCTTCAGCTGGGGGTCGACAACAGCGCTGTCCGCGTTCCCCATCGCACAGGTCCCGGTCGGGTGGTAGATCGACACAGAGTTCGACCGGGCCCAGTCCAATGTTCCGGCGTAGTCGTCCGGTGACAGGGTCGCGTCTGGCCGGAACTCCTCGGATATTTTGGACGCCAAAGGGTTATGGCGGGCGATTTTGCGCGCGATGTTCACGCCGTCGACAAGGGTTCTGCAGTCGGTTTCTGTCGACAGGTAATTTGGCACGATGCTGACATACTGCGCCGGATCGGGGCCGTTCAGGCGCAGCTCGCCGCGGCTTTCGGGGCGCAACTGGCAGACCGACATGGTGAACGCGGAAAACGGGTGCACCCCCTCGCCGGGACTGTCGGCTGACCATGGTTGAACGTGGAACTGGATGTCGGGGGTCTGAACCTCGGGGCGGGTTTTCAGGAAACCGGTCGCAAGGCTGGCGGCCATTGTCATGGGACCCGCGCGGAACAGGGCGTATTTCAGCGCGATGCGCGCCTGATTGAACAGGCTGCGCACCTCGTCATTCAGGGTTGGTTCGTTGCATTTGAAGACCAGTCTGGCCTGCAGATGGTCCTGCAGCCCCTTGCCGACACCCAGCAGAGCATGCAGGGGCGCAATGCCGTTTTCCGTCAGGTGATCGGGGTCGCCAATGCCCGACAGCATCAAAATCTGCGGCGAGTTGATCGCGCCACCCGACAGAATGACCTCCCGCCGCACCCGGATCGTTTTCAGAGTGCCGGACCGGTCGCGGTATTCCAGCCCTGTCGCTTTCTTCCTGTCCAAAGTGACGCGCGTCACCAGCGCGTGGGTGATGATGTTCAGATTGTTACGGTTGCGAATGGGCTTGAGATAGGCAACAGCCGCGCTGCAGCGGCGGCCATTTCGGGTGGTGAGTTGGAAATACCCCACGCCCTCCTGATCGGCCCCGTTATAGTCGGGGTTGAACGGATAGCCCGCAGCCTGCGCGGCGGCGACCCAGGCGTCGCAGATCGGGCGCTGGATGCGCATGTTGGACACGGACAGAGGGCCGCCGGTGCCGTGGAATGCGTCCTCACCCCGCTCCTGATCCTCGCTGCGCTTGAATAGCGGCAGCACATCGTCCCAGCCCCAGCCGACATTGCCCATCTGACGCCAGCGGTCGTAATCCTCTTTCTGGCCGCGCACGTATAAAAGACCGTTCAGCGAGGATGACCCGCCCAGCACCTTGCCGCGCGGCCAGTCGATCGACCGCCCGTTCAACCCCGGATCGGGCTCGGTCCGATAGCACCAGTCGACGGATGGGTTGTGCATGGTCTTGAAATACCCGACGGGGATGTGAATCCACGGATTAGTGTCCGGTCCCCCGGCTTCAAGAAGTGCGACTTTGGTGTTGGGATCAGCGCTTAGCCGATTGGCGATGACACAGCCCGAGGAACCTGCTCCGACGACCGCATAATCAACTTCCATAATCGCCTCCTCCCAAGGTCGCTGAAAAAAACTCTATGCAAGATGCAGGAATTAAGCTAGCATTTTTTGATACAAAATGTCTCAATAATTGCGATATGGGAGGATGGCAATGGAGATCGGTCGGAAGTTAAGCGGCATTTCGCGGAGGGATTTCTTCCGCGTGGCCGGACGGTATGGCATGAGTTCCACTCTGCTGGCTGCAGGAGGTTTTGGCGGTGCGATGAGCCTTGCCAACCTCGCGCAAGCGGCGGAATCAACGTATGAAAAACGGTTTTCGAAAGAACCGAAGCACACGCTGAAATTCGGTGCGTCGGGATTCAACACCCGCAACCTGTTGATCGAACGCGCAGGTGCGATTGAATTCGCAAGGGATCTTGAAGAACGCACCGACGGAGAGATTCGTATCGAGTTCATCGGGGACAATCAGATTTGCGGTCAGCTGAGCTGTGTCGAGAAGACTCAGCAGGGAATCGTCGACATTTACGCCGCCTCGACCCAGAACTCGGCCGGTGGCGCGCCTTATCTGAACGTGCTGGACTATGCCTATATGTTCCCAAGCCGGGCAGCGCAGTATCATTTCTTTTACAGCCCGGCGAGCCAGCGCATTCTGCGCGAGCCGCTGGAAAAACGGCACGGGCTGAAATTCCTGTTCACCCATTGCGAATTGCGCGGGCTGCAGATGGGCTCGACCTTTGCAGACAAGCCGACCGTCACCAAGCTGGAGGAGCTGTTTGGCACCAAAAACCGTGTGACGGGCACCCAACTAGGCAGGATCGCGATGCAATTGCTGAACCTGAACCCGGTGCCGGTGGCATGGGAAGAGACACTGGATGCGCTGAAAACCGGGCTGATTGACGGGGCCGAAACCTGGGCCTCGGCCGTGGCCTATGCCAATATGGCGCCGGTGGTATCGCAGTCGGTGAACCTGAAGTTCTTCTGCGGAACCGAGCATACCTCGATGTCGGCCAAGGTCTTTGACGAGCTTGGTGGCGAACTGCAGGATGCGGTGATGGAATCGTCCTATTTCACGCAGGCACTGATCCAGGGTGCAAATGAAGCGGCGCTTCTGAACACGGTCGGCTTCTCGGAGCCGCAACTGCCCGATACGATCTTTGCCGAAAACGGCGTGCGCCCGGCGTTCCTGCCTGACGATCAGATCAAGCTGGCGGAAGAGATGTGTGCCCCCAACTACAACCCAGAACCCTGGGCGCAGTGGCGCGAGCGGCTGAACAAATGGGCCGGTGGCATCGACACCTATCAGGAGATCTACGACATCGCGCGCGAGATCCCGGCAGACACCCTGCCCGAGAATGTCGAACCCCGCCGCTGGTGGATGGGCACCGCCTGACAAAGTCTTGAGCCGGCCCGATCATCGGGCCGGTTCCCTAATCACCGACTGGGAGGACGGGGTTCATGTCATTTTGGGCAGACATCGGCGCGATCTTCAGCGCGCTCGCCAGCCAGGATTCGTTCGAGATTCAATCGGCATTGCGATCCGACGCCGCTTGGACGGTCGGCGCGGTTGCCGCAGCACTTGGCGGGCTTTTGATCATGTTCATCTACCGCAAGGTGCCCTTTGTCGAACGTCACCTCGAACGGTCGGTGATGGTCTATTCCTATCTCGCGATTGCGCTGATCATCTTCTGGGGCGTCATTGACCGTTTCGTGTTCAACGACCAAGAGCCGTGGTCAACCACCATCCCCCCGCTTCTGTTCATGGTGATGGCGTGGTTCGGCGCGTCCTACAATGTCCGCCTGCGCACGCATCTGAGTTTCAGCGAGTTCCGCAGCGCGATGCCGCGGGGCGGGCAACTGGCCTGTCTGATACTGGATGCCGTGCTGTGGTTCATCTTCGCGGTGATCGTCATCGTGACAACCTCCCGTCTGGTGGCCCTGTCCGCGTCGAACTTTCAGATCGTGCTGGGTACGGACAACATCATGCAATGGTGGTTCCTTCTGGCCGCGCCGCTGTCATTCTTCCTCATGGTCGGGCGGGTGTTTCAAAACCTGGCCGATGATTTTCACAACTGGAAAACAGGGCAGCCGCTATTGCAGCAGGCTGTGATCGGGTCGGACTGATGGCGGACGGAACATGGGTCACACTGATCTCGCTCGGGGTCACGTTTCTGTTCATGCTGGGCGTGCCGGTTCTGCTGGTGATCAGCTATTGGGTCATCGGCTGCTCGTTTGTGCTGGGGCTGACGCTGGACAATATGGGGGCCGAGCTTCTGAACGTCTTCAACAAGGGGTTCGCGCTGCTGGCGATGCCGCTGTTCATCCTGACCGGAGACCTGATCAACAAATCCGGCATCGCGCGACGCCTCAGCGATTTCGCCTATGCCTGTCTGGGCTGGATACGGGGCGGGCTGGCCATGGCCTCGCTGGGGGCCTGCGGGCTGTTCGCGGCGATCTCGGGGTCGAACTCGGCCACCACGGCGACGATCGGGTCCATGCTGCACCCCGAGATGGTCAAGGGCGGCTATGACGAACGGTTCAGCGCCGCCACCGCCGCGGCGGGTGGTACGGTCGGGATCATCATCCCGCCCTCGATCATCTTCATCGTCTACGGGTTCCTGATGAACCTGCCCATTTCCGAGCTGTTCGTGGCCGGTATTCTGCCCGGCGCGCTGATGGTTATGGGTATGCAACTGGCCTGCTGGATCATCTGCCGCCTCAATGGCTGGGGCTATCTGATCCCGCTGCAACTGAACCGCATCCTGAAAACCGCCTTTGGCGCATGGCTGGGGTTCTTTGCCATCGGCCTTGTCCTGTGGGGGATCTACACCGGCAAGTTTTCCCCGACCGAGGCGGCGGGCGTCACCGTTGGCTTCTGCGTGATCGCCGGGCTGGTCAGCTATCCGATCAACCGCATAATGGGCGCCCGCAACAACATCCCGCCGACCGAAAAAACCTATGCCGAGATGCTGGTGGTTCAGGGGTTCACGATCCCGGAAATCCCCTCGATCGTGATCCGGTCGGCGCAGATCACCGGCATTCTGGCCCCCTTGATCGCGGTGTCGGTGGTGATGCAGCAAATCCTGTCTCTGTTGGGCGCGCAACAGACCATCGGTGATTTCGTGACGTCCATGGGTGGGTATTATGCGGTGCTGTTCACCTCGATGGTGATCGTGTTCTTTTCCGGCATGGTGCTGGAAAGCCTGCCGGTCACGATCATCCTTGCGCCGATTCTGGCCCCCATTGCGGCTTCAGTCGGAGTTGATCCGATCCACTTTTCGGTGATCTTTCTGGTGGGCGCGTCTATCGGGTTCATCACCCCACCTTACGGGTTGAACCTTTATGTGGCTTCCGGCGTGACCGGCGTGCCCTATTTCCGGTTGCTGCGCTACACGGTGCCGTATCTGGCGGCGCTGCTGTCGGTGTGGATATTGGTGTCGCTGGTGCCTGATCTGGCCTTGATCCTGCTGCCAAACAACTAGAATGTAGCGGGATGGCCGACACAGATGCACCAGAAAGAGACACCCAGATACCGACAAACCTGCGCCTGCTGCTGATCCTGGAAGAGGTCGCCCGGCGCGGGGTCGCGGTAAAACCGTCGGATCTGATCGACACGCTGGGTCTGGCGAAACCCACGATCCACCGCCTGCTGCAAACCGCCGAGGCCGAGGGATTCCTGCAACGCGATCTGGATGGCCGCTCGTTCGGCCCCGGCCCGCGACTGCGTCAGCTGTCGGTCAATACGATGTCCTCGGAACATCTGCGCACCGCCCGTCTGGCGATTTTGCGCGGGGTTGCGGATGAAATCGGCGAAACCTGCAACCTCGCCGTGCCGGACCGCGAAGGGATGATCTATCTCGACCGGATCGAAACCAAATGGCCGCTGCGTATTCAGTTGCCAATCGGAACTCAGGTTCCGTTTCATTGCACCGCAAGCGGCAAGATGTATCTGTCCACGCTGCGCAGGAACACCCTGGATGGGTTTCTTACCGCCCGGAGCCTGAGCCAAAACACCGAAAAAACAATAGTAGACCCCGACGCGCTGCGCGATGAGATCAAACGCATTTCCCACGACGGATACTCGACGGATAATGAAGAGTTCATGCCGGGTATGGTTGCCGTCGCCGTTCCTGTCCTGGACGAAAATGCAAGACTCGTTGCGACTTTGTCCGTTCACGCCCCGTCTCAGCGGCATGATTTGGACAGCTTAACGCAGTTTCTGACCTTGCTTATGGCGGGATCGGGCAAACTTTCGAGCTTGCTTTCGTCTTGACCTCAGCAACGGTGAGCCTCGGTCAGCCAACCGAAACTTTGGCACGGAACCCTGCACAGACAATCACACACTGTGCGACTGAACTCTGGGCAACCAGTCACCGAGTTCTTTTTCCGCTGCGGCTATCGCTTCGATATTCAAAATCTGCGCGCGTATGGCCTTGGACACTGCCCTGACACGCTTGTTGATTGTAACATCGGTTCCCGCCAGCGGCAGATCGTTTACATCCAGCTTCTCGTAGATCGACAACAATCGGTTCTGCACAGTGCGCAATGCCAGTTTCCGCCGTTGCGCGATGGTTTTGTCCGACAATCCCAAAGCCAGATCGGACAGGATGGCAAGTTCGACCTCGGTCAGGGCCTCGCCCGCGCGGTTCTGATCGCGCTGGATCTGATGTATTTCGCGGTCGACGACGATCTGGGCCTCGACCAAAACGGCGCGCAGGGCCAGATGCATGCGGGACGGGCTGGCGGTTTTTAGGACGTAGCCATAGGCGGCCTCTTTCGGGACGATCCGGGTGATGCCGCGCAGATAAGCCTCGTCGGAATAGTTGGACCAGAACAGAATGCGCGTCGCGGGCCGTTCCGCCCAGATCGTTCTGGCGGCCTCGATCCCATTGCGCTCTTTCATGCGCAGGTCCATGACAACCGCTTCAACCGCGTGCTGGCGGGCCTTCACCTCGCCATCGCGCCCGTTGGTCGCCACGCTGACTTCGGTGGCTTCCGGCAGGGCTTCGGACACGATCTCTTTCAGGTAGGTCGCGTGCATGGCGTCATCTTCGACCAACAGAACTTTCATTCCACACCCTCAGAGTTTGCACATTCGGACACCGGCAGGCTGACTGCAATTTCGGTGCCGCTGGATTGGTCTATTGAAAACTGCGCCCCGATCAACTGGGCCCGCGTCCGCATATGGGTCAGGCCGCCAGACACCCTTTGATCAATATCTCGGGTCGCACCGATTCCGTCATCCCTGATGCGCAGATACAGGCCGCCGTTGCACTGGATTTCAACCGTGATCTCGCTCGCTTGCGCATGGCGGACGGCGTTGTTTATGGCCTCTTGCGTGATGCGGAACAGTGCAATGCGCCTGGCCTCGGACAGTCTATCTACCAGACCGTCGGACAAATCCCGCACATCGATCTCGATCTGCTGGTCCGCGCCGACAGCGCGTTCTAAATGTGTCCGGACCGCGTGTTGAAACCCGAACAGTTCAAGCAGAGACGGAATCGACATGTCGATGATGCCACGCAGATCCTGAATGCAGCTTTGCATGCTGGCCTGCAGGGCGTCGATATCCTGATGCGACTTGCAGCGTTCCAGATCGCGGCTGATCCGGGTCAGATCGGCCAGCGTCTGATCGTGCAGGTCCATTCCGATACGTTGACGTTCCAGTTCCAGAGCGTCCGTCAGGCTGGATGCGCCCTGCCGCAATCCCTCCTCGCGGGCCTGCACCTCGGCGCGCATGATGGCCTCGCGTTTGGCCTGTTCTGTCGCGCGCAACGCATAGAAATAGGGGGCCAGGATATCTGCGATGTTGCGCACCTGTTCGACGGCATGCTCGTCATAGAAATCAGGCTTCTTGGACGAACAGTTCAGCGCGCCGATTGTGCGCCCCAGCACTTTCATCGCCACATTGACCCGGCTGCGCATCTTGTGGCGAATGATCGGCCCGGCATCGGCCCCTTCGAACACGTATCTTGGGTCTTCCAACGCATTCCCGGTTAGCAGGCTGTCGCATTTTCCCAGCAGAATGTCCCGCACCGGAGATACTGCAGCCGGGGCGCGGGTGCGGCTCCAGCTTGTGTGCAAGCCGACCTCGTAACTGGTGTTCAGGGCCCCGTTTTCGTCGATCAGGCAGACATCCAGATGATCCACTTCCAGAATTCGGTCGATCTCGGATTTGACCGAGCGCAGCGCGGATTTGATGTCCAGATTACCTGCCAGATGATTGGAAATCCGCAGGTAATAAGCAAGGTCTGCCATGTGCGCGCCCTTCTTGAAACCGGCCTCAGGCGTCCGGCACACGTGACTATATCGCCTGCCCGGGAACATGTCATGCGGACTTCCGCCGCGAATTTGCGGGAACCCGCAAGCTTTGCGCGTGTCTTACTCTTACGCAATCGGCGCGGGCGGTGAATCCTTTTGCTGCCGGCTGGAGGAGGCGGGCACAGTTTGCGCGGCGGTTGGGCCGCTCAGGGAGGATAAGATGACACTGAAGGCCATATTGCTCGGCGCGGTTGCCGGGACCACCTTAGTTGCTGCTGCATCCAGCGTTGCGGCGGATACGTCTGACAAACGCATTGCACTGTCGAACAACTATGCCGGAAACTCGTGGCGTCAGGCGATGCTGGAAAGCTGGAAAAAGAACGGGGACGCCGCGGTTGCCGAAGGCATTGTCGCTGCAGCTGATGCGTTCACAACCTCGGAAAACCAGGCCACCGAGCAGGCGGCGCAGATTCAGAACATGATCCTGCAGGGCTATGACGCCATCGTCATCAACGCAGCCTCACCCACCGCGATCAACGGGGCGGTCAAGGCGGCCTGTGACGCGGGGATCACCGTTGTGTCCTTTGACGGCATCGTGCAGGAACCCTGCGCATGGCGCATCGCCGTCGACTTTCAGCAGATGGGCCGCGAACAGGTGAAGTACCTCGCGGAACGTTATCCTGATGGCGGCAACCTGCTGGAAATTCGTGGTCTGGCCGGTGTGTTCGTCGATGACGAGATCAGCGCTGGCATTCATGATGAGGTCAAGAACTCCAATTTCGAAATCGTCGGTTCGGTGCATGGCGATTGGGCGCAGGATGTGGCGCAAAAAGCCGTTGCCGGTGTCCTTCCCAGCCTGCCCGAGATCGTGGGTGTCGTGACCCAGGGCGGTGATGGCTATGGCGCGGCGCAGGCGATTGGGGCCACGGATCGCCCGATGCCGACCATCGTCATGGGCAACCGCCAGGACGAGATGCAGTGGTGGGCCGATGAAAAGGCGGCCAATGGATACGAGACAACCTCGCTGTCAATCGCGCCCGGTGTCAGCACGCTGGCCTTCTGGGTTGCGCAGCAGGTTCTGGATGGGGCGGATGTGCCCAAGGACCTGACCGTGCCCTTCCTGACCATCACACAGGACGATTTGGAAGAAGCCCTGAAAACCACGCCCAAGGGCTCGGTCGCCAATGTTGAATATACATTGGATGAGGCTAAGGCTGTCATCGCCGACTCCAAGTAATCCATGACGGAAACCCAAAAAAGACCCGGCGCATCCGATGCGCCGGTTGTCACGCTGGACGGGGCCGATATGTCCTTTGGCCCGGTCCACGCGCTGCGCTCCGCGTCGATCACCATCGGCGCGGGCGAATGCGTTGGGTTGGTGGGACATAACGGGGCCGGAAAGTCGACACTAGCGAATGTGATCAACGGACGGCTCACCCAGACTGGTGGGACCGTTCTGTATCGTGGCGGAGATGCGGCGCTGAGAAACAGCCAGAACGCGCAAAACGCCGGGGTGCGCAGCGTGTTTCAGGAACTGTCGCTATGTCCGAACCTGACCGTTCTTGAGAATCTGCGCATCCCCTACCGCAACATGCCCCGCAGGGGCTGGCGTCGTCTGGCGCAGCAGAAGATCACCGACGCGCTGGACCTTGTCTTTCCCGGCCATGGCATCCGCGCGCATGCGACCGTGGGCGATCTGACCATTGCCGAGCGTCAGATGGTTGAGATTGCGATTGCCTTTGCCGAGCGCGACCGTGTGGCCCGTCTTGTTATTCTGGATGAACCGACATCTTCGCTGGATGCAGCCATCGCCCAGCAATTGTTGGATCATATCAAACGGTTCTGCGCCTCTGGCGGGGCGGTTCTATTCATCTCGCACATGATGGGTGAGGTGTTCGAGGTCGCAACCCGAATCGTCATCATGAAAGACGGCCAGATTGTCGATGACCAACCGGCTGGGGCCTTTACCCGCAGCAGTATCGTCGATGCCATGGGTCACGTCGCCCCCGATCATGACGACGCGGAGGAGGCCGGTTCAACCCGCGACCTTGGGCCCGAGGTGATCCAGTCCGAGAACGGCCTGAATGCGCGAAAAGGCGAGATCGTGGGTCTGGCCGGTTTGGCCGGGCACGGGCAAGCCGAGGCTTTGGCGCAAATCTTCTTCGACCATTCCTCGGTCTGGAAAACCCAGAAACGGCCCGAAGTGGTCTTCGTGGCCGGGGATCGGTCGCGCGACGGAGTGATGCCGCTTTGGTCGATCCTGCGCAACCTGTCCCTGACCACGCTGCCCGAGTTCAGCCGTAGGATCATGGTGGATCGCGGCAATGAGGCCGGGCTGGCGCAAAACTGGAAAGAGCGGATCGGAATTCGCACCGCCAACCTGCTGAACCCGATCCTGTCCCTATCGGGCGGAAACCAGCAGAAGGTTCTGTTTGCCCGTGCGCTGGCCTCGGGCGCGCCGATTGTGGTGATGGATGACCCCATGCGCGGCGTGGATGTGGGGACCAAGAAAGAAGTTTACCAGATGATTCAGGATGAGGCCGCCAAGGGCCGCAGCTTTCTGTGGTATTCGACCGAGACGGATGAAATTCTGGAATGCGACCGGGTCTTTGTGTTCCGCGCAGGCGCAATTGCTGCGGAACTGAGCGGCGACGACATTTCCGAGGAAAACATCCTGCGCGCCTCGTTCGAAATGCAGGAGGCCGCGGAATGACCGCCGACCGCATGCGTCTTTTGCTGCCGGTTTTGTCACTGGCTGTTTTGCTTGGGGCGGTATTCTACCTGCAGCCCCGCGCGATGAGCTATTTCGGCCTGAACCTGCTGTTCAATCTGGCAATCCCGGTGGCGCTGGCGACGATTGCGCAGATGATGATCATCATGGTCAACGATATCGACCTGTCGATCGGTACCTTCGTCAGCTTCTGCGCCTGCGTGACGGCGACTTTCGTGCATGACACGCCGCTGCTGGGATATGCCATTCTGGCTGCCGCCATTCTGGCCTATGCGGCACTGGGTGCCCTGATCCAGCTGCGTGGCTTGCCTGCCATTGTTGTGACGCTGGGCATGTCTTTCGTTTGGGGCGGGCTCGCGGTTTTGATCCTGCCGTCACCCGGCGGTGCCGCGCCCCAGTGGCTAAAAACGCTGATGAGCCTTAAGACGCCGCTGGTGCCCATTGCCGTGATTGCGCCGCTGGTCATTGCCTTTGCGGTTCATCTGCTGATCAAGCGGTCGTGGGTCGGTGTGATCCTGCAAGGCGTTGGCGGAAATGAACGCGCGATGGAGCGGGCAGGGTGGTCCGTGGTCAAGCTGCGTGCCGGGGCTTACGGGCTGGCCGGGCTGTTCGGCGTTCTGGCCGGGATGTGTCTGGTCGGGTTGACGACCGCTGCGGATGCCAATATCGCGCTGCGTTACACGCTGTTGTCGATTGCCGGAGTGATCCTTGGCGGCGGCGAGTTCGTGGGTGGCCGCATCTCCCCCTTCGGCGCGGTAATCGGAGCGCTGACGCTGACGCTGGCCGCCAGCTTCCTGTCCTTTCTGCGACTGTCCCCGGATTGGCAGATCGGCGCGCAGGGCGCGATCCTGATCCTGGTACTGGCCGTGCGGCTGCTGTTCGTGCGCAGGGGGGCGACCGCATGACGGATGAGGCAACACCGATGGCCGCGCCCCGCGGCCCTTTGCGCAATCTGCTGCGTAAACCCTGGCTCTGGGCTTATGTGGCGGCTGCGCTGACCTTTGGCGCGACCAGCATGATTGCCGGATCGGGGGCGGGGTCGTTGCTGTATGCGGCGCTGACCTTTGCCTCATTCTCGGCGATTGTCGGGATCGGGCAGATGTTGGTGATCACGCTGGGGCCGGGAAATGTCGATCTGTCGATACCAGCCTCGATGACATTGGCTGCTACGCTTGCGCTCAAGTTCATGGACACGCAGACCGGGCTGATCTTGCCCGGATTGCTGGTCGCTATCGGCGTCGGCATCGGCTGCGGGGTTCTGAACTTCACGCTGATCCTGCTGCTGCGCATTCCGCCGATCATTGCGACCCTGTCGGCGTCTTTCCTCTATCAATCACTGGCGATCTGGTCGAACCGGGGCCTGCGGATCAAACCGCCCGAGCCCCTGGCCGATTTCGCCACCGGTGGAACGCTGGGCGTGCCCAACGTGGCGCTTGTGGGGATCGGGTTGGCGGTGCTGGCTTGGCTTTTGCTAGAACGCGCCATCGTCGGGCGCTGGATTTCCGCCATCGGCCAGAACCTGCGCGCTGCTCGGCTAAGTGGCGTTCCCGTAAACGCGGTGCGGTTCGCCGTCTATGTGAACTCGGCTGTCTGTGCCGCACTGGCCGGGTTTCTGTTGGCCAGCTTCTCGGGAGGCGCGAACCTGAACATGGGCACAGAATACATGCTGATGTCCATCGCCGTGGTCGTGATCGGAGGGTCCTCGATCGGCGGGGGCAATTCCAACGTGCCGGGCATCTGGGGGGCTGCACTGTTCATGTTCCTCATCGTTTCGATGCTGAACTCTTATGGGTTGGGCGCCGGTATTCGGCTTGTTTTGACCGGTCTGGTGATCGTCGGCGTCGTCACTCTGGCCAATCGGAAAGGATATAACGCATGACCAGCACACAGCTATACGATGTCGTCCGTCCCGAGTTTAGCGATCTGATCCATGCCAATCTGGCGCTGTCGCGCATATCCACCGGGCATACCTGGACCGAAGGACCGGTCTGGTTTCCCGCGCATAATACGCTGCTGTTCTCGGATATTCCCAATGAACGCATCCTGCGCTGGACGCCGGATGCGGGCACAAGCGTTTTTCGCACCGCATCCAACTATGCCAATGGCAACACCCGCGACCCACAGGGCCGTCTGGTGACCTGCCAACACGGGACCCGATCTGTCGTGCGGACCGAGCATGACGGCAGCCGGACCGTTCTGGCCGATGCATATCAGGGCAAACGTCTGAATTCACCAAATGACGTGGTGGTGCACTCGGACGGGTCCATCTGGTTTTCCGATCCAACCTACGGAATCCTGTCCGATCTGGAAGGACACAAGGCCGATCCCGAACAGGATGGAAATTATGTGTACCGGGTGGACCCCGAGGATTTCTCGCTAACGCCCGTCGCGGATGGATTTGTTCAACCCAACGGGCTGGCCTTTTCCAAGGATGAAACGCGGCTATACGTTGCCGAGTCTGGCAGCAGCCACGATGCCTCGGTCCCGTCGATCCTGAAAGCCTTTGATGTCTTGCCAGACGGCACCCTGACCAACGGACGCCGCTTTGCCGAGATCGACAACGGTCTGCCTGATGGACTGCGGGTGGATCGCCATGACAACGTCTGGTGCTCTGCCGGGGATGGCGTGCATGTGTTTTCCCCGTCCGGAGACCTGCTGGGCAAGATTCTGGTGCCCGAACGGGTCGCCAACCTGACCTTTGGCGGTGAGCGCGGCAATGTGCTGTTCATCACCGCGACCACCTCGGTCTATTCGGTTTTTGTGAATACGGCGGAACGCTAGGGTTATTTGCCCCTGTCCAGACCGTTCATCTGCGCGATGAAATCCGCCAGCATCGGCAGGTACCGCTCACCCTGACCTGCGGCGTCCATCGCTGCGAACGCGTTCCGCACATCCGCCTGCACCGGGTTGAGGGCCCCAACGCTGTTGGCCAGGTTGGTCAGATACCGCATGTCCTTATGGGCATTGGTGACAGAAAACCGATGCGCGTTTTCGTCCCGCTCCAACGTCCATTTCATGAAGGTCTCATAGAACCCGTTCGACAGACGGCCTGGTCGGATAATGGAATCCACTTGCTCAACAGTCAGGCCTGATTTCTCGGCAATCGCCAGCGCCTCGGAATAAAGCGCTGCATAGCCAAGTGAGATGAAGTTGTTGATCAGCTTCATCTTGTGCCCAAGACCAACCTCGCCCAGATGCACGGCCAATCCGGACCAGCAATCCAGAACCGGTTTGATCTTTTCAAACGTCTCGGGCGTCGCGCCGACCATCGTGTCCAGCGTGCCCGCTTCGGCCTCGACCGGAGTTTTGGCCAGGGGTGCGTCGGCCAGATCCATGCCCGCCGCGCGCAGTTCGGTCGCCAGTTGCAGGGTTGAGACCGGATCAGAGGTCGAGCAATCGACAACGATCAGACCCTTTTTGCCCGAGGCCAAAATCCCCTCGGGGCCGCGCACGATCTGCTCCACTTGCGGGCTGCCGGAGACGCACAGGTGGATGATATCGCACTTGGCGGCCATGTCTTTTGCGGTTTTGACCTCGGTCGCGCCCCGATGCAGCAGATCATCGACGGGCGCACGGTTGCGGTGGCCCTTCACGACCAGCGGGTAGCCTTTCTCGACAATATTCTTGGCCATGCCGTGCCCCATCAGGCCGACGCCGATAAAACCAATAACAGGTTTGTTCATACTTAGTTCCTTGTTCAAATCGGATTAAGCGTTAGAGGACTGCGACCACAGGTTGACCTCGCCATTGGCGGCATAGAGGTCAATCTCGGCCAGTTCATCGGATGTAAACTCGATGTTTTTCAGGGCCCCGACGCAATCGGTGATCTGCTCTGATCTGGATGCGCCGATCAGCGCCGTTGTGATCCCGCCATCGCGCAGCACCCAGGCCAGTGCCATCTGCGCCAGCGTCTGCCCCCGGCGTTTGGCGATGGCATCCAGGTTGCGTAGGTTTTCGATAGTCTTTTCAGTCAGCAGGCCGGGATTCAGCGATTTGTAATCCGCCGCCCGGCTGTCTTGCGGAACGCCGCTCAGGTATTTCCCGGTCAGCATCCCCTGCGCCAGCGGCGTGAAAGCGATGGATCCGATACCCAATTCCTTAAGCGTGTCTTTCAACCCATCCGTTTCGACCCAGCGGTTGATCATGTTGTAGCTGGGCTGATGGATGATGCAGGGCGTGCCCAGATCTTTCAGGATGGCAGCAGCCTCGCGCGTGCGCTGCGAGTTGTAGGATGATATCCCGACATAGAGCGCCTTACCGGACCGCACGATCTGATCCAACGCGCCCATGGTTTCTTCCAGCGGGGTATTGGGATCGAACCGGTGCGAATAGAAGATATCGACATAGTCCAGCCCCATGCGTTTGAGGCTTTGATCACAGGACGCGATCAGATACTTGCGGCTGCCCCATTCGCCATAAGGACCGGGCCACATGTCGTAGCCGGCCTTGGATGAGATGACCAACTCATCCCGATACCCGGCAAAATCCGTTTTCAGGATTTGCCCAAAGGCTTCTTCGGCACTGCCCGGAGGGGGGCCGTAATTGTTGGCCGGATCAAAATGTGTGATGCCAAGGTCAAAAGCCGTCCGGCACAAGGCTTGTTTAAGGCTATGTGGTCTGTCCGCACCGAAATTGTGCCAAAGCCCCAGTGAAATTGCGGGCAGTTTCAAGCCGCTGTGCCCGCAGTGATTATAGATCATATCGTCGTATCGGCCCGCGCGGGGCACGTAGGAACTTCCTGCCATGGTATGCTGTCCTTTAAGATGAGCTGGCGAGGCATTGGCGAACCCCTGAATGGTGGGGCATGTCCCGCGTTGCCTGAAATCTATACTGCACTGGGGTGTCAAATTAACATCTTTCCCCGGTCGGATAACGATGTCTTGAACACCCGTCGACACCCGAATGCCGCACTTGACCCATCGGCCAATTTGGCACCTGTAATTTTGTCGCGGTGCTGACCTCTGGGAACTATTCGGCTACCGCACAAATGACCGCTTCTGAAGCCACAGATGAAGAATTGTCCGCATTTGAAAAAGTCGATGGGGTCGCCCCGGGGCAGCGCAGTAAATCTGAAGCGCAGGGTTTGGGCGGTCATGTCCTCTGTTCCCCGTGCTCGCGCGGTTTTCTACAAAGAACGCGCATAGGGGTAATCCAGACCTGCGTTTTCCTGTTTGAACCGCTCAAGTCGTTCCTGTGTCTTTTGCGATGAGCTCTCCAGATGCCGGACCAGTGCTGACCGGGCCCCCTGCAGGTTCCCCGCAAGGGCTGCGGTAAACACCTCGGTATGTTCGTCCGCAAACAGGTGGCGCGAACTGTAGCGGGGGAAATAGAAGCTGTTGAAGACATGCACCAACCGGCTGCGCCGCAAGACCGCCATCAGGAAGTCGTTGCCACAATAAGACAGCAGGTGATCGTGCAGATCAGCCTCGAGCTGTTCCAGCCGTTGTGACGTCAGCGAAGCGCTTTGCTGGTTCGCGGATTCCAGGCGGGCAATGCAATCCTTTAGAAATCCCTGATCGATCCGGTCGAAGCCTTCGCTCAGCGCATGTGGTTCGAGTAGGATTCTGACCTGAAATTGCTCTGCGATGGCGCGCGCGTCAAAGCGGTTCAGCACCCATTTCTGCCCGTCCAGGCGCATAATGTTATCCTCGACCAGTCGCACCTGAATGTCGCGCAATACGGTGCGGCTGATGTCATGGCATTCGGCCAGCTTAGACGGAACGATCCGGCGCTCTCCGGCGCTGGCAAGGGCCAGAAGTTCGAATTTGATGGCGTCGTAACGTTCGATCCATTTGATCGTAGGCGGTAGCTTTTCAATTCCCGCCAGTGGGTTACCGGCCCGGTCGGGGCTGTTAGGCGGCGTGTCCAGCGGCGCGGCGACGGTAAAGCCGCGTTTGCCTGCCCGGGCAATGATTTGCCCGTTTCCCTGCAACGTTTGCAACGCGTTGCGGGCGGTCTGACGGCTGACCTCGAAGTGATCGGCAATGATGGATTCCGTCAGCACGGTGCCATCCGGCACAAGGCCGGTGCGGATCGCATCGCCAAGCCGATCGCTGATTTGCGCATACATCGGATGGGTGCGCCCGTCGCTCACTCCGCTGTCTCCTGTTCCGGTCGGTTGCCGCGTTGAATTCCGGTCTTCAATCACACATCACGTCAAACTTGAAGAAACTACTTTTGTGTGCAAAAGTCAAAAAGCATTGGACATCGGTTGCCAAAACCGAGGCAGACCCAGGAGGTAAAAGATGAAACACACCGATATGAAGCGCATGATGGCCGCCGCCGCACTGAGCATTGGCATCGCAAGCCCCGCATTTGCCGAAGACATGACGATCATGTCCTCGATGCCGTCGCTGCAATTCCCGTTCTTTGTCCACATGCAAAGCAGCATCAATGACGAGGCCGAGAAGATCGGGAGCATCTCGGTGATCGAGGCGGATGGCCGCAATGAATCTCCCAAGCAGGTGGCCGATGTTGAAAATGCCATCGTGCAGGGTGTCGATGGCATCATCATCAGCCCCAATGACGTGAACGCGCTGGCGGGTGCGATCGAGGATGCGGTGAACGAAGGGATCCCGGTTGTGACCATCGACCGCCGTGTCGATGGTGTGGATGGATTGCTAGCGCATGTCGGTGCCGATAACGTCGCCGGGGGCGAGGCGCAGGGGCAATGGGTGGTCGAGCAGTTCCCGGATGGCGCAAGGGTCGTGAACCTTCAGGGTCAGCCCGGAGCCAGCCCCGCCATCGACCGCAATCAGGGCCTGCACAATGTGCTCGACCCGCTGAGCGACAAGTACGAAATCGTGGCCGAGCAGACCGCGAACTGGAGTCGCGATCAGGGGTTGAGCGTGACCAACGCCATCCTGACTGGCCTCTCTGAGATGCCCGACGTGATCGTCGCCGCCAATGACGAAATGGGTCTGGGCGCGCTCGAGGCACTTCGGTCGCTGGGGGCCGAGGATCAGGTCAAGATCATCGCCTTTGACGCAGGCCCCGAGGCGCTGTTGGCTGTGCGCGAAGGTGGTCTGGCAGGCGCGGTCGATCAGTTTCCGGGCCTGCAATCGCGCACCGCGGTGCAGATCGTCAACGCCTTTGTCACCAGCGGCGAACGGCCCAAGGAGGTTGTGAACCTGATCATCCCGCGCATGATCAGCGCTGACAATCTGGAAGAGGCTGAACGGTTCGGTGAAATCAAGTAAGATCGCGCCGGGGTGCGGGCGTTTTGCCCGCATCGTCCCGTAAGCCATCCGGGGGCCGCACCGTGCACACGACTGCTTCACAGCCACTTCTGAGGGTCCAAGGGTTGACCAAGACCTTTCCCGGCGTGGTTGCTCTGGACAAGGTCGATTTTGAGGTCGGCCCAGCAGAAGTCCACGCGCTGCTTGGTGAAAACGGGGCGGGAAAATCAACGCTTCTGAAAATCCTCAGCGGTGCGCAGCCTGCAGATCGGGGCACGATGTCCCTGAACGGCATGCCGCTGAACGCTTCTACACCGCTTGAGGCGCGGGAGGCGGGAGTTGTCACGATTTATCAGGAATTTAGCCTGATCCCGCCGCTTTCGGTGGCCGAGAATATCTTTCTGGGCCGAGAACCACGCGGCATGCTGGGAATCCGCCACAAGCAGATGCATCGCGAAGCCCGTGTCGCGCTTGATAGGATCGGTCTAGACATCTCGCCCACACGGCTGGTCAGCAGCCTGAGCGTCGCCGAACAGCAAATGGTCGAAATCGCACGGGCGCTGTCGATTGATTCCAAGCTGATCATCATGGACGAACCCACCGCCGCGCTCAGCGGGTCCGAGGTGGACCGGCTGCTCGAGATCGTACGGGAGCTGAAACGGCAAGGCCTCAGCGTTGTCTATGTCACCCATCGCCTGCAAGAGGTGTTCCGCGTCTGCGACCGCTACTCGGTGCTGCGTGATGGCTGCATGGTGGCGTCGGGCGCAGTTGCGGATACCGACGAAGATGGCCTGATACATGCGATGGTCGGGCGCGAGTTTTCCCATATCTTCGCCCGGCGGGACACCGCCCAAACCGGTAAAACCGCGCTGGAAATTCGCGATTTTTGCAGCGTGCCCAACCTGCGCGATCCCAACGCCACAACCGTCCATAACGTGTCTTTCAAGGCCCAATTCGGAGAGGTTCTGGGCATTGCCGGTCTGGTCGGGGCCGGGCGGACGGAAACGGTGCGCATGATTTTCGGAGCTGATGACAGGCTGACCGGAGAGATTTTGATCGAAGGCAGACCCGCGCAAATCACCTCGCCCCGGCAGGCGATCAAGGCGGGCATCGGTTTGGTGACGGAAGATCGAAAGAAACAGGGTTGCTTTCTGGATTTGCCGGTCAACCAGAACATCTCGATGGCCTCGCTCGAACAATTGTCGGGCCGTCTGGGCATATTGGATCTGGGGGCCGAGGCCCGCCTGTTCGAGGACAGCCGCGACAAGCTGGATATCAAGGTAGCCGGCGCGCGACAGGCCATTGGTAAGCTGTCGGGTGGCAATCAGCAAAAGGCGCTGATTGCGCGCTGGCTGGCGAAAGCGCCGAAAATCCTGATCGTGGATGAACCGACGCGCGGGATCGATGTCCGATCTAAGGCGCAGGTCCATGACATTCTGTTCAGCCTTGCCGATCACGGCGCAGCGGTCATCGTGATCTCATCTGAACTGCCCGAAATCCTGACCGTCTCGGACCGCATCCTGACCATGTCCGAGGGCCGGATCACCGGCGAATTCACCCGAAAAATCGCATCCGAGGAATCTCTGATGCAAAGCATGACACCCGCCCAGACACAGGCAAGCCCCGCACCCGGCCTTGCAGAGGAACAGATATGAGCAGCGATGGAAAAAGTCCGGCCCGTGCAAGACCCCAAGGCAAGGACAGCCCCACAGGCCAGAGCTTTGACTGGGCCGGGATGCTGGCCAAGCTGGCCCCGTTGATCTTTCTGGTGCTGCTGGTGGTGGTCTTCACCTCGTATAACGAACGGTTCCTGTCGACCCGCAACATCTTCAACATCCTGACCGAAGTGTCGATCTTTGGCCTTTTGGCCATAGGCATGACCTTCGTGATCCTGACTGCCGGGATCGACCTGTCTGTCGGCTCGACCCTGGCGGCGGCGGGTATTGTCGGGGCGGCGATTGTGACCGGAGGGCAGACCGAGTCCTTCTCGCTGGGCGGCGGAGACAAGGAAACCGTCTGGTGGTTCTGGGCGCTTGTGGCCTCGATCACCGTCGGGACGCTTGCCGGGGCTTTGCAGGGCGTGACCACAACCGTGTTCAAGGTGCCGCCCTTTGTGGTGACGCTGGGCGGGATGTCGCTGTTCCGCGGCATCACCTTGCTGGTTGGTGATGGCGGCCCGATCAGCGGCTTTGACGCGGGCTACCGCTGGTGGGGCAGGGGCGACATTGCGGGCATTCCAGTACCAGTCTTCCTGTTCGTCACCGGCACTGCGCTGGCGTGGTATGTGCTGAACTACACCCGCTATGGCCGCAGTGTCTATGCCGTTGGCGCCAATCCTGAAGCAGCGCGCCTGTCGGGGATCAATGTCGGCTTTGTCGTCGCCAGCGTCTATACGATCACCGGTTTCTGCGCTGGCCTGGCGGGTTTTGTCCTGTCGGCGCGGTTGAACTCGGCCGAGGCGGTGGCCGGGGTCGGGTTCGAGCTGCGTGTAATCGCATCCGTTGTCATCGGTGGTACCAGCCTGTTCGGCGGCATCGGCTCGGTTCTGGGCACCGCGGCTGGCGCGCTGTTGATCGGGGTTCTGCTAAACGGTCTGGTCATGCTGAACGTCAAGCCGTTCTGGCAGCAGATCGTGATCGGCATCATCATCGTCGCAGCTGTGGCCTTCGACACCTACATCAAATCGCGCAGCCGCAGCACGTGATCTGCTCTGCCCGGATCGGAGGCTGACATGAAATACAAGACCGACCTCGTGGGCGTTATCGGCCAGCCGGTCTGGGACAACCCCAGCGAGCCGATGGTGCAGGCCGCCTTTGACCATCACAACCTGCGCTGGCGCTATCTGACGCTAGAGGTCACGCCCGAAGGTCTGGAGGACGCAGTTCTAGGCCTGCGCGCGCTGGGATTCGCCGGTTTCAACTGCACGATGCCGCACAAGATCAACGTCATGCAGTACCTGGACGAAATCGCCCCGTCAGCGGCCCTGATCGGCGCGGTAAACTGCGTTGTGCGGCGCGGCACCCAAATGATCGGAGAAAACACCGACGGGCGGGGTCTGGTCCGGGCGCTGCAGGATGTCACTTCGCCCGAGGGTCAGTGCGTTGTTCTTCTGGGCGCAGGTGGCGCTGCACGCGCGATTGCTGTTGAACTGGCTTTGGCCGGCGTCCGCGAGATCACCGTGGTCAACCGGGACAAAAGCCGAGGCGAAGATCTGGTCGCGACCCTGCTGTCGGATGCGGTTCAGCAGCAGGCGGGCGGGCTGACGGCGCGCTTCATGCCGCTGGACGGGCAGGTTCGGTTGCCCGAGGGCACTGACATATTCATCAATGCGACCTCCATCGGTATGTACCCGGATGCAGACGCGATGGTGCCGCTGGATACCGGCACGTTGACCACGTCAACCCTTGTGATCGATGTGATCCCCAATCCGCCGCTGACGCCGTTGCTGCAGCAGGCGCAAGGCATCGGCTGCCAGATTATCGACGGGCTTGACATGCTGATCGAACAGGGCCGGATCGGGGTCGAGCTTTGGACCGGGCAGAACCCGGACAAACACGCTATGCGCCGAGCACTGGAACGGGGTTTTCTGGATTAGGCCTTCGAAAGCCAACGTCAGGCAATGTCGCCTTGCTTCAGTATGATCGCCGTAAAGCCGCCAATCTCTGGTTTGGACACCGGTACAGGCGGAGCTGTGGGTCTTTTGGCCGTTGGCTTCAAACGTTCAGGCGCAGGGCGTCAATTGTCAAAAACTTGCAACTGAACCTTCCGCAATTTTCAGACCGCCATGCTGGGCCAACAAGCTGACAATCGCATCAATGCCTTTTCGGTGGCGTAGGGCCGAAAACACGAACGGGCGGCCCTTTCGCATCCGTGTGGCGTCGCGCTCCATCACGTCGAGCGATGCGCCGACATGGGGGGCGAGGTCGGTTTTGTTAATGATCAGGATGTCCGATTTCGTGATCGCCGGGCCGCCCTTGCGCGGGATTTCCTCGCCCGCGGCGACGTCGATGACATATATCGTCAGGTCCGCCAGCTCGGGGCTGAACGTGGCCGACAGGTTGTCGCCGCCGCTTTCGATCAGCACCACATCCAGATCGGGGTGGCGGGCCTGCATCTCTGCCACGGCGGCCAGATTGATCGAGGCATCCTCGCGGATCGCCGTGTGCGGGCAGCCGCCGGTTTCGACGCCGATGATCCGATCCTGCGGTAGGATCTGCATCCGCATCAGCGCCTCGGCATCCTCTTGCGTGTAGATATCGTTGGTGATGACGCCCACGGAACAGACGTCACGCAGCGCTTCCGAGAGGGCGGCGGTGAGGGTGGTCTTGCCCGCTCCGACCGGGCCGCCGATGCCCACGCGCAGGGGGCCGTTCATACTGCTCATGTTCGAAAGATCCTTGAATATTGTGTTTCATGCTTCATTGCAGCGATATCAGACAGGAAGGCGGTCGAGCTCAGGTCGTCCAGACCCGCCTGCTGCGCTGTTTCGGCGATCTGGGCGCAGAACGGCGTCAGGTCGCGGATCAACCGCTGCGCCTCGGTCTGACCCAGCGGCACAAGGCGGGTGGCGCAGGCGACCAGATTGCTGGTGAAGGCCTGCAGGAACATCTGTGTCACCAGCAAGCGCGGCAGGTTCTGCATCCGCGCGGCGCGGCCCACCGCGACCGGGTAGGTGAGGCGTTGCAGGTCCAGCCCCCAGATATCTCCGGTCACGGACCAGAAGGCCTGACCCAGAAGGTCAGTTTCCATCAGCCGTTCGGACCCGGCGCAAAAGGCGCGGGCGGTGGCATCGATCCGGGTCAAAGCAGCCCTGTCAGCGGCATCATAGGCGGCCACAAGAAACAGCGCGTCATTCCAACCCGAGCCATGTTGCAGCACGGTTGTGACCCAGTCGCCTGTCTGGTCTGCGCCGGCGACCCGGCCCTGTTCGATCGCGGCCTCCAGCCCATGGGAATAGGCGAAGCCGCCCACCGGATAGGCCGGGGACAACCACTGCGTCAGCGTCAGGATGTCAGCGTTAGTGGGTGTGTCCATGGGTCCTGCCATGACCATATGCGCCGCCTTCGGGGGTAAAGGGTTCGACGACCTCGCGGATGTTGGCCCCCAGCTTCGTCAGCATGTCGCGGATGACGTGATCGCGCTGGATCAGCAGCCTGCCCGCTTCGATCTGGCATGGCGTGTGCCGGTTGCCGATATGCCATGCCAGTCGCAGCAGATGGTCGCCGGTGATTTCCAGCAGGTCTTCGGGGGCGGCGATGATCTCGATCTCGCGCCCGTCTTCAAGCACCAGAACCCCGCCATGATCCAGCGATTTGGTCTGGGCCAGATCGACCAGAAAAGCCTCACCCTCATCGGTTGCCAGCATCTTGCGGCGCAGGAAGCGCCCGTCATAGTCCAGCGACACCTGCGCATAGGCCGGGGTGTGGGGATGGTCGTGATAGATGCGGGCGGTCTTGATCGCGGTGGTCATCGTGGCCTTCTTCCTGTCTCAGAACATGAAATAGCGTTGCGCCATGGGCAGTACTTCGGCGGGTTGGCAGGTGAGCAATTCGCCGTCGGCGCGCACCTCATAGGTTTCGGGGTCGACGTCGATTTGCGGCGTTGCATCGTTCAGCAGCAAATCCTGTTTGCCGATGTCGCGGGTATTGCGCACCGCGACGGTCTGTTTCGCCAGCCCGAGCGTATCGCCGATCCCATCGGCCTGCGCGGCGGCCGAGACAAAGGTGATCGCCGAGTGTTCGACCGACCGCCCATAGGCCCCGAACATCGGCCGGCTATAGACCGGCTGCGGTGTCGGGATCGAGGCATTCGGATCGCCCATCTGCGCACAGGCAATCGTGCCGCCCAGCAGGACCATCTCGGGTTTGACGCCAAAGAACGCCGGGTTCCACAGCACCAGATCGGCGCGTTTGCCTTCTTCGATGCTGCCAATCTCATGGCTCAGGCCGTGGGCGATGGCCGGGTTGATGGTGTATTTGGCGATATAGCGGCGGACGCGCAGGTTGTCGTTGTCGCCGGTTTCCTCGGGCAGGCGGCCGCGTTGTTTCTTCATCTTGTCAGCGGTTTGCCAAGTGCGGATCAGTACCTCTCCGACCCGGCCCATGGCCTGACTGTCGGACGCGATGATGCTGAACGCGCCCATGTCGTGCAGAATATCTTCGGCGGCGATGGTCTCGCGCCGGATGCGGCTTTCGGCAAAGGCCACATCCTCGGGGATGGATTTGTCGAGGTGATGGCAGACCATCAGCATGTCCAGATGCTCTTCGACCGTGTTTACGGTGAAGGGGCGCGTGGGGTTGGTCGAGGACGGCAGAACGTGGTTCTCGCCACAGATCTTGATGATGTCCGGCGCATGACCGCCGCCTGCGCCCTCGGTGTGGAAGGCATGGATCGTCCGGCCTTTCATGGCGGCCACGGTGTTTTCGACGAAACCGGATTCGTTCAACGTGTCGGTGTGGATCATTACTTGTACGTCCATTGCGTCGGCCACCGAGAGGCAGCAGTCGATAGCCGCGGGCGTGGTGCCCCAGTCCTCATGCAGTTTCAACGCGCAGGCACCGGCCTTGACCTGTTCCTCAAGTGCAGCGGGAAGCGAGGCGTTGCCCTTACCGGCAAAGGCAAGGTTCATTGGAAATGCATCCGCTGCCTGCAACATCCGTCCGATATGCCAAGGGCCGGGGGTGCAGGTTGTGGCCAGCGTCCCGTGCGCGGGACCGGTGCCGCCGCCCAGCATGGTGGTCAGGCCGGAATGCAGCGCGTCCTCGATCTGTTGCGGGCAGATGAAGTGGATATGGCTGTCAAATCCTCCAGCCGTCAGGATGCGCCCTTCGCCCGCGATGGCCTCGGTGCCGGGGCCGATGATGATGTCGACGCCGGGCTGCGTGTCGGGGTTTCCGGCCTTGCCGATCTTGGCGATGCGCCCGTCCGTCAGGCCCACATCGGCCTTGTAGATACCCGAATGGTCCACGATCAGCGCATTGGTGATGACCGTATCCACGGCCCCCTCGGCGCGCGTGGCCTGCGATTGCCCCATCCCGTCGCGGATGACCTTGCCGCCGCCGAACTTGACCTCTTCACCGTAAAGCAGCGCATTGTCTCCGGTCCCGCCTGTCGCTGCGGCCCCGGCGCGTTCGGCTGTCAGGTCGCGTTCCACCTCGATCACCAGATCGGTATCGGCCAGCCGCAACTTGTCGCCGGTGGTGGGGCCGAACATGGCGGCGTAATCAGAACGTTTGATTTGTGCTGGCATCAGAGCGGCCCCATGACCTTTTGATTGAACCCGTAAACCTTGCGCGCGCCACTGATCGGGATCAGCGAAACCTCGCGCGCTTGCCCCGGTTCGAACCGCACAGCGGTACCGGGGGCGATGTCCAGACGCAGGCCATGGGCGGCGGTGCGGTCGAACTCCAGCGCCGGGTTGGTCTCGGCGAAATGGTAATGCGAGCCGACCTGAACCGGGCGGTCGCCGGTATTGGCCACCATCAGCGTCACCGGTTCAGCGCCCGGGTTGAGCGTGATTTCGCCCGCGGCAGGGAACAGCTCGCCGGGGATCATTTGTTCAGCTTCACCATCAGGGCAACGGCGGCCAGCGCGACCACCGCCAGACCAACGCCCAAAGTGGCATAATCCATGCCATGCGCGTGGATATGCGTGCCGTTATGGGCGGCGGCGGGGCCGGCCAAGATCAGGGCAGGGAAGAGCATACGGGTCATATCAGTGTTCCTTTGTCAGCGAATGGGATTGTGAACAGTCACCAGCTTGGTGCCGTCGGGAAAGGTAGCCTCGACCTGAACCTCGTGAATCATCTCAGGCACGCCTTCCATGCATTGCGCGCGGGTGATCACCTCGGCCCCGGCCTGCATCATGTCGGCAACCGACCGCCCGTCGCGGGCACCTTCGACCACGGCGTCGGTGATCAGGGCAATCGCCTCGGGGTGGTTCAGCTTGACGCCACGGGCCAGCCGCTTGCGAGCGACCTCGGCGGCCATGGCGACCAGCAGTTTGTCTTTTTCTCGGGGCGTCAGGTTCATGTCAGAGCATCCAGCATCGGGGGAGGGTATTGTTGTTCAGCCGCTGCAATATCGGCATAAGTGCGCGGCGCAGGGCAAAACTGTTGTCGGCGAGCAGGCGGATCACCAGCAGATCATCGTGCAGCAGGCTGGCCCCTCCGGCATCCGGCAGCAGGTCGCGGACCGGCGTCAGCTGGCCACCGGCGGTGTCCGAAGCAAATACGACCAGGGCCATCGCACCCGCGCCGTTGGCGATTGCAGGTTTGGCGAGGTGGGCGTTCAGATCGCCCGAAGTGTTCACGGCATCAAGGAATACGGGCATCCCTGCGCGGCGCAATTCGATCCGGTCCCGAAGCTGAATATCGGTCAGGACCTCGCCCATCGCAGGGCGTCCAAAAACCAGCGGCTCAACCATCAGCGCCGAGGCTTCTGGTGCTAGGTCGATCGTCAAACGCCGGTCAAGGGCGCTACCGTTAAACAGAATCGTTTCCTGCGGCAGCCAGTTCACGCGCGCCTGCGGGGCAACCGTCAAGGCATTCCTGACCGTGCCAATCTGTCCCGGTTGCGCCTTGTAGGCCCGCTCGCAGGCCTGCGTGGTCAGCGTCATCGTCGTGCCCGAGGCCACCTTGCCCGAGAACAGAAACCGGTCGCCCCCTGTCACGCCCCCTGCCGTGTTCAGCAATACAGCATCCAGAGGGGTACCGGCGCCGCGCGGAAACAGGCATTTGAACGATCCGGACTGCCGGAACCCGTCAATAACACTGCGTTTCCCCAGAGGCTTGGAGCTAAGCGCGATTCTCCCCTCGGCACGTGGCGGTAAGGCCGCTTTTGCGGGCGTTATCGAGGACAGGTGTGTGATCGCAGCAACTTTCGGGTCTTCAACATCTGGCGCTTTTTTCACCGCTGCGATGTCGAATCTCTATGGCGCATTGCCGGTTTTGAACAATGCGCGGTCCCGTTAGTTCATTTTTTAATCACGCATCCAGCATGTAGGTTAAAAATTGGGCAGTGCGGGTGGGTCTGGCGAATTCCTGCGCCCCCGGATTTGCTTAATTCGCTGCGATGCAGAAACCGTATGGATGCCCATTACGGGGACAACCCCGAAGGGTGTGTGACGGCTGCGCGAATTGGACCTCGGACACAACCGCCACACGAAACGCAACAACAGTTGCGGGGATCAGGTAGAAGAGAAACGCGCATCTGCGCAAGCCCTCTCTCCCGGCCCCGCCCAGGAGGATTACATGAAATCTCTCAAATCCACGCTCGCCGGATCGGTTTTCTTTGCTGCCATGGCCACGACCGCGCTGTCGGCTGAAGACACGATTAAGGTCGGTGTATTGCATTCGCTGTCGGGGACTATGGCGATCTCGGAAACCACGTTGAAAGACACCATGCTGATGCTGATCGACCAGCAAAACGCCAAGGGCGGCCTGCTGGGTAAGCAGCTTGAGGCGGTTGTGGTCGACCCTGCATCCGACTGGCCGCTTTTTGCCGAAAAAGCGCGTGAGCTGCTGACCGTGCATGAGGTGGATGTGATCTTTGGCAACTGGACATCCGTCAGCCGCAAGTCGGTTCTTCCGGTGATCGAGGAACTGAACGGTCTGCTGTTCTATCCGGTTCAGTATGAGGGTGAAGAATCGTCGAAAAACGTCTTCTACACAGGTGCCGCGCCGAACCAGCAGGCGATCCCTGCGACTGACTATTTCCTCGACGAGCTGGGCGTCGAGAAATTCGCGCTGCTGGGCACCGACTATGTCTATCCCCGCACCACAAACAACATTCTGGAAAGCTATCTGAAGCAGAAGGGCATCGCGGACTCGGATATCTTTGTCAACTACACTCCGTTTGGCCATTCCGACTGGTCCAAGATCGTGGCAGACGTTGTTGCGCTGGGTGCGGATGGCAAGAAGGTCGGTGTGATCTCGACCATCAATGGCGACGCTAACATTGGTTTCTACAAGGAACTCGCTGCGGCGGGCGTCTCGGCAGACGATATTCCGGTCGTTGCCTTCTCGGTGGGTGAGGAAGAATTGTCGGGTCTGGATACCACCAACCTCGTAGGCCATCTGGCGGCATGGAACTATTTCCAGTCGGCCGATACCGATGCGAACGCCGAATTCGTTGAAACATGGAAAGCCACCATGGGCGATGAGCGCGTGACCAACGACCCGATGGAGGCGCACTACATCGGCTTCAACATGTGGGTGAACGCCGCGACCGCTGCCGGTTCGACCGAGGTCGACGATGTGCGCGCCGCGATGTACGGGCAGGAATTCCCGAACCTGACCGGCGGCACCGCGGTCATGCTGCCGAACCACCATTTGGCCAAGCCGGTGCTTATCGGTGAGATTCAGGAAGACGGCCAGTTCGACATCATCAGCGAAACCGACGTTGTGCCGGGCGACGCTTGGACCGACTTCCTGCCGGAATCGGCGGTTCTGATCTCGGATTGGAAAGAACTGGGTTGCGGTATGTACAACACCGAGACCAAGACCTGCGTTCAGACCCTGTCGAACTATTAAACGACACGCAAGGTGGGCGATCACGCCCGCCTTGCCCTCAAGACATCTCGGGTTTCACCAAATGTTACGACTATACCTTGCGGGCCTCGCAATCCTGTGCGCCTGCCTGACGGCCGACGCGCAAGAGGCCGGCCTGCAACCGATCCTGCAAGAGCATCAGCAGATCATCGCCAAAAGCTCTCGCAAGACCATCGGGCCCGCGATTGACGCGATTGCCAGCAGCGGGTTGCCGCAGGCGCAGGTGATGCTTGAGACATGGGCCGCCAAGAACGTGTGGATGCGCAAGTCGGATGGTCTGTTCTTTGCCGGCAAGAAGGGCGAAGGGCGGTCTTATGAGCTGACCGATTTCGACACCGGCGCAGTCGTCGGCACGTTCGAGAAATCCGACCTGAAACAGTTGAAACCCAACAGCGGCATCCGCGCGATGATCGGCACGGCGCTGGTGCAATTCCAACTGACCGACCCGGATCGCGGCAAACGACTGGCCGCTTTGACATCTATCCAACGTGATCCCGAGGGGGCCTTGCTGGAACCGCTGCGCGCGTCAATCGAAGGCGAACCCGCCGCGGATTTAAAGGCGCAGAAACAGCGTTTGGAACGGTTGCTGACGATTGGTTATGACGCGGACACCGCGGCCCGAGTGGCTGCGATTGAAGAGATGTCAGGTGATCTGGGCGTCGATGTCCGCGCCGCGCTGAACCCGCTGGTCGTGACCAAACGCCAAGCCGCGATAGACCTGCCTTCAGAGGCGAATATCGCCACTGTGCTGCAGCCCGGCTCGGATGACCTGTCGCGGGATGCGGCTTATGACCTGCTGGTTGCCAACGATCTGGCCGCGCCGCGTGTTTCGGCAGCCGACATTCGCGCCGCGCTGGCCGCCAATATCGACGGAGGCCGCGTAGGTGGCGTTCCGGTTGCGCAACTGAATTCGGACGCCGCCCGCGCGCAGGCGTATGAGGCGTTGGCCGAGGCCGGGGCCGTTCCGGCCTTGATCACGCAGGCCGATATCGATGCAGCACTTGCCGCGCATGTTTTCTTTGATACCTACGCAGAGCCTTCGCCCGCTGTGACCGCGGCCGCCGAAAAGGCGTTGGAACAGATCGAGTTGAAGGTCGGCCTGAACCAGACCCTCGACCTGACGTTGGACGCGATTTCTCTGGCCTCGATCTATTTCCTCGCCGCTATCGGTCTGGCCATCACCTTTGGCGTTATGGGCGTGATCAACATGGCCCATGGTGAGTTCATCATGATGGGCGCTTACACCGGCTATGTGGTGCAGCAATTCATCCCCGACCATACGCTGTCGATCATCGTCGCCATCCCGATGGCCTTTGCCGTCACCTTCGCCATGGGCGTCGCGATGGAGCGGCTGGTGATCCGTTGGCTGTATTCACGCCCGTTGGAGACGCTGCTGGCGACCTTCGGTATCTCAATTGCTTTGCAACAGCTGGCCAAGAACATCTTCGGCACGCAGGCCCGCCCGCTAACCGCGCCCGGCTGGCTGGACGGGGCATGGGTGCTGAACGATGTGGTCTCGATCAGTTACATCCGCATCGCGATCTTCGTGCTGGCGATGATCTTTCTGGGGCTGTTCCTCTACATCATGAAACGCACAAGGCTGGGGCTTGAGATGCGCGCAGTAACGCAGAACCCACGAATGGCCGGGTCGATGGGGATCAATCCGGGGCGCGTGAATATGCTGACCTTTGGTCTTGGCTCCGGCATTGCCGGGATCGCCGGGGTTGCGATTGGTCTCTTCGCCAAGGTCACGTCTGATCTGGGCAGCGACTATATCGTGCAAAGCTTCATGACTGTGGTTGTCGGCGGCGTCGGCAACATCTGGGGCGCGCTGGCGGGGGCAGGCATGATCGGCTTCCTGCAAAAGGGGATCGAGTGGATGAACCCGTCGAACACTCTGGCCGCGCAGACCTACATGATCATCTTCATCATCATTTTCATCCAGTTCCGGCCAAGGGGCATCATCGCCCTCAAAGGCCGCGCGGCGGGGGATTGAGCCATGGAACGTAGCTTTGTCGCCAAGAACCCATCCGTTTTGGTCTTTCTGGCCATCCTGTCTCTGTTCACTTTGGGCGTCACCGTCCTGTCCGAAGGGTTCGGGATCGGCGTGATCTCGACCAGTTTCGTCAAGACGCTGGGTAAGACCCTGTGCCTTTGCCTTATTGCCGTAGCGATGGATCTGGTCTGGGGTTTTACGGGCATCCTGTCGCTGGGCCATTTCGCGTTCTTCGGGCTGGGCGGCTATATGATCGGTATGTGGCTGATGTACGAACGCACCCGCCTGATCGTGGTCGAGTCATTGTCCCAAGCCGATATCCCGCCAACCCCGTCCGAGGTCGTGGATGCCATCGGCACGCAAATCTTCGGCGTCGTCGGATCGTCGGAATTCCCGCTGATCTGGGCCTTTTCGGACAGCCTGTTCCTGCAACTGGCGCTGGTCGTGCTGGTACCGGGCCTGCTGGCGTTGATCTTCGGCTGGCTCGCCTTCCGCAGCCGGGTCACGGGCGTGTACCTGTCGATCCTGACCCAAGCCATGACATTGGCGCTGGCGTTGTACCTGTTCCAGAACGACAGCGGCTTGCGGGGCAACAATGGCCTGTCGGGCCTGCAGAACCTGCCGGGCGTCACCGCCTCGCAAGACGTGGTGTCGATCTGGTTCCTCTGGGCCTCGGCGCTTGCCTTGGGGCTGGGATACATGCTGGCGGCATGGATCGTGTCGGGCAAGTTCGGCTCGGTTATTCGCGGCATCCGCGACAACGAGGCGCGGGTGCGGTTCCTCGGCTACTCGGTCGAGGTCTATAAGCTGGCCGTCTTCACCCTGACCGCCTGCATCGCGGCCATCGCGGGCGCGCTGTATTATCCGCAGGCGGGCATCATCAACCCCGAAGAGATGGCCCCCATCGCCTCGATCTACCTCGCCGTCTGGGTCGCCATCGGCGGGCGTGGTCGCCTGTACGGCGCCGTCATCGGCGCAGCGTTCGTCAGCCTGCTGAGCACATGGTTCACCGGCGGGCAGGCCCCGGACATTCCGCTGGGGTTCTACACGGTCAAATGGGTCGACTGGTGGCAGGTGCTGCTGGGCGTGTCCTTCGTTCTGGTCACGCTGTTCGCCCCGCAAGGGATCGGAGGGTTGTTTGACCTCTGGACCAACCGCCGCGCGCCGCAGCGCCACGGCGCGGCGCTCGGTCCTGATGACGGCGCGTTGCGCGAAAAGGAGGCAACGGAATGAACACTCTGCTAGAAGTCAGCGGCGTTTCGGTCACCTTCGACGGGTTCCGCGCCATCAACAACCTGTCGTTCCAGATCGGCAACGCCGAGCTGCGCGCCGTGATCGGGCCGAACGGGGCGGGCAAGACCACCTTCATGGATATCGTCACCGGCAAGACACGCCCCGATGAAGGCCGCGTGATCTGGGGTGAGAAGTCTGTCTCTCTGCTGCGCATGAGCGAGGCCAAGATCGCGCAGGCGGGTATTGGGCGGAAGTTCCAGAAACCCACGGTGTTCGAGGATCAGACCGTACAGGAAAACCTGCTGATGGCGCTAAAGAACAAACGTGGCTGGCTGGGTGTTCTGTTCTATCGCCCTTCGTCAGATGATCTGGAGAAGGTCGAGGACCTAGCCGCCGAGATCGGTCTGCAGGATGAGTTGACCCGCAAATCCGGCGAACTCAGCCACGGGCAGAAGCAATGGCTTGAGATCGGAATGCTGCTGGCGCAGGAGCCGCGTCTGCTGCTGGTTGACGAACCCGCCGCCGGAATGACCCGGCAGGAACGCGAACACACGACCGATTTGCTGGTGCAAGCCGCCAAGACCCGCGCTGTGGTGGTGGTGGAACATGACATGGAATTCGTGCGCCGCCTGAATTGCAAAGTCACGGTGCTGCACGAAGGCTCGGTTCTGGCCGAGGGCTCGCTGGATCATGTGACATCAAATCAGGACGTCATCGACGTCTATCTGGGACGCTAGGCAATGCTGAAACTGACCGATTTGACCCTGCATTACGGGCATTCGCAAATCCTCAACGGTATCTCGTTAGAGGCCGCGCGGGGCGAAGTCACCTGCGTGATGGGCACCAATGGCGTGGGCAAAACCAGCCTGATCAAGGCGATCTCGGGTACACACCCTCGGTCCGGAGGTGATCTGCGGCTGAACGGCGAGGCCCTGCCACCTCTGCCAGCCCATCGCATGGCGTGGAAAGGCGTGGCTTATGTGCCGCAGGGGCGCGAGATTTTCCCGCTGCTGACCGTGCGCGAAAATCTGGAAACCGGTTTTGCCTGCCTGCCAGCAAGTGAACATTTCGTTCCCGATGAGATCTTCGATCTGTTCCCGGTGCTGAAGAAAATGCAAAACCGGCGCGGGGGCGATCTGTCGGGTGGCCAGCAACAGCAACTTGCCATCGCCCGGGCGCTGATCACCAAGCCCCAGCTTTTGCTATTGGACGAACCGACCGAAGGCATTCAGCCCAACATCATCCAGCAGATCGGAGAGGTCGTCCGCCATCTGAGAACCAAGGGCGAGATGGCGATCATTCTGGTCGAGCAGTATTTCGATTTCGCCTATGATCTTGCCGACAAGTTCATCGTCTTGCGGCGCGGTGCCGTCCTGATGCAAGGCACGCGGGACGAGTTGTCGCGCGATCAGGTCCTGCAGGGGGTAACAGTTTGAAGCGGAACAGCAAAAAACTCAGATCGCCTGATACCACGGCGTGCGGGGCAGGGGCATATGTGTCGCAATGCTCTCTTGCAATTGCAGGGCCGTGGTGCGCAGCGCGTTGATCACAAGCTCGCGCCGATTGTCGATAAGGACATTCGCCAGATGGGGGATGGTCAGTGCCGCGATCACCATCTTTCCAGGGGCATGACGAATGGGGGCCGATACCTCGTTGATCGCCTGACTTTCCGGGCTGCCAAGCGAGATATAGCCTTGTTGCGCGCAGTCCGCGGCGTGGTCCGAGAAGGCCTGAAGGTCGCCCTGACTCTGCTTGGGGGCGATCGTGCCCAGCAGTTTGATGCGGTCCGCTTCAACATCCAGTTCGGACAGAAAACAGGCCCCCACCGATGTCGCAAAGACCGGGGTTCTGTATCCCACCTGAACCGTCACGCCATAGTTTTGCGATGACGAGACGCTGTTGATGACGATCAGTTCACCTGTATCGCTGGGCACCCAGAGGTGGTTGGACAGCTCGGTTTCTTCCGCAAGGCGCTCCATATAGGGCCCCGCCAGTTCGGCCAGCTTGCTGTTGTCGGTTCTGTCCCCGCCCAGCAGGGCGAGTTTGCCGGTCAGTTTGTACAGATCACCGTCCTGCCGGACGATATAGCCGCGTTCTTCGAGCACGATCATCATGCGGAAGATTTCGTTCTTGGACCGACCGATCCCGCTGGCCAGTTGCGACAGGCTGGGGGTGACATCCGACAAAGACAGAAACTCCAGAATATCCAGACCCTTCTCAAGTGCAGGGGCCGAGTATTTCTGTAGTTTGGTCTTGGTTTCGGACATTCACTGAACCTTTGCTGCGTGTTGTCTTACGAGAAAGCAGCAGGGGCGCAAGCCCCTGTCTGCTCTGCCGGCGCTTCTGCGGGAGAAGGAGGAATGCCGGCGGGGAGAGCCGTTACAGCCCGTTTTTCTTGAGGATCTCACCCGCATTCTCTGGTGTGATCGCCTCGGTGCCCAGAACCACCGATTTCTCGACCTCTTCGCCTTTGAGATGTTTCAGCGCCTGACGCAGCCCTTCGGCCCCCGGCGTGGGATAGAGGAAGGTCGCAGCCAGTTCACCATTGGCAACCCAGGTTACACCTTCGCCCGGCAGGCCATCGACACCGATAAAGATGATGTCATCCGCGCGGCCCGCATCCTTGGCGGCCAGATAGGCGCCATAGGCCATCGGGTCGTTGTGGCCATAGACCATGGTGATGTCTTCATAGTTGCGCAGGGCGGTCGACATGATGTCATAGGCCTGATCCTGCTTCCAGTCGCCCGACTGCTTGTCCAGCAGGAAGGTCACGCCTTCTTCGCCTTCAAACGCGGCGTGGAATGGGTCTGACCGGTCAAAGGTGGCCTGCACGCCAAGCCCGCCATAGATTTCGACGATATTGCCTTTGGCGTTGCCTTTGCCGCCCAGCAGTTCCAGCGCGTATTCACCGGCGGCCTCACCGATCAGCACGTTGTCACCGCCGACCCACTGCACGAACTTGTCGGTGTCCACGTTGCGGTCCAGAACAAAGACCGGAATGCCCGCATCGGTGGCTTGCTCAACCACACCGGTCAGACCGGCGGATTCCTTGGGCGAGATCAGGATGGCATCAACCTCCTGACGGATGAAGTTCTCGACATCCGCGACCTGCTTGTCGGTGCGGTCATTGGCGTCGGAAATCAGCAGTTCGACATTGTCGTGCAGATCAGCCTCGGCGCGCAGGTCCTTGTTGAACTGAACCCGCCACGGCTCGACCGTTGTTACCTGAGAGAAGCCGATCACATATTTGTCTTCGGCCCATGCTGCGCTGGCCGTCAAAGCCATCGACATGGCGGTGGCCGTCAGCAGGCCCTTGCCAAATGTTCTTCTTTTCATAGTCTACTCCTTGGTCATGATGCGGGTTATTTCGATGTCCCGCGTTCTGATTGCGCTCTGACCTTGGTCCGCCAAGATTTAAGGTCAGAGCCTCCTCCCTCTGCCCAGGCGTTCTTTTGCCATGACAAAGATCTCTTCAAATCGCCCTTCCTGAAGCAGGACGGCGACCACGATGATGATGCCCTTGAGGATCAGCTGCGTGTTGCTGTCGATGTTGTTGAGTTGCAGGATGTTGCTGAGGAAACCAAAGATCAGCACGCCCACAAATGTCCCCATGATCGCGCCGCGCCCGCCCATCAGGCTGGTGCCGCCGATGACCACGGCTGCGATGGCGTCCAGTTCCAGACCAAGCCCCGCATCCGGCTTGCCCTGCCGGAATTGCGCCACGTAAAGCACCCCGGCCAGCGCCGAGAGGCCCCCGGCCAGCGCATAGGTGATGATCTTGTTGCGGCCCACATTGATGCCCGCCAGCCGCGCGGCCTCTTCATTCCCACCAATCGCCATCAAGTAGCTGCCGAAGGTGGTGAAGCGGGTGATCAGGAAGAACAGCAGCAGCACGGCAAGGAAAAACAGGCCCGGCACCGGCAGGACGCCCCACAGCAGCTCGCGCAGAACCTCGAAGTTCTCGGTTGCGTTGCTGCCGGTATAGACCGGATAGACTGCCGTATCCTGCCCAGCGACGACGCGGGCCAGACCCAGCGCGCCGACCATCATTGCCAAGGTCACGATGAAGGGCTGCAACCGGCCATAGACGATCAACGCGCCGTTCACTGTTCCCATGACAGCGCCGATACAAGGCACGACGATCAGCACCGCCAGCACGCCGAATTTCGGCATCACCTGACCGGCCAGCCAGACCATGACGCCAATGGCGATTGCCGCCGCAACCAGACGGCTGAGCATCCGCGACGGCGCACTGGCCGTCGGATTGTCCGAGCTGCGGCTCAGGTTACTTTGCACGAAATAGATCAACGCTGCGATACAGACGAACAGCACGACCCCCGTGGCTGGAACCCCGAAATAGCTGGCCGCCGTCCATCCCTCCTGCGTCAGCAGCATGGCGCAGATCACCGTGCCCAACGCCATAACCGAGCCAACGGACAGATCGATCCCGGCGATGAAAATCACCATGGTCATGCCCACCGCCACAATCCCCGTGACCGAGACCTGACGCAAGATGTCCGTCAGATTGCCCAGCGACAGAAAGATGTTGTTGCCCTTGGACGACAACGGCGAGGTCAGCGCCCCGAACAGGATCAGCGCAAACAGTCCCCAGTAAAGCTTGGTCTTGTTCAAAAGCCGCATGAACATCGCGGTGCCCGGATGTTCCTGTTTCACTGTCTGGCTGTTCGGTTCCATAACGGTCATATCTTTTCTCATGTTGAGGTCGCGGCGGTCAGCGGAACTGCATCGCCAGGGCCTTGATCGAATCCACGGTCATCTCGGCGCGCGAAAGCTCTCCGGCCAGTTGCCCTTCGCACAGCACGATCATGCGGTCGCAGACGGCCATGAATTCCGACAGCTCCGAGCTGGCAAACAGGACCGAGATGCCCTGATCCGCCAGCCGTCCGACCAGATCGTAAATCTCATCCTTGGCACCGATATCGATGCCCCGGGTGGGTTCATCCAGCAGCAGGACACGGGGCTGCGTTGCCAGCCATTTGCCCAGAACCACCTTTTGCTGATTGCCGCCGCTTAAGTTGCCCACGGCGTGCTCGGGCCCGGTGGCCGCCACCTTGAGCGTTTCGATGGCCTTCAGGGCCTGCTTGCGCTGCTCGGCCTCGGAGTAGCGGCCAAAACGCGATTGCAGCGGCATCAGCGGCAGGGCGACATTCGAGGCGATCGACCGATCCAGGATCAGCCCGTTGCCTTTGCGATCCTCGGTGATCAGCGCCAGCCCGTTGCGCACCCCATCCTGAGGTTTGACCGGGCGCAGGGGCTTGCCCTCCAGCGTGATATCTCCGCGATAGGATTCACCGCGCGCGCCAAAAAGCGTCTCAAGCAGCTCGGTACGGCCAGCGCCCAGCAGGCCGCCGATGCCCAGCACCTCGCCGCGTTTCAGATCGAACGAGACATCGTCCAGCACCTTGCGATGACCCGCCCAGGCCGACAGGTCTTCGACCTGTAACACAACCTCATCGGAGGCCGGGGTCTGGCGGTCAACCGCGTTGATCTCGACCGTGCGACCGACCATCATGCGGATCAGTTCCGCCGGCGTGGTCTCGGAGGCCAGCCGTGTGCCGATCAGGTTGCCATCGCGCAGAACGGTGACGCGGTCCGAGATTTCGAACACCTCATCCATCCGGTGCGAGATATAGACGACCGCGACGCCCTGAAGGGCCAGATCGCGCACGACCTCCATCAGAATATCCGCCTCGGCCTGCGACAGGGCCGAGGTCGGCTCATCCATGATCAGCAGCCGCGCGTTCATCAGCAGGGCGCGGGCGATCTCGACCAGCTGTTGCTCGCCCACGCGCAGATTCTTGACCGGGGTATCGATATCCAGCGTGAAGCCAAACCGCGACAGCGCTTGGCGCGCCTTCTGCCGCAGCGCTTTGCGATCGATGAAAGTGCCGAATTTTCGCGGCTCATGCCCCAGCAGAACATTTTCGGCCACGGTCATCTCGGGGATCAGGCTCAGTTCCTGATGCATGATGACGATGCCGTGGTTTTCCGCATCGCGCGGCGAGTCGAACGCGACCGTTTCACCGTCGATCTGGAAGGTGCCGAATGTCGGTTTCTGCACGCCGCTGATGATCTTGACCAGCGTGCTTTTGCCCGCGCCGTTTTCCCCCATCAGCGTGTGAATCTCACCGCCATCAAAGGTCAGGTCCACATCGCGCAGCACCGAAATGCCTGAAAATGACATCCCGATCCCGTTCAGCGACAGGGTGATCTGGCTTTCCGTTCCGCGCTGTGCGCGCAATGCCGATTGCAGTTTCGTCATTACAGCGCCTCCCTTCGCCGCTCTTAACGAGTCGTTTGAAACCGTTTCATATACGAAACCATGCGTGCTGGTGAAGCGTCAAGGATTTTTTTCGGAGCACATTCGGGCTGCCATGCCTGGCGTGCGCGCGGGCAGAATTGGCCTCCAAAAGGAGCTCAGGCCTGAAGGCCGAACTTCTTGATTTTGTTGTAAAGCGTGCGCGTGGTCATGCCCAATTCCTCGGCGGTTTGCGCGCGGCGAAAGCCGTTTCGCGCCAGCGCCTCGGCAATCCAGTCGCGCTCAGACACGGCGACTCGGGCCGGCGTTTCATCCGTCTGCACCTTTGGGGCAGCCGCTGGTTTTCGGCGCAGAAAGTCGATCGCCTTGAGGTCGATCGTCGCCCCGCCCGACCGGCGCACCGCGCGCTGGACGGCGTGGTACAGCTCTCGCACATTGCCGGGCCAGTCGTGTTCCAGCATCAATCGCAACGCCGCGTTCGAGAACTTCGGAGGCTCGCCGCTGACCTGTCGGCCCAGATACAAGGCCAGTTCGGGGATATCGTCCACACGGTCGCGCAATGGCGGCAGGGTGATTTCGTGGCCCGAGATCCGATAATACAGATCCCGTCGAAACGCGTCCCTCTCGATCTGGTCAAGCAGATCCTGCGTTGTGGTCGAGATGATCCGGGCGTCCGCACGCCTAAGCGTATGGTCCCCGATCCGCTGCACCGTTTTTTCATCGGTGAATTTCAGAATCTTGCCCTGATGCTCGGGCTGCAATGCGGTGATTTCGTCAAAGATGATGGTGCTGCCCGACGCCTGTTCCAGCGCGCCGCGCTGCGTGCCCGTACTGCCCAACGCCCCGGGCGCTTTGCCCAGCAAATGCACACCGCCTTCCTCTCCGCCCAGGGCCGGGCAATCCACGACCACGGGGTGCCGCCGGGCCGCGGGGCCTGCCTCGTGCAGCCTGAGGGCCGCGCGGCTTTTGCCCGTCCCGGTCTCGCCGATCAGCAGGACGGGGATGTCTTCATAGGCCAGATCGTCCAGTTCCTCGCGGATCGTCTGCATGGCATAAGACGAGCCGACCAGATCATTTTCGGTGTTCGACGGGGCCTGTTTAATGCGTGACAGGCTGGGGATCGCGGTAAAGCCTTTGGTGACCTCGCTGAGGGTCTGTTCAACCGGCAGCCGGTCAAGCGTCGAGCCGGCAACAAACCCCTGCACACCGCAGATACGGGTGATGGCCAGCGCCTCTTCGGGCGAGGTGATGGGGCCGCCGTGGCACAGTTTGTCGACCGAGGCCGGTACGCCTTCCAGAACCCGCTCGATCTGCGCCGCTGCGGTTTCCAGCGTCAGGTGCGTACTGACGCCCGTCGCGCCGCTGGTAAAGCCCACATTGACACAGATGGCTGTTGCACCCGCATCGACCATCTTGCGGGCCTGCGCGTTGGTGTGGACATAGACGAAAGTGCCCAGACCGGCCGCCGTCGCCTCTTGCACCAGCGCAATTTCGCGGTCGAACCCCAACCCCTCGCGCTCCATCAATGCGCCCAGCCGTCCGTCGATCAGCGTCGTTGACGGGAAATTGCAGACACCCGAGAAGCCAAGCGCTTTGGTCCTTTGCACCAGCGCGCCAATGTCCAGATCGGGGTCACTAACCGAGAATCCCGCATAGATCGGTGCCGAGCAACGGCCCAGCATCTCGCGTTCGGCAAATTCGATGACCCAGTCATTGGCGGCCCGGACCGGCAGAAAGCTGGTCAGGGATGAGGCCCCCTGCACCCGGAAACGTCCCGCGTTCAACGCCAGCAGATAGTCGGCCCCGGCCTTGTCTGCCGCTTTTGCCGTCAGGCCCGACCCGACAACCGCCGCAAAGAGAAAACTCTTGTCGCGATTTGTCATGCCGCACCCTCGCACCAGATCAGACCATCCACATCAAGCGTGCTGAGCGGAACCATGCGTTCGTGCCATGCCGAGGTATAGGCAAACACGCTGACCTGCTCTGCCTCATCCCTGATCGTCTCAATCACCCTTTGCAATGAGCCCAGAACAAGTGCGCCGCTGTCGGGGCTGTCCACATCCAACAGGCCGGGATGCAGGGCAAGGTGATCCAGCCCGGCCTTTACCGCGGCGCGGGCCTGCGCCAGCGAGATGAAGAAAGCCAGCGTCTGAAACCCGGCGGCCTTGGCGCGGGCCAGAAACGCGTATTCGAACTCGGGCGAGGCCGGGATGGTCGACATCGACTGGCGCAGACTGCCATCCAGCAGGATCGACGAGGGCCAGTTCACCACACCGCGATACCCTTTCTCGTAAAGCTGCGAGAGCATGGTCGCCTCGGACCCGAACGGATCGCTGGCCAATATGGCCGCCCAGTCGCCCTGTTTCGGCGCCTCGCGCAGCGCGCGGTTGTGGTCAAGCCGGGGCATCACAAAGGCCAAATCCGCCTGAGAAACACTCAGACCACCCAAAGCAGGACAGTAAATGCGGTCGATCTGGTCCGGATCGGCCGAGGGTGTGCCGGTCAGTGTCAGGTTTTGCATGACTCTGTATAGGAAGAGATTTCCGCATTTGAGAAGAGAATTCTCATTTTTTCTCACTCTTCGGGAGGCCTTTAAACGTCACTTTGCGTTAAGGCGATGAAAAATAATAATATTTTTCTTCAACAGAAATCGACCCAACGCTGTGCCGATTTCTGAAATTCGGACATTGTCGTCTCAACGGGAGGAATCATGACCTTATTTCTGATCGTCACCCTGAACGGGTTGACGCTAGCAGCACTCTACTTTTTGGCCGCCAGCGGCTTCAGCCTGATCTTTGGGCTGATGCGGACGGTGAACATGGCCCATGGGGCGCTGCTGCTGTTGGGCGGCTATGTCGGGTACAGCATTGTCGAAGTAACCGGATCTTGGGGTCTGGGCGTGTTGGGCGGTGGATTGGCGGCGGCCTTGGCCGGTGCCATCGTGCAGGCCGGAATTCTGGGCTGGATGCAGGGGGATGAGCTGCGCCAGACGCTTGCCTCGATTGCGATCTCGATCATCATGGCTGATCTGATGTTGTGGTACTGGGGCGGGCTGACCTATCAGGTCGAGCTGCCCGATGCCTTGGCCGGGGGGCAACGCCTGCCGGTTCTAGGCGTGGGGTACGCCAATATCCGTCTGGCGCTGATGGGTTTTGCGCTGGTGGTCGGGATCGGCCTGTGGTTCCTGATCCAACGCACGCGGTTTGGCGCGGTGATCCGTGCGGGCGTGGACGATCAGGACATGCTGCGCGCGCTTGGCTATCCGATCAACCGCATCTTTGTTCTTGTCTTTGCCTTGGGCGGCATGCTGGCCGGAATGGCCGGAGTCGTCGCCGCCAGCGCGCTGTCCATAGCGCCGGGAACGGACCTGCAATTCCTGCTGTCCTCGCTGGTGGTGGTGATCGTCGGCGGCATGGGCTCGATCGGAGGGGCCGCCTTGGGCGCGCTGCTGGTCGGTCTGGCCGAGCAATACGGGCTGGCCTATGCGCCCACCTACGGCGTGGTCTTTACCTTTGCGATCATGGTGTTGGTGCTGGCGGTGCGGCCGCAAGGCCTGCTGGGAAAGGCCGAGCAATGAAACAGGCGCTGATCTTTATCCCGCTGCTGATCCTGCCGGTTGTGCTGAACGATTTCTGGCTGACGCAGGTCGCCACGCGGTCGCTGATCCTTGGCATCATGGCGCTGAGCCTCAGCTTTCTGGCCACCTATCTGGGCGTTGTCTCGTTCGCGCAGGCGACCATGGCCGGGATCGCGGGCTACACCCTCGCGTTTTTCGGCCCGAACACGGTGGGGATCGGGGTTCCGCTGCCGTTCTGGGTCTCGATCCCGCTGGCGCTGATCCTTGCGACCGTTTCGGGCGCTCTGGTCGGTCTGATCGCGCGCCGGTCGCGCGGGATCTATGCCATCATGATCACACTGGCGATTGGGGTGGCGTTTTTCTACTTCACGCGCCAGAACTATACCTTCTTCAACGGCTGGACCGGCTTTTCCGGCGTCCGCGCGCCCGAGATTGCGGGCCTCAGCCTGCGCGATCCGCTGCCGCTGTACCTGTTGTCTCTGGGCATGGCCGCATTGGCGCTTGCACTGGTCAGCGGCTTTGTCCGCTCGCCGCTGGGCCTGACCATTCAGGCCGTCCGCGACGCGCCGGGGCGCGTGCTGGCGCTGGGGATTTCCGTCACCACGCCCATCGTTGCCGCCTTTGCCTTCTCGGGCCTGCTGGCCGGGGCGGGGGGCATCCTGAACGTCTGGTATCAGGAACGCATCTCATCCTTTTCGGTCGGGCTTGGGCCCATCATCGACATCCTCATCATCTCGGTCATCGGCGGGTTGCGCCATCCGGGCGGGGCGTTCGTCGGTGCGGTGGTCTTTGTCCTGCTGGACACCTTCGCCGTCGACCTGATCGACCGCGAGCGGTTCAACATGCTGATCGGCGTTGTGCTGCTGCTGATCGTGATCGTGGCCCCGGGTGGGCTGCAACAACTGGCAAGCGACTGGATGGCGCGGCTGCGCCGTCCGGAAATCAAAGAAAAATCAACTGTCTGAGCACACTCATAGGGAGGAACCTGAAAAATGAATAAGCTCAAAATGGCCGCATCGGCGCTGGCGCTCTGCGCAATGGCGGTGCCTGCATCTGCCGAAGACGTCAAGATCGGCGTGATTTCGATCCTGGAAGGCGCGTTTGCCGCGCTGGGTCAGGACGGCATCCGCGGCGCGGAACTGGCGGTTCTGGAAGCCGGTGGAGAGGTTGATGGCAACAAGATCGAAGTCATCACTATATCCTCGGACGCCAGCCCCGACAGCGCCGTGAATGCGGCACGCAAGCTGATCGAGCAGGACGGCGTGGACATCATCGTCGGCCCTCTTTCGGGTTCCGAAGGTCTCGCCCTGCGCGACCTGTCGAAATCCTACCCTGCCGTGACATTCATCAATGGCTCGTCAGCGGCACAGGACACCACGCTGCGCGACAGCTCGGACAATTTCTTCCGCTTTGGCGGCGATGGTGCCCAGTGGATGGTCGGCGTTGGCGATTATGCCTATAACGACATGGGCTACAAATCCGTGGCCGTGATCGCCGAAGACTATTCTTTCCCCTACACACAGGTTCTGGGCTTCATGTCCGAGTTCTGTTCGGCAGGTGGCAAGGTCCCTGAGAAGTTCTGGACCCCGATCGGCAACAAGGACTACTCCTCGGTTGTTTATTCGATCCCGCAGGATGTCGACGCGATTTTCGTGGCCCTTGGCGGCGCGGATGCGGTCAACTTCTTGACCCAGTACAGCCAGGCGGGCGGCGACAAGCCGATCATCGGCGGTTCGATCACCATCGACCAGTCGATCCTGGACAGCAAAGGCCCCTTCAAGAAGCTTCTGGTTGGCGCGCCTGCGGGCACACCCACGGTCAGCGACTATGACGGTGCCGAGTGGAAAGAGTTCTCGGCCAGCTACACTGACGCCTTCCCGGATGGTTTCTCGGCCCCTTCGATCTTTGCCCATCACTACTACATGGCAGCAAAGGCAGGTCTGCTGGCGCTGGATGAAGTCGATGGCGATCTGTCCAATGATCAGGCCGCCTTCCGCGAAGCGCTGACCAACCTGACCTTTGTCACCCCGACAGGCGGTACCATGCGGCTGGACAAGAACCGCAACGGTGTCGTCGACAACTTTGTGACCGAAGTGTTTGAACGCGAAGACGGCACGCTGGGCAATCGCGTGGTCAAGGTTGTGCGCGATGTCGATCAGCTTCTGGGCCAGGACGAGGCCACTTTCCTCGCCGCAGGTCCAGTCAGCCGGGACAACCCTTCGTGCCCGTAAACCACTCACATAACACCGCCAATGCCCTGGAGGTCCGGGGCATTGGCAAACGCTTCGGCGGGTTCTGGGCGGTGCGGGATATCGATCTGACCGTCCGCCCCGGCGAGCGTCGCGCGATCCTCGGGCCGAACGGGGCGGGCAAGACCAGCCTGTTCAACGTGTTGACCGGGGATACCAGCGCCACGACCGGCCAGATCACCCTGTTTGGCGACAGCGTGACGCGCGAGCCGATCAACAAGAGAATTCAACGCGGGCTGCGCCGGACCTATCAGCACGCCCACCTGTTCAATGGCCTGACCGTGCGCGACACGCTGTTTCTGGCCGTGGCCGGGGTGCGCGGCGGCTGGCGGCAGGTGCTGCCCTTGCGGAGCGGCGATGACCGGCTGGCCGAGGCCGAACGTCTGGCCGAAGTGGCTGGCGTGACCGATGTGCTGGACCGCGAAACCTCGGAACTCAGCCACGGGCAGCGGCGGCAGCTTGAGATCGGGATTGCGTTGGCTGAGAACCCCAAGATTCTGCTGCTGGATGAACCGGCGGCGGGGTTGTCGCCTGCTGAACGTCCGAAGCTCAGCGCTTTGCTGATGTCTTTGCCCAAGGATGTGACGGTCGTGCTGATCGAACACGATATGGATATCGCCCTGCAGACCTCGGAAAGCGTTTCGGTTCTGTATAACGGGCGGATGCTGGCCGAGGGCTCACCCGACGACATCATGCGCAACGAAGACGTGCATCGCGTCTATATCGGAGGTGCGCATGGCCACTGACTTGCTGGATATTCGCGGGCTGGACCTGCGCTATAGCTCAAGCCACGTGCTGCACGGGGTCGACCTGTCGGTTGGGAACCGTCCGTTGGGCATTCTGGGCCGCAACGGCATGGGCAAAACCAGCCTGTGCAACGCCATCATGGGCCTGCACCCGCATTCGGCAGGGGAAATCCGGTTCGATGGCACCGATTTGACCGGCCTGCCGCCCGAAAAGCGCGCGCAGATGGGGATCGGCTATGTGCCACAGGGACGCCGCGTGTTTCGGTCTCTGACCGTCGAAGAGCACCTGAAGATCGTCGAACGCAAGGGTGGCGCGTGGTCTGTTGACCGGGTGTACGAGACCTTTCCGCGCCTCAAGGAACGTCGCCGCAATCTGGGCAACCGGCTGTCGGGCGGGGAACAACAGATGCTGGCGATTGGCCGCGCGCTGTTGCTGAACCCGCGCCTGATGGTGCTGGACGAGCCGACCGAGGGGCTGGCCCCGGCCATTGTCTCGGACGTGATCGATCTGATCGAACTGATCGCAAGCGAGGGCATCGCGGTGCTGCTGGTCGAACAGAACATGCACGCGGCGCTGGCCGCCGTGCAGGACGTGGCCATCATGGTCGGCGGAGAAGTTGTCGAGCGGATGACGGCAGAGGCCCTTGAAAACGATACCGCGATGCAAAAGCGCCATCTGGGGCTGGAACCCGGGCAGTCGGGCTAACGGGAGGGAGAGAGGATGACAAAAAGAGCTTACGTGATCGGCACCGCCGACACCAAAGGGCCGGAACTGCGCTATGTGCGCGATCTGATCGATGCGGCGGGGATGGAAACCGTGCTGGTCAATGTCGGCACCAAAGGCGGCGAGGCGGGCGTGGATGTAACAGCCGCCAGCGTCGCCGCCTGCCATCCCGACGGCCCGGCCTCGGTGTTTGTGAACGACAGGGGGCAGGCTGTGACCGAGATGTCGCGGGCGCTAACCGCCTTTGTGCTGGGCCGTGACGATCTTGGCGGCATCATCGGGCTGGGCGGTTCGGGCGGTTCGGGGATCATCGCACCCGCGATGCAAGCCTTGCCGATCGGGGTGCCCAAGGTGCTGGTCTCGACCTTGGCCTCGGGCGATGTCTCGGCCTATGTCGGCGCGTCGGATGTGAATATGTTCCACCCGGTGACGGATGTATCCGGCCTGAACCGCGTGTCGCGCAAATTGCTTGGCAATGCAGCCCATGCGCTGGCGGGCATGATGGCCAATGAGGTGCCCGATGCCACAGATGACCGCCCCGCGCTGGTTCTGTCGATGTTCGGTGTCACCACCCCTGCCGTTCAGGCCATCACCGAGGGGCTGGCCGATGACTATGATTGCCTTGTCTTCCACGCCACCGGCAGCGGCGGACGCTCGATGGAGCAGCTGGTCGATCAGGGCGACGTGGCCGGGGTGCTCGATATCACCACGACCGAAATCTGCGACCTGATCGTGGGCGGGATGCTGAGCGCGGGCGAGGAACGGCTCGACAGTATCGCCCGCAGCAAATTGCCCTATGTCGGGTCCTGCGGCGCGCTGGACATGGCGAATTTCTGGGCCCCGGACTCGGTGCCTGCACAGTTCAAAGGACGCAATTTCTATCACCACAACGCGCAGGTCACGCTGATGCGCTCAACCCCGGACGAATGCGCGCAGATCGGCACATGGATTGGCAACAAGCTGAACGCCTGCGACGGGCCGGTGCGGTTCCTGTTGCCGCTGCGCGGCGTTTCGGCGCTGGATATCGAAGGCGGTGCCTTCCACGATCCGGTGGCCAATGAGGCGCTGTTCCAGGCGTTGCGCGACACGGTGGTCCAGACGCCCGACCGGCAACTGGTCGAACTGGACCTGCACATCAACGATACGGCCTTTGCCGAGGCCGCGATCAACAATTTCAACGAAATCTATACAAAGAAGGATACCTGAGATGGCAGTCACGGGACGCACAGAAATCCTTGGCCGCCTGCGGGCCAAAATCGCAGCAGACAAGGTGATCGTCGGCGGCGGAGCAGGCACCGGCCTGTCCGCCAAATGCGAAGAGGCCGGCGGCATCGACCTGATCGTCATTTACAATTCAGGCCGCTATCGCATGGCCGGTCGCGGGTCGCTGGCGGGGTATATGTCATATGGCAACGCCAACGAGATCGTCGTGGACATGGGGCGCGAAGTGCTGCCCGTTGTCAAAAATGTGCCGGTTCTGGCCGGGGTGAACGCCACCGACCCGTTCTGTATCATGGACAAGTTTCTGGACGATCTGGCCGCGATGGGCTTTGCCGGGGTTCAGAACTTTCCCACCGTGGGCATCATCGACGGCCGCTTCCGGCGCGAGCTTGAGGCAACCGGCATGTCCTATGACATGGAGGTCGAGATGATCGCCAAGGCCCGCGAACGCGACCTGCTGACCACGCCCTACGTGTTCAGCGCCGACAATGCCGCGGAAATGGCCAAGGCAGGTGCGGATGTCATCGTGGCGCATTTCGGACTGACCACTGGCGGTTCAATCGGGGCCGGGGACAGCGCGCCCGATATCGCAGAATGCGCGCGGCTCTATGATGAATGGGCCGCAGCGGCACGGGCCTATCGTGATGACCTGATCTTTATCTGCCATGGCGGCCCGCTGGCCGAGCCGGAGGACGCGCAGAAATTCCTTGACCTCTGCCCCGATTGCCATGGTTTCTATGGTGCCTCATCCATGGAGCGTCTGCCCACTGAAAGGGCGATCACAGCTCAGACCGCCGAGTTCGGCAAACTGCGCCGCGGCGCACGCGTTACAGAAGGAGTGTCCCAATGATCAGAGCCTATTCCTCTACCATCATCGCGGTTCCGGTCGATCAGGTCTGGGCGCGCGTACGCGACTTTAACGGCCTGCCCAACTGGCACCCTGCGGCCACGGACAGCCAGATCGAAGAGGGCCACGCCAATGGTGAGGTCGGATGCGTCCGCAATTTCGCCCTGACCGATGGCTCGGGCCGCATCCGCGAGACCTTGTTGTCGCTGTCCCATCCGGATCGTGAGTTATCATATGACATGCTACCCAACGGTCCGCTGCCCTTCGTGAACTATGTCGCGAGGATGAAGTTCTCACCAATCACCGACCGCAATGAAACCTTCGCCGAATGGTGGGCCGAGTTCGTGGCCGGAGACGGGCAAACCGAACACTGGCATAAGTTCGTCGAAAACGATGTGTTTTTGGGAGGTTTCCGCGCTTTGGAGGCGAGTTTTTCGTCTCAGTAACTAAGTAGCGCGACGACGCGGCCTGCTACTGATCACCCCCCCAATGCATTGCGCCCGTCGGTAGACGACGGGCGCAAAGGAACGCAACAGATCCGTTGCGAGATGGAAGTAGTCGTTTTGGATGCGCTACGCCGCGACCTCTTCCAGCGGTAGTTTATGCGGGTATGGGTCACCGCGCTTGTAGGAACCGGCAGCGGTGAACAGAACGTCGGTGGACGAATTCAGTCCGGTTTCTGCGGAATCCTGCAAGACGCCCACGATGAAGCCGATGCTGACGACCTGCATCGCGGTTGCGTTGTCGATGCCGAACAGGCTGGCCGCCATCGGGATCAGCAAGAGCGAGCCACCCGCCACTCCGGACGCCCCGGTCGCGGCGATGGCTGCGATCACGCTCAGCAGCAGGGCGGACAGGAAGTCGGCCTCGATCCCGACTGTGTGCACGGCTGCTAGCGTCATCACCGTAATGGTGATGGCGGCCCCGGCCATGTTGATCGTGGCCCCGATCGGGATGGTGACGGAATAGGTTTCCTCATCCAGATTCATCCGCCGGCACAGTTCCATATTGACCGGAATATTGGCGGCGGAACTGCGCATGAAGAAGGCAGTGATGCCGGATTCCTTCAGGCAGGTGAAGACCAGCGGATAGGGGTTCTGACCGATGCGCAGGAACACAATCAGCGGGTTCACCACAAGCGCCATCACCGCCATGCAGCCCAGCAAAAGCGCCAGCAGGTTGGCGTAGCTGACCAGCGTGGCAAAACCCGTCTCCGCAATGGTTGCGGCGACGATGCCGAAAATGCCGATCGGGGCAACGCGGATGATGGCCGCGACGATTTTGGTGATCGCGCCGTCCAGATCGGACATCAGCGCCTTGGTCGTGTCGCTGGCATGGCGAAACACCAGCCCCAGACCGATGGCCCACGCCAGAATGCCGATATAGTTGGCCTGCGCGATGGCATTGACCGGGTTGTCGACGATTTTCAGCAGAATGTTCTTAACCACGTCGCCCAGACCATCCGGTGCGGTCATCGCCTCGGCCGTACCGGTCAGGTGCAAGGTGACCGGGAACAGGAAGCTGGCCGCAACGGCCAGCAGGGCGGCGGCAAAGGTGCCGATGATGTACAGCATGACAACCGGACCCATCCGGGCCTCGCTGTCCTTTTTGTGGTTGGTGATCGCGGCGCAGACCAGGATCAGCACCAGAACCGGGGCGACGGCCTTCAGCGCGTCGACAAAGAAATCCCCCAGCAGACCAACGGCCATTCCGGCCTGAGGCCACAGCGTTGCAAGCAAAACGCCTGCGACAAGGCCGACAATGATCTGGGTTACCAGACTTCCCTTCAGTATGAAATTCATCGGAGTCACCTTTGTGGATTGGGGTCCGAGGCTGCTTGATGGTACAGCCCGCGGAGTAGAGTTGACGCGAAAACTGCCTGTTATTTGGGCGGCATGCCTAAATTTTCAACACTGCTGAATAAATGAGCTGAGTCCGGTATGGAACAAAGCGGGGGCAGAGCGCCCGATCTCAATCAGTGAGCATGGCCGATCACACCCCAAATCTTAACGGTCTTTAAGGTTCGGGAAACCCGGACGTCATCCCGGCTTGCCATCTGAGGTTCAACGAAACCGGATGTTCACCGAACGGACGAGGGTGCCAGATGTATGACGAAGCTCTGAACCAGATCGCGGACCCGGTCCGCTTTTCCAGAAATGATCTGATCGAAGCCGGGTTGAAAGCCACAAAGCTCGGGCTGCGCGATCAAGTGAAACTGTGGGAGTGTCACACCGATGAGAAAGCCGACGTCGCGCGTGACCTGATGCGTGGGGTCAAAGCGCTGCTGCGCGAGCGTGCGCCGGATCAACGGCTGCGAACGCTCTCCATAGGATCGAGCGAGGAACCGCAGTTTCGGCTGCTGCATGCCCTGTCCGACGGCGGGCTGTGGCTGTACGATTGCGACCCCGCGGCGTTGGAGGCCCTGAAAACGCGGGTTGAGCGGACCCTGTTGAACGATGTGCATCTGCTACAGGGCGACTACCTTCAGGATTTTCGAACGGACCGGGCCGCCGAGGCGACCTTGCAGGACCAACTGGGTGGGGTGCCCTTCGATCTGGTGACCCTTCATCACGCGCTGTATTACTCCCGGCCCGAGGACTGGCCGGGCCTGGTCCGCGCCCTGTGCAGTCAGGTTCTCAGCGCGCCGGGCAGGATGCATCTGGCGCTGATGTCTTCTTCGACCAGGCGTCCTTACTCGGCCACCTGGCTGTACAACCGGTTCGCCGAAAAGTTCTGCGGAACCCGCAACACACAGAACCTGCTGGACCTGCCCGCGCGGGTCAAGGCGCGGCCCGAGGGCGGGGATCTGTATTTTTCAGCCCGCAGCAGCGCGGTCAGATGCCGCCCCGAGCGGTTTGAGGATCTGATGGCAGTTGTCTGGATGATCATGCTGTACCCGCAGGTTCATGATTTCAGCATCGATCAGCAGGTCGAGATCACCGAGTTTGTGCTGGATGAGTTTTGGCTGCCCGGGCGCGATCTGGTGCAGGTGCAGGATTATGTGACCATCACCAAGTCTGCGGCCGCCAAACACTCGGGTGTGGGTTGAACGGGCTGCAGCCTGTGCTGCGCGCCGGGATCAGAGGTTTGGCTGGATAGAAAAGCCCAACCCGGATATGCTGTGCGTAAAATTTGATCAGCAAAGGCAATTTCGCCCTGCGTAACCGCAGCGACCCATTCCTCGGACCAAAGCAGTGACCCATGGCCGATCAGCCAGCAAAAACAAAACCCGGCCTGCTAAGCCTGACGCGCGCTGAACTGCCCACCGCGTTGATCATCGTGACGCTGGGCATATTCCAGTTCGGCGCGGATGGCTTGCTCTACGATCTGCAGAACCTTTGGCTGGCCGGGCTTCTGTTTGTCGTGATTTTCACGGTGATGATGTGGGCCTGTTTCGCCGTTGTCCGCCACGCGGATGCGCTGGCCGAGTTGCTGGGGGAACCCTTTGGCACTCTGATCCTGACGCTGGCGGTGATCGGGATCGAGGTGTCGCTGATTGCGGCCATCATGCTGACCGGTGAGGCCGCGCCGACGCTGGCGCGCGACACCATGTTTGCGGTGCTGATGATCGTGCTGAACGGTCTGGTCGGGCTGGCCTTGCTGATCGGCGCGCTGCGCCATCGCGAACAGGACTACAATCTGCAAGGGGCGCGGGCGTTCATGGCCGTGCTGCTGCCGCTTGCGGTGCTTAGCCTGATCCTGCCGAAATTTACCGTTTCGACCGATGACCCGACATTTTCTGTGCCGCAGGCGGTGTTCTTCGGGATTATCATCGTCCTGCTTTATGCCGCGTTCCTGACCGTTCAGACCATGCGGCATCAGGGCTACTTCCTGCAGCCCGCGCGCGCGGATGAGGCCGCGCAGACCGAGGATCACGGGCACGGCCCGGTCTATTCGGTCGGCTACCACACGCTGTTGCTGCTTCTGACGCTGATCCCGATTGTTCTGCTGTCCAAGCGGATGGCCAAGCTCGTGGATATCGGGATCGTTCAGGCCGGGGCCCCGCTTGCCCTTGGCGGGGTGGTCATCGCCCTTCTGGTTCTGACGCCCGAGGGGCTGGCCGCACTGGCCGCCGCCCGCGCCAATCACTTGCAGCGGTCGGTCAACCTGCTGCTGGGCTCAGCACTGGCGACGATCGGGCTGACGGTGCCTTGCGTACTTGCCATTAGCCTGTTGACGGGCACCAATACGGTTCTGGGCCTGAGCGACAGTTCCATGGTTCTGCTGCTTCTGACGCTGGTGATGAGCGTCATGACCTTCGGCGGGGTGCGCACAAACGTGCTGAACGGGGCCGTGCATTGCGTGTTGTTCATCGTCTTTCTGGTGCTGATCTTCAGCCCCTGAACGTGCCGTGCGTCGAAGTTGGATCGAGCGACGGCCAGGGGCAACTGGCGGTTCAGTTCGCCCTCGCCGCCAACTGATACCCCGGCTTCGCGATAGCTCGAACCATGGTGATCGGGGCCCCGTTGATCCATGTGGTGCGCTCCATGACAAACAGGGCTTCGCCGACATCCGAGGCCAACAACTCGGCCTCTTGCTGCGTGGCGTTCTTGGCCAGAAACCGCACCTCGCAATCGCTGTAGGGACGGTTCAATACAAGCCATTCATTGGCGCTTTGGCGGCTCAGATCGACGTCCAGGATTTCTGGTGTCGTTGCGTGGACGATCCACCGGTCTTCGAAGAAATAGGGCTGTTTGTCCGCCATGTGCAGCGCCTCGACATGCAGCATCTCGGTCGGTTCGGCCAGACCAAAGGCCGACGCGATGCGCGGCGGAGAGACGCGGATTTCGCGCGAGACCAGAAAGTAGCTGTAGTCCTTTCCGGCGGCCTCGATTTCAAGTCGGGTGATGGGGATGTCAAACGTGGTCCGCGTGATCGGGTGCAGCGTGATGGTCGTGCCGCCCTTTCGGCGGCGATCGACGGTGCCGCTTTGGGCCAGATCCAGCATGGCGCGCTGCACGGTGGTTCTGGAGCACGCGAATTCCTCGGCCAGGTCCTGATCATTGGGAAGTTTCGCGCCCGGAAGCAATTCTCGATCCAGCACCCGGCGCTTGATCTCATCCCGTATGTCCATCCAGTTGCTGCTCATCGTCCGTGGTTCCGGTTCGCTCTTAATAGGTTTAACCGCTGTCAATCGTCGGGGCGGTTAAATTTAAATTGACTCAATTATTATGTGCATGCTTAAAAGTTTTTAGCAATGATTTAATAATTTCAAAAACCGGGAGGATACAATGAAACGCAGAGACTTTGTGACCGCAGGTGTTCTGGGCGCTGCCGCCACCTCGCTTGCGGCCCCAGCCGTGGCGCAGGACATTCGCCAATGGAACATGGTCACGGCCTGGCCCAAAAACCTACCCGGACCTGGTGTTGCGGCGCAGATGCTGGCTGATCGGATCACCACCCTGTCGGGCGGCCGGTTGGAGATCAAGCTCCATGCGGCAGGGGAACTGGTGCCGGGGCGCGGTGTGTTTGATGCGGTGTCCGAAGGCACGGCCGAGCTGTATCACGCGGTGCCCGCCTATTGGGGGTCAAAGTCGAAAGGCATTCTGTTGTTCGGCTCGCAACCCTTTGGCCTGCGCGCGGATGAGCAGTTTGGTTGGCTCTATCATGGGGGCGGGCAGGCGCTGTATGATGAGATTTACGCCCGCTTCAACCTCAAGCCGTTCCTGTGCGGCAACTCGGGCCCGCAATGGCAGGGCTGGTTCCGGGATGAGATCCAGTCGCTGGACGATCTGAAGGGCCTCAAGTTCCGTACCACCGGGCTTGCATCTGAGATGTGTTCGAAAATCGGGATGGCAGTGCAGGCGATGGGGCCGCGCGACATGTTCCAGGGACTCCAAACCGGAGCGCTGGACGCGGGTGAGTTCATCGGCCCGTGGACCGACAGCGCCGTGGGTTTCCAGCAGGTCGCCAAGAACTACTACTGGCCCGGTGTGGGTGAGCCGTCTTCGGCCGAGGAATGCGCCGTCAATGCCACCGCCTATGCCGAGCTGCCCGATGATCTGAAGCAGGCGGTCAGCTTTGCCTGCGAGAGCCTCTATAATCCGGTCTGGACGGAATACACTACCAAACACGCGCAGGCCCTTACCCGGCTGGTGGCCGTAGAGGGCGTGCAGGTGCGCGAGTTGCCCGACGATGTCATTCAGGCCATGGGCGTCGCTGCGATCGAGATCATGGAGGAGCTGTCGCAGGACGATGACGAGCTGGTGCGCCGGATCACCGACAGCTTCCTGACCTATCGCGACTCGGTCGGATCGTACATGAGCTACGCCGATAACGGTCAAATGAACGCCCGCGCAGGTGTTCTGAACTACTGAGACCTGGCCCGGAGGGCGGCTTCGCCCTCTGGGAAACCCTCGAGGCAAGCGTGCAGCACATCATCAAAACTCTGGACGGCTTCAGTCAGGCGGTCGGGTCGGTCATCCGCTGGCTGGCGCTGGCGATGGTGCTGGTCCAGTTCGCCATCGTTGTCGCCCGCTATGTGTTCGGGTTGAGCGATGTGGCGGTGAACGAATCCGTTCTGTATATGCATTCGACCCTGTTCATGCTGGGTGCCGGGTACACGCTGCTGGTCAATGGCCATGTGCGGGTGGATATCTTCTACAACCGCTTCGGTGAAACCGGGCAGCGCCGGATTGATCTGTTCGGGCACCTGTTCCTGCTGATGCCGACAATGGTCACGGTTCTCTACTGGTCGTGGCCCGCCGTAGTGAATTCGTGGAGCATTCTGGAAGGCCCGATTTCCGTTGGCGGGATCAAGGCGGTGTTCTTCCTGAAAACGCTGATCCCGGCCTTCTGCGTCCTGCTTTTGCTGCAATCCGCGTCCGAGGTGATGCGCATCCTGATCGGAGAAAAACCGCGTGGTTGAATACCTCGATCTGCTGATGTTCGCGGCCCTGATGGTGGCGGTTCTGTCTGGCTTTCCGGTGGCGTTCAGCATCGCCGGAACCGCCATCCTGTTTGCCTTTCTGGGCTGGGGACTGGGGGCGATGAACATCGCGCTGCTCGGGGCGATGTCGCAACGGATCTTCGGGCTTTTGACCAACGGGGTGCTGATTGCTATTCCGCTGTTCGTCCTGATGGGGGCGGTGCTTGAGAAAAGCCGGATTGCCGAGGAAATGTTGGAAACCATGGGCCGGTCTTTCGGCAGCTTGCGCGGGGGGCTGGGCATCTCGGTGGTTCTGGTTGGCATGCTGCTGGCGGCCTCGACTGGGATTGTCGGGGCGACCGTGATCGCCATGGGCCTGATCGCCCTGCCAACCATGTTGCGCGCAGGCTATGATCCGCGGTTGGCGGCGGGCATCGTCTGTGCCTCGGGCACGTTGGGGCAGATCATTCCGCCCTCGACGTTGTTGATCATCCTGTCCGATGTGGTTTCGAACGCCTATCAGCAGGCGCAGTATGAGCAGGGCAAGTTCGCCATCGACACCATCTCGGTCGGCCAGATTTTCGCTGCCGCGCTGTTGCCGGGCCTGACCATGGTGGTGCTGTATATCGTCTACATCCTGATCCGGGGCCTGATCCGCCCCGCCGATGTGCCGGTTCTGGCCGAGACGGGCGAGCGGCTGCCGCTACCCAAGATCCTCTCGGCCATCCTGCCCGCCATTCTTCTGATCCTCGCTGTGCTGGGCGCGATCCTGAGCGGCGTTGCCTCGCCGACCGAGGCGGCCTCGGTCGGGGGCCTCGGCGCGATCCTGATGGCGGCGATCAAAACCGGGGCATCGCGCAAAATCCTGCTGTTGGGCACGGCCAGCCTTGTCCTGCTGGCTGTTGGTGCGGGTCTGTATCCTGTTCGGCTGCAGCGCAGTGATCTTGGAGTTCTGGATTATGCGGTGGGCGGCGGCTACATGCTGCTGACCCTGCTCGGGGCGATTGCCATAGGGGTCGCGGTTAAATCGCTGATCGCCCGGCAAACCCTGCAACCGGCGCTGAATTCGACGCTGACCATGACCTCGATGATCTTTGCCACCATTCTAGCGGCGGGTATATTCTCGCTGGTCTTCATCGGCCTTGGCGGCGAAGAACGCGTGCATGACCTGCTGACCGACCTGCCCGGCGGGCCGACCGGCGCATTGCTGTTCTGCATGCTGTTCGTCTTTGTGCTGGGCTTTTTCCTGGATTTCGTCGAGATCACGGTGATCGTCCTGCCGCTGATCATGCCGGCGCTGATCCTGATGGGGCACGATCCGGTCTGGCTGTCGGTACTGATTGCGATTAACCTGCAAACCTCTTTCCTGACGCCGCCTTTCGGGTTTTCCCTGTTCTACCTGCGCGGGGTCGCCCCGGCAGAGATAAGCACCGGGCAAATCTACGCCGGGGTCGCGCCGTTCATTCTGATCCAGATCCTCGCCGTGGTCGTCATCTGGTTCCTGCCCGGGATCGCGACCTATTTGCCGAAGGTTCTTTTTTAGGCCGCTTTTGAATTCTGCGCACAGACCACGGAAAGCCAGTCCAGAAAGGTTTTGACCTGATCGGACAGGCGGCCTTTGCGGTAGAGGGCGTAGTAACAGGCGGTCCAGTCATGGGGGAAGCTCACTTGTTGTAGACTGCCGTTCAGCAAGTGCTTTCTGACCGTCACTTCGGGGCTGACATGCAGCCCATAGCCCTGCAGCGTGGCTTCAAGCTCGAATTTCGCACCACCCGGATCGACCAGTGTCAGGTCTTCAAGGCAAAACCCTGCATCGCTGACCATTCCTGCGAAGACCGGTCCGCCGATGCTTTGATCCTGAATCCAGGGCAATTCCGCCAGATTGCTGACGCGTGCCAACAGGTCGGGCGTGCCGCACAGCACAAAGGGCGAAGTGAGTAACGGAAGTTGGTTGGCGTTATTCCAGATTTGATTGGGCGCGCCGCCGCGTACTACGATGTCAAACGCATCAAGGTCTGGGTCCTGCGCGTTTTCTTCTGGGGTGAACGAGACCTGAATGCCCGGGTTTTCAGTCCAGAAATCACTGAGCTGCGGCATGATAACCGCGTCGACAAACCGGACGGTGGTTGATACGCGCACGCCACGCGCCGCCTCCTGCGTGGTCACGTCATCAATGCCCTTGGCGATTTGTGCGAAGGCATCATTCAGTATTGCTGCCAGTTTTTCACCCATAGGCGTCAGGGCCAGCCCGCGCCCTTCGCGACGAACCAGAGCAACGCCCAGATCTGTTTCCAGCTTTCGCACCTGCTGGGCAATTGCAGCAGTGGTCACATTCAGCGACCGCGCTGCCGCCGAATAACCCCCCAGACGTCCCGTCGCCTCAAACGCGCGTAGGGTTGTCAGTGCGGGTAGTTTATGCCAGTCGATCAAACTCATTCAGTAGTTTTTCTTAATAATATGAAAACATCCCTGACTCGCATTCCTTCTTATCTACAGGCATTTTGAGAGTACACAGCCGGTTTGCAGAATACAAATCAGTGTTGTGGCTATCTGAAACAGCGGTTGCGTTACCTTTGGCAGCAAGCGTCAGCCAAACGCCGGATTGCAGGGGGGACGGCCGTCGCCAACCGTTGCACATGACGGAGGGAAGGATGAACAAAGGGATCACTCAGTTTGCTGTGCTTGCCGGTTTGGTCGTTGCGACACAGGCACTCTCGGACACAGGGCCGGACACTGCGCTGGCGGCGAAGGCGGCGTATCTCGCTGCGATCAATTCGAACGATGCTGCGCGGTTTCTGGAGACCGTCACCGAGGATATCGTTTTCATCGCCCCCGGCACGCCGATGATGGAAGGCAAGGCCGAGGTCGCGCCCTGGGTGAGCGGCTACTTTGATGCGGTGCAAACTTTCTGGAGCAAGCAATCGCTGGAATTTGTCGTGGCCGATGAATGGGCGTTCGAGCGCTATGTGTTTACCGCCACCGACACACCTTACGGCTGGGGCACGACCACTGTCTCAAAGGGATATGGTATCAATCTTTACCACCGCGACCCGGACGGTGTCTGGCGGGTGGCGCGGGATATCTGGTCGCACGCGGACCCCGACGATGTGCATGCAAGCCTGTCGCCTGCCCTGACCTGTGGCGACTTCAACGGGCCATGCTGATGTCTGAAAGCCTTTCGTAGGACGCATCGGTAACTATTAGCGGCGTCCCCTCAGACTGCTGTGCTGCGCACAACTACACCTTTGATGTGCCCCAGACTATCTAACGGGCTGCCGATGATGGCGGGGCCGTGCAGCCTCATCATTTCGAAGGCGTTTGACGTTGCCATGGGCATGGCTTCTTTTGCAGGTATCCCGATGTGCTTGATCGTCCGCGCCAGCGTGTCTGCCAGGGAAATATGCGCTCCGGCCAATGACCCTTGAGCATTGACGAGCCGCCCATTGTCGACCCGGATGACCTCTCCATACAGTTCGAAGTGGTCCGGCCCGCCAACGGTGGACATCGCGTCCGACACAAGGACCATCCGGTTTGGCATCGGCCGGGCGCGGGTGGCCAGTGCCACCATGTCGTCGCTGACATGATGCCCGTCGGCGATGATGCCGCACCAGACCTCGCTGTTGATTGCAGCTCCGGTGATCATCGGGGCGCGTGAGGTCATCTGGGGCATGCCGTTGAACAGATGTGTGAAGCAGCGCAGCCCTTCCGACAGCGCCCGGCGGGTTTCATCCGCCGTTGCCGCGCTGTGCCCGGCCGAGACAACAACGCCCATGCCGGTCAAACGGGCGATCAGGCCCGGTTCGACGGTTTCAGGGGCCAGCGTCAGAAGAACCGGAACCTTCCGGTTCCGCAGACATTCCAGCACCGACATGGTCTGATCATCGAAAGGCCGGATATGGGCCGGGTTGTGCGTGCCTTTGTGGGCCAGGCTGATATGCGGCCCTTCGATATGAATGCCCAGAACGCCGTTTTGCCCCAACTCGTCAGCAACCGCCTGAGCGGCGCGTTCCATGATTTCGGGGCGGTCGGTGATCACCGTCGGCAGCAGAAACGCTGTGCCATGGGCGTTGTGAGCCTGCGCGATCTGGCGCACACTGTCGCGGGCGGGACTGTTGTTCAGCATCACCCCTCCGCCGCCATTGACCTGCACATCGAACAGGCCCGGCGTGATCAGAGCGTCGATCCGCTCGGTCTGAGCGTCCGGAGGCAGGGCGGCAATCGGCAGGATATCCGCCACAATCCCGCCCTCGCAGGCGAGAACTGTGTCGGTCCGCAGATCTTGCCAGTCAAACAGGGCGGTGGGCAGGAGGTAGCGCATGAAAGACCCCTCAGAAGAAATAGGGGCGCAGCGCCTGCTGAATTTGCGCCAGAATAAGCCCGTCTGCCCAGTCTTCACCTGAGATCCACAGTGCTTCTGCGGTTTCGATGACCGAGGGCGCGAAACACTGCGCCAGCACGGGGTCGGGCGGGCAATCCGGACCGAGTGCCGAGAACAGTGCCGATACGGCCTGCTGCGCTTTGGTGTCGGGCCAGTAGTACCGGATGCGGTCTGCATAGCCGAAATGGCGTTGCAGGCGCAGTTCATCGGCGTTGCCCACATAGTGTTTTTGCCAATGACTGGGGTGATCCAGCATGATCCGGTCCATCTGCTGCATCAGGTTAGGGCCGTCTTTGCCCAGTAGCACGCGCAGGTGATCCAGCGCATAAAGCGCCTGCCGGTAGGCGAACGTCAGCGCCGGACCAACCTTGAGAACGCTAAAATGCCGGGCGGCCAGCGCGGGATAGACGGCGGAGTTCTGGTAGTCGGTCGAATGAGCCTCGAAGCAGATATGCGGTACGTCCGTAAGGGCCTGGGACAGGTGATCGGGTGCGCTGCAGTCGAAATGGTCGATATGGGTCGGCGCAAACTCAAGCCCTGGCTGGACGACCAGCCCGATCACGCGGGGCCAGGCTTGCGCGACACCTGCGGCCTCGAAAGCGGCCTGATGGATCTGCAGGGTCTTGCGGGCATGGGCGGGATCGGTTGGGGTGACGCCCTGCCCCTCTTCATCAGCGCGCGCGCCACCGGGCGGGGGAACCTCGGTGCCGATCACATAGCTCAGGCGGTCGGGATGGGACGCGGCGGCCTCGCATACGGCCGCCAGACGCGCGGCGCGGTCGGCCGAGGTCTGGTCGTTGACCTGCGCGGGCTCACCCGCGCAGCCTTCGGAACAGTCTAGGTGGATCTTGGTGAACCCGGCCTGCACATAGGCGCGCATCAGATCCTCGGCTTTGGCCATCGCGCTGTCGGCGGGTTCGCTGCGCCAGACCTGCGGACCAAGGTGATCGCCACCTAAATGGATCAGGGCGGGGTCGGTCCCGGTTTCCTGCGCAATGCCGTTTACAAAGGCGATGAAATCGGCAGGCTGCATCCCCGTATAGCCACTGAACTGGTTGACCTGGTTGCTGGTCGCTTCGATCAGAATGGGGCGCTGCATGTCTTGTGCCATCAACAGCGAGGCTCGCAGAACGTCAGGCTGCGCCGAACAGACCGAGGCAATGGCAACCGGCGTTCCGGCCCGGTTGCGCGCATTCAGGTCCGAGAAAAAGCTCATAGGGTCAGGTCCTTCCGGGCACTGGGCAGACCAGCAGAGCCGCCCCGCGGGTGCCGCTGCTGTCGCCGAATTTGGGTTTGCGGATGTCTGGTGCGCGCAGGCCCGGCAACGCCGAGGCCGCCAGCGCCCGAGATAGTTTGCGGTCCAGCCCGTCGATCTTGCTGAGCCCGCCGCCCAGCACGATGCAATCGGGGTCGATATGCAGTTGCAGGCTGTGCAGGAGCTCTCCGGCGATATGCAGCCAAACCTCGAAGACCCGCTGCGCGTCGGCGTCGTTTTGCAGGGTGGCGGCGACAATCTGGGGGGCGGTGCGGCGCTGGCCCGTGAGTGTGTCAGACAGCCGCTCCATGCCCGCGCCGGACAGGTAGGTTTCGAAACACCCCTGCCGCCCACAGCCGCAAGGCAGGAGCGGTAAGCCGTATTGAGCCACCAGCGGGGCGGGCAGGGATGCGTGGCCGATCTCGCCCGCCAGCGCGTTCGGGCCGGGCAGCAACCTGCCGTCAATCACAACGCCGCCGCCAAGACCGGTGCCCAGGATCAGGCCAAAGACCGTGTGATGGCCCTCTCCTGCGCCGCCAATCGCTTCGGACAAGGCGAAGCACTTGCAATCATTGGCCAGCCGTATCGTGCCGCCGCTGCGGGCCTTCAGGTCGGCGCCCAGAGGCTTGCCGTTGGCGGGTAGGTTGGCGGTGACTGAATGGCCTGTGGCCGAGTCGATCAGACCCGGAATGCCGACACCCACCGGAAGGTCACGGTGCTGCGCTTCGGATCGCAACCACGCGACCTCGGCACCAAGCGTGTCGAGCAGATCGGCGTAACTGTCCCGGGGCGTGGCGACACGGCGCGAGGCGAGGTGGGTCAGGTCGCCATCAAACAGCGTCGCCTCGATCTTGGTGCCGCCAAGATCAATGCCGCCGCACACCGCTTCAGACATAGAGGCGGACATGGCTGACCACCCGGCTGAGGTTGCCGCCTTCGAACGGGTTATCCACGTTCAGGCCCAGCGACTTGGACCACGCGACCGACAGCATCTGCGCCACCAGCACATAAAGTGCGGTGTTCCAGACATCCGGCAGGCCTGTGGACAGGCTCAGGTCCGGGACGGCTCCGTGAGTGGGATCGCCGATGCTGAGGGTGCGTGTGGCGGGGAACTGGCTGCGCAGTTCGGCCACGATGTCGTCGTCATATTTGCGGGTCAGCGGGTCCGACGACAGGAACACGAACACTGTCGTTTCGTCATCGGTGATTGCCTTGGGGCCGTGACGGAAGCCCAGCGTACTGTCCCAAGCCGTCACCACCTGACCCGCAGCCAGTTCCAGAACCTTCAGCGCGGATTCCCGCGCGGTGCCCAGATACGGCCCCGAGCCCAGAAACACCGCGCGCGCCGGGCGTGGCAGGCTCGGCGCGTCTTGTAACAAACCGCGCGCGGCGTCAGCAAGAGTGGTGAGGTTGGCGGAAATCGCGGCCTCCTCGGTGCCCGACAAACAGGCCAGCGCGGTCAGCAACATGGTGGTATAGCTGGAGGTCATCGCAAAGCCCTGATCGTGGCAGGCGTCGGGCAGCACGATCACCTTTTGCTCACCCGGTCCCGGGTGGGCGCGCGTGGCCAGCGCGCTGTTGGCGTTGCAGGTGATATTCAGCCGGTCCGCCGCCGGGCAGTCCCGGTCCAGCAAATCCAGCGTGCCCAAGGTCTCGGAACTGTTGCCGGACCGGCCAAAGGACACGACCAGCGGGCGCAGCCCCGGTTTCAGATAATCCGCCGGACGCGCCACCAGATCGGTCGAGGGCACGGTGCGGACCGGGATGCCCAGCAGCCCGTCCAGATAGACGCTCAGCGCATCGCCGATAAAGGCCGAGGTTCCCGCCCCCGTCAGCCAGATCACATCCGGCTTGCACGCGGCGATCCAGCCCGAGATGTCCGCCGCAATACCGGGCAGGATGTGCGACCAAGCCCGCCAGATATCCGGCTGTGCGGCAATTTCCGTTTCGGTTGCCCAGATATTAACGCTCATGAATTACGTCCGTTCTTTTGATGGTGTTGCCGCAGCTTCTGGAATGTCGGCGAGGTAGAGCCTGACATTCCTGCTGCGCAGGTCCTGTTGCATGTCAGCCGGCATCGAGCTGTCCGAAACGATGGCGTCCACCTGAGACAGATCGCAGATGCGGTGCAGTTTGGTGGGGCCGAACTTGCTGGCGTCGGCCAGCACGATCACCCGGCGGCTGGCGCGGATCATGGCGCGGTTCAGATGCGCCTCGTCCTCGCTGAAGGTCGACAGGCCAAGCGCCGGGTCCACCCGGTCAGCACCCAGCAGGACGGTGTCGAACGACATGGTTTCCAGCGTGGTTTCGACCAGCCGTCCGCTCAGCGACATGGCGTTCTGGCGCAACACGCCGCCGGTCAGCATCAACTGATGCTGCGGGCAATCGTGCAGCGCCAACATCAGGTTCAGCCCGGTGGTCATCAGGTTCTTGGAGGGCGCGTGCCGCAGATGTTCGCCGAGGAATTGTACGGTCGATCCGGAATCGAGCAGGATCGACTGGTCGTCCGAAATCAACTCAGCTGCTAGGGCGGCCACGGCGCGTTTCGCCCGTTTGTTGACCACTTCCTTGTCTTGGATCGTGGGTTCGATCTCGGCGCTGCTGCCGCTGTCCTGCGCGGCCAGCGCCATGGCCACGGCAATGCGCAGATCGGGTAGGCCCTTGAAGCCGTAGCGGCGGCCAAACCGGATCAGGCTGGGTTCGCTCACGCCAATGGTTTCTGACAATTCGCGCAGAGGCTGGCGGATGAACTGGGTCGGATTAGCCAGCAGGAACTCGGCCACATTGCGCAGGGCGCGCGACAATTCCGGCATGTCGCGTTCGATCTGGTTCAGAATGTCAGCCTTGTCAGCCAAATGAGTGTCCTTCATGCCTTGCGATATATCAGCAAAACTACATTACTGGAACTCAGAGAGAAAACAACTCCCAATTCTGAGCCAGAAAAGTAGGTAAAATTCAAGAAATGTTGCAAAACTACATTTCGGGCCGTAAGGTTCGATTCGAAATCGCCGTCTCTGGCGCAACCTTGAGGGAGGAATTCTTGTGTCTCACATCAAACTTTCCGGCTTGAGCCTGATCGCCAGCCTGACCGCTAGCGTGGCGTTTGCGGAAACCGAAATCACGTATTGGTCGTTCTGGAACGAGCCCGAGCCGCAGGCGCAGGTTCTGAAAGCGTTGATGGACGAATACAGTGCGGCAAACCCTGATGTAACGTTCAACGTGGTGTGGAATGGACGCCAGAACCAGACAACTGTGCGGAACGCGCTGGCCGGTGGCACAAGCATTGACCTGATGGATGCGGACATGGATGGCCTGAACGGTGGTCTGGTTGGGCAGGGCGCGGCGGTTGCGCTGGACGGTCTGGTCGCGGCAGAATCCTCCGATGGCGGCACCGTAGGCGCGGCGATCTACCCCGCGCTGTTGGCCAACGCCGAGCTTAACGGCTCGGTCGGGCAGATGCCTTACGCCTTCTATACCTATCAGATTTTCTACAACGCTGCCCAATTGCGCGACGCCGGTGTGACCGAGACCCCCTCTACCTGGGCACAATATGTGGACGCCATGAAGGCGGTTCAGGCCAGCGGCGTGAACGCGATTGCGGTGGAAAGCGATATCGCGTTCTACAACATCAACTGGTTCAACTACCTGCTGGCACGCATCGCAGGCCCCGATTTCGTGCTGAAAGCGGCCGAGGACAAAACCGGCGAAACATGGCGCGACCCCGCCGTCCGTCAGGCGCTGGAGCTTGAGGCAGCCCTGTGGGCCGATGGTCTGATCCCCGAGGAAAGCAAAGGCTATCAATGGCCCGCCGGTCAGCAGACTCTGGCCTTTGGCGAAACCGCGACCGAACTGGTCGGCTCGTGGCTGCCCATCGAACTGGCCGATCAGGTCGAAGAGGGCTTTGAATGGGGTGCGATGAATTTCCCCATGGTCGAAGGCGGCAAGGGAGATGTGAACGACACCATCATCTATGCGGTCAGCTTTGCCATCCCGGAAGGTGCAGAAGATGCCGAGGCCGCGCAGGACTTCATCAAATTTGCGCTCAGCAAATCAGCACAGCAGAAGATGGCGGATGATGCGTTGATTGGTGTGGCCAATGCCTCGGTCGAATGGGCCGACGTGATCGCGGACAGCCGCGAAGCGGTGGCCAATGCGACCAGCCTGTTGTCCGAGAATCTGGGCCTCAAGGTTGCCTATGCGGATTATTCCAGCAACATCTATGAGGCGATGCACAACAAGGTGTTCCTGGGTCAGATCACCGTTGACGAGTTCATCGACGGCATGGTCGAGCAAACCAAAGGCTATTGGGAAAACCGCTGATTTCAGCATCTGACCGGCCCTGACACCGGGGCCGGTTAATCAAAGGACAGGGTGGAGCACATGATCGGCAAGAGACTTATCGGGTTCTTCGTAGCGCCCGCTCTGATCGTTTATCTGTGTTTTTTCCTGATACCCACCGGTTTCACTTTTTACTTCAGCCTGTTCGAATGGTCAGGCTTCGGTACCGATGCCAAGTTCATCGGCCTTGGCAACTATCGCCGCCTCTGGAACGATCCGACCTTCTGGCTGAGCTTTCGCAACACGTTAGCCTTGCTGTTCGTCGGCGGGTTCTTCGTCTTCTTTCTGGCGTTCCTCTACACCATCCTGATCAATTCGGGCATCTGGGGCAAAAAGCTGTTCCGGCTGGTGTTCTTCTTGCCCAACGTGGTCTCGGTCGTGGCTCTGTCGGCCATGTGGGCCTATATCTACAACCCGCGTTACGGGCTGCTGAATTCTTCGCTCAAGGCGCTGGGGTTCGAGGGGGCGGGTAAGACGCTCTGGACCTCGCCCGACAATATCTTCTGGGCCATGCTGGCCGCGCTGGTCTGGGTTTTCACCGGGTTCTTCCTGATCCTGCTGTTGGCGGGCGTCGACAAAATCCCGCCCGATATGTACGAAGCCGCCGATCTGGAAGGCGCGAGCCTGTGGCACAAGTTCTGGTACATTACCGTGCCGATGATCTGGGACGTGATGACGATTTCCTTTGTCATCTGGATCATCAACGCAGTGAAGATGTTCGAGTTTCCGTTCGCCTTCGGCTTCCTGCAAGTGCCGCAGCAGCTTTATACGCTGGGGATCTACCTTTACATTATGGGCTTCGGCCAGCGGGATCCGATCTATCAGCTGGGCTATGCCACCGCGATCGGTGTGGTGATGCTGGTGCTGGCGTTTTCGCTGATTGTCCTTGTCCGCCGCCTGATGCGCCGCGATCAGTTGGAGTTCTGAGCCATGACCCTGCTGCGCCGCCTGCCTGCATATATCGCCATCTGGGCCTGGGTCGCCTTCACCGTCGCCGCGATCCTGTGGGTGGTGATGAGCGCGTTCAAATCCAAGCGCGAGGTGTTGCGATCCGGACTCAAACCCCCCGCCGAATTACGCTGGGAAAACTTCGAGACCGCGTGGAATGTCGGACGGCTGGGTGAGTTCTTTTCGAACTCGGTCGTCATCGTCTGCCTGTCGGTGCTGCTGATCCTTGTGGTCTCGACCCCGGCGGCTTATGTGCTCAGCCGAGCAAAGTTTCGGGGTCGCGAGGCGCTGACCAACCTGTTCGTTATCGGCATGGGCATCCCGATTCCGATGTTGTTTATCCCGATCTTCGGCATCCTCGCATGGCTGCGCCTGTCCGACAGTCTGACCGGCCTGACCGTTGTGTTTGTGGCAATCTCGATCCCCTTCACCGTCTACCTGCTGACCGGGTTCTTTGCCTCGCTCCCGTCCGAGCTTGAGGCCGCGTCTCTGCTGGACGGGTGCAGCGATTTTCAGACCTTCCGCTATGTGATGTTGCCCATGGCCAAGCCGGGTGTGGCAACGGCGGCGATCCTGAATTTCATCTGGCTGTGGAACGAATACCAATTGTCGCTGGTGATCCTGAACAGCCCCGAAAACCGGACTCTGCCGCTGGGCCTTTATTCGCTGCAGAACGCGATGCAATACACCAGCGACTGGCCCGGCCTGTTTGCCGGCGTGACCATCGTCATCATCCCCACCATCCTTGTCTATGCCATCCTGTCCGAGAAGATGATCGCGGGCATGACCATGGGCGCCGTGAAGTAAGGACCGACCCAAGTGACCGCTTTCGAAGCTATTTCTCTGGATAAGCACTATGGTGACTTTCACGCGCTGAAGGACATCAACCTGAGCGTTGAACCGGGCGAGTTCATCGTGCTGGTCGGCCCTTCGGGCTGCGGCAAATCCACCCTGATGCGCACGATTGCGGGGCTGGAAAAAGTCACTTCGGGCGATCTGAAGATTGACGGGCGGTCGGTCACCGGATTGCTGCCGAAAGAGCGCGACGTGGCGATGGTGTTTCAGTCCTATGCGCTCTATCCCCACATGACGGTGGCCGAGAATATCGGTTTTGGCATGAAGATCGCCAAACGCCCCAAGGCCGAGATTAAGGAAAAGGTATTGGCGGCGGCGAAGGTTCTGAAGATTGAAAGCTATCTGAATCGCAAGCCCAAGGCCCTATCCGGTGGTCAGCGTCAGCGCGTCGCCATCGGCCGTGCCATTGTGCGCGATCCCAAGATTTTCCTGTTTGATGAGCCGCTGTCCAATCTCGACGCGGCGCTGCGCGTGGAAATGCGGGTCGAACTGGCGCGGCTGCACAATCAGCTGGACGCCACGATGATCTACGTGACTCATGATCAGGTTGAGGCGATGACGCTGGCCGACCGGATCGTGGTCATGAACGAGGGCGTCATCGAGCAGATCGGCAGCCCGCTCGATCTGTTCAACCGTCCGCGCAACAAGTTCGTGGCCGGGTTTCTGGGGCAGCCGCCCGCGATCTTCGTGCGGCTCGACGGGTATCAGAGCGATGCGCAGAGCCTGACGGTTCAGTTCTCGGACACATCCGTGGCTTTGCCGCTGCCAGAAAGCGCGGGCAACGCCCCGGTCGAGATTGGCCTGCGCCCTGATTTCTTTGAACTCGACCCCGACAACCCAAGCCTTTCCCCCAAGGTCGAGGTGGTGGAACAGCTTGGCGACACCACGCTGCTATATACCCGTTTGCCGGACGGACAATCGGCCACGGTGCAACTGTCCGGGCAGGTCAAGGCCAAGCCGGGCGATCAGGTGCCGCTGCGGGTCAATTGCAAATCTCCGCTGCTGTTTGATGAGGCGGGGCTGAACCTCTACGCCTGAGCGTAAGTTATCTATGCCCTTGTAACAGAAAGTATTTTTGTTGCCAAAATAATGTCGGACAAAATACTTGTTTTTGTCCGACATTATATGCAACGCTGATCCTACCTTCGGAATCGGAGCAAACGGTCAGTGCCACAGTCCCCCGATATCTCTCAGCCCGTGACAAAGCTCAGCACAGGCTTGCAGAAACTGCCGCGCGGCAGCACCAGCAAGGATGTCATCGACGCCCTGTCGCAAATGATCGAAGCCAACGGGCTGACCATCGGGGACAAACTGCCGACCGAAGTCGAGATTGCGCAGCAACTGGGCATCAGCCGCGCCAAGGTGCGCGAGGCGCTGACCTCATGGCAGAACATGGGCATCGTGGTGCGCAACAAGAAAGCGGGTACGCGTCTGGCGGCCGAGGTTGTTTCGAACTCAATCCACTTGCCTGTTTCCGTCAAGCTTGAGGCCGAAAGTCTGCTGCGGACTCACGCGGTGCGCCGCCCGCTTGAGATCGAAACCGTGCGTCTGGCCGCCCGTCTGGCGGATGCGCAACAAAAACGGGTAATCATGGCCCGCGCGATGGAACTTATGGCCTCGTACGAGGCCGGAGAGGATTGGCGTGACGCGGATCGCAGGTTCCACGACACGCTGCATGAAGCATCCGGAAACCCGTTGTTCCGGCAATTGATCCTGCAGATCCAGCAGGGGTTCAACGAAGTCTACGAAGCGCCGTTCGGGCAACCGCATCTGGGGCAGAGCAGCATCCCTTTGCACCTGCCAATGGCCGAGGCGGTCATCGCCGGGAATGCGGAAGAAGCGGCACGCCTGATGGAGGACATTCTGGCCCTGGTCGAAACCGAAATTCGTCGGGTGATGGAGCATCAGAATGTCTGACACCCGCGACCTTGCCACGCTTCTGGCTGCAGTAGCCGATGAGACTATGGGCGCCGTCGCGCCGCCGATCGTGCAGACCTCGCTGTTTACCTTTGACAACTACAAAGCCTTTGAAGATCGTATGGCCGGTCTGTCAGACACAGCGCTTTATACCCGCGTGCAAAACCCGACCGTTGCCGCCTTTGAGCAACTGATGGCGCAGGCCGAGGGTGGAGAGGCCGCCGTTGGCTTCGCCTCGGGCATGGCGGCGATTTCGTCGGCGCTACTGGCGTTCATCAAGCCCGGCGACCGGATCGTCTGCGTCGAACATGTCTACCCCGACACTTACCGGTTCATGGAACGCATGCTGCGACCGATGGGGGTTCAGATCGACTACTACCCGGTGGATCGGTTCGAGAATGATGGTGATCTGCTGGAAGGTGCGACACTGGCATATCTGGAAAGTCCAAGCTCGGTGATTTTCACCCCGATGGACCTACGCCGTGTCAGCAGCCATGCCCGGCGGCATGGGGTGTTGACCATGATCGACAATTCCTGGGCCAGCCCGGTCTTTCAGAACCCGATCCCGCTGGGGGTCGATATCGTGATCCACTCAGCCTCGAAATATATCTCGGGGCACTCTGACACGGTTGCGGGTGTTGTTGTTTCCTCCCTGACCAACATCGCCCGCATCCGTGATCTGACCCTGCCGCTGCTGGGGGCCAAGCTGGCCCCGTTCGAGGCATTTTTGCTGACCCGCGGGCTGCGAACCCTGACCGCCCGGATGCGCCAGCATGAGGCGACGGCGAATACGTTCGTGGACCGGTTGTCCGCCGTACCGCAGGTCACCGCCATCCACTCGCCCGGAGCCAATACGGTGCCCGGCCTGAAAGGGCGCTCGGGCCTGATGTCACTGGAATTTGACGACAGCGTCGATATCCCGGCCTTTGCTGACGCGCTGTCGATCTTTCGGCTTGGTGTCAGCTGGGGTGGGTATGAAAGCCTGATCCTGCCTGCGCGCGTTGGGCTGGCGCAGGCGGGGGAAGAGAACTCAATGCAGAAATTCGGCGTGTCGCCGAACCTTGTGCGCCTCAGCCTCGGGCTGGAGGACGCTGACGATCTTTGGGCAGATTTCGAGCAAGCACTTTCAAAAAGCACCGTCTGAACGGGCAAACACAACAGATCTTTCACGGAGGGAAACAGAGAATGAAACGCATACTGACAGGGCTAACTCTGGCGGCGACGCTGATGGGATCGGCGGCCTATGCCGAGACCAAGCTGAAACTGGTCGAGGTGATTACCAGCCCGGAACGGACCGAGGTTCTGCAAGGCCTTGTGGACAATTTCGAAGCCGCAAATAAAGGCGTTACGGTTGAGATCGTATCTCTGCCCTGGGGCAGCGCGTTTGAAAAGCTGGCCACGATGGTTGCAGGTGGCGACATCCCTGATGTGGTGGAAATGCCCGATACATGGCAGGCGCTTTATGCCGGTTCGGATCAGTTGGTCAGTCTGAAAGACTATGTGGCCAATTGGGAACATGGCGGCACGCTGACCGACAAAACCGTCGCGATGGGGTCGCAGGCCGGGGACCTCTATATGATCCCCTACGGCTTTTACCTGCGGGCCATGTTCTACAACAAGAAACTGCTGGCCGAGGCGGGCGTCGACAGCCCTCCGGGGACGATGGAAGAGTTCATGGCAGCGTCGGCCGCAGTGTCCGAGCTTGATGGCAAATACGGCTATTGCCTGCGCGGCGGGCCGGGCGGCACAAACGGTTGGATCATGTTTAGCGCGGTGATGAACGGCACCAACGAGTTCTTCACCGAAGACGGAAAAAGCCGCATCAACGAGCCCGGTTCGGTCGAGGGTCTTCAGTTCATGATCGACCTCTACCAAAAGGGATATGCCCCCAAGGACAGCGTCAGCTGGGGCTTCAACGAGATCGTCGCCGGGTTCTATTCTGGCACCTGCGCTTTCCTCGATCAGGACCCCGACGCCTTGATCGCAATCGCCGAGCGGATGCCAGCCGAGGATTTTGCCGTGATCCCGATGCCCGTCGGCCCCTCGGGCAAGGCGTTCCCGACCATCGGTTTCGCAGGCTGGTCTGTGTTCAAAGCGACTGAGCATGAGAAAGAAGCGTTCGATCTGGTCGCAGCCCTGTCCTCACCTGATGCCAACGCCACCTGGGCCAAACGCGTGGGTGTGATTCCGATCCACAAAGGCGCGGATCAGGACCCGCACTTCAAAACCGAGCAGTTCAAAGGCTGGTTCGAGGAGCTGAACGGCGCGCAATACGAACCCACCACCATGCCCACCTATCTGGAGCAATGGGGCTATTTCGCCAGCACCGTTCTGCTGGAATCCAGTCAGGAGGCCTTGCTGGGTCAACGCACCGCACAGGACGTTGCGGATGAGTGGGCCGAGATGCTGACCGACGAATACGCGAAGTGGAAAGCCGGTCAATGACCGCGCGTCTGCAAAAAACTGTTGTGCCCGGGAAAGCCCGGGCGCGACGCTCGCTCTACCTGCAATATCTGGTCGAGCCGTTTTTCTATCTGTCTCCGGCGCTGATCCTGATCGGAGCCGTTATGATGGTGCCGCTGATCATTGGCATTTCTTATTCGTTTCAATCCATCGAGTTGTTGAACCCGTTCAAAACCGGCTGGGTCGGGTTCGAGAATTATCTTGACCTTTGGGGGGATCGCAAATTCTGGATCGCGCTGGAGAACACGTTTTTCTGGACCTTCTGCTCCATCACCTTTCAGTTCCTGTTGGGCCTTGGTCTGGCCATGTTGCTGAACACCGATTTCTTCGGCAAACGCCTGTTTCAGGCACTGGTCTTTCTGCCCTGGGCCGTGCCCACCTTCCTGTCGGCGCTGACATGGGCCTGGCTGTTCAACCCCGTCATTGGCCCGTTGCCGCACTGGCTGGCCGCGTTGGGTGTATTGTCGGAGCCGTTCAACATCCTCGGCGATCCGAATCTTGCCATGTGGGGGCCGATCACGGCGAATATCTGGTTCGGAGTGCCCTTCTTCGCCATCACCCTGCTGGCCGCGCTGCAATCCATCCCGTCCGAGCTCTATGAGGCAGCCGAGATCGATGGTGCTTCGCCCTGGCAGATTTTCACCAAGATCACTCTGCCGTTTCTGGCCCCGATGATCGCCATCACAGTGATGCTGCGCACCATCTGGATCGCCAACTTCGCCGATCTGATCTTTGTCATGACCGGCGGAGGCCCGGCCAATTCGACGCAAATCCTGTCGACCTACATCTTCACCACCGCATTCCGAAAGCTGGACTTCGGCTATGCCTCGACCATTGCCGTTGCGCTGTTGTTCATCTTGCTAATCTATGCGGTGATCCTGCTGTGGTTGCGCAAAAAGTTGGTGAAGATCTGATGTCACCCGTCGCGTCTCGCAATCCGGCGTTGGTCGTTGGCAAATACGCCGCCCTTGCTTTCTATCTGCTGTTCGCGCTGTTCCCGCTCTATTGGCTGGTCAAGATCGCGATCACTCCGGATGCGCTGATCTTTTCCGAAGGCACGCGCATGTTCCCAAGCGCTGCGACCTTCGAGAACTTTTCGACCGTTCTGTTCCAGACCGACTTTCTGGCCTATTTCCGCAACTCTCTGATCGTCTCGCTGGGTACGGCCTTCGTCACGACACTGATTGCGGCAGGGGCCGGATATGCCTTCTCGCGCTTTGTGTTTGCGGGCAAGCGGATCATCATTGCAGTCATGCTGATCACCCAGATGTTTCCGCTGCTGATGATCATCGCACCGATCTACAAGATCGTGGCCGATCTGGGCCTGCTCAATTCGCTGACCAGCCTGATCATCGTCTACACGGCCTTCAACATCCCCTTCGCGACCTTCCTGATGCAATCTTTCTTTGACGGCATCCCGACCGATCTTGAGGACGCAGCGATGATGGATGGCTGTTCGCGCTTTCAAGCGCTGAGGCTGGTGGTGTTCCCGCTGACCCTGCCGGGACTGGGGGCGACGTTGGGTTTTGTGTTTACCGCTGCGTGGTCGGAACTGCTGTTCGCACTCATGCTGATCTCGAAGAATGACGCGATGACCTTCCCAGTCGGGCTGCTGACCTTCGTGTCCAAATTCTCGGTCGATTGGGGGCAGATGATGGCTGCCGGAGTGCTTGCACTCATCCCCAGCTGTTTGTTTTTCATCTTCATTCAACGCTATCTCGTGCAGGGGCTCACCTCTGGCGCGGTCAAGGGGTAGGAGGCTGCAATGGCACGTATCGAACTGCGCGACGTCAGCAAGAACTACGGCTCGGTCCAGGTGCTGCGCGATATCAACCTGGACATTCAGGATGGGGAGTTCGTGGTGCTGGTCGGTCCGTCGGGCTGCGGCAAGTCCACCCTGTTGCGGATGATCGCGGGATTAGAGCCAATCACCGGCGGCGAATTCCTGATCGACGGCGAGCGCATGAACGACGTGCGCCCCCGCGACCGGGACATCGCCATGGTGTTCCAGTCCTATGCGCTCTACCCCCATATGGATGTCGAGCGGAACATGGGGTTTTCGATGGAAATCCGCCGTGATCCGAAAGAGGAACGCATCTCGAAAGTCGCGAAGGCGGCCGAAACGTTGGGTCTGAAACACCTGACCGACCGTCTTCCCAAGGCCTTGTCCGGTGGCCAGCGGCAACGCGTTGCCATGGGGCGCGCCATTGTTCGCCAACCCCGTGCGTTTCTGTTCGACGAGCCGCTGTCAAACCTTGATGCTGCCCTGCGGGTCGAGATGCGTCTGGAAATCGCGCATCTGCACCAACGCCTTGGCGCAACGATGATCTACGTCACCCATGATCAGGTCGAGGCGCTGACACTGGCTGACCGGATTGTCGTGTTGAACGGCCGGGTGATCCAGCAAGTCGGCAGCCCGCTGGAGCTTTACGAAAAACCGGCCAACAAGTTCGTCGCGCAGTTCATCGGCTCTCCGACGATGAACGTGATCCCGATTTCCCAAACTGAAACCGGTGTGATGATGCAGAGCGGCATCGAACTGGATTTACCGCATGCAAGTGCGCTGGCGGGAGTAGCTGAGTTGGGCATCCGGCCCGAACATTTGGACGTGGTTGCACCCGGTGCCGGAGATATCGACGTCGTTGCGGATGTGGTCGAACATCTGGGGTCGGACACAAATATCTACGTGAATGCGGTTGGTATCGGACCGCTTATGGTTCGCAAGCACGGTAATATTCCGGCCAAACCTGGTGACCTGCTCGGGCTGAACATCTTGCGTGACAATATCCATGTTTTCGATGGCAAAGGTGCGTCTCTGAGCAATTTCTGACACGCACCTAAATGCTCGTGCGAAAATTGCGTCTGATTATGCATATTGATTGGGTGCGCATTTGCCTGACGGCAGCACGCTGTTCGTAAACGGCCGGTTTTATGCTAACATCTTGGCGGTTCTCAGGGCTCATCTTTGAGTGGTTACGCATGTTTCTTATGTTTGTCCGGCGATTCAGCCTTCCGCATCTGCTTTTTGTTTTGTTCTTGACGACCGTCGCTAATTTAGCTGAGGCCAAGGACAAGAACGTCGCTTTGGTGATCGGTAACTCTGCTTACCAACATGTCTCTGACCTGCGAAACCCGTCAAACGACGCCGAGGATTTATCCAAGTCTCTGAAACGGATCGGGTTCGATGTCACGGAAGGGCTGAATCTCGACTATAACGGCATGCGTATCGCGTTGCGTGACTTCGCCGAGGCTGCGGCCACCGCCGATGTCGCTTTGATCTACTTTGCCGGGCACGGCATCGAAATCGAAAACACGAACTACCTGATACCCGTGAATGCGACGCTCAAAAGTGATCGTGACGTTGATTTTGAAGCAATTCGGTTGGACGCGATTGTCAATTCGATCTCGAACTCTCCGGGTCTCAAAATCGTCCTGGTTGATGCCTGCCGGAACAACCCATTTTTGGCTCAGATGGCGCGTGTGTCGGATACGCGATCCATCGGACGTGGTCTGGCGGCGGTAGAGCCGGGGGGTGTTGTCGTTGGCTATGCTGCCCGGGGCGGGACCTTGGCGCAGGACGGGGACGGGCGAAACAGCCCCTACGCGCAGGCGCTGTTGGAACATATCGAACAGCCTGGTCTGGAACTGGGCAAGATGTTCCGCAGAGTTCGAGACCGTGTGTATGACCTGACCGAGGGGTTTCAGGAGCCTTTCATCTACGGCTCGCTTCCCGGAGAAGACATTTATCTGGTGCCCAAGGTTGAGCCGGTCGCGTTGCAGGTGCCGCAAAGTCAGGGTGCTGCCGGTCCGGGTCCGCAGCCGACGCCGGTAACGCGCCAGGACGTCATAACGGCTGCCATGAAAACCAACACAATGCGTGGTTGGAGCCTGGTGGCACAGAAATACCGCGCTGCCTCTATTACCGAGCCTGATGCCCTGAAACGAATGGCCGAAATCACGCCGAAATGGCTGGCAAAGAGTGGGAATTTGAAAAGCCTGGAAAATACTTTGCTGCCGGATCGCGAGGGCAGAAAGCGCGTTCAGGAAAGTCTCAACACTGCCGGGTTTGACGTTGGCACGGCCGATGGAGCGTTCGGACCCAAAACCCGCTCCGGCCTCAGGGCACTGCAAGCCGCCAACGGGCTTGACGAGACCGGTTATGTCGACCCCGCCATATTGGCCATATTGAGGCTGGGATCGCAGCACGAGGACAACGAGACCTTCATTAGCAATCCGTTCGCGGTACGCCAGAATGCAAAAGAACTGGAAGTGCTGGGCGAATCCGAAGATATAACAGAAGTTCTGAAATGCCTGGGGCTACGACAAAGCGTTTACGGCAAATTTCGCGGCCACTTATACATCGTAATGAAGTATTCGGGCCAGCTTCGAACTGCGCGCAGTGAAGCACAGAAATGCGGGGTTGATCTTGCGTCGATCACATCGGCTGAAGAGAACGCGTTCATCGTCAGAATGATGGCAAACGACCCCTCGTTCTTTGAAATCGGATACGATAGCCGAACGAACTACAGCTACAAAGCAGGACCCTATTTTGGGTTTAGGAAGGACCCAAAAGAAGGCAGCGCTGTCATTGGTTGGCGCTGGTATAGCGGGGAACCGGTGGACTATACGAACTGGTTGCCCTCTAAGCCCAACACGAAGCATGGACCCGGCAAAAAGGCATTCGCGCAGTTCCAGTATCAAACGCGCGGGCGTCGTGACCTGACCAATGTGGTGCCGACAGAATGGTTTGACGGTTCCGGCAACAATGCGCGCTCAGTTGTGCTTGAAGGTAGTTTGAACTGATGAGTGGGAACGACTTTTGCGCTACCTGCTGACCGAAATGGTGCATTTCGACCAGTCCGAGCCACTAAATTTGTTTGGAACGTCCGAAGGCTCGAAGAAATAGGATTGTCGGCTGCCATTTGTCGTCACATGCGTGAGTGAGAGCACACGATCCGACAGCCGCGCGCCGATTGCTCGCTTGAAAGCACCGTTTTCGTAAGCCAGCCTGCCGGAATAGACCCCATTGCCATCGTGTTTAAGCTGTATCCGCCTGAGGTTGAAACCTTTGGCCTCACCGGGACATGTGACTGTTCGAACCTTCCAGATGCCCTCCAGAAGTTTGGGTTCTTTGACAGCCCGCTTGAGGAACGAGCACTCGGCAGTTGGTTGCGCGCGCAGAACGTTCAGTGTCTGCGTATCGTCCAGCGCGGCTCCTTTTTTGAGATCCGACAGCAATGAGGCGGCCAGAGCATAGGCATTCCGCGTTTGGCCACCTATCACGCCATCTGGGTCACCCGCTCCACAGCTCATACGATTGAGCTCTTCCTGAACCGAGCGGACCACCAGGGCCGTTGGCATTGCGGCGTCGTCAAACTCGACCAGCGCGATCTTTCTCAGCTTGTAGGATTGTGCGATGCAAACCGGGTCGCTGCCGCATTCATCCCGCGACAGGCGCCAATTCCGCTGTTCAACAAGGGCCTGTCCCCGAGCGGCACCGCTTCGGACAAAATCAAGGCGTCTTTGAAACAGTTCTGAAACTTCGCTGTCTTGTTTGAGAAGATCAGGATCGCGGCATATCAGGGACTGCGCCTCGTTCTTGGGGTTTTTGCACCATTTGGGCAGGTCCGCAGGCGGTAAGGTCTGAGCGGTGTTTTTTCGATACCGATCTGCAATCGACAACGCCAGCGCGGCATAGGCTGTGTCGGGATAGGTCTTGGCAAAAGCCTCGAGCGCATCGGGCGACGTGCTGTCGCGGAAATCGTCCCAGGCTGCCTCGGCTTCTTTGTCCGGAGACCGGGGGGTGAGTGCGGCCTGTTCGATAGCAATTGCAGGCTGCGGGGCGGGTGGGGACACGAGATAGATGTCATGCCCCGGCAAGGATCCATAGGTGAATGGCTCCTGATAGCCATCGGTCAGGTCAAACACCGTGTCCCGGACCTTGCGGAACATCTTGCCCAGTTCCAGACCGGGTTCCTCGATATGGCTTAGAAGCGCCTGCGCATAGGGGCTGTTTCGCCCATCCCCGTCCAGCGCCAGGGTGCCGCTGCGCGCGGCATAGCCCACCAAAACACCGCTTGGGTCTATCCGCGCAAGCCCATGGCCAACAGACCGGGTGGACGAGGTGCGCGCCATGTTCGGCACGAACGGGTTGTTACGGCATGCATCGATAAGGATGATTTTCAGCCCATCGCCACCGGAAACCGAGCCAATCAGCGTGTCTAGCCGGATCGCCTCGAGTTCTATGTCCCGGTCACTTTGCAACTCGGCGTCGATTGGAATGAGGTAGTTGGTGTTGTCGATTTCAATACCGTGGCCTGCGAAGTAGACCACGACCACCTTGGCGTCAGCCGCAGCCTCGGCAAAGTCGCGGATCGCGATACGCATGTCTCGGAAGTTCAGGTCCAGACCACGGGTGACTTCGAAACCTATGCGCTCTAACGCGTCAGCCAGATCGCGGCTGTCATTCTTTGTATTGGGTAAACTGGAAACACTATCGTAGCCGGAATTGCCGATCACCAGCGCAACGCGCGCGTCCTCGGCCAATGACACCGCCGGAACAGCTAAGAAACACGCCAAAACAAAAGCCCGAAGAAGCAGAATGATGTTCTGAAAACCTAAATTCATACAAGAGAACCCGAGCCAGCACCGTCAAACATCGCGTACCGTACCACATCTTACCGCTCTTTTCGATACGCGGACGACGGGGCCCGGAAACTGGACTCAATCCAGAATCCGACCTAAGCTAATGTCACAAAGGGTCTTCTGTTAATCAGTTTGTTTCGCGAGGCATTGTGTGTCGTGCATTAATCTTTCCAAAAACGCCCTGTTTGCTTTTTTGATCCTGGTGGCAATTCCGGGCGGCAAGCTGGTTGCCGCCGATGAAAGTGACGCAGCCGACGGCACCGACGAGATCGTGTTCGTCCCCCCTAAAATCGGAACACCAAAAGATCGAATGGGCGCGGGCACGCGGGGCTCTGCTGCAGAAGGTGAAGAAGGCGCGCTTTTGCTATTGGCACCCGAAGACGGGGGCCTGACAACCCTGCCGTCTCCGCCCTTGGTCTGGCATCTAAAGTCCGGGCACCGAGGGGATCTGGTGTTCGCCCTGAACCCTGTTGGCGTGCCCGGAGGTGAACTGCTGCTCAACGGGCCCTTCCCGCCGGGATATTACGGGGTGGATTTGGGTCGGCTGCAGCAAAACCTGGAAACCGGCAAGATTTATGAATGGCAGATTCTGCTCTTGGACAGCAAAACAAGCACGGTCAGCGACCGGTCGATGCGTCTTGTTGAACGCGTTCCCGGGGAAGTGAACTCTGGAAACCCGTCGGCCGACGGGCTGTGGTTTGACGCGTTGTCCCCGTTGGTTGACATCAGCCTGAGCGGTCGCGTTCGACCTGTGAACCCTGACCAATTCGAGCAGCTCTTGCGATCTGCCGGGGTGGCTGATTGATATCCAAGGGCCGAAAGCAAGCTGGCCTTCTGGCCACGCCGCTTTTGCCGATGTGGCAGAGATGGGTTCTGGTCGTATCGATTACCTTGATCGTTGGCAGTTCGATCGCAGTGCTGCGCAACAATGGGGCATTGGAGCCGCTTGAGCTTGCGCAATACGATTGGACAACCTCCGCTATTTCGGAAAAAACGCAGACGGAAGATGTCTATCTTGTTGCGATATCCGATCAGGATCTGAGCACATGGGGTTGGCCCCTGCCTGACGCCCAACTGGCCCAGCTTGTCGAGAATTTGCTGGAGGCCGGCGCAGCAGCCGTCGGGGTGGACATCTACAGGGATGTGTCAACCGGCTCTGGCCGCGAAGACCTGCTTGACGTTCTGCGTGACCCCAGAGTTGTTGTGATCTCGAAACTGCCGGATGAAAGCGGCGCGGGCATTGCCGCCCCGCCGGGTGTAAGAACCGGGTTTGCGGATATACCCATCGACCCTGATGGCGTGGCCCGACGCGCGTTGCTGCTGGTCAGCGATGCGCAAGGATTGTCACTGTCGCTGCCCATGCAATTGGCAGCCGAGTTTTCGCGTCGTCCGGCATTGCAAGCGGATCCAGAAAACCCGAGCCAACTGATGTTCGGCAGCACGGTGGCACCTCCGTTGACGGTCGGGTCCAACCTGTTTCGAAATGCCGACACGTCCGGCTACCAAATCATCATCGACTACAAAAACGCGTTGCCGATTGCGCAGCGGATTCCGGCTGCGGATGTCCTGGCTGGGCGAGACATGCAGCGCATCAAGAACAAAGTCGCGATCATCGGGCTGACCAGCCAATCCGTTAAGGATTACTTTCAAACCCCGCTCAAACGCTCGACCGGCGCGAGTTTTGCGTACGGGGCCGAAATACACGCGGCCATATTTCAGCAATTGGTCGACTATACGAACGCCAGTCTTTTGCCGTTGCATTCCTTAAGCAATTCATCTGCTGTGTTGATGATCTTCGTCTGCGTCTTCGCGGGCTCGTGTATTGCCATGTTTGTCCGGGTCACTGGCCCTTCCGTAGCGATTGCGGTTTCCGGAGGCGTGGGCCTGCTGATTGCCCTGTCATTAATCCAGAAAAACGCCGTGCTGATGCCCGTTGTCCCGTCCGCGTTGGGTTGGCTTTTGGGGTTCTTGATTGCGTTTGCGGTCATCGCGGGTATTTCGCGCAACCAAAGGCATGCAATCGTTCAGGTTTTCTCGTCTCACTTGTCTGATGAGTTGTCTGCTGAGATATGGCAGCAGAGAAAAAGCCTGCTGTCTGGCGGCAAGCCAAAGTCGCGAAGACTGGTTGTGACCGCGCTTCTTGCCGACATCGAAGGCTCGACGCGCATTGGCAATTCAATGGATGCCGAAGACTTCATGACCTGGGTGTCGCGCATTCTGGACAAGATGGGAGAGGTTGCGCGCCAGCATGGCGGGTTTGTCGAGAAATACACCGGCGACGGCATACTCGTGATCTTCGGCGCGCCGATTCCCAGCGACACGCAAGAGCAAAGGCAGAACGACGCCCTTTCCGCCCTGCGCTGCGCAAGGGATATGCGCGCAGCGGCGGTGGAACTGAACCAAAAAGCGGACGGACACCCAAGCTACCGGCTGCGCATTGCATTGAACAGCGGGAAAGCCCTTGGGGGGACGTTGGGTGTAAGCGGCTCCCTGCGATATAACGTGATCGGTGACACGATAAACGTAACCGCTCGGCTGGAGAACTGGATAAAAACGTTGGACCCGGACGCCGATGGTATGCGCCCAGTCTGCATGTCGATGGAGACGGCAAAAATCATAGATCCTTCAAAAAACTGGCCAGTCTACTCCAGTTTTGTCCATGATGACGGCGTGACCAGGATCGAGGTCATCAAAGTCGACTAGGCGTCAGGGCTTTCAAGTTGGCTGCTGGGTGATGAGCCTTGGATTGAGTGCGCGGATCCTCCACGCGACGCTTAACCAGTATAGATCAGCCATGTTCCCTGCTCGTTTTCGAGCCGTGAATTGTGCCACCTCGCTTAAACCATTCGTGCTGATCAAACCGGATTTAAGGACGCGCCTTGGCCGCTCTAGATAGCGCCCGAAAAAACAGGCCGTGTCGTACGGTTGGTGCCAATTTCAAAGGTGTACGGCAATCGTTTCAGATTGCGTAACAATTACCCTTTTTGGACATAATTCTGTCCAAAAACGAAGGGTATCTGTAACCCTGAATTCATCTATGTGGCATGATCATGAAACTTGTCGTTCAAATACCGGCGCTAAACGAAGAGGAAACCCTCGCAGAAGCGATCGCGGCGATCCCGCGATCCGTTCCTGGCTTCGACAGAGTTGAGGTGTTGGTCATCGACGATGGCTCAACCGACCGCACCGTTGATGTCGCGTGGGAAGCCAAGGCCGATTACGTTTTGGAGATGAGCAGCCATGTTGGTCTGGCCCGCGCGTTCAGCGCCGGCATCGAATATGCGCTGTCTCTGGGTGCGGATGTGATCGTCAATACTGACGCCGACAACCAGTATTGTGCGGATGACATTCCGGCCTTGGTTGCTCCGATCCTGAACCGTCAGGCGCAGATCGTGGTCGGGGCCCGCCCGATCACCGAGATTGAAAGTTTCTCTCCGTTGAAGAAAATCCTGCAACGGTTGGGCAGTTGGGTCGTGCGCCTTGCCAGCAAGTCGGAAATTCCCGATGCGCCCAGCGGGTTTCGTGCCTATTCCCGGGATGCCGCCGCCCGGCTTTGTGTGGTCAACACCTACACCTACACGCTTGAAACCATCATTCAGGCTGGCCGCAAACACATCCCGATGACCTCGGTGCCGGTCCGGGTCAACAAGGTGACACGCCCGTCGCGTCTGTTCAGGGGTATCCGCGAATATGTCACCCGCTCGGCGCAAACGATCCTGCGCGTCTTCGTGATCTACGCGCCACTGCGGTTTTTCTTTACGCTTGCGGCAGTCTTTGCCCTGCCGGGCCTGATCGGCGTGGGTCGGTTTCTTTACTATTACGCGACAGATGGCGGGGCAGGGCATGTGCAGTCGCTGGTTCTGTCCGGTGTGCTGTTGGCCATGGCCACGATCCTGTTCGCCGTTGGCATCCTGGCCGATCTCATCGCGGCAAACCGCAGTCTGCTGGAAGACATCCGAGCCCGCGAGTTGCTGCGCGTGTCCCGCAAACCCACCGAGGTGATCCCCCTCGGCCCGGTCAGGGTAGTGGAGAATGGATAACGCCACCACTGGAGGTCAGAAAATTGCTGATCTAGAAGGGGTTATCACCCTTGATCGTGTGGTGCGTGTCGGCATCTTCGCCGTCTTCGCACTGCTTCTGGTGTTGACGAACACCCACAATGTGAACTGGGACGAGTTCTATTTTCTGTCTCATGTCCACGCCTTTATTGATGGTCGGCTGGACCGTCCGATGCAGACCTTCTTTGTCCGTGGCTTCACCTGGCTCGATGGGCTGCCGGGGCACGAGATGGAACAGATATTTGCCGCCCGGATTGTCATGGTTGCATGTTTCGGACTGACCACGTTTTCGGTTCACCGCATCGCCCAGCATTTCACCGACCGGCGTTTTGCCGATATCGCGGCTCTGGGTTTCGTGACCTCGGGTTTTGCTCTGGCCCACGGTACCAGCTTCCGGGCCGACCCGATTGCAGCGGCGCTGGTGACATCTTCGATTGCGATTCTGCTGACCTCCCGCCTGTCCGTTTGGCAGATAATTGCAGCAGCGCTTCTGAGCGCCCTGGCGGTTCTGGTCACAATCAAATCCGTTCTCTACCTGCCTGCATTTCTGGCTGTCCTGTTGTGGAGGATCGAGGATCGCGCAGCGGCCCTGCGCATCATCGTGGCGGGTCTGCTGGCGGGTGGTATATGCGTCTCGCTATACCTCTGGCACGCGTCCGGAATACGTGTCGCCGAAGGCAACGAGACTGCGAATAACGCCAAGGACGCGCTGAACACCACGCTTTTGAAGAGCGGGGTGTTCCCGCGCGGAACAGAACTTCTCAGCTGGGCGATGCTAAGCCTGCCGCAGATCATTCTCGCAGGGATCGGGCTGAGCGCCGGACGGAACGCCCGGCGGACTATTTTGTTGCTGCTTTTCTGCGCGCCGCTTCTTTCGGTGGTGATCTATCGCAACGCCTTTGTTTATTTCTTTCCCTTCGCCGCGCCGCTTCTGATGGTCGCTGTCGCGATTGGGGCACAGCGGTTGGGGTCATCACGTCGTCTGATGCAGCTTGTTGTGGTGATGCTGGCGGGTGTTGGTATTCAGGCGGCTCAAACCCTGTCCGATCGCGTCGACGCCCAGCATGCCACCATTGCAGAGGTGCATCGCCTTTTTCCTGAGCCGGTGCCCTATATCGACGACAGCCACATGATCTCGACCTTCCCGAATTCGGGGTTCTTCATGTCCGGTTGGGGCGTCGCGCGCTATCGGGCGGCGGGTCAGCCCGTTTTTGCCGACATCATAGCCGAGCATCGGCCGCCCCTGCTTATCGCCGGCAAAATAGCGCTGTCGCGCACGATGGATCCAACCTTGCCAGACGGCAGCGCGCCGGTTCTGCTGCCCGAAGATCATGCTATATTGCGCGAGTCATACCTGCACTACGCGGGACCTATCTGGCTTGCCGGGCGTGCGGTCACGCTGACCGGAGGACCGACCCAGTTGGCGCTGCCATTCCCCGGAAACTATCGGGTGGAAACCAGCCAGCCAGTACAAATAGACGCAAATGTTGTCGCGCCTGACGCCGTGCTCAGCGTTGGGACGGAACCAGTGACAATAGTCGGGCCGAAAGGCGTTACCGTCAGGTTGATCTGGGATACCGGGTTGGCTCCGGTTGCGCCGGGCAGCCTGGACCCCAATATCTATGTCGGCTTTCGGATGCTGTCCCTATGAACACCGATATGTCTCTCACTCCGCCAGCGGAAATCACGGGTCCAGGGGCGTCTGAACCCCGTGATAAACGGGTGGTTTTCTGGGGCACATATGACCTCAGCAAACCGCGCACCCGGATTCTGCGCGCGGGGATGCAAGAGCTTGGAGTGGAAGTGATCGAAATCCACGCCGAAATCTGGCCTAAGCATGCGGACAAAAGCCAGATGAGCTTGGTCGTGATGATCCAGGTGTTGCTGCGCGCCATTCTGGCCTATCCGCTTCTGATCCTGCGCTATATGCGTGCACCCCGGCATGATGCCGTGCTTGTGCCATATCTTGGGGCGCTTGATACGTTGGTGCTGTGGCCTTTTGCTCGGTTGCGGCGGCAACAGATCACCTGGGACATGTTCCTTTCGCTCTACGACACCGTCGTCAATGATCGGCGCATGGTTGCGGCTAGATCACCGGCGGCATGGTTGCTCTGGTTCACCGAATGGCTGGCCTGCCATGCCGCGCATCGCGTTTTGCTCGATACAAGGGCGCATGCTGACCACATTGCAGGGATTTTCAATTTGCCCGAGCGTAGGTTGGGTGCCGTGCCGGTCGGAAGTGAGCCGGGGTCTTTCCATCGTTTGCCCGCTCCCGCGCTTCATGACGGCCCCGCGCGGGTGCTGTTTTATGGTCAACTCATCCCGCTGCACGGGCTTGAAACGATACTGGCTGCGGCGACTTCGGACCGAGGCCGTGCGGTCAACTGGCATCTGATCGGCACCGGACAGGAGCATCAACTGCTCGCCACAAAACTGGCGGATGCAAATCACGATCACATCGTCTGGCAGGACTGGGTGCCCTATGAAAAACTGACCGAAGCGATCTCGCGCGCAGATATTTGCCTCGGCATCTTTGGTGCCTCTGGCAAGGCTGCGTCAGTGGTGCCGAACAAGGTATACCAGGCGCTTATGTCTGGGCGTTCGGTCATCACCCGCCAGTCACCTGCTATGACAGAAACCTTCGGCACCGACACTCCTGGGTTGAAACTGATCCCCCATTTCGACCCCGACGCGCTGCTGGATGCTATCGCTGACTTGCAGGCCGAGGGTTATCCGGTGCTCCCCGCAGACAGGTTGGAAATGGCACAACCGCAAGAGATCGCCCGGACATTGTGTGATTACCTGTTTCACCGCGCGCTTCAGGCGGGATAGAATCGTGACTGATATGACAGATACCCACCTCACCGCAGCGCCCCAACCAGCAGGCGTCACCCGACACAGGCATTTCGGCCCGGCCTTGCCGCATGACAATTGGGTACCAGCGCCGCGCTATCTGTTGAGACGTGACAGGGTTAACCGGCATGTCGGAAATCTGACGCAGTGCAAAGTGCTGGACATCGGATGTGGACCGGCTGCGCTGTTATCTGAACTGGCTACACTTGGTTTTGAGGCCTATGGCGTGGACCGTTCCCGGCAGGCTCTGAACCTTGCGGAGAAGCTCAATACCCCGGCTAGCCCCATGACGCTTCAGCCCGAGCTTGATCCGGAATGGAAGAGTTCCTTTGATCTGATCATGTCATTTGAAGTGATTGAGCATCTGGAGCAAGATGTCGAGGCCATGAGAGAATGGCGGACTTATCTAAAGCCGGGTGGACATATGATTTTGTCGACACCCGCGCACCCATCCCGCTGGAACGCGGCGGATGTCTGGGCCGGGCATGTTCGGCGCTATGACAAAGAGCTTCTGGTACAGTCGATTCAGGACGCGGGCTTTGCTGTCGAAGTGACCGAATGTTACGGCTTCCCGCTGGCCAATATCATGGAGCATTGGCGGGCCCGAGCCTATGGAAAGATATTGGAAACCAACGCCAAGGCAGGGAAATCAGCAAGCGACCTTACAGATGAAAGCGGCAGCGATCGTTCTGTCGAAAGCCGCTTCTGGCCTTTGTTTTCTTCACTTCCTTCGGTGTTGGCAATGCAGTTGTTTTGCCAATTGCAACGTCCGTTCCTGAAGACAGAACTCGGAAACGGGTTTCTCGTTGTCGCTCGCAAAGTCTAAAGAGATGGCCACCGCCCTGCGCTATATCGGAACGGCAGCCGCCCTGGTTTTCATCGGCATTATCCTGATGCGGCATGCGGATGACATGGCATTGCTGAACCTCGGGTCAGGCAGTGCCCGGGTTGCGCTGGCAGGCGGATTCATTCTGTACGTGTTATCGCAACTCGTCGGCGCTACCGCGTGGCGCGTGACGCTGAGCATTCGTGACGTGGACTTGCCGCGTGCCCGTGCCGAAAGTCAGCTTATGGTTTCGCAGATCGGGAAGTATATCCCCGGGAACGTGGCGCACCTTGTGGGGCGGTTCGCGCTTGCGCGCGGCGATGGAGTGCCATCCGCCATTATCGCATCATCGCTGTTACTCGAACTCGGTTTCCTGCTGACCAGCGGTGTTCTGATCGTCGGGATTTTAGTGCTGATCATGCCCGATTTCGTTGCCGCGATGACGACAGACCTTCCTGAAACTTGGCTCGACGCGTCAAAGTTGACACTGTTCTTCGGGCTTCTTGCCTGCATCGCAATCGGTCAGATCGTCATCTGGCGCAAGGCAGGGCACCCAAAGCTTCCACTTTCAAAATGCTTGATCGTGTTTTTGCTGCACAGCCTTAACTTCTTGGTGCTGGGCATATCGCTCTGGTATGTCGCGCAGGCGATCGACCCCAATGGCGGTGCCAGCATCTGGCAATGCGTCGCGATTTTCACGACAGCCTGGGTCGCAGGTTTCATGATGCCCGGAGCACCGGGTGGTATCGGCGTTCGGGACGGTATTATTGCTTTAGGGCTTGGGCTTTTCATCGACCAGGGCGCCGGTCTGGGAGCAGCAATTGCACACCGTGCGATCTCGGTTCTGGGGGATGTCAGCGTGTTTGGGTTGGGTCTGGCTTTGCGTCGAAACCGAAACGGTAGTGAGCAAAAATCTGCATAGGCGACGGGCCCCGTTCGCCAGGCTTGTTGCGAAGGTGATGTTGGCCGAAGGGAGCACACCGTTGAAGGAAGTCACAGATCGAGCTGTAACCAGATAGCGTCGGCTGCCATGCGGCCGCCAAAGTGAAGAAGGTCAACGTTCAAAAGCCTGCGATAGATCCAAACTCCGCCCTAACCCATCCGCTGCCTGTTGTGATTAAGGCTTAGAATGTCTTTCCGGCTGTAATGCCCGGCCGGGTCTAGCTTCATATGCGCGGCGACAACCTGATCCACGTCGATCTCGGCGTAGAGTGAGGTTTCCTCGCCCATGACCGGCCCTGCGATCACCTGACCGCCGGGTGCGGCGATCATGCTGCCGCCGTCATTGATGACATCCCGCCCGTCGGTCACGTATTTGCGCAGGGGAAAACTGTCGGGAATGTCGCTGCTGCGCAGAAGGCCCGAGACCGAGACCACATAAATCCGCCCTTCCATCGCGATGAACTGGGTGATGTGGTCGGTGACATCCAGATCGCCGGGCCAGGTCGCAATATGCAGTTGCTCGCCTTGCTGGTAAAGCGCCTGCCGGGCCAGCGGCTGCCAGTTTTCATAGCAGTTCAAGCCGCCAATGCGCACACCCTTCCAGCTTTGAACCGTCAGGCCGTGACCGTCGCCATCGGCCCAAAGAAGCCGCTCGTGAAAGGTGGGTTTGAGCTTGCGGTGCACATTCACGACGCCTCTGTCCGGGTGGATCGTCACCAGTGTCGCATAGACCGACCCGCCCGAAGACGAGCGTTCGACGATGCCGGTCATGACCGCCACGCCAAGCGCCGTCGCCTCGGCGCAGATCGCAGCGATCTCTGGCCCATCCGTGGTGATGGCGGATTTCAGATAGGCCACATGCCCGATCTTCAGCAACTCGTCATTATGGGCCACGGCGCTGGCCCGCAGCCAGACGGGATAGCCTGACAAAAACACCTCGGGGAAGACCACCAGTTCGGCCCCGTTGGCGGCGGCCTCGCGCAGCAGGGCGATCAGCTTGTCGGTGCTCGCCTGCGGGTCAAGAAAAACCGGAGCGGCCTGAACGGCGGCAACTTTCATCAGCGTATTCCTGCAACTGGACCTGCATCTTCCGCGCCGATCTCAACAGGCGCGGAACGGAGTGTCAAATCGCGGGCTTAGCCCGGATTGGCCGGGGCTTTGGCCATGTCGTCGCTCAGCGTACCCCAGGGCTGCGCGGAATCGCACCAGATCTGGATCGTCGGCTTGACCCAGCTGCTATCCTGCAGCGTCCCGGCCTTGACCGCTGCCAGATTCTCAAAAGCAGGCAGTTCCGTGGCCAGCGGAGACCCGCAGTTCTTGCAGAAATTCCGCGTCACCGGCTGACCCGAGGCCCCGTTGACCACATATTGACTAAGGCTATCGCCGGTAAAGGTAATGGACGAGGTCGGCACTAGAACATTGGTGGAATAGGCGCAACCGCTTTGTTTCTGGCAATCGGGGCAGTGGCAGACCACCATCATCACAGGTTCTTCCGCGCTTGAGCTATAGGTGACCTGACCACACAGGCAGCTTCCTTCGATCTTGGGCATTGGGTTCTCCTTGCTGGTTGATTGGGTGGTTTTATCCGGACGGTTCCCGCTTGGGCATAAGATGGGCGGCGGACTGGTTGAACAGCGTGGTGTTTTGCCCGGCGGATGTCTTGTCGCTGAACTGCGCGTCCTTGTGCAGGTTGATCGCGTCGATGACGGCGGGGCGCGTCTTGATGCGCTGCCGCCAGGCGGTGACATTCGGAAAGGCCTCGAGCGACACGCCCAGAGGTTTGGCGATGAAGGCCCAGGGGAAACACATCATATCCACGATGGTATAGCGGCCCATGATGTAGTCGCGCCCGTCCAGCCAGGTCTCCATCACGGCCAGGGCGCGTTCGAACTCACCCTTGTAGCGCTGGTGGGCATAGTCCTGGCCGTCGGGGGCGTAGTTCACGAAGTGGCTCAGCTGCCCGCCCATGGGCCCCTGATTGGCCGCTTGCCAGAACAGCCATTCGTGAAAGGCGATTTGTTCCCGCGGCGTCTGCGGGCCGAACTGCCCGGACCGCGCGGCGAGATACAGCAGGATCGCGCCGCTTTCGAACACGGTCTGCGGCCCGCCCTCGGTATCATGGTCGACAATGGCGGGCATTTTCGCGTTGGGGCTGATGGCGCGGAATTCGGGCGTGAACTGGTCGCCCGCGCGCAGGTTCATCAGGATGGTCCGGTGCTCCAGCCCGGCTTCGCCCAGCATGATCGCCACTTTCCAGCCATTCGGCGTGGGAGAGTAATAGAAATCAATCATGACGCATCCGCCAGGTTTCCGCTGCCCAGTTCGGCCCGCACCTCGGCCGAGTGCTCGCCCAGTTCCGGGGCCGGGCGCAGATCGGTTGCGGGCGTGCCGTGGAACACCGCCGCAGGGCGTGTCTGGCGCAGACGGCCCGCCGTGGGGTGATCGTATTCGACAAACATGCCATTGGCCTGCAGTTGCGGATGCTGTCGCATCTCGCGCCGCGTCAGAACCGGGGCGCAGGGCACGCCGGCCTCTTCCAGCGCGGCCAGCAGCGTGTCGCGGTCGACATCGCGCACAATCGTCTGGGTCAGATCAAGGCGCGCATCGCGGTTGATGTCGCGCAGTTCGGTGGTTTTGAACCGCTCATCCTGCAGGATATCGGGGCGTCCGGTGGCGCGGGCCAGCGCCTCCCAATGCTTGTTCTGCATGATCGAGATGCTGAGATACCCGCCTTTGACCTCGTAGATCAGATCATGGAAGGACTGGCTTTGCTCTTTCTCCATCTCGTCGCCCACAAAGGTGTGACCGTTCATGTCGGATGCCCACAGGAACGCCGCCACCGTATCCAGCATCGACAGGGTCACCTTCTGCCCCGTGCCGCTGCGTTCGCGCGCAAACAGGGCGGCTGTGACCGCCTGGCTGGCCTGCACGGCGGTCAGCTTGTCGGGCAGGATCGTGCGCACCAGACGCGGGCGTTCTTCGTCCGAGCCCGCCTGAACCGTGGTCAGCGCCGACAACGCCTGAATCAGTGGATCATAGACCGGTTTGTGCGCCAAAGGCCCGTCGAACCCGAACCCGGAGATCGACATATAAACCAGCCGCGGGTTGAGCGCGCTTAAAACTTCGTACCCCAACCCCAGACGCTCCACGACACCGGGCCGGAAGTTCTGGATAAAGACGTCTGCCTCTTCGACCAGCCCTTTGATCATCGCGATGTCGTCGGGGTTCTTGAGGTCGGCAACCACCGACCGCTTGTTGCGGTTGTTGTTGAGGAATGAGGCCGAATGACCGCCCCGGCGCGTTGCCACGTGGCGGGTGAAATCGCCGTCTGCACGTTCGATCTTGATAACGTCCGCGCCCTGATCGGCTAGTATCATCGTGCACATGGGGCCGGATACAACCGTGGTCAGATCAATGACCCGAATGCCCGACAGGGGGCCGTTACGCTGAATGTCACTGTTCGGGGCCATCGCCAAACTCCTGCAATCTTAGGGTTGAAGCTAAAATGCGGGGGGCGGGGGCGGTACTGCAAAATCCTCATCAGGAGATGAAGAAAATTCAACTCTTCTGGCCCACCAGCCAGTCATGAAATCGCTTTAGATCAGACCGCATGGACCCTTTGGGTCTCACCACGTAATAAGCGATATTGTCGGCATCCGGAACATCGAAGGGGGCGCACAGCACCCCTGCGGACAGCAGCGGGTCGACCAGCGGCCTGCGCCCCAGCGCGACGCCCAACCCATCCTGCGCGGCCTGAACGGTCAGCTCATAGGTCTCAAGACCGTAGCGCTGACCCGTGGCCGGAGGCTGAAGGCCACGCGCCTTGCACCATCCGTTCCATTCGGCATCCACGGTGGTGTTCACCAGAATGCGTTGGGTTTTCAGAACCTCAGGCAATGGCATCTCGCCAAGGGAGGTCGCCAGTTTTTGGGACATCACGGGCACGATCTGTTCGGGCAAAAGGGGTGTAACCACGGCCCCGGGCCAGTTCCCTGTCCCGCGCCGGATCGCCAGATCGACATTCTCGCGTTCCAGATCGACCACGCGAGTCGTGGTGACCAGATTGACCTCAAGATCCGGGTGGCTGCGTTCCAGCCCGGCCAGCCGGGGCAACAGCCACCCGGCGGCAAAGGAGGGCGTCAGCGTCAGAGAAATCCGTTTTCGACCCGGCATCGACCGAATGGCCTCGGTCGCGCGCAGAATCTCGGACATCGGGCCCTTTATCCGGTCGAAGAACTGGCTACCGTCGGCGGTCAGATACAGCCGCCCCTTGCGGTTTTCGATCAGCCGGACACCCAGTTCGGCCTCAAGCGATTTGACCTGATGGCTGATGGACGAGGCCGACACGTTCAACCGCTCAGCCGCCTTCACGGCGCTGCCTGTCAGGGCAACCTCGTAAAAGGATTTCAAACCACCGAAAGGCGGGAAATAATCATGCTGATCCGTAGGTTTATTTGATGGCATGCCGGTATGTTAGCGCGAGAGTATTCAAATGGCAGCCGCTGAAGTGGTGGGTCGCTAAAATCTTATTGATATGTTTTCCCCAGCCCGGCGCAACGAAGGGTATCGGCAGCAAAAGACCTTTCATGGAGGGAGGCAAACTCAGCTGATCACGTTGGTAACCTCGATGTCATCTAAGGTAATGGATGCGAACCAACTCCTGTGCCGGGGCTGTCATTTTGATAAACCGTTGAGCCTGCTCAACAGCGTTGTTCAAACAACTTAGGTTTGATGATTGGCACTTTGGGTAGGCGGCCAAGGCGACAGATCACGCCAAGCTACTGAAATCGCGCAGAACCCGGCCCGAGTTATTGGCAGTGCGTTGGCCGTTTTTCATCGCAAATTGTCCATTAACCAGAACATGGGCGATGCCAGATGCATAGCGCCGCGGGTTTTTGGCTGTTGCATTGCTTGCAATGTTGGCTTGATCGAACACGCAGATGTCAGCCTTTTGCCCTTGGGCCAGAGACCCTCGGTTCTTCAAACCTAGCCGATTGGCGGGGATCGATGTCAGCTTGGCCACACCTTGTTCCAACGTCAGCGCCGCTTTGTCGCGCACGTAGAACTGCAAGAACCGGGCCGCCCAGCCATAGCCCGAAAGCGAGCCGATATGGTCTTTCAGGATGCCTTCGTTCGCGATAGCAACCGTGTCCGAGATCACCGCGCATTCTGGTTGGCCCAGACACAGTTCGACATCTGAATTGCGGAAAGACTTCGAAGACCACATGCAGGCCATCAGGTTCTCGCCTTCCTCCAGCAGGATATCCAGTACGGCATCGTAGGGGTGGCAATTGCGCATCCGTCCGATCTCGGCAAAGTCGGCACCGACGATGTCTTTGTTGACGGTGGCGTTCAGCAGGATGATGTCTGACCATTTCTCGGCCTTGACGATCAACCACATGGGCTGCGGGTTGGCTTTGATCTTTTCGCGGCACTCCTGGTCGGCCAACCGTTTGAGGACATCATCGACTGACCCCGCCTGCGCCCATTTCGGCAGGATCGCGGCCATCAGCGTATGGTTCCAGTCGTGCGGTATGACGTCGAACGCGATGTCCACGTCGTGACGACGGGCCAGATCGATCATCTCGAGCGTATGGTCCATTGCGTAATCCGGCGCGCCGAATTTGGGCTGGATATGACTGATCTGCAGTTTCGCGCCCGATTGCCGTGCTGTGGCGATGGCCTCGGCAAAGCCCAGATCATAGTGGGTGTCGCGGTTGCGCACATGGGTGGCATAGAGGCGTTTGTACTTCGCCGCGACCTCGCACATCGGGACCAGATGCTCAGGAGAAGCCAGACTGCCGGGGAAGTATTCCAGACCCGAAGAGAACCCCGCCGCGCCTTCATCCATGCATTGATCGACAAGACGTGCCATTTCGGCAATGTCCTCGGCCTCGCCCGGGTGCAGTTGATCGCCCAGAACCGCGCGATGCACCGTGCCGTGGCCGACAAAGGCCATGACGTTCACGCCAAGGTCGGTTGCGTCCAGCACGTCGAGGTAATCGCCGAACCCGAGCCACGTGTCGTGCTTGGCCTGATCGGTGTACCACGGTGCCACGCGGCTGATATCCTCTGGGTTGTTCACCGGTGCGCAGCTGATGCCGCATTGGCCGATCACCTCAGTCGTCACCCCTTGATGTACTTGGCTTTCCGCGCGCCCATCCGCGATCAGGGTGAAATCGGAATGGGTGTGCATGTCGATGAAGCCAGGCGCGACCACCAGACCTGAGACGTCGATCTCTTGCGCGGCCTTGCGCTCAGATAGCTCACCTGTGGGGACCACAGCGGTGATTTGTTCACCTGTGACCGCCACGTCGCCGACAAACCCGTCCCGCCCTGTGCCATCGACAATCGTGCCGCCTTTCAGAACAAGATCGACCATGTCGCCTCCTATTTCGCTTCTCCGTACAGCCAGTCGGGCAGGAAAGTGGTAAGGTCGGGGAAGAATATCAGGATCACCATGCCGATGACATAGGCCAGAATGAACGGCAGCACTGCGACGGATATCCGTTCAATCGAGATGCCGGATATCCGCGCCGCAACCGTAAGGTTCGCGCCCAAGGGGGGCGTCAGGAAGCCGATCTCGCAGGTGATGACGGTGAAGATGCCGAACATCACCGGATCCACGCCCAGCGAACTGACCAGCGGCAGGAACACGGCGGTGAACAGGACGATCTGGGCCAGCGACTCCATGAATGTGCCGATGAAGATGTAGAACACGCCGATCAGCAGCAGCACGAGGAACTTGTTCTCGGTGATCGAGGTGATGCCGTCCTGAACCGCCGTGGGCACGTCATAGAACGCGGTCAGTTGCCCGAAGGCCAGCGTGGGCGTCAGCAGGATCAGGATGCCGGTCAGCAATGAGGTAAAGCGCAGGGCCTCGATCAGTTTTTTGATCGTCAATTCTCGGTAGATGAAGAAGCCCACGAACAGCGAATAGAACACGGCAACGCCTGCGGCCTCGGTTGGGGTGAAGGCCCCGCCATAGATGCCGCCCAGGATCAGAACCGGAGCGCCGATGGACCATTTGCCATCCCACGCCGCGCGCAGGAAAGGACCCCAGGAAAACCGCTCACCGTCGCCTCCGTACCCGCGGCGGCGGGCGACGATGTATGTGGTGATCATCAGCAGGATCGTGACCATGACCCCCGGAATCAGCCCGGCCAGAAACAGACGCGGGATCGAGGTTTCCGAGACCAGGCCATAGATGATCAGCAGGTTCGAGGGCGGGATCAGGCTGCCCAACGCGCCCGCACTGGCAGTGATGGCGGCGGCAAAGGGCACGTCGTAGCCTTCGCGCTTCATCGCCGGAACCGTGACCGACCCAATCGCCGCCGTGGTGGCGGGGCCGGAACCCGAGAGCGCGGCAAACAGCATGCAGGCAAACACTGTCACCAGCCCCATTGACCCGCGATAGGCCCCAACAAGGTTGGTCGCGATCGAGATCATGCGGGTCGCCATGCCGCCCACTTCCATCAATCGCCCGGCCAACACGAACAGAGGAATGGTCAGCAGAGGAAACGGCGTCAGGCTGCCATAGCCGGTCTGCGCCATCAGCGTGTAGGGGATGTCGATCAGGTACAGTGCCAAAGCCGTGGTCAGACCGACCGACACGAACAGCGGCACGCCAATGACCGTCAGCACCACAAAGGCGACGGCCAGAACCATCAGAGAGCTCATATCTGATGCTCCTGATCTTTCGTGGTGGCTTCCCACTCCTCATTCAGCATGCCCGGCAAACCGTTTCGCCCGTCACGCCACCAGTTGACGTAAGTCTGCAACAGACGGATCAGCATCAGGGCGTAACCGATCACGAGAATGGTCTGCGGATAGAACTGATTGATGCCAAGGCTGGGGCTGGTTTCAGGAAACCGCCAGAAGATCGCCAGATAGTCCCAACTGATCCGCAGCATGAACAGGCAGAAGAAGGCCCAGAAGATGTCAGCGATGAAGATGACGATCTTGCCAAACCCGGTGGGCAGCGCCTGTACCGCGACCATGATGCGGATATGGAACCGCTCGCGCACGCACAGCGACGCGCCCATATAAACCGCCCAGACCATGCACATGGCGGCGGTTTCCTCGGTCCAGTGCAGGGCGACCTGAAACACATAGCGTGCCACCACCTGTGCAAAAACCGCCACGGCGATCACCGCCAGGCAGGTGCAGCAGATCAGTTCCTCGAAATGCCGTTCGAGCCACTTCAGAGCAGCCATCATTGTCCCTCGTCCGCTTTACGGGCCGAAAAAAAGGGCGCCTTCTTGGGGCGCCCTTGTTCAGTTTATTGGGCTGCAGCCTGAATGGCGTTCACCAGTGCGATGAAATCTTCACCCCGCTTTTCAGCGAATTCCTGCTGAACACCCTGAGCAGCGGCAATGAAGTCAGCGCGGTCCGGATCGGTGCGCGCCATGCCGCCCTCATCAACCAGCCACTGGCGCACTTCTTCCGTTTCGGTTGCAACCTGGGCCGCGAACTCTGCGCCAGCCTCTTCGGCGGCAGCCATGATCTGCGCGCGCTGCTCATCATTCAGCTTCTTCATGAAGTTGTCCGACGCAAAGAGCGGTGCAAATGCCACGAAATGTTCTAGGATGACCAGATGCGGCTCGAACTCAAAGAACTTCATGTCGCGGATGAAGGACGTGCCGTTGTCGCCGCCATCCACAGTACCGGTCTGCAGCGCAGTGGGGGTTTCGGACCACGCCAGCGGCACCGGGTTCGCGCCAAAGGCCTCGAACGTGGCAATCATGACCTCATTTTTGGGCACGCGGATTTTCAGGCCTTCCATATCAGCCATGGTGTTCACCGGGCGCACCGAATTGTAGAAATCCCGATAGAGCGCCGGACCAAAGGCCAGAAGGTGCACGCTGGTGTCGGCCTGTAGCTGGTCTTTCATCTGCTGGCCCACATCGCCGTTTAGCACACGATCCAGATGTTCGGCGTTCTGAAAGATGTAGGGCAACACCGTCACATCCATCAGCGGCCAATGGGGTGAGACGTTGTTGGCGGTGATAAAGAACCCATCGACCGTGCCCAGCTGCATGGCCTTGAACGCTTCATCCTCGCTCGAAATCTGGTTGCAGCAGCGTAGTTTGACCTCAATCGCGCCGTCCGTGTGTTCGGTGACCTTTTCCTGGAAGATTTTACCGAAACGGCCGTAAAGGGACTCCTCCGGGGCTCCAAAACCCACATTCATCGTGATGTCGGCGGCCCAAACGGATGTCGCGGATAGCGCAAATGCCAAAACCGGCATCGTCACTTTTCTAAAATTGCTCAGTTTCATAAAGTCCTCCTGGTTGGTCGCGTGTATTATCTTGCCGTTTGTCGCCCCGATTTTATTTTAGTTTCACGCAAGGCTAGTACGAGAAGGTCGAATTCTGCAAATCCAGCACGTTGATGGTCTTGCCAAAAGCTGGGGTTTTGAAACCTTCTTCCGGGGTGAGTGTTGTGGGCAAACGCTACTCAATCCTGATAAATGCAGAAAACCATTGTTTTGTCGGGGTATTCATACATTTTTTGGCGCAATCAGAGAGCGTTAGGCTCAGTGGTTGAAATAAGATGGTCAAATCCACCCTGTTCCGCGATTTCACCGCAGGTTTCCAGCACCGTCCGTACTAGGGCCGATCGTTTACCGGCGCCGGTATAAGCCACCCCGTAATACGGCGTGTCTTGGTGCCCCGAAATAGGGCGCGCTACGTACCCATTCTGACCCATTCTGTCCAAGGGCCCGCAAATGTTCAGGATCGCATAGCCCAGATCAGCCCCGACCATACCACGCAAAACGGATGAGCTTTTGGTAGTGTGCGCAACGCGCGGCCGCAGTCCTTCGGCGGTGAAGAGCGCCTCAAAGTAGTCAGGCGCGCCGGGTAGGTCCAAAAGGATCATGGGCAGATCAGCCAATTCGGACAGCGCGACCTGCGCTTTTTGTGCCAGTGGCGAAACATCCGGGATCAAGGCAATCGGCGCAGCTTTGAACATCGCCAAAAAGGGTTGGGTTTTGGGTGCGGCACGGCGATAGGTCAATGCCAGATCAACGACACCACTGTTCAGCATCTCAGCAATGCTGAGCATATCGCCCTCTTTAATCTCAACCCTGATCTTCGGAAAGTCCTGAGAGATGCGCTTCAGGATCGGTGGCAAAACATATGGGGCGGTGGGTGCGTAACACCCCAGGCGCAGAGTGCCCGCCGGATCGCCGGTCAATGTCAGCAAATCAGATTCAAAGATCCGCGCCTGCTCCAGGAAACTGCGAATTCGCGCCCCGATTTCGATCCCCTTGTCGGTGGCCACGATCCCTTTGGCGGGCATACGGCGCAACAGTTCAGTCTGCGTGGTGCTTTCGATCATGTCGATGGCAGCGGTGATCGAAGATTGGGAAATATTCATCTCGACCGACGCCCGGGCGATTGAACCGGTGCGCAGGGCTGCGTCAAAATACTGAAGCTGTTTGAGGGTGAAGCGCACAGCCTATCCTTCATTTTTTGTGTGATACTCAGATGGTAATTCTATTTTTCCATGTGACCAAGCTTGGATAGCTGTGGGGAAACAACGACAGGACGGCGATGCAAAAAACCCTTCTTTTCTGTGCAAAATCGGTTGTGACGATGGACCGGACCCAGCCCTATGCAACGCATGTCGCGGTACGGGACGGACGAATACTAGCCGTCGGCGGCCCGGATTGCGCGGTGCCATGGGGGGGTGCCGACGAGATTGTCGACCTGTCCGATCACGTGCTGATGCCCGGCTTCGTTGAAGGCCATGCCCACATGATGGCAGGGGCCATGTGGAATTATGTCTATTGCGGCTACCACGACCGGATTGATCCGCAAGGGCAACAGCACAAGGGCATGACCGAGATCGGGCAGGTCATAGATCGGCTCAGGCAATTCGATGCAGACCAGCCGGCGGATCAGCCCTTGGTGGGTTGGGGGTTTGACCCGATCTTTCTGACCAGCGAACGGCTCAGCCGGCACAATCTGGATCAGGTCAGCCTGGATCGACCGATCGCAATCCTGTTTTCGAACTTTCACCTTCTGTGCGCCAACACTGCCGCGTTAAAACTGGCCGGGTACGACCGGGACACCAATGTGGAGGGCGTCATCAAGGATGATGACGGAGAGCCCACCGGCGAGTTGCAGGAGATGGCGGCGATGTTCCCCGTCATGCGTCGGCTCGGAATTGATTTCCGGGCGCTGACCCAGACTGACGCCGCCCTTCGCACCTATGGTGAAGTCTGCAAGCGCGCGGGCGTGACCACGGTTACCGACCTTTTTGCTACGCTTACGGAAGACGATGTGACACGACTGAACACCGCGACCAACCGTGCGGATTTTCCCGTTCGTCTTGTCCCCGCTCTGGGCGCGATGGGGGCAACGCCCGAGGATATCGCGGTTGCGGCTCTGAAGATGCGCCAGGCATCGACCGACAACCTGCGTCTGGGGGCGGTCAAATTGATGACAGACGGGTCAATTCAGGGCTGGACCGCCCGGGTCCGCGCGCCCGGATATATCGGTGGGCAACCCAACGGGCTTTGGAACACCGCGCCTGACCTGATCTTTCAACTGTGCGAAGCGATGCAGAAACACGGGTTGCAGATGCATATCCATGTGAATGGGGACGAAGCGGCAGAGGTGACGTTGGATGCGCTTGAGGCCGCCGCGCGAAAACACCCTTGGCCCGGTGCGCGCCACGTCTTGCAGCATTGTCAGATGATGGATGCAGCCTTGTTCCGGCGCGCCGCCGAACTGGGCGTTGCCTGCAACATCTTTGCCAATCACATCTGGTATTTTGGCGACCAGCATGCCGCGTTGACCATCGGTCCGAACCGGGCTTGTGCGATGGATGCCGTACGCGATTGCCTTGACGCCGGGGTTGTCACCGCGATCCATTCTGACGCGCCGGTGACGCCAATGGGGCCTCTGTTCACCGCCTGGTGCGCTGTGAACCGGCAAACCATGAGCGGGCAGATACTGGGCCCCGCCCAATGCATCACCGTTGAAGAGGCGCTTTACGCGATCACCCTCGGAGCCGCGCAGACGTTGAAAATGGATAATGAGATCGGCTCGATCGAAACCGGAAAGCGCGCTGATTTCGTCGTGTTGGGCGATGACCCTTTGGGCGTTGACCCGGTCGCGCTGAAAGACATACCGGTTCTGGGCACCGTTCTGGGCGGCGAGGTCCATCGCCTATGAAGCGCTTGCCTCTGACCGTGATCGGCGGATATCTGGGTGCGGGGAAAACAACCCTGATCAACCGGATATTGGGGTCGGATCACGGGCTGCGAATTCTGGTTCTGGTGAACGATTTCGGTGCGATCAACATTGATGCCAGCCTGCTGGTCTCGGCCAGAGAAGACACGCTGGAACTGTCCAATGGCTGCGTGTGCTGCACCATGGGTGCGGACTTGTTTCTTGCCGTCGGCGACGCGTTGGACCGTCACCCCCGCCCCGATCACATGATCATCGAAGCCAGCGGCATCGCCGATCCTGCCCGTATCGCAAACGTCGCCCATGCCGAACCCGACCTGCTGTATTCCGGAATCGTCACGGTTGTGGATGGCCTCCAATTCGACGCCTTGACCCGCGATCCGTTGATCGCGCCGCAGTTCAACCACCAGATCGCTTGCGCGCAACTGGTCGCGGTCAGCAAAGCGCTGTTGGATCAGAGCTTGCGAAAAAACCTGTCAGCATTGAATTCCGGTGCAGAGATAACAACAAGCGAGCAGCTTGGGGTCGAGCAGCTTCTACTGACAGGGCAAGCCCAGACCGACATGACGCACGCGGCCCATCCGGCTTATGTAAAATGGTCGTACGCCGGGCCCCAATCCTTTGATCAGGCAGAGCTTTCCCTGATACTGACATCCCGGCCTGAGGCTCTCTATCGCTTCAAAGGCCACGTCCGGGGAAGACATGGCGCTGGCTTCGCGGTTCAAATCGTCGGTTCCGTCGTCGCGATTAACGAGGTTGCCCAGCCACAGCAAACCGAACTCATAGGCATTGGCCTTTCGGCCCGACTGGACGTTGAAACCTGCGATGCGTGGTGGGCCGAGGCGTCTGTCGGGACTAGATAGACGAGCCCACGCCGCATTCAGATGCATGTTATAGCGACAGCTTGTTCAGGGATGCGGTCAAGGCGTCCAGCCGATCCGTTTGACGCAGATTGAAATGGGTCAGGAACTCGGGCTTTCCGAACGGCACGTTTTTGGCGCGGATGGCCTCAACGCAGGTTCGGGCCTTGTCCGGGTTCCCGGCTTCGGCATGCACGACCGCGCCGATCATGAAGACATAGAGATGCGGATTGGGCGCGTTCAGCGCGTGGTCGGCATAGGTGCTGGCTGCGGTCAGGTCGCCCGAGGCGAAGGCGGCCAAAGCGCGGGTGCCGTACATGGATTGCAGATGTGGGTCTAACGGGCTGAGCCGCAGGGCTGTCTGCACTTTTTGGTCGGCTGTTTCACCGTTACACAGCACCGTGTTCAGCGTGGCATTGTTGTAAAAGCCAAAGGCGTAGTTGGGGTTCAGGTCGATGGATCGGTCCACCCAAACCAGCCCTTGTTCGGCGTCCCCAAGCAACCATTTCGCGCGCCCGTAGATCAGATTGCAGAACGGGTCCAGCGGGTCGAGCTGCAGTGCATCTTCGGCATGTCCCAGCGCCAATCTGGCATGCAGGCCCGTATCTGCTGCGAAATGCTGAAAGGCGTTTTTGAACTCGGTATAGGACAGCCCGCAATGGGCGCGGGCAAATCCCGGGTCTTGGGCAATTGCCGTTCGAAAGTGACCGGCAGCGACCTGATTGTCGGCATGATTGTATCGGTACATATGCCGTATCCCGAGATGATAGTGCCCCCATGCATCAAGGTTTTCCGAAGGGATGTGGGTCAGGCGGTCGGCTTCGTGTACCGGCAGGCGCAATTCAAGCGCGATGGCGAGGTCGCGCGCGATGCGGGCGCGCATCTCGTACACGTCCGCGATGGCTCCGGTCACTCGGTCGCTCCAGATCACCTGGCCGGATCGGGCGTCGGATAATTCGGTGTGGATGGCAATCCGGGTGTCCTGCCATTCCACGGTGCCCGAGGCCACAAACTGCGCGGCCAGTTGCGAACCCATGCGGGTCAAATCGGTGTCGGGTCCCGAAAACCGAAAGCTGGACCCGCGAGCGATGATATTGATCCAGCGCAGCCGGGACAGGGTGGCGATCAATTCCGCAGGTATCGCCTCGGCTATCGCGATTTGGGTGGGGTCACCACCGATCAGTTGAAAGGGCCGGATCGCCAACGTGGGTTTACCCGCCGCCGCGACAAACCCGCCCGGGTTGGGTTGGCGGGTGTCAACGGACCCGGCGCTGTGTTTTTCGGAAACCTCGGCCACGAACCGAAAACCGTGGCCGCGAATGGTGCGGATTATTGCCTGACGGTTTCCGTCATCGCCCAGGGCCTTTCGTATTTGGCGAATGGCGGTCGATAGCGATGCTTCGGTCACGATCAGATCGGGCCAGACCGCGGCAAATATCTGTTCCTTGGATACGGCGCGATTCCTGTTGCGGATCAGGAACTGCAGCAGGGCAAGGCATTTGGGCTCCAACGCAATGGGGCCGTTTGGGCCGGTCAGCTCCAAAAGCTCGGTATTCAGCCGATACGCGTCAAACTCATACAGCATTAAGTGTTTCTAGCCCGATCTTTGCGGCCGACACAAACCGCCTGATTTCAAGAAACCCTAAAATCTTCAGGAAATCCTCAGGCACCACTCAAGCAGAGGGTCCTGTCCCCGCGTAATCCTGTCATGGCCCGCCGACAGTTTGCGGGTCGCGTAGAACTTACATTTAACAACAGGAGCCAGAGATGAAACGTCCCGGCCTTATCCTCTATGGCATTACAGCCTATGTCTTTTTTAACATGGTCTTTCTTTACATGATCGCGTTTCTGCTTGGGCTTCCGGTGGCCAAAACGATCAACAGTGGCGCGCCCGGCCCCGTTGGTATGGCCGTGTTAATCAATCTTGGATTGGTCTTTCTGTTTGGCTTCTTCCACAGCCTGATGGCGCGGGACCGTTTCAAACGCTGGTGGACAACGATTGTCCCGGCTGAGGCTGAGCGCAGTACTTACGTTCTGCAATCGGCACTGTTTCTGGGCCTGGCCCTGTGGCAGTGGCAACCGATGCCCGCAACGATCTGGCAAGTCGGCGGTATCTACGCGTGGTTTGCCTACGCGGTCTGCGGCGCGGGTGTCGTTCTGGTCCTGCTGTCGACCTTCCTGATCGACCATTTCGAACTGTTCGGCCTGCGCCAGATCTGGTCGGCGAATACCGGTCGGGCGATGCCCAAGCCGCAGTTTCGCACCCCGGCGCTTTATCGCTTTGTGCGCCACCCGATGCAGTTGGGCGTCATTCTCGTGTTCTTTGGTACGCCCCATATGACGGCTGGCCACCTGCTGTTTGCCGGGGCGATGACGACCTACGTGCTGATCGGCTTGTGGTTTGAGGAGCGATCTCTGGTGCGCGAATTCGGCGACACCTATCGCGCCTATCAGAAATTGGTTCCGATGCTGATCCCCCGCCTGATCCCGATTGCCCGCAATGCGCTGAAATCCCCGGCGAGTTGACCGGGCCAATCGTGACTACGAGGTTTATGATGATACAGAATCTCCCCGTTATTCTTACCCTGCACGGCTCGGCCAGCACTGGCAAGCAGTGGCGCGCCTTGTCGGATGCGGTTTCAGGTCAGGCGACCGTGCTTGCACCGGACCTGCCCGGTTATGGTTCAGCGTCCTCGGACAAGTCGGACCGGCTGGACATGTTGTCTGCCCTGTTGGAGGGGCAGACGTGCCAGACCCATCTTGTGGCGCATTCCTTTGGCGGTGCAATTGCCTTGCAGTTGGCCAATACCTTACCGGACCGGGTACAGAGCATAACACTCTACGATCCGATCATTGTGTCGAATGAGGGTACGCAACATCTGTCGCCCGAATTGGATACGCTCTGGTTTGAACTGCGCGACCAGCCGCCTGTGACCTTGATCCGCGCGTTTATCGAGTTCTGGTCGGGGCAGGGAAGTTGGGCGCGATTGAACGCTGATCAGCAAAACCGTCTTTTGGCACATCACCCGGGCATGTTGCGCGACATGGCCGAGGTGTTCTCGGGTCGCTGGACGCCGGATCAGGTCCGCTACGCAGGTCCTCTAACCATTTTGCGGGGTGGCCGTTCGCCGAGGGCGACGGAGACCATGTGCCGGGCCTTGGCGCGGGCGCATCCCCAGGCCGTCGAATTGCTGCTTCCCGATCAGGGGCACATGGCCCCGCTGACCCATGCTGGCGCAATGGCTGAGGTCTTTGTCGACTGCCTGACACCGTATCTGGCGGGCAGCGCTTTGGCGGCGTGATCGAAACTCGGAAAGGCGCGGGACGGTTGCAGAAATTTGGCAGGCCCGGGCACGGCCAGAATCGACCCGGAATTATGAAACACGGCTCGAAATCCAGATGCAGGAGACTTGATCATGTGTGACGCTCGGTTGGACGGGGGCTGCGATTGTGGCGAGGTCCGCTACAGGCTTTTGGCTTCACCCTTGATCGTGCATGGCTGCCATTGCCGGAAGTGCCAGCGGCAAACGGGCAGTACACATGCGATCAATGCTCTGATCGAGGCCAGCAATGTTTTGCTGTTGTCCGGTGATATCGTTGCAGACATAGCCCAAACGCCGTCTGGTTGCGGGCAGAGGATTTCGCGCTGCGCAAACTGCCATGTGGCCGTCTGGAGCGAGTACTTGCGGTTTTCCAAGGTTGTCTCTGTCCAGATTCTGTTCATTCGCGCCGGGACCCTGGACGCGCCGCAACAGGTCCCGCTCGATGTTTACATCTATACCGACAGCAAACAGCCCCATGCGATCCTTCAAAACGGAGTTCCGGCCTTCGAGGCTTTCTACGATCTAAGACAGGTCTGGTCGCAAGAAAGCCTGAACCGCTTGCGGAGCAGGTGATGTTATGCACGTCGCGCGGGCTTGCATAAAAAGGCATATACCATCGACAACCGATACCTGTTTGTCGGGTCGTTCAACTGGAACCCCCGGTCGGTCAACATCAACACCGAAATGGGCGTGCTCGTTGACTATGGCGATTTGACAACCCGAGCCATGGTCGTACTTGATGAAGCTTTGAAGGAAAAACCTATTCGGTCCAGTATGATGAGGATGATCGTGTCACCCAGAGATCGCGCTGTGCGGATAGTGCGATCCTGCTGTATCGACATGAACCGACCGGCGGTTTCTTCGATCACATCAAGGCAGAGATTTTGGCCAATCTGCCCATTGGCTAGCAGCTTTAGGCCAGGGGGATACGCTGCGGAATTGGTGTTAGAGGTCTGTTGATGGATTTCTTTGTTGATGGGCTGAAGGGTATTCTATGGAACTATGTCCTTGTTTACGGTCTGTTGGGGGTGGGTCTTTTTTTCAAAATCCGGCTGGGTGCCCCGCAGTTCCTGCACTTTGGCGAGATCAGGACCATTGCCCGTGTCGCCGGGATTCTGGTGCCATTTGGAGAGTTCGAAGATGCTTAAACATGTCCTTCTGATATCAACGCTCAGCCTCGTGGGGGCCTGTTCAAGCAAATCGGATCAGGCTGTGACTACCCTGTCATGGAAGCAGGCCGTGGATCTGATCAACAGCGGCGATGTGGTCTCGGCCATACAAGCCCACAGCCGTCTAGTGACGCTCAGTTTGCGGGACGGCTCGGTTGAGACGGCAATGGAACCCGAACTTGACGATTTGTTCGACGTGATCCGCGAGTGCGGCAGCCCGTGTGATAGTATCGCCCTGGCATCGGAGTAGCGTTTTACAGCGCTTTGGGTCGTGCACGAAGTTCTGTCGGAAACAGTGCCTCCATCAATCAAGTCGACAACACTTCCGGCATTGCTTGCCCGCATTTGATCCGGGTGAGCCGGACCTATGGGTAAACGGGCCCGTAAGCACCACTGAACCACAAAGCCGCCGCCTGACGTCAGGCACAAAAAAACCCCGGCTGGAATACAGCCGGGGTTGCTTTCAAAGGTTCCCTCAGTGGAACTCGATCTCGGTGCAGTCGGTCGAGATCGTGGTGCCTTTGGTGCCTGCGACGATGCCTTCCAGATCGGCCAGCGCGCCGATGGCGGCGGCTTTGCCAGTGGATTTTGCGAACTGGCAGGCGGCCTCGACCTTGGGACCCATCGAGCCGGCGGCAAAGTCGTATTGCTCGATCATCTCGGGCGAGGCTTTTCGGATCGCGCGCTGGTTCGGGGTGCTCCAATCCAGATAGACCGCATCGGCGTCGGTGGCGGCCACGAACACGTCGGCATCGACCTCACGGGCCAGCAACTCGGTCGCCAGGTCCTTGTCGATCACGGCTTCGACCCCGTGCAATGCGCCATCCGTACCGTACGAGGTCGGAATGCCGCCGCCGCCTGCACAGATGACCACGGTGTTCTTCTCGACCAGCCACTTGATAGGCCGGATCTGGAAGATCCGCTTGGGCATCGGCGAGGCCACAACCCGGCGCCATTTGTCGCCGTCGGCCTTGATGATCCAGCCTTTTTCGGCGGCCAGACGCTCGGCTTCTTCCTTTTCGTAGACCGGACCGATGAATTTGGTCGGATCGGAAAAAGCCGGGTCTTCAGCATCGACCTCGATCATGGTCAGGATCGTGGCCAGCGGCGTTTCGGGCGGCAGCAGGTTTCCCAGCTCCTGCTCGATCATATAGCCGATCATGCCTTCGGTTTCAGCGCCCAGAACGTCCAGAGGATACACCTCATCGGGGTTATACGCATTGCCCTGAAGGGCCAGCAGCCCGACCTGAGGGCCGTTGCCATGGGTCACGACAAGTTCATGATCCACAGCGATTTTCGACAACGCTTCTGCAGCAACAGCGGTGTTTTCCCGCTGGTTTTCCGCGGTCAGAGCCTGACCGCGGCGCAACAGGGCGTTGCCACCAAGAGCGGTGACAACACGCATTTACTTAGCTCCCCAATGTGGCGACAAGAACCGCCTTGATGGTGTGCATCCGGTTTTCCGCCTGTTCGAACTGAACGCCGGCGGGGCTTTCGAAGACTTCCTCGGTGACTTCCATTTCCGAGATGCCAAACTGTTCGGCGATCTCTTTGCCGACCTTGGTTTCGGTGTTGTGGAAGGCGGGCAGGCAGTGCATGAACTTGACGTTGGGGTTGTTGGCCGCAGCCATCAGTTCCGCGTTCACCTGATAGGGGCTCAGCTGCTTGATGCGGCTTTCCCAGACCTCGGCGGCCTCGCCCATCGACACCCAAACGTCGGTGTGGATGAAGTCGACACCGTCCACAGCGGCTTTGGGGTCTTCGGTGATGGTCAGCTTGCCACCGTAACGCTTGGCCAGTTCCTCGGCGGGGCCGCGGAACTCGTCAGCGGGCCACAGCTCTTTCGGGGCAGCGATGCGCACGTCCATGCCCATCAGGCAGCCTGCGATCATCAGCGAGTGACCCATGTTCGAGCGCGCGTCGCCCACATAGGCATACTTGATGTCATGCAGCGGCTTTTCGCCGTATTCCTGCATGGTCAGCAGGTCGGCCAGCATCTGGGTCGGGTGGAACTCGTCGGTCAGACCGTTATAGACCGGCACACCGGCATAGTCGGACAGGGTCTGCACCAGCTCCTGGCCGAAGCCGCGATATTCGATGGCGTCGAACATGCGACCCAGAACGCGTGCGGTGTCCTTCATGCTTTCCTTGTGACCGATCTGCGACCCTTGCGGGCCCAGATAGGTGACACCGGCACCTTGGTCCATGGCCGCCACTTCGAAGGCGCACATGGTACGAGTCGAGGTTTTTTCAAAGATCAGGCAGATGTTCTTGCCCTGCAGGTGCTGGATTTCCGAACCGGCATATTTGGCCCGTTTGAGGTCGCGCGACAGGTCCAGCAGGTAGCGGATTTCGCGTTGTTCGAAGTCGAGCAGTTTGAGGAAGCTACGTCCTTTGAGATTGAAAGCCATTGTGATGTTTCCTTATGTGTGAGTGTGGGTTCAGTCGAGCGGATCGCGCGAGATGGGGCAGGTCATGCAGTGACCGCCGCCGCGCCCGCGGCCCAGTTCCGAACCCGAGATGGTGATGACTTCGATCCCTGCCTTACGCAGCAAGGTGTTGGTATAGGTGTTGCGGTCGTAGGCCACGACAACGCCCGGCTCCAGCGCCACGACGTTGTTGCCGTCATCCCACTGTTCGCGTTCCTGGTTGAAGCTGTCACCGCCGGTCTGGACGATGTGGAACTTCTTGATGCCAGCCGCGTCGGCGGCAACGTCAAACAGGTGGCCGCTTTCCTTGCGGAAATCGATAGAGCCTTCTTTGTTGCCGGGACGCAGGCTGTAGCATTCGACCTCGTCGCAGACTTCGACAAAGGCGGTTGCGATGTCGCGGTCGCACTGGCTGAACACGGTGTCCAGGTGCATCGCGGCGCGGGTCTTGGGCATCTGGCAGGCCACGACGCGTTCTGCCGCGCCTTTGGCGAACAGGGCCTTGGCAACCTGACCGACCGCTTGCGGTGTGGTGCGTTCGCCCATGCCGATCAGGACCGATTTGTTGCCCCAGGGCATGACATCGCCGCCTTCGACGGTGGCCGGGCCATGGTCGGTGTCGGGATCGCCCCACCAGATCTCGAAATCGGCATCCTTGAAATCGGGATGGAATTTGTAGATCGCGGTCACCAGCAGCGTTTCAGGCTTGCGGGCGGGCCAGTACATCGGGTTCAGCGTGACGCCGCCGTAAATCCAGCAGCTGTTGTCACGGGTGAACTGGGTGTTGGGCAGCGGCGGAATGATAAAGCCGTGCTGGCCAAGGTAGTTACCGAACATGCCGCTGGGCGAGAAAGGCAGGTCTTCGACGGCGATACCGCCGATCAGGAAGGTGGCCAGCGCATCGGCGGGAAGCTCGTCCAGCCACGAGCGCAGATCGGCCAGCATTCCAACGCCAACCTGGTCGTTGGTGATACGGCGGTCCAGAATCCACTTGCGAGCTTCGGGATCGCGGACAGTTGTTTTCAGCAGGCTCTGGAATTCAAGCACCTCGATTCCGCGTTCTTCCATTTTCATGCGGAAATCGGCGTGATCGGTGCGAGCCTTGTGGACCCAAAGGACGTCATCATAGAGAAGCTCGGAAGCGTTCCCCGGCGTCAATCGCGAATGGGCAAGACCAGGCTCGCAGACCAGAACTTTTCGGAGTTTTCCGACTTCGGAATAAGCACCAAATCCGTTCATTTTTCAGTTCCTTTTAAGGTTGTTTGAGATGTCAGAACACCGTTGCCAAACGTAGATCGGCAGGCCTGCCGTAAGCAGCAGGAACCCCCAGAACACGACCTCTGCGCCGGTTCCGTAGATGGCCCAGAGCGAGTAGAAGAACCCGATGGTAGCCAGTGCTATGACTTTGAAAGACTGCGTCTTTTCAATTTTCCGACCTGTCATCGCGTTGATCATCAGTTCTGCCAACGAGCAGACAAGGTAGGGAAACAGGGTTGAAAGCGTGGCCAGCAGGATGATGAACTCAAACTGCTCGGACAGGCTTTCGGTGTAGTTCATCAGGATCAGACCGCTGGCCATAAGGCTGGACACGATCAGTCCGAATGCAGGGGTGCCAGTGCGCGACAGTTGCGCGAACCGGCGCGGGAACAGCCCGTCGCGAGCAGCCCCCAAGGGAACCTGACCCGAGATCATGGTGAACCCGTTCAGTGTTCCGAATGTAGAGACACAGGCACCAAGCGCGATAAAGCCTGCGCCCGTCAGCCCCCACATGCTTTCGGCGACCAGGGCCAGCGGCGCGTTGCTGCCAGCCAGATCGGACGCGGGCAGAACACCCAGCGCCACGATGGTCACGCCGATATAGACCGCCGCCGCGATGCAGGCCCCAAGAATTGTTGCCCGCGGGATGGTCTTTTCCGGTTCGGCCACCTCGCCCGCAGGCACGGTGGCGGATTCCAGTCCGATAAAGGCCCACAATGTCAGGGCGGCACAGGCCGCGATGGCAGAAATAGAGCCTTGGCCGCTGGTGTTGACCGGAGTGAAATTCGCACTGTCGATATAAGCGATGCCCAACACGATAAGCGCGACTATAGGCAGGAGTTTCATCAGTGTTGTGACAAGTTGAATCAGACCTGCCTCTTGCACACCACGGATGTTCATCCATGTCAGCAGCCATATGGCGCCGAGCGATGTGGCCAGACCGGCCAGATGGCTCTCGCCGATGGCCGGAACCATAAAGCTCAGGTAGCTGGCAAAGGCGACGGCCACCGCCGCATTGCCCGACCACAGAGCAATCCAGTAGCCCCAAGCGATCAGGAACCCGGCGAAATCGCCGAAGCCTTCTCGTGCATATGCATAGGGGCCACCGGTTTTCGGGCTGAGCACAGCGAGCCGCCCGAAGATCAGGGCCAGCGTGACCGCGCCGATGGCGGTCACGATCCAGCCCACGAGTGAGATGGGACCGAACTCTGCCAGTGCCGAAGGCAGCAGAAAGATGCCGGACCCGATCATGTTGCCGACAACGAGTGCCGTGCACATCCACAAGCCGAGGGACGGCTGGCGGGCATTCATGCCATTGGAGGTGACAGCGGCACTCATCGGATCACACCATTGCTGCGGCGCTGAGGCCGATGACGATGATGATGGTCACGATAATCAGCAGCGGCCAGACGAACTTGAGCCAGCGCTGATAGGGCACGCGACCCAGGGCCAGACCACCCATGACAACGGCCGAGGTCGGAGTCACGAGGTTCACCAGACCCGAAGCGGACTGATAGGCGGTGACGACCAGGTCACGACCGACGTTCGAGAAGTCCGCCAGCGGTGCCATGATCGGCATGGTCAGAACGGCCAGACCCGAAGAGGACGGCACGAGGAACGACAGCACGGCCTGCAGACCGAACATGGTGTTGATGAAGGCCACCTTGCCAAGACCGTTCACTGCGCCTTCAGCCCAGTACAGAACGGTGTCGGTCATGTTGCCTGCGTCCATCACCACGACGATACCGCGGGCGATACCGATCACCAGTGCCACGCCCAACAGGTCGCGCGCACCGTCGACGAAGGTTGAGGTGAACTCTTCCTCGCCCATCCAGTCGATGACGCCGACCACTAGCGAGGCCGCGATGAACAGAGCCGACATCTCGGCCATCCACCAGCCACCGACAGACACACCCCAGATCATGACGCCAAAGCTGGCGGCAAAGATCGTCAGGATGATTTTCTGCTTGCCGGTGAATTCAACCGGACCATCGGCATCTTTGCCGCCGGTCAGGAAGTGCGCCTCGTTCGATTCTCGTCGGTCCGCTACGATCGACAGGTCTGGATTGGCGCGAACACGTTCCGCATATCGCATCACGTAGAACACGCAGGCCAGCCAGCCGACGATCAGGATGGCAAAGCGCAACAGGATACCGCTGGTGAACGGCACTTCGGCGGCGTTCGATGCGATAACGGTGGCGAAGGGGTTGATTGTGGACCCCAATGTCCCGATGCCCGCGCCCAGCATGATAATGGCGACCCCGGTCAGCGCGTCATAGCGTGCCGCGATCATCACCGGAATGACCAGCGCATAGAAGGCCAGCGATTCTTCGGCCATGCCGTAGATGGTGCCGCCTGCGGCGAACATCGCCATCAGGATCGGGATCATCCACTTTTCACGGCCTTTCATCTTGGCCATGGCGCTGGCGATACCTGCGTCAATCGCGCCGGTTTTGGTGACGACACCCAGGAAGCCGCCGATGACCAGCACGAACAGCGCGATGTCGATGGCACCCGCTTCGTAGCTGGCTGGGTTGTAGAACCCGGCGATCGGCGCCATCAGAACGTCATAGATGCCCTGAGGTGTAGATTCGACCACCGAATATGTGCCCGGAACCGGAACATCCCGGCCCAGATCTTCATTCAGAACTCTGTCATACTGTCCTGCCGGAACAATCCAAGTGGCCAGCGCGACCACGGCGATCAGGGCAAACAGAATAGTGTATGCGCTAGGGAATTTGAGCTTCATATCGAGCCCCCCTCTGAGAGATTAGCGATTTTTTGAGAGATGCTATGCTGCGACTCATGTCGGCCACAGCGTTGGCAGGTCGCCGCCCTGATAGGCCGGAAGAGAAAGAGATTCTTTGAGGTAAATCAAATTCTGTAAATCTCCGACACGTTGGCCTGAAAATTTTTGAAACCCTGTAAGCACTTTGATTTACGTCAAAAAATAAATTCGCATTTTTGCTCAATATTTTAGGATTCAATGATTTGGACCGTAACGTCAGCGCCGGGTGAGAGAGGTGCTGGCAGGTAAGACGGCTGTGCTAAGGGCAGCAGAATCATGAGCTAGACAGGGAAAGGCGGGCTTGTGACGCAGCCTTTGGCAGCGAAGAATACCAGTTCATCTAATGGCGGATCAGGTCCATGTTTGGTCTTAGGCACCCGTTTGAATTGTAACTGATCTCGTCTGCATCGAATTGATCAACGTGATCCGGAAAACTCGGTTCACGCACCGGCCGCAGCCCGTTCGAGCAATTTGTCCAACTTGCAGTCAAGGCCCACACGTAATTCTGCTTTCAAAGGGATCTGCAACGGAACCAACGGCCGAAGCGGCTAAATCCGAGGCTTGTCCAACGGGCCAGCGCGCCTTTATTGAACGCCTTCCACGACCCCCTCAGTGTCGGCTGACCAGTTCACACCTGTATCAATGGGGTGAATTGGGCGCGGTGTTTTTTTGAAATCTATTCGCGACAATTCGGGAGAGGTCAGGCCCGGACCGTCGATTTCGACAACGCGGTCAGGTGGGAAAAACTCGTCGAACCCCGCTCTGAAATGGCCGCGGGATTTAACGACGATTGCGTTGAATTCCGCGATGTCCAATCCAAATCGCTCTATGAAGGCAGGCTCGCATAGCTGGCGACGAATGCTGGAAACGATGATCAAAACGCCCTCGCACCTCAGAAGCGCGCATTGGCCAAGGTCTTGCTGGCCGCCCGCGTAAAGGCCGCGTCGGCAATTTACTGGGCCATCGGCCAATTTTACGACCTCGACCTCGGCCACATGACGCCCGGACTGGGGGTCGATTTCAGAGCGGTTGAATTCAGCCCGAAAGATTGCGCCCTCGCCAAGTTTAACAGCTTCTGCGGCGAGTTCGGGATCAAAAAGCATTCCGACCAAGGCGTTTTCGACGCCTGCTTCGAGCATGGCTTGCAGAATGGCCAGCGTGTTGCCACGCCCTCCACCGCCCGGATTGTCTGCGACGTCCGCAAAAATGCGAGAGGTGCTTGCGTCCGACATGTACCTGACGGCATCCGGTATCGAGGTGAGGTCAATTTGAAATTCACCTCGTGCATCCCAAAACGCCTGTGCAATGGTGCGTGCCGTTTCAAGCGCTGATGTGGAGTTGTCCGCCGAGACAGTCACGTTCACGCCAGCTTTCGAGGAATCGCCGACAGAAAAGCCAGCGCACAGCGAAACGTTCCAGATCGGACCGGTCGCTTGCGAAACGGCGAAATTCATCAAGCGGCCGTATGGTCCGCCAGTCGTATCCAGAGTGGTCGAGGGCGGAATGAACGGCAAGCGGACCAGTGCGCGTCCTGTCTGCTCTCCGTTCAGAAGCCGTTTCATCGCGGCGGCGGCTTCCTGTCCCCGTTCAAACTGGTCCACATGCGGATTGGTTCGATAGGCGGCAATAAAATCCGCGCCAGCAATCATGGCCGGGCTGACATGGGCATGTAAGTCCAACGTGACCACAAGTGGAGTGTCCGGCCCTACGATGCTACGGATCAGGGCAATCAGGGTCCCATCCGGGTCTTCGTCATTGGTTGCGATGCAGGCCCCATGCGCATCCAGATAGACGCCATCCACATCCGCCGGAAGCCGATCCCGAACCTCCTGCAAAAGGTCGTCGAAGAAGGGGCCTTCCATCATGCCGCCCGCGCCCGCAAAGGCCGCGAAGACCGGCACGGGTTCGAAATTGCCAAAGCTCTCTCTGAACCCTCTTGTGCCTGCTGAGGCCAACTCGGGTCTTTCTTTCAGGTCCCGGGCAAAGTCTTCGCCGATGACCAGGCGTTGGGCGGCAAAATCCGCGCGCGCCGTTATTGGAGCAGCGCGATTGCTTTCCAGGTGGAAATGGATCAGGGCAATCCGTGGCAGAGTCATGTTTTCGGTTTCACTTTATGTGGTGGCTGCTCTGGTTACTGGCTAGCGACGTTCCAGTGCGATAAGCAGATCGGTCCGGGATCTCGACCGGTGTTTCTTCAGGGCTGCCGCCGCTTCTTCGGCGCGGCGTTCCATCGCCAGACCCATGATCAGCGCGTGTTCTTCATCAACCAACTGGACGTATTCTGGTTCGAAGATCCTCTTGGGCAGCAGAATCCGGCGGTATCGTTCGGAATGCAGGCTGAGTGTGCGGATAAAGAACTGATGCCATTCCGAGGTATGGGCGCCGATCAGGGCCAGATGGAATTCCCGGTGGAAATATTCCCGTTCGATCAGCGAGGTTCCTTCCCGCGCGCGCTCGCGTTCCAGCCGGTGAAACGCCAGAACCATGCGTTCTTCCCATTCGGTATCTCCATGCTGGATCGCCTTGATAAAGGCCTGCGTTTCCAGCTGGTCCCTTAAATCGAGCACTTCGACCAGATCCTCGGATGACAGATCGCGGACGCTGAAACCGGTCATGCCTTTGGTTTGCACAAAGCGTTCACCCGCAAGCCGGTTCAGGACTTCGCGGCAGGACCCGGTCGAGCCGCCATACTCGGATGTCAGCTCACGCACCTTCAGCTTTTGCCCCGGTTCCAGCTTGCCCGACCGAATGTCCTCGAGAATCGAATCGTAGATTCGGTTCGTTATGGGCTCTTTGGCGGTCGAGGCCGCCGAGGTGGGCAAAATTTCCGTGCGCATTATTCATGTTTAACATGCGATCGGGCATCAGAAAATAGTCGAATTTGAAATTATTGACCGAAAATTATGCTTCTGATACAAATCCTGTAATCATCGAAATAAAAAAAATGTTCGAACATATGACTGGCCACTACGACATAACCCCCATGCCGGACCAGATCGACGGCGATATCTTGTCGATGCTGTCGGGTGTTTCGGTCGCAACGGTCGGTCATCTGACCTGGACCGGCTTTCTGGATCATCACCGCATCACCCCGCGCCAGTCCGACAAGCGCATCATGGGAACAGCCGTAACGCTGCGTTTGCCGACGCCGGATTCGACGCTGTTGCACTATGCGTCGGGGAGGGTGCGCCCCGGCGATATCGTCGTGATTGATCGGGCAGGGGATAGCCGTCTGGCCTGCCTTGGCGGCAATGTTGCTTTTGGGTTGGTACAGGCGGGTGCGATCGGTGCCATTGTCGATGGTCCGATCTGCGATCCCGACGAGATCCGCGAACATGATTTTCCGGTGTGGTCCCACGGTGTTTCGCCTATCACCACGCGTCGGACCGGCCCAGCTGGCAGCCTGAACCTGCCCGTCAACTGCGGCGGCGTTGTGGTTCATGCGGGCGATCTGATCATGGCCGACGAGAGCGGCGTGATCTGCATCCCTCGCGCTCAAGCCGCAGAGCTCGCCAAGGCTGCGGCGGCGAAAGAGAACACCAGCACCCAGCGCCGTGCTGAGATGAAGGCCGGGGCCACGCTCGGTGCCTTGTCCGGTGCCGATGATCTGGTCGCGCAATACGCCGTGACCATGGAGACAGCGCAATGACCCAGCTTGCCGCAACCACCATCTTGAACGCCCGCGCGGCTGTTGCCGCCGACACGCCCTTTCTGATCCCGGTGGGGTCGACCGAACCGCACGGGTGCTATACGCCCATGGGGGATTACCGGCTGGTCGATGTGGTCGCGAAACGTCTGGCCGAAGCGACAGGTTGCGTCGCCGTGCCGACGCTGCCCTTTGGCCATGCCACTTACTTTCAGAACGCCCCTGCAGGCATCGCCCTGTCGGCCGAGACATTTGCGGCGGTCTTCTCGGAGATCGTAGAGGGCCTCATTCGGGACGGCGTTCGCAATATCCTTGTCCTGAACGGGCATGGCGGCAATTCCGGGATCATCGCCAATCAGCTTCGGCTGGCGCGCGCCAAGCACGGCATCATCATTCCGTCGGTCAATGTCTGGGGCAAGTTCGACGACGACGTGTGGAACCGCGCGCAGCCCGAGTTCGGCATTCGCGCCAAAGGCCACGGAACCGAGCCGATGGGCTCGCTCAGCCGGTATCTGTTCCCCGATGACTGCCCCCCGCAACAGGATGTGTATCGTGAGGGCAAGGGCGAGATGAACGGTATCCCCCTTGTCTCGATGCATCAGGGCAAGTTCGAGGATCTGGATGTAAACCTACCCGTTTATGCTGAGGACATCAGCGAAGACGCAAAAATCAACGGCGAAAATGTGCCGTTCCGTGCCGAAGCAGGCAAGATCTTCTTCGACGACATCCTGCATAAGCTGACCCGCTTTGTGGATGCTTACTTCAACCTCAAATCTGCGCGTACCAATCAAGGGAGAACACCATGTACAGAACACTTAAAAGCGTAGCCGCAAGCGCGACGATCGCGCTGGCCGCGATGGCCGGCGCCGCAACCGCAGCCGACAACTTTCCGAACGGGCCAGTCACAATCGTTGTGGGCGCGAAACCCGGTGGCGGGCTTGACACATTGTCCCGCATCTTCGCGCCGGCGCTGACCGAAGCGCTGGACGACCAGCCCATCGTCGTTGCAAACCGTCCGGGCGCGGGCCAGTTGATTGGCCTGAAATACACCAAACCTGCAAAGGCTGACGGCCAGACGGTCGTGATGATCTCGGGCTCGGCCATGATCGCGACCATGGTCAAGGAAACCGGCGTTGATGTTCTGAACGACTTCAAACCGGTGGCCCATGTCGCCGTGGCGAACCTGGCCGTTGTTGCGCCCAAGGCGCGCAACCTGAACTCGGTTGCCGATCTGAAACAAGCCATTCTGGATGCGGATGCAGCGGGCGAGCAGCTTCGCTGGGCCCATACCGGCAAGGGGTCGATCACCGATGTCGCCATGACCAGCTGGCTGCTGGCCAACGGTCTGCAGGACAAGGTGCAGGACGTGCCCTTTGCGGGCGGTGCCCCGGCCCGTGCTGCGATCATCGGCGATCAGGTGGCCTTTGGCGTGGTTGGCACGCACCACTATCTGGCCAACCTCGACACCATGAGCGCCATCGGCGTCATGGCCGAAGAACGTGATGGTCTGGCCCCCGACATGAAGTCTTTTGCCGAACAGAACACCGAGTTCGTCGCCATGCCCGCGCCCTACATCGTGCTGGCCCCCAAAGACACGCCGGACGAGGTTGTTGCCGAACTGACGGCGGCGTTCAAATTCGCCATCGACGACCCTGCGACGCAGGAAAAAGTCAAGAACGCGAACCTGAATGTCGTGTTCATGGATGGTGCTGAAACCCACGAGCACATGAAGGTCCTCATGGATGCATGGCGTCCGACGACCGACTCGGTCGCAGGCTCGCTGTAAGAGCATCTTGATCAGGACCAGAGGCGGTGCGCTGCCTCTGGTCAACGGAATGAGGGAGAGAGAGAGATGCCTAGGTGGCTTGACGGCGAGATCCTGTTCGGGATCTTCATGATCGTTGTTTTTCTGGCGGGCGCGTATGATCTGCTGTCCGTTGGTGGCTTGGCCGGGATTGCGCAGGACAGCGGAGTTGCCTTTGCATTGGCCATCATCGTCCTGTCGGTCATCTTGCTGGCCGTGGTTATCCTGTCGCCCGCAGCACGTGCCAGTCTGGAAGAGCGCGAGGACCCGGATGCCTATTTTCCGTTCATGACACGGCGCGGCGTTCTGATTGGGCTGGTGGGCTGTGCCTATCCGATCCTGTTCTGGGCTGCCGAATACATCATCGCCACCACCATCGTGGGCTTTGTCGCGGTCAGCCTGTTTACCGGAGCGTTCGGTCGCAAGCAGGCAACGATCGCGGTGTGTTTCACCCTGATTTCCTACCTTCTGTTCTTCTTTGTGCTGGGCATCACCGAAGGCGACGGCGCGCTGATTTCGACCGGGTTGAACGACAAGGTGCCCACATGGCGCCGCGACTTCTTTGCCGCGTTCTGAACGCATCCGAAGACCGATCAAAAGGACCTAGAATATGTCTCCATTCCTGGAAGGTATGTCGGCGTTCATCACCAGCCCCAGCGCGGTGATTGTTGCCATCATCGGCTCGGTTGCGGGTATTCTCGTCGGCGCCGTGCCCGGCCTCAGCGGTACCACGGCTGTTGCTCTGCTTCTGCCCTTTTCGTTCTATCTGGATCCGCTGATCGCGTTGATCCTGATGTACACGATCTCAAAATCATCGGATTTCGGCGGCTCGATCCCCGGAATTCTGTTCAACACTCCCGGGACCCCTTCCGCGGCGGCAACCATGATCGAAGGTCATCCGCTGGCGCGGAAGGGATACCCGGTAAAGGCGCTGCGTGCGGCCACGGCGGCCTCGGCCACGGGCGATTTCTTCTCGGAATGTCTGCTGATCTTCGGTGCGGCCTATCTTGCCGTTTACGCCGTGAAAATCGGCCCGCCCGAGCTGGTGACGATCTATATTCTGGCCTTTGTGGTGATCTCGTCGATCATCGGTGAATCGATGATCAAAGGCATCATCAGCACCTTGTTCGGCATCACTCTGGCCTTGGTCGGGTTCGACCCGATCTCGGGCAACCTGCGCATGACCTTTGATCAGCTGCCGCTGATGGATGGCCTGCCGCTGGTTCCGGCGCTGATCGGTATCTTTGTGGTCGGCGAAGTGTTCCACCGCTTTGACGTTCGGGATTTCGGCGCGACCTCGCACAAAGACCAAGAGAACCAGAAAAACGAAGTCAGCAAACCCGACGACACGTTCGGCCTTGCGGATTATCTGCGGGTTCTGCCGACGATCGTGCGGTCGATGTTCATCGGGGCCTCGGTCGGCATGTTCCCCGGCATCGGAGCCTCGGTTGCGTCGTTCCTGTCCTTCGGCGAGGCGCGACGTCAGGCCAAGCCCGATGATGAATGGGGCGATGGCGAGGTCAAAGGCGTCGCAGCATCCGAGGCGGCCAACAACGCAACCTCGGGCGCGAACCTGATCCCGCTGCTGACGCTTGGGATCCCCGGTTCAACGCAGGCAGCACTGCTGGCGGGTGCGATGCTGATCCACGGCATCACAGTGGGCCCGCAGGTCTTCACCGAAGATGCCAACCTGATCTATGCGCTGTTCAGCGCCGGTCTGTTCTGCATCGTCGCCTATTTCGTGGTGGGCTTCTGGTTCAGCCCGATGATCGGACGAATCATTCTGGCGGTGCCGGCGCGGATCACCTATTCGCTGATCCTGATGATCTCGGTCTCGTCGGCCTACGTGCTGCATTCGTCGCTGTTCGACGTGTGGATCATGGTTCTGTTCGGAGTGCTTGGCTATCTGTTCCGGCGCTACAACTACAACATCCCCGCCTTCATGATTGCCCTGCTTTTGGGCGGCGGGATGGAGCGTGCGGTGCGCCAGACCCAGCTGCTTGCCAATGACGGCCTCTGGATCATCTTCCAGCGCCCGATTTCGCTGACGATCCTGATCCTGACGGTGATCATGATCATCATGCGGATCAGAAAAGCCCGGATGAACAAGGCGCTTGCCGCCATTCAGGACGATTGATGCCAAACACGGGTCTCCGCCCTCGGCCAGACGCAGGCAGAGGGCGGGGCCTTTTCAATGCATGAGGTTTCTTATGGCCATTCCTTCTGAAATCGCTGCTTATGCCGGTGAAATGACCAGCTGGCGCCGACATCTCCATGCCCACCCCGAGCTGGGCTATAAGGAATTCGAGACCTCGGACTTCGTCGCTCGACACCTCACGGAATGGGGCATCCCGTTCGAGCGCCTGACCGAGACCGGCATCGTCGCAACCCTACGCGCAGGCGACGGCAACCGAGCCGTGGCGCTGCGGGCCGACATGGATGCCCTGCCGATGGTAGATCAGGGTGATGCGCCCTGGGCCTCGACCGTGCCGGGGGTCATGCATGGCTGCGGCCATGACGGGCATACCGCGACGCTGTTGGGCGCGATGAAATACCTGTCGCAGACGCGCCGGTTCTCGGGCACGGTTCACGCGATCTTTCAACCCGCCGAGGAAGGGCTGGCTGGCGCCAAAAGCCTGCTTGATGCGGGCCTCTTCGAGAAGTTTCCCGCCGATATGGTGTTCGGCCAGCACAACGATCCACTATTGCCCGAAGGTGTGATGAGCGTGGTCAAAGGCCCGACAATGGCCGCGTCCGACCGGTTTTCCATCACAGTCACGGGCAAAGGCGGGCACGCCGCGCGCCCGCATCTCACCGTTGATCCGCTGATCGCCGGGGCGCAGGTTGCTTTGTCGCTGCAGACGATCCTCTCGCGCCGCATCGATCCGTTGGAGAACGGCGTGATCTCGGTCACGCAGTTTCATGCAGGCACCACAGGCAATGTGATCCCCGAGGTGGCTGAACTGCAAGGCACCGCCCGCAGTCTGACGCCCGAGGTTCAGGACGAGCTTGAAAGGCTGATTTCCGAGGTTGCCCGCAACGCGGCGGCAACGATGGGGGCCGAGGTCGCCGTCGATTACCGACGCGGCTATCCGCCTGTGATCAACGCGGACGCGCCGACTGATTTCGGCATGGATGCCGCGATTGCCGTTGTTGGCGGCGAGAATGTGATGCTGAAGCGGCCACCGGCAATGGGGGGTGAGGATTTCGCCTTTTTGGCACAAGCGCGCCCCGGTTGCTTTGCCCGGATCGGCACCACCAAACCCGGAGAGCAGGCCGTGCCGCTGCACAATCCGCGTTACGATTTCAACGATGATGTCCTGCCCGTCGGCGCGGCGTGGTTTGCCGAGATCGTTGAGACCGTGCTGGCCCCGACCAGCATGCCCAACTGATATGGGCACTGTTCTGGAACGCTTCGCGGATTGGTGTATCTTTTCCCAATCGACAGAACGTCAGCGCGCACTTACGGCCGCTGCAATCAATAGAACCGCATCCCGAATGCGAAATGCAAGCCGGGTTTTCCATGTTCTATTGCATCGCGCGTGCCGTGCGGGCGGGCCGGTTGTACGTCGCGGATTATACCCCTGAAGGGATCGAGGTCTATGCGGACGAACCTCTGCTGGGCCAGATCAAGATGGCTCACTACACAGTCGAGGAAGAAGCGTTCGAAGACTTTCTGCCGCGTATCCTGACCGCGGCACTCGTGGACGGATCGTTAGTCGAGCGGGTTACGCGCAATCCAAAGGGCAACATCACCAAGCCATTCTTGGAGACGCAGAAACGTGAAAAATTCCTCGACTGTATGGGTGGACACTCAAGCGCAGAGGGTCTTTACGAACAGTTGCAACACTTGGTTGCGCTGAGGTCTCTGGGCGTCTTCATCCCATTGTTTTGGTGAAGTCGCTGGGCCTGAGCCCATCATCAGGTGCGCAGCAGATTTCGGACGGTGCTTCAAAGCAAGCCTGCGTGAATATCGCGTGGGATTGCAGAGTTACTTGCCAACGAAGAGGCCACGCGTTTCCTCTCCCGTCCAGCCTAAAAGTACTATGCAGCGGTCAGTTCCGGCAGGACCGTTACGTGCTGGCGTACCTTATCCGGTGGCAAAGGGTGGATGGGTCATCCAGTATTGCCCCGTAGTTTTGCGGCAAATCGTCAAACACTGTTTCACCTGAAATAAGCGCGTCCAGAGCCGGGTCTTTCAATAACGCGATAGCCTTGCCCAATCGCCTGCGGTGATCCCAGCGTGCGGCCATATGCGCGGGGATGCGCCCAACCTGACTGCTGACGATCCGCAACCGTTCCTGGTGAAACTGGGCACCCAAGGGCACGTTGCTTATGCGATTTCCGTACCAACTGGCTTCTACGATTGTCGCCTCGGTCCCTGCGGCGGCTATGGCGGTTGCCAGCCCTTCAGAAGTCGCAGAAGCATGGATCACTACATCCGAGTTCCGAGGTGCCGCGTCCGGGGTCGCAAAGTTACAACCAAATTGCTGCGCAAGCAGGGCCTTGCCGGGGTCGATATCCACGACGCAAACCTCGGTTCCCGGAATCTTTGCGCAGAGATACCCGGTCAAAGCCCCCACAACTCCGCCGCCGACAATGGTGACCCTGCTTCCAGCAGACACGCCCGCATCCCAAACAATGTTCAACGCTGTTTCCATATTGGCCGCCAAAATGGCGCGGGCGGGCGGGATGTCGGGGCTGACCGTGACAGCTGAGAGCGAGGGTACGCTGAACTGCGTTTGATGAGGATGCAGAACAAAAACGACCTCACCCGCCCGTGGACCGGATTGCACGGTTCCAACCGCCGCATAGCCATATTTGATCGGGAATGCGAAACTTCCCTCCTGAAACGGTGCGCGCATGGTGTCAAAAACGCTCGGCGGAACCTGCCCCCGGTACACCAGACGTTCCGTGCCCCGGCTGATGCCGGAGTACAAAGTTTTGACCAGTATGTGGTCCGGTTGTTCTGTAACAGCCACGTCCCGGAATTCAGCGATTTCAGCTTGAGTGATCCAAAAAGCTCTGGCGGTTGGGTTTGTATCGGCTGTCATTGTCCAGATTTGGTTTGGCGGGTGTCAGGGTCCGTAGGCAAAGGAACGTCAGGGCGCATGGGCTGCTGTGCGACATGGAAGAGGATACGACATTCCTTGCACAAGTGCAGGTTCAAGCGTGCAGTCAAACAGCACATCCGTACCAAGACCATAGGCATCCGTTTTGGGGCGCAGCGCTTGCGCCAGACTTGCGACCGGCGACGTGGTCAACCCTTGCGGGCCAGCGCCGATCAACAAGGGCGCAACCGCGACGTGCAGCCGGGTCAGCAACCCGCCCTCGAGGAATTGCGCAATCGTTATCCCGCCACCTTCGACCAGAATCCGGTTCAACCCACGCTGACGCAATGCTTCAAGAATCTGTTCAGGTGAAATCCAGCGGGTTCGCGGCAGCTTGATCACCTCGATATGGTCCGGGCGTGGCACATCCACGGATTGGACGACGATGCAGCGTGCAGTGCGGTCCTGCATCAGGCCAAGGTCGGCGGGCATGCGTCCGTTTGGGTCAATGATCACACGAACCGGGTTTTGCCCCTTTACCATGCGGACCGTAAGGCGCGGATTGTCATGAAGCGCTGTTTTCACGCCAATCACAACCGCATCGGACAATGCGCGCAGCCGATGCAGGTGCAAAAGGCCGTCACGCCCCGAGATATCTTTGGCGTCCCCCGAAACAGTCGCGATGCGTCCGTCCAAAGACTGCCCGATCTGCGCCACCACCTGGCCTGATCCCTGCGGCTGCGCCAATGCACCATAAAGCGCGATGGCCCGCTTTTCGCCCTCGGTCCAATCCGGTCCGCACAAACAGCCCTGACCAGCCCGCACGGCGAGAATGCGGTCCCAAACCCTGGCGGTTACGTCAACGTCGTGCATCGGGGCCTCCGGGTTCTGCTGCGCTTTGACGGGTCTTTCGCTTCGGGATTGCCAAGTGGTCGGTATGGCCAATTATCCCCTCGGTGTCAGAGACGGCGTTTTGCCTGTCCCGGCACCATCCCGGCGCTTGCATGGCACCTGCTTCGTGCGCGGCGCGCCCAATTCCGGTCAACAGCATGTGGTGGAGGGCTGTTTCTTCCACCCCGAGCCGCCACGGGCTGTCAGCTGAAATGACATCGCAGCCCCTTACCTGGCACAGTTGGGCGAATCTTGAACCCGAGTCCGGGCCGAGAGCCGGGCCCATGCCTTTGTCTTTCTTCTGATGTCGGTTGAACGCCTGGGTAATGGCATCGTCGCGCAGGTCGCTGGGGGACCAACGCATGATGCCGTTATAGTTGAGGGCGGTGTAAATCGGTATCCCTGCGCTGAACGCCTGTGTCATCAGTGCACCGACCCAGTCTTCCGGCATAAGGTCGAACAGGGCCGATGCAGTAATCAGCCCCACCCCGTCAAGGGGCAGATCGCCAGCATGGCGCAGGTCGCCCAGAACACACTCTGCCTTGGGATGGCGGGCATTGGCGATGCTCAGCAGGGCCGGATCATTGTCAAAGAACCGCCAGTGCAAATCCGGGAACCCGGCGGCCGCAAAGGCCCGCGCAGTTGAACCGGTGCCGCTACCCAGATCAAGGATCGTCATCCCGCCATCTACGCAGGCGGCGGCCTGCGCCAACAATCCCGGCGCGCGCGCTGCGTGATCGACCGGTTCCCGCAGGCTCAGCCAATCCGGTTGGAAAAGGGTCTCAGATGTCTGCTTCATACCATCCACGTGCCACATGGCTTTCGTGCAGTTGGACCCGGATTCGCCGGACACGGCCATTGTCACCAAGCCCGCTGGTTTTGGCGACAGTTCTGAGCTGATCCCAGATGTGGTGGCACAGGAATTCCGTCGTGGTGATTTTCCCCTTGAACGCAGGCACGTCGTCCAGATTGGCGTAGCGCAGGGGGGCCAGGGTCTGTGCCAGGGCTTCGGTGGCCAGACCGATATCAACGACCAACCCGTTTTCATCCAGATCTTCGGTGTAAAAGGCCGCATCCACAACAAATGTGGCCCCGTGAACCCCCTGGGCAGGGCCAAAAACGGGTGAGGGCAGGGAATGTGCGATCATCACGTGGTCGCGGACTTCGACGGCAAACATAAGCGTTCCAGTTCATTGCAGGGGAATGGGAGAGTAAAAGGGCGACTCATCGGGCAACCTTTGTGATCACATCTATGAAAGCCTGCGTGGTGTCATGCCAGGTCGGCAACTTCGCGGCCCTCTGTTCCGAGGCCCGCGCAGCCTGAGCCAGTAGATCGGGATGTTCCAGAAGGTTGCGTAATTCTGCGGCAAAGGCTTCGGGTCGGTCCGGGGGCACCAGACAACCCGCATCGCCAACCGTGTCCGGAACTGCACCAACCGCGCAGGAGACTACGGGCAACCCGTGCAACATCGCCTCGCTCAGGACCATTCCGTAGCCTTCGTACCGCGTGGCCAAGGCAAAGATACTGGCGCGCCGATAGGCACCCTCGATCGCGGCGGCATCCACTTCGCCCGCCATATGGAGGCGGTGCCCGAGGCCTGCGCTGTTGATGCGTTCCCGCAAAACAGCCGTGTAGTCAGGATCTTGTGGTCGGCCTATGATTTCAGCTTGCCAGGGCAGATCGGCAATTTGCTCCAACGCGGCGATCAGCACGTCATGCCCTTTGCGCGGGGCCAGCAATCCAACGCTCAGGATAAGAGGCGGCGAAACGGGCGCGGGTATGGTTTGTGGACGGTTGAAGCCGGGTTGGGCCACAGTTATACGATCCGAAGAGACCTCGAAATCGGCCGAAAGCGTCCGCGCGATATGGGTGCTGGTCACGATGACATGCGCGGTATGCTGCAGAACGGCTGCCTCATTGCGGATCAACTCCGCCGCACGTGCCGGGGGCACACCGGTTTCAAGGCCAAGCGGATGGTGAACAAGCGCGATGACCGGCGCGTCGATGTTGGCAACTCCGTCGGGGGGCATCGCGCCCAAAGCCAGGCCATCTACGATGATCGGGGCAGAGCCCGGAACGGATTGCAAAACATCCAGAGCGGTTTCCATATCCCCGGGCGGTGCGTCCGGGAAGCTGCCCGGCAATTGCAGATGCGTGGTCGCACATCCGGTCTTGTTCAGCAAAGCCAGCACCATCGCGTCATATATATAACCTCCGGTGCGCTGATCCTTGTCTCCGGGTATTGCAAACACTGCGTTCATTATGCTTTTTCCAATGATCTGGTTTCTAAAGAAGACTCTGTTCGAACGAACATAAAACCAAAGGCGGGGAAAGCGGCCAGCAGCATGACCGCACCGTAGCAGATGCCCATGGCGATCCCGGCCTCGGCCGGAGCGCCCGCCAATGGCAAGAGGGCAGCCGCGGCGCCTTCTCTCCACCCCCATCCCGCGATTGAAAGCGGGATGAGCATCGCGCAAAGGACCAAAGGCAGGATCGTAAAACAGGCCTCAAGAGGTAATACGGTGCCGGTCGCCCGCGCACTGGCGTAAAGGCCAAAGATCAACAGGGCGGCCGCCGTCACCGCATGCAACGCGATATCCGGCCGGGCCATAAGGCCAAGGCTGAATCGTGTGAATCTTGCAGTCACTCTTGCCTTTGCCAACCACACGATGGCGCTTGTCGCAAGGATCAGGCCGGCGCCCAGAATCCATCCTGTGGCATTGGGCCACTGAATTCCCCCGGGCAAGATCAGCGCGGCGCTCAGGCCAACGACGAGGATCATCAGCAGGGCAGCCTGCCCCAGAAGCCGTTCCGCCAGCACGGAGTGGGCCGCGCGTTTCAAGTCGCCGTGGCGCCGGGTTCGTATGGCGCGGCTGACATCTCCGACAACGCCGCCGGGCAGGATCGAGTTTGCGAGCAGGGAAATATAGTACTCCCTCAGCGCTTTAAAGTAGCTGATGTCCAACGCAAGGGCGCGCGCCGTGATCTGCCACCGGCGCGCCATGGACAACGTGCTGCAACTGAGCGCCAGAACGGCAATCACGATCCAGACCGGGTCGGCATCGCGCAAACGTAACCAGACATCTCCGGCCGCGCAGTACCACAGCAAGCCGCCCAAGAGCGCAAGCGATCCGAGTAGCCGTAGCAGGCGTCCGGTCATTGCCCCGCCTCCGCCAGTTGAGCAGAAGAGGTGAACGCTGCAAGGAAATCATCCCGGAAGGAGTCCATACGGCGCACCGGTCCGTCTGCCTGCGGCACTATCCCATTTGTCCACCCCCATTGATCGATAAGCGACAGCACCTCGGGCGGGCCGATCACGTGGACTGGGACGTCGCGATTATCGCTGCCAGCCACAAATCCAGCGGCCTGATGATCCCCTGCTACAATGACGAGGGGGGCTTGCGGGCCCAGAGTGGCGACGTGGGAAAATACGGCCTGCAGGCTGTAGTCGACCGAACGCCGATAGGCGTCACGCACCGCGTCCCGATCCTTCCACAACTCACGCGGCGACGGGCCCTGTTCGGCCATCGGGTTGAATATGGTTCCATTCCCCACATCCGTCCAAGGGATCATATGTGGCACCGGCGTCCATGGCGCGTGTGACGAGATCAGAGCCACCTGAACAAAGTCGGGCCGCAGATCGGGGGGCAACAGGTCGGGATATGCCGCAAGCGTAAACTGATCGGGCATTGTCACCCAGTTGAATCGCTTGCCCTGATAAGGAATGTCTGCTGCCGCAAAAACATGGTCGAACCCCATCGCGCTGCTTTCTAGCCACGCCAGTGTGATGGCTGGCATGATCGCTGACGTGCGGTACCCGGCATCCTGCGCGTAATGGAACAACCACTTGCGACCGCTTGCGATCATCGCGTTGTACCGACCGTTGTCCGAGGCCCACAAGCCCGTGGCCAGCGTGCCATGTGCCAACCAGCTTTCGCCGCCCGCCGTGGGGGAGGTCAGCCAGCCGCTTTTGATGGACATTCCGGTCTGCGCAAGGGCCGCCTCGGCCTGCAGCAGGGTTCTCTTATGCGTTTCCGAATACAATGGGTTGTCGAAGCTAGCGCGTCCGTAGCTTTCGATCCACACAAGCAGCACATCGCGACCTTGCAACCGGTCCAGCAAGCCTTGGGCCTGTCTCATCCGATCCGATTGCGCATCGTTCCGGAACTGGGCAAGATCCGCTGCAGTCGCTCGCATTTCGGTGCCTCGTTTATAGACAAGGCGTGAGGTCCAGGCGGTACCGGGTGGGCTGCGTTCAAAGCGCCACTGGTTGAGGTGATGCCCGATATCGGCCACGGCCCATGCGCCCGTGACCAGAAGGCCTGCTGCTGCTGCGGCCTTGGCCCAGCTGGGGGTTGGCAGCGAGCTCCACGCCGTCAGCGCCACCCGCAGCGAGACGAAAAGCAGGATCACAAGGGCGCATCCGACAAGCGCCAAGGCAATTGCCATTGGCTGGCCGATACTGTCCTGCAACAATCCAAACCCGGCATCGACAAGGAACGTATCAACAATCGGATTAAACGTCCGGTTATACGCCGTGAATGTTGCGTAGTCCGCCAGTTTCAAAAGGGTTGCGACGACCAGAACCAGGGCCAGACCTGTCGCTAGACCCCGGACCCTGCCCAGTGTGATCATCAGCAGCAGGATCACGGGCAATTCCAGCGGCCAGCGCTGCAGGGCAGACCAGGTCATCGTTCCGGGATGATTGGGCAGAACCAGAACGCAAAAGATCAAGCCAGCACCGAGGCAGAGAGATAGCCACATCCTCATGAGGCGCGGCGCAGCAGCCAGTGGATATCGACCCCGAAGGAATAGCACAACGCAATCGACGCGCCGATCGATAGCGGTGCGATCAGCACGACCGGTGTCAGCGGGCATACGAGTATCAGCAAGGCGGCGATCTGCACCACGCAGATGACCTTGCGCCGGAACGAAGGCGGAAGGTCTCTGCGCAATTGCGGCAGTGCCCATCCGGCTACGACAAACGCGTAGCGGGCAAAGCCGAGGATCAGCACCTCGGCCTGCGTGGTTCCCGACAACATCAGCCAAAGCGCCAGAGTGGCCCCCAGCGCGGCGTCCGTTTCCATGTCGAACCGCGCGCCGAAATCCGATTGCAACCCTGAGCGGCGCGCAAGCCATCCGTCCAGCCCGTCCATCGCAAACGCAATCACGCCGATGCAGAAGACCAGCCAAACAGGGACAGCATCCGGTGCAAACAAGATGCCGAACAACAAGGCGACCAGAGCGACCCGAAACAGCGTGACGGTGTTGCACAAACCCAGCACATCATAGGGATATCGATTGGCAAGACCCCAACCGGCCGCCGCCGACGCTGCAAAGAAGGCTGCCAGAGCCCACAGCGCTGATGGCAAAATCCACAAGGCGACAAGCGCCAGCCCAAACGCGATCAGAACAGTCTGACCTGCAAAGACGAACAGGGGGGACAGCGGGCCGTCGAAGTGATGCGCCTTTGTCGCGGAGTATTGAGTTTGGGCTTTGGATCGAACTGACATAACTTCTTGTAAACTAGCGCGGGTTTTTGATGTGGCTAATGTAATAACAACCGGTGCGCGCGATTATTCAGGTGATCACGAAACCGTTACCTTGGCAATCAAGGGCAAATGGTCGGACGCCATGCGCAGATTTGGTGTGTTGCAGGCCGCGGCGTTGGATATCGCATCCTGACGGTCCGTTAGAATCCGGTCCAGCGGCAGGATGGGGCGTTGTGCCGGAAAGGTGGCGCGCGCTGGTCCCCAAAAGGGCTGCCCGACAAGGCGCGGATGAAACATCAGACCACCCCAGGGCCGCCATTCGTTGAAATCCCCCAACAAGATGTTTTTCGTTTTGGGGCGGCGGCGCAGGTATTGTCCGATAATACGCATCTGTACGATCCGCAAAGGTTGAAACAGGGACAAATGGGTCGAAAGGATGCGGACCGGAATGCCGTCACACCGTGCCTCGACAACCACGGCACCGCGATGACAATGACCTGGAAGATCAAGAACGTCCTTGTGGGTTATCTCGTATTGCGGGTTTAGAAACAGGATTGTCCCTAAAAAACCGTCGCTTTCGGGCCCCCACCGCATCCTCGGTTCCCGGTTCTGGTACGACAAGCCGGTGTTGGCTCTGATCCGGTCCATGTCCAGAATGCGCGCATGCGGGCGGCATTCACCATCGGCTTCTTGCAACGCCAAAACATCCAGCCCGAGCGGAGCCAGATTTTGGGCAATGGCCTGATGGATACGGTCAGGATCGACAAGCCCGTCGCCCCCTTTGGCGCGGTGAATATTCCATGTTGCGCAGATCAATCGGGTCGGGCTCATGGTGTTTGCTTTATCGGCGCGGTTTGCGGACTATATCAGAGTTTCGACACAGTCATTTAGTTCAACGACCTGTAAGGGGCCAGCCATGCGCAATCTTGCTTTGGGATTTCTGATCGCAACCACTCCATTTGCTGCTGCTGCCGAAATGGCCAGTTACGAACTGGACCCCGATCACACCACGGTGTTCTTTACTGTGGATCACGTCGGATATGCCAAGACGCTGGGTGTTTTCGGAACGGTCGAGGGTACGTTCGACTATGATGCCGAGACTCAGGAACTGGCGAATGTACGAGTCTCTATTGATGCCAACAGCGTCGATACCTTTCACGATGCGCGCAATGGGCACGTAAAGAACAAGGACTTTCTGAACGTACCAAAATTTCCAGAAATTACCTTTGTGGCCAGCTCGGGAACGGCGCAGACTGAAAACGCGGGCACGGTTACTGGTGATCTGACGATTCTGGGAGTCACCCGGCCAGTGACGCTGAACGTGACGCTGAACAAGGCGGATGCCTATCCGTTCGGGCATAAACGCTTCGTGCTTGGTCTTTCAATTGATGCGGTTGTCCAACGCAGCGATTTTGGCATGACCTATGCCGTCGACAATGGATTGGTCGGCGATCGAGTGGATATCACCATTGAAACGGAAGCGATGCAGGTCGGGTCCTGAACCGGCCTTGTTTCACGGTGCCGAAGCGATGCAAAAGACGTGTTTCGATCTGGTTGACCCCATCATTCGGCATCGGCGATTCGGTCAACTGCAAACCGCATCTCGTAATTGCTGCGTTGGGCAGAGTCCCTTCGTAGTTGCCGGAATACACGTTGCGCAGGCGCGGGTCGCCTGAACCCTAGCTACCGCTTCTTGTCTGTATTCGTGACCGCGTGCCAATTGTCTGATGGAGGGCTGTCCAACAGGTCCTGGGCGCGAGACATCATTACGACTGAGGCAGGATCACCGTTTCGGGCCCGGTCGGTGGCTTCAAATGCGGCAATAGCCTTGTCGAACCGTCCGGCTCGATAGTGTGCAAGGCCCTGTTCATAGCTCTGTATCCAGTCCAGCGACCCGTGGAATCCATCCGCCATCGCAACCAGTTCATATACCACCAATTCTTCGGTGCGCCCGAATACCGTCAGCGTATCCAACTCGCGCGAGACGATTTTATCGGCCGCCTGGCGTCTTGTTTCCGGGCCAATCAGAATCAGCGTGCCATAGTCCTTGTTAGCCCCTTCCAACCGGCTGGCCACGTTGACCACATCGCCAATCGCTGTGTAGTTCAACCGTTGCTCTGACCCGATATTGCCAACCAGCGCCTCGCCGCTGTTCAGTCCGATCCTGACATGCAGGGGATTGCCATCGTCGTCTTTGATCCCGGCCTCCTTCACGGCGGCAACAAGGTCGAGCGCCGCGCGGCAGGCGTTTTGGGCGTGGTCGACATCTTTGCGCGGCGCACCCCAAAACGCCATCACAGCATCACCCATGAATTTGTCGATCGTTCCACCGTTCTGCGCGATGGCTTCGGACGCTTCGTTGAAAAAAGGCTCCATAAGCTGGACAATCTTCGGGCCAAGTTTCTCGGACAGTCCGGTGAACCCGGTGACATCGCAGAACAACACGGAAATCTGTTTCATGTCTCCGCCCGGCTGGGTCTTGATGCCCTCGGCGACCAGCATGCGCACCAGATCAGTGGGGACATACTTTCGAAAAGCAGAAAGACCCGCGGCCATGCTGGCGGTCGCGGCAGAGAGGTTGGCAAGCTCGGACAGTTTCGAGGGCCTGCGCGATATGCGTTCAACATCAAAACGCTCGATTTTGCTCAGGTCTTCGGCAATGTATGCCAGCGGCTGCGCGATGACTTTGCGGACAAGCCAGATTGCCATTCCGGTCGCGACCACGACCACTCCGATCAAAATATAGAGCAGGTTAATCAATGTCTTGTCGATGCCGGACAGAAAGGCGGATTCTGGAATGACTGTGGCGACGCGCCAACCATAGAACCCCAAAGGTGTCAGGGCCACGGCGTAAGGCACGCCGTCGATGACGACGCGATTTGTTAAAGTGCCCGGAGCGTTCGTGCCGGGGGCACCCAGCAGGTTTTCCCCTGCGATCATGGCGACCTCATAAAGTTTGCCTTCGCCCATGCGGGCCGGTGTAACCTCATCCGCCTGGGCATCCGGTACGGCAATCACTTTGCCATCGGCGTCCAGAATGAATGCGGCCCCGAATTCGCCCGGCGCAAGGGTCGCCAGAAAGCGCGAGAGGCGGTCGGTTTCAATCGCAACCGCAAGAACGCCTTGCCGCCTTCGGTTGACATCTATGGGACCGGCATAGGTGTAGACGGTCTTTTCGCTTCCCGGCAGGTCGCGCGCTTCGATCCAGCCTGTGGATTCGAGGCCCATGAAGTTCTCAAACCAGGCATGTTCGCGCGGGTCATAAGTTGTTTCGGTAAAACTCCGCTCTTCGAACTGGATGTCACCGGGAATGAATATGTAGCGATCCTTTCGCAACTGCCGGTCGCGGATATTCTTGTCGATTTCGATCATCTCAAGCCCGCCGTCGCCCAAACGATGCGACGCGAAAAAATTCCCGTCCGGCCAGCCAAAGAAAATCCATGAAATATTCGGTTGTGCCTGCAATTGCGACAAAAACACGAACTCTCGCTTGTCGGCTTGCCGCGTCGCGATGACGTTCTGGACAAAGATCGTACGCACGGCGGCCCAGGCGGCCTCGGCTGATCGGAGCGTGACGCCCACTTCGATGCGGACCGTGTTCGCAATTTGGCTGTTGATTTCAGCCGCAAGCATACGGCTGTTGTCGCGCGCCGTTGTCCACCACAGGGAATGGACAATAATGGTTGATACGCCGATGGAAATGGCAACCAGTATTGATACGGCGATGCCTACGCTAATTCGCATCAAAGCTCCGCAAGTAGGGACAGGTGGCTCAGTATTGAATTGAGACAGCCCAGAGAGCAAAGCCTAGTTTGCCATAGCGTTGAAATCTCACGCAACTGTTAGGTGAAGCGATCTGTACCGCTTGTGAAACAGGCAACCGAGCCGCTTTTACGAAACATCGCGTGGATTTTGTTACATCGTAGATCGCAACACAGTCTAAGGCCGCGCGCCCGGCTTCAGGTTACGCCGCAAAAAGGTTCTGACATATATCTCGATCCAACTGCCTGTCTTCGTCGATCAAAGCCCCGATGGCGCGCCGTCCCAAAACACGCTCGCGATAAGCGTCGAGATTCGGGAACATGGTGTGATCGACCCGCGCATAACCGGATAGGACAAAGAACCAGGCCAGATACGCATCGGCGGCTGAAAACCTGTCGCCCAGAAGATATTTCCGGTCCGTCAGATGGCTATCCAGCAGCTTTAAGCGCGACGGCATCAGGCCGCGTACGCGGTCTTTCACCTCGTCCGTTGCTTCTTGATAAAAAACAACGCGAAACAGACCCTTGTGCAGTTCGGTCGCGCAAAAGGCCAACCAGCGCAGCATCTGGAAATAGGCGGGATCAGACGGCGCGATCCGGAAGCCTGGGTTGGTGGACTGCGATTGAATCCAAGTTAGGACGGTCGAGGTTTCGGTCAGTTTCGTGCCGTCCTCAAGCTGCAGAACGGCAACCTGACCCAGCGGGTTTATATCGTACAGCGAGCCTCCGGCCTGTGTTTTCTTGGTGGTCAGGTTCACCAGCGCAAGATTCAGACCAACCGCCCCTTCGGCCGCGGCGAACCGGGCCGCCAATGAGCATGTGAGCGGCGCGTGATAGAGGGTTGTCATATGCGCCTCATTCCCTTTTTACGGCCGTCAGTCTAGCCAGGCTCGTACGATTGCCGCCGCGCAGTTTTCGCACGACAGGCTTTCAACCCTAGCGCAAGCCGTGCAACTACAACAGCCACATTTACGTTGCGCCGTTGCAGCGCGGCGTAAATAGTGAACCCATGAAACCTTATGCTCAGAGCGTCGCGTGCTGGAAGAAACGGACCGGCTGGCTGCTTTGCGTCCTCGCCGCAACAGCAATTGCGGACATGGCCGCCGCGCAGGCACAAACGTCTTCCCCTCCCAGCGTGATCGTGGCGTCTGCTGCGATGCAGGATATCAAAAAGCAGGACGATTTTGTGGGTCGGGTGGTTGCCGATCAAAGCGTTGACCTGCAAGCCCGGGTTGAAGGCGTCCTTGAAGAGGTCAATTTCACCGAAGGTGGAATGGTGGCCAAGGATGACGTTCTGTTCAGAATCGAGAGGCGAACATACCAAGCCAGCGTGGCCAGAGCCGAGGCGGAGCTAAAAAGCGCGCAAGCCGCAGCGCAACGCGACAAGACGGCACTGGAACGACAGCAGGCCCTGTTTGAGAAAGGCGACATCTCGCAGTCCGTCCTGGACGCGGCACGTGCCACCTATGCCGAGGGTCAAGCTGCGGTTGATGAGGCTGAGGCCAATCTGAACATTGCCCGGATCAACCTGGATTATACTGAGATTGTCAGCCCTTTGGACGGACGTATCGGATTGTCGACGGTGGATGCCGGAAATATCGTCAATTCGGACAGCGGCGTTTTGGCGACGGTCACAAGCATCGATCCGATGTTGGTCAGCTTTTTTGTCAGCGAACCGGTCTTGCTGCAAGAACGCCGCAACGGTTCGATCACTCCGCAAGGTATCAAGCTGAAAACCCGGATCACTCTGGCCGATGGTGAAAGATACTCTGCTGAAGGTCAGGTCTCTTTTGTCGGTGACTCGGTCGGGCAAGACACAGATACGATTGAATTGAGAGCCACGTTCCCGAACCCCGACGGTCTTTTGATCCCGGGCCAACTTGTCACTGTTGGCGTTATTGGTTCCGATGACAACAAGGTGCTGACAGTGCCGCGTAACGCGGTGCAATTTGACAAGCAGGGGTATTTTGTTTTCGCGGTCGATGACAAGAACGCCGTTCACCGCAAGGATATCGAGATCGGCCTTCAGACCGCCACCACAACGCAGGTCACCTCAGGGATCAAAGAGGGCGATCGGGTGGTTGTGCAGGGCTTGCAGAAGATTCACGATGGATTGGTCGTAAAACCGGTTGATAGCCAGGGATAGGAACGGGCTTGATCTCTCATTACTTTATCGACCGACCGCATTTTGCTGCCGTCATCGCGATTCTGATGGTGTTGTTCGGCGCGGTATGTGTCCGGTTGATGCCGATTTCAGAATATCCCGACATTACGCCAACACAGATCTACGTGACCGCCAGCTATCCGGGGGCAGATGCGCAGGTCATTCAGGAATCGGTTGCAACGCCCATTGAGGAACGCGTCAACGGCATCGAGGGTATGCTCTACATGCGGTCCAAAAGTTCGAACGATGGTCAGTATGATCTGAGTGTGTCGTTCGAACTGGGTACAGATCCAAATGTTGCCGCGGTCGAGGTGCAGAACCGGATTGCTTTGGCCAGTTCGGAACTGCCGTCGATTGTGCTGCAGCAGGGCATCGAAGTTACAAAACAATCCGGCAATATGATCGTGGTGATCAACCTGACCTCGCCCGATGGATCACGGGATGAGTTGTATCTGAGCAATTACGCTGCCGATTTTCTGCACGACCCCCTGCAACGCCTGCCCGGTGTTGGCGGTGTCTCGCAGTTCGGCCAGTTGGAATACAGCATGCGGGTCTGGATCAACCCTGTACGCATGGCCGCGTTGAACATCACGGCGGCCGAGATCGCCGAAGCGATAAGGAACCAGAACGTCATTGCTACGGCAGGGCAGGTTGGTGCCCCTCCGTTTGGGGACGCGCGCACAGACTTTCAGTTCAAGTTGCGCGCCGAGGGTCTGCTGCGCGATGCCGAGGCGTTCGGACGGATTATCATCGCGACCGGCGACAACGGATCGGTCACGCGGCTTGAGGATGTGGCCCGGATCGAACTGGGATCGGCCACCTATTCAGGATCGTCCCAGTTGAACGGTCAGGACACTGCGGCAATTGCCGTGCATCAGGAAAGCACGGCCAATGCGCTGGAAATCTCGGACCGCATCCAAGCGCTGCTGCAAGAGATGTCGCCAAAGTTCCCGCAAGGCGTTTCCTACAAGATCACCTATGACGTTACGGATGCCGTTAGGGTGTCAATTGCGGATATCCTTAGGACGCTCGCGCTGACCGCCGGTCTGGTGATTGCCGTGACCTTCTTCTTTCTGGCCAGTTTTCGCGCAACCCTTGTGCCCGCAATCGCGGTTCCGGTGTCTCTGCTGGGGGCGGTTGCACTAATCTATGCCATTGGATTCAGCGCCAACATGATCACTTTGTTTGCGCTGGTGCTGGCGATCACACTGGTCGTGGATGACGCGATCATCATCATCGAAAACGCCGAGCGCATTCTGAAAGAGGAAAATCTGGAACCGCGCGCGGCCACGCTAAAGGCAATGTCGCAGGTGAACCGGCCAATTGTTGCAACCACCTTCGTTCTGGCTGCGGTGTTCGTGCCGGTTTGCTTCTTTCCTGGCGTGACTGGGACCATCTATTTTCAGTTCGCAGCGACCATCATTTTTGCGTTTGTCCTGTCCGCCGTAAACGCACTGACGCTAGCCCCGGTTTTGTGTGCGATGGTTCTGAAATCCGGAACCAAACCCATCGGGCCGTTAAGGTTCGTCCCCGCAGCCGTTGGGTGGATCAGGCGTTTGTACATGCGTCTTGTCGCATTGATGTTGCACTACATTGTTCTGTCGCTGCTGGTATTCGCGGTTTGCGTCGCAGCAACCGTCTATCTTTTCAAGACGGTTCCCACTGGCTTGATTCCGCAGGAAGACAACGGCGTTCTGCTGGCTTCGATGCAATTGCCGGATGGGGCGTCGTTGCAACGGACGCAAAGGTTCATGTCGAAAGCTGGTGAGGTGATAGAAAAAGTGCCCGGCGTAGAAACGGTGACCACGGTATCCGGCGCAAGCATGTTGGCCGGGGGCAGGTCCAATGCGGGCATGGCGATTGTCACCTTGTCCCCCTGGGACCAGCGGACAAGCCCGGATCTGCAGTGGCATGCCATCATGAAAAATCTGGACAGGCAATTGGCTGCTTTGCCCGAGGCCGAAAGCTATGTCTTTCCCTTCCCGACCATTCACGGGCTGGGCTCGACCGGAGGTATCTCGGTCGAATTGCTGGATCTTCAGCAGGACGACGGCAGCAATTTGGGCTCCGTGATGAATGCACTCGTAACCGCGCTGAACGCCGCGCCCGAATTTGTCCGCGCGCATGGCAGTTTTTCGGGTCAGACACCGCAATATCGCTTGTCGGTAGACCGAGACCGTGCCGAGACGCTGGGCGTCAGTGTTTCTGATATCTTCACCGCCTTGCAGGCCAACCTCAGTTCCTACTTCGTCGATAATTTCATTCTGTCCGAGCGGGTCTATTGGGTCATCATCTCTGCAGACGCACAGTTTCGGCAGACGTTGAGCGCTGTAGACAACATCTATGTCAAAAACACCGCCGGTGAGTCGTTGCCCCTGCGCAACTTTGTCAGTAGTGAGCCGGTTCTGGCGCCGGACTCCATCCCACGTTACAACCTCATAACGGCGGCCTCGGTCAGTGCGCAACTGGCGGATAATGTCAGTTCGGGCGCGGGGATTGAAGCTGTGCAGCGGATTGCAGACCAAACGCTGCCGGACGGTTTTCGGATAGAATGGTCCGGCGTAACCCAGCAAGAAGTGAAGTCGAAAAACCTGGTGCCCTATATCATGCTGTCGGCGCTGATCCTGGCTTATCTGTTTCTGGTGGTGCTGTATGAAAGCTGGGTCCTGCCTTTCGCGATCATCACCTCAGCCGTCTTTGCCTTGCTGGGCGCGCTTATTCCACTGGCGTTCTATCCGTTTCTGACCAGCAACATCTTTGCGCAGGTCGGGATGGTTCTGCTGATCGGTCTTGCGGCCAAGAAAGCCATTATGGTTGTTGAATTTACAAACCAGGAACGTCTGTCCGGGGTCAGCATCAAGGACGCAGCCCTGAAAGCTGCTGAGATCCGCTTTCGCCCTGTCACCATGACAGGTCTGTGCTTTATCATCGGTGTTCTGCCGCTGGTCCTGGCCAGTGGGGCCGGTGCTGCAGCCCGGACGTCTATCGGTTATCCGGTCCTGTTTGGAATGATCGTTGACAGTACACTTGGCCTACTGATGATCCCGGTGCTGTACACGGCGTTTCAGTCACTTAGGGAATATCTCGTGCATCTGGGAAACAGGGCATAGCCCTATCATCATGGGTGCCGGTAAAGCCCGTGGCGCGGGTTGCGACGATTCCAGAGTGTCTATGTCCGACGGTCCTGCAACATCGTACAGTGTGGGGGGCTTGACCCTGTGGTTTGATGATGTGGTTCTTTCGTAGGACTGGACGGAAACACTATGGGAAAGAATTGCTTAAGGTAGCCTCGACGACGCACGCCATCCGAACCCACATACAGCGATAACGCGCCGCTTATTTCGGAAATCACTTGTCCTCATTGGACCTTCTTTGAAGAAATAGAGCTTCACTCAGACATGTTGAAGATATTCGAAATGCCAAATCACTCGTCTGACGCGCTGCTGACAGTTTACGCCGCGATGTAGGACGCCGAATACTATTCTTTTGAAGATGACATGTTTATCGGAAACTTGAACCAGAGCGAATTCAAAAGCCTCGGTCTTGATCTTGTTGGTAAGCGGAAGGGTCAGCCAAGTTTCGCCAGCAAGTTAGATGGTAAGACGGGTTCCTGGTTCAGGCGCTAAAATGCGTCTGACATTGATGAAACGTCACCCTTTCTCGGCACCTGCATTGAGGCCGGATCTTACGTATTTCTGTGAGACGAGGAAGACCAGAATAATGGGCAGCACCACCAGAATTGCGGCCTGAATGGCCTCTGGTTGGCCAACGGGCAGGTTGTTTGCAGCCTCTTGCGGATTCAGCGCGCCGGACGAGTTGATCAGCGTTGTCAGCCCGACGGGAAGGTTTTGCTTGTCGTCATCCGAGATCAGTACGAAGGCCAGAAAGTAGTTGTTCCAGTTGTTGACGAAACTGAAAAATGCCACCAACGCCAGCAGGGGTTTTGCCAGCGGTAACGCCATATGAATGAAACACTGGAAGTGGCCACACCCGTCGATCCGCGCGCTTTCTACGACACTTTTGGGCAGTGACGTCGTGTAATAGATATAAGACAGGTAGACACCGAAGGGAAAGAAAGACGACGCAAGGATCAGGCCCAGATACGTGTTCGTCAGGCCCAGCATCGTCATCTCAAGAAAGATCGGAAGGATAATCGCCTGCGATGGCGTGATCATCGCCACCAACGTCATGATGAGGATCATCTTGCGACCGCGGAACTCCGACATTGCCAACGCATATCCGGCCGGGACGCAGGACACGAGGGTCAGTGTCACGCTGCCAACCGTGTAAATGACCGAGTTCGCAGCCCAGGTCAGCATCTGGAAATCGTTGTAGCCCGCCAGGTTCAGAAAGGTCTCTTTCATTGCCGCGAAGCTGCCCAAGGCAAGGGGTGGGTCTGAGATCAGAGAGCTTTCGGATCGAGTTCCTGCGATGAACAACCACAGCAATGGCAAGCCATAAACGACAACAAAAAAGGCCAGAATCGACCGGATCACAAAGGAACTCAGGCGCAGTTTGTTTTTTGGAAGCAACGTATCCATGACGGGTCTAGTCGATTTTGTAGAAACGGGTGGCGAAGATCAGCGTGAAGGCGATGATCAGGGGCAGGACCAGCGACAAAGTACTGATCGCGGCGGCGACACCGAAATCGCCAAAGCGGAAAGCATAGAAATAGGCCAACTGTGTGACCGACCAGTCAGGCTTGTCGAATTGACCACCTGCCAGGGACATCAGATGCGGTTCGACGAAAATCTGCATACCAACCGCCAGTGTCATGATCGCCATCAGCGTGATTGTCTTCGAGATCATGGGGATCTTGATACGCGTAGCCATTTGCCAGGGGTTCGCTCCGTCGATCCGCGCGGCCTCGAGGATGTCGCGCGAAAGGCCGGACAATGCGCCGCCCAGTACCACGATCCAGCCACCGGAATTCCCCAGGAACCCCATCAGCGCAAATATCCAGACCTCACCCAGGCCGCTGATCGTGCTTTGCCGGTTGTCCCAACCGACCGCCTCGAACACAAAACCGAAGGGTGAGACCAGCGGATCCAGAAGGAACAGCCACAACACCACGACAGCTGATGACGCAATCGCGCCGGGCATGAAATAGACCGAACGGATCACTGCGGCGGGACGCTCGGATAAGGTGTCCAGCAGCAGCGCCAGCAGCGTGACACCGATCACCATCATAGACACCCAAATGACAACATACTGCAAAACATTCCAGATGGCGGGTACGAGGCGGTAGTCGTTCAGAGCTTCGCGATAGTTGGTCAGGCCCCAGAACACGTTCTCGAAAGTGTCAAAAAAGCTGAGCCCGAACGCGTAAAGCACAGGGAAAACCGCAAACATCACCATCAGCGCCAGATAGGGAAGCAATAGGACATAAGACACCAAAGTCTGTCGGCGCGCCGCTTTCCGCTTGCGGTTCTCTCGCTCGGTTTTCGTGAGTGATGACATGGTCGCCCAGCCTGTTGCGATGGACGCGCCGCAGGCTCTGGCCCGCGGCGCGTTTCGTTTTGTTTAGTCGGTGACGACCTTGTAACCCGCTAACTGCGCGGCGTTCACAAACTCTTCCTGCAGCTGTGGCAGCAAGGATTCAAAGGTTGCACCGCTGGCCAAATCGTTGACCACTGCCTTGGTGAAACTGGCGCGGGTGTCCAGCCGCAGCGAGGCATAGCCGGGATGCCCGAAAGCGGCGGCGTCAACCATGGTGCCGAACGAGCCGTCGGTGGCGTAGTAACCAGAGCCGTCAAACGCCTCGCCCCACTCGACCGAGGCGGGCTGATAAGCGGGCATAGTGACAGCGGTGCGGTTCACGTCTGCATCCGTCGTGACGAATTTCAGCAGATCGATGACCTCGTCCGGGTGCTCGGTGTCTTTCCAGCCGCCCCAGACGCCGCCACCCCAGCTCCAGATCAGCGGGTCGTCCTGTGCCGCCCATTTCGGGGTCATTGCGACACCAGTCATGCCATCGGTGAATTCGTAGCGACGTTTGATGATGAATTCACCAAACCAAGTCGGACCGGGGATCATCAGAAGCTTGTTGGATTTCGCCAGTTCCAGGAACTCTGGATCGAATGGGGCGACACGCGCCAATGCGCCCGAGGCCAGCATCCGGTCTACCAATTGTGCGGCCTCAACGCATTGCGGGGCCGTGGCATTGATCTTCAGGGTTTCAGGGTCATCCGCCAGCGGAACTGCCAGTTCGCACCCGTTAGAATAAAGGAAATTCATCAGCGGAATATGCATGGCAGCGGCACCAGAGACGATACCGGAGCCATCGGAGGCAGCAGCGGTGCCAACGGCTTCATATTCTTCCCAAGTGGTCGGGACGTTCAGCCCGAGCTCCTGCATCAGAGGTGCGTTATACCACAGCATGAAATGAGCCACATCGTTGCGCAGGCAGATCAACGACCCGTTGGCCTTTTCGCAGGGGGCAAGCGACGTGGGATAGAAACCATCCACTGTGTCCTTATCCACCTTGTCCGAAAGCTCCATCAGGTAGTTCGCGCGCCGGGTCGAAAGTTGGGCGGCGAAATTGACGTCTTGCATGAATATCGCATCCGGAACACCTTCGCCGGACCGCAGGGCCAGCTGTAATTTGGCCACCATTTCGTTGCGCGCGATCGAGACGAACTCGACGTCGATGTCGTCTCTAGCCTCGTCAAAGGCCTGAAAGAACGGCTCGCGGACAGGATCGCCCCAAACCAGAAGCTTGACCTTGTCCTGAGCGAAACTGCTGGTCGCGCACAGCACGGCAGCGCATCCGAACGCTAGTGTTTTTATGGTTTTCTTCATCCCAATTCCTCCCTCTTGGGGTGTCTGTCTATGGCTTGGCTGGCGAGCACCGGTTTCCCTGCGGATTGAAAACATCAATCCGATCTGCGGAAACCGTCAGAGTGACGGTCGTGTCCGTCTGAATCTTGCGTTTCTGAAAAGTCTGAACTGTCAGGTTCGTCCCCAGCCCCGCGTTGACATAGGCGTAGGTGATGTTGCCCAGCCGGTCCGCGATTTCGACGGTTCCGTGCAGGTTCAGGACGTTGTCTTGGTCGCTGTCTGCGTCGGTAATGTGAAGTTCTTCGGGGCGAATGCCCAAATCAATCTTGTCACCCTCAGAAAGGCCGGAGGCCGTCAGGGTGATCTGGGCATCCGGAAGCCCGTCGATCCGGGCCACAACGCTGTCGCCCACGGACGACAGAACGGTAGCGGCAAGAAAGTTGATTTTGGGCGAGCCGATGAAACCTGCCACAAATTTGTTCGTTGGCGCATTATACAAATCGTCAGGTGTGCCGATCTGCTGCACCTCGCCGTAGTCCAGCGCAACGATCCGGTCGGCCAATGTCATCGCTTCGGTCTGGTCATGGGTTACATAGATCATCGTGGCCCCGATTTCACGGTGCAGAGTCTCGATCTCCAACCGCATCTGAGTGCGAAGGGCTGCATCGAGATTGGACAATGGCTCATCAAACAGGAACACTTTGGGCTTACGCACAATCGCGCGACCAATGGCGACGCGTTGGCGTTGCCCACCGGACAATTGCGCAGGCGACCGGTCCAGAAGCTCATCCAGATGCAGGATACGGGCCGCTTCCATCACGCGCTCATGCACTTCGGTCTTGGGCATTTTTGCAAGACGCAGGTTGAAGGCGATGTTGCCGTAGACGTCCATATGCGGATAAAGCGCATAGTTCTGGAACACCATGGCGATTCCGCGATCCGAGGGCTCGTCGTAAGTGACATCCCGGCCTTCGATCTCAATGACACCGTCCGTAACCGATTCAAGCCCTGCAATCATGCGTAGAAGTGTGGATTTTCCACTGCCGGACGGGCCTACAAACACGACAAACTCGCCCGTGTCGATTTCAAGGTCCACGCCGTCGAACAGGTCGACGGTCCCATAGGACTTTTTGATATGCGACAAAGTCACCTGAGCCATGTTTCAGGCCGCCTCCCACGCTTAAATTCAATCCGCCAACCCTGTCACGGAAGGTATCGACTTGAGCGGAGCCTAAAACGTAAAACTATTTATAGCAACTTTAAATATATTTAAAAATACATCTGAACGATTGACTGTATGTTTTAAGTCGGTGATTATTGGGTAATTCTGATGACAGATCAGCCCGGAGCGCCGCGCGGCAATGAAAATCACGCAAAAATCCCAAGATCTGGAAAGGTTCGTGCAGGCCATCCTGTCCGAGGATATCAAGGTGGGTGAGGTAATCCGCCAGGCGGAACTGTGCGAAATTCTGGGCACCTCGATGTCGCCCTTGCGTGAGTTGCTGGTGCTGCTGGAAGAGTTGGATCTGGTCGAGGCCAAGCCGCGCGCCGGATTCAAAATCATCTACCCGGATTTCGATTTCATGCGTGAAAACATGCAGTTTCGGGTGATGATCGAAAACCATGCGGTCGGGTTTTTTCTTGAGGTTGTCACAGACGAATGGATTGAAGATCAGATCGCGCGCCATATCGAGGCCTTGAAAGGTCTGGAAACCACCGACGACCTGACTGAACACAATGCCTTCATTCTGGATTTCGACCGCGACTTTCACCGCACAATTGTGGCTTCGATGAAGAACAAGGCGATTGCCAAGGCGCATGAATACACGCAAACCAAACTGCGTATTGCGCGGCAGGTACATCGCCGGGTGCCGCCGAGACGGATTAACGTCACCGCGATGCAGGATCATCTGACTATTCTGGATGCGCTGAAATCCCGTGATCTTGCGGCCGTTCAAAAGGCATTGGATGCGCATTTTACGACTTCGGCCCGCAATACTCTGGTCGGTTATTAGGACGACGACATGATCCCCTCAGACCCCGACCCAATTACGATTGACCGTGTGCAGGCATTTGCCGTGTCCGCGCGTCCGCCGGTCGGTCCCGAATCCTCGCTGGGTACGATGCCCGTGCGCAACGGTCTGTTGATTGCGTTGACTGACCGGGATGGTGTGACCGGTTGGGGAGAGATCTGGTGCAACTTCCCGCCCCGGGGCAATCTGGCGCGGCAGAACCTGATGCAAGACGTCATAGCTCCGCATCTGATCGGGGCGCGGTTTGACACTTACTCGGATTGTCGTGAGGTCCTTGAAAGAGACTTTGCGCGGATGGTCATTCATACCGGGGAATACGGACCTTTTGCCCATTGCATGTCGGGTATCGATACGGCGATGGCCGATATTGCCGCGCGGCGACGGGGCGTTCCGCTATGCGCGCTTTTGTCGACCAACACGCCTGCGTCCGTTCCCGTCTATGCCAGCACTCCGAACCTGGCGGACATGGACACATCCCTGGAAGAAATCATCAGGGATGGACATAGGGGTGTAAAACTGAAGATTGGCCATGGGCTGACCAAGGATTGCGAAATTCTCCGGGATGTGCGTTCGATTGCCCGGGATCGGTTAAAGATCATGGTGGATGCCAACCAGAACTGGTCGGTTCCGGATGCGATCGAAACCGTGACTGCGTTGTCAGATGCCGGGCTTGGGTTTGTCGAAGAACCGCTGCGCGCAGATGCCCCGCTCAGCGATTGGGCCGAGTTGGCGCAAGCCGTGGATGTACCCATTGCCGGAGGTGAGAATATCACATCTCTGACCCGGTTTCAGGAGTTCATGGGCGCGGGTAAACTGGGTGTGGTTCAGCCTGATGTCGCCAAATGGGGCGGAGTCAGCGGCAGTTTCGCCGTTGGGCAACATGCGGCAAAATCTGGTGCCACATGTACGATGCACTACATGGGAACCGGGCTTGGTCTGGCAGCATCGGTTCACGTTCTTGCCGCCGTGGGCGGCGAGGGGCTGGTGGAACTGGATGCAAATCCGAACCCCTTAAGAACTGAACTGGGGGAAATCGACCTGACGGTTTCAGAGGGCCGGGTTGCCGTTCCGCATGGCCCTGGCATCGGTTTCGTGCCGGACCCCGCTGCGATCAAGACCTTGTCGGTTGGCAGTTTTGATATGTCGCGCTGACGGGCTTTCAGCCGCTGCCGGAGCGCATCTCAAACTCTGGTTGCCGCGTTTGTTTCCTCACTACCGTCCAGCAACTCGACTGCTGTACTCCGCCCTTGTCCTTATGCCTTAGCTGCTGCAGACTTATACACAGAAGGGATGTCTGTTTCGCCGCCGAGTCTGGTGGCAGACGAACCAGCGCGGGCCATCCTTTAGGAGGAGTGTGTCATGACATCCAAAACCGCAGGTTCGACACCACCAGATAATCTGACACCGCAGCGGGCCGTGCCCAAGGTCAACAAGGTGACGGCTGATGATATCTCCGCGTCGCTGAAAGCCGGGTTTTCCGACTTTCTGGCACGCCCTGTCATGAGCGGTTTCTTCGGCCTGTTCTACGCGGTTTTTGGACTGCTGTTTGTCTGGAGCCTGATCTGGCTCGGTAAGATCTGGATGATCATCCCTGCCATCGTGGGCTTTCCGCTGGTGGCACCTTTCGCGGCTGCCGGGCTGTATGACATATCCCGACGGTTACAGAAGAACGAGAGTTTCGGCTGGTCCGAAATCCTCACCGTTATGGCCGATCAGCGCAAGCGCGAGATGGGCTGGATGGCCTTTGTCACCCTGTTCATTTTCTGGGTTTGGATATATCAGATCCGGCTCTGGCTGGCGATTATCCTGCAGAACGCGTCGTTCTCGGATTTCGACGGGTTCCTGAACGCCGTGTTCTTCACGCCGCAGGGCTGGACCTTTCTGTTTATCGGCACCTGCGTCGGCGCTTGTCTGTCAGCGGCCCTGTTCACGGTGACGGTCGTCGCCATGCCCATGCTGCTGGACCGGGAAACCAACTTCGTATCTGCCATGCTGACCTCGATCCGCGTCGTCACGGAAAACCCGGTGGTCATGCTCAGTTGGGCGGCGATTATCTCGGTCACCATGCTGTTGTCGCTGGTTCCAGCGTTTCTGGGCCTGATCTTCACCCTGCCGATCCTTGGTCACGCCACATGGCATCTCTATCAACGAGCCGTGCCACCGGCAGAGGAAGAACCTGCAGAGCCGCCTTCCTGAGTTGTTGCGGCCTCAATCAAAAAGTTTGGCTAAATTCCAGCCTTTGCCAAAAGGTGCCATCAAAGCATGCCGCCTAGATGGGATTTGATTGTGGCCCGAAATAACAGTGCGTTAACGCATCTCGCATATCTTGGATCTGTTGCCTCAAACAGAGAACAAAATGGCTTTTATATCCGAGATACATTGCCGGACTGCTGATCTAGATATCAGCGACAGCACAACGCATGAACTTGTAGAAATCACTTTGGGGCCTGGTGATGACACCGCTGATTTTTTTCTGGTGGGGAGGGCGCCCTTAAGGATGGGGCAGAGGACAACATGCAGGCGACGGGATTAAGTAATGCCGAGGTCGCGCAAACGTGCAGTTGGTGTGACTGAGCGGGCCTACTCCTTTGCGGATCTTGCGACGTCGCGCAGTTGAAATTTCTGGATTTTCCCGGTCGAGGTTCTGGGCAGATCGGCAAAGACAACCGCCTTCGGTGCCTTGAACCCGGCCAGGCTGTCGCGGCAGAAACTGATGATCTCGGCCTCGGTGGCGTTATGTTCGGGACGCAGTTCGACGAAAGCACAGGGCACCTCGCCCCATTTGGGATCGGGCTTGGCGACAACCGCTGCCGCCTGCACCGCAGGGTGACGATACAGCACCGCCTCGACCTCGACCGACGAGATATTCTCACCCCCGGAAATGATCACATCCTTCAAGCGGTCGCGGATCTGGATATAGCCGTCAGGCTGCATCACCGCAGCGTCACCGGACCAGAACCAGCCGTCTTTGAATGCCTTTCCAGTCGCCTCAGTATCTTTGTAATAGCCTTTCATCACGGTGTTGCCGCGAATGGCGATTTCACCCTGCGTTTCGCCGTCGCGCGGGACTTCTTTCCCGGTTTCGCTGTCCAGAACGGTGACATCTTCGACCATGGGAAATGCGATGCCTTGCTGAGCCTGCAGTTGAGCCTGCTCGGTTGGGTGCTTTTCATCCCACTGATCCTGCCAGAGGCATTGCGAGATATGGCCGTAGGTTTCGGTCAGGCCGTAAACCTGCATGACATCCAGCCCCATCGCCTTGGTCTTTTCCAGAACCGACGGGGGCGGGGGCGCACCGGCGGTCAGAACCCGGATCGGCGGGTCGAACGGGGCGGTCCCGGCCTCTTCGTGTTCGGCGATCATCTGTAGCACGATCGGTGCAGCGCCCAGGTGGGTAACGCCATGGGTGCGGATGGCATCCAGAACCTTGTCCGCTGCCGGGTTGCGCGTGAAAACCTTGGCGCCACCCAGAATTGCCATCATCCAGGGATGGCCCCAGCCGTTGCAGTGGAACATGGGAACCACCGACAGGTAGACCGGATAATGCGGCATCTCCCACGCGGCCACGGTCCCCAACGCCATCAGGTACGCGCCGCGGTGATGATAGACCACGCCTTTGGGGCGACCGGATGTGCCAGAGGTATAATTTAGCGCTATAGCATCCCATTCGCTGGCCGGTGCATTGGAAAGGCCCGGATCGATGGGCGCGGTTGTGAGTTCCTCGTAATCCCGCCCACCCAGTGATTCAGAGGCAGGCGCATTGGGATCGTTGACCTCGACCACCGGAATGGACCGACCCAGCCGTTGAAAGGCCTGCGACAGCAACGGGATAAACTCGCGGTCAACGATTACCAGCTTTGTGTCCGCATGATCTAGGATGTAAGCGATCGTCTGTGGTTCGAGGCGGGTGTTCAGAGTATTCAGAACCGCCCCCGACAAGGGCACTGCAAAATGCAGTTCGAACAACTCGGGGATGTTCGGGCAAAGCACCGAAACCGTGTCGCCCTTTTCCAGCCCGAGCGCGCTGAGACCGCTGGCGATGGCGCGGACGCGCGTGCCGACTTCAGCCCAACTGCGCCGCAAATCCCCGTAGATTACCGCGACACGATCACCATGTATCGAATTGGCCCGAGACAGAAACGACAGTGGTGATAGCTGCACGAAGTTGGCTGCATTTTGCGTCAGCGCTTCATAATTTTTTTGCATGGCCTTTCCTCCCAAAACGACCAAATCACAGTTTCTTGGTTTGTCGACCAATTTTGCAGCGCAGACTTTTCAGGAAGAGACCTCAATGAGAAAATTGACGCCTGACACGACCTGCCCCAAACCCTTCGACGGTTGACTGCAGTGAGGCTGAGCAGGCCTCGGTCGTATCCGGATCATTAACGGCACATTGTGGTTTTTCTGCCTGATCAATTTCTGATTGGGGTTGTTTAATTTGAACGCTTCATCTGTAAAATACGGAAAAATTTTGAGGGGGTATCGAATTTTTCGATGTCACGACGCACGCCGACGCTGAAGGGCCTTCGCGCCTTTGAAGAAGTTTACATCCTGGGAAATTTCACGCGTGCAGCCGACGCGTTGAATGTCCAGCAACCCGCGGTCAGCTATCAGATCAAGCAGCTAGAGCGTGATCTGGGCACCAGTCTGTTCCTGCGCAAGAATGGCGGGCTTGAGCCAACGCCTCCGGCGCATGACTTGTTCCAATCAGTCTCACGCGCTTTTGATAATATCCGCGAAACATCGGCGCGCATCCGGCGCACCGATCAGAAACAGGTGTGGACAATTGCGACCTATGCAGGTGTCGGCACCCATTGGGTTTCACCGCGCCTTGCCGCGTTGTCGGAACGGCTGAGCGTCCGGACGAAAGTTGTGACCCTGATCGCGGATGCCGATCTTTTCCGCGAAGGGGCGAATTGCTGGATCGCATTCGGCGATGGCAACTGGCCGGGGTTCGATTCGCGCCTGTTGATCCGCGAAAGGGTTTTCCCGGTCGCCTCGCCCAGCGTGGCCCGGCAGATCCTGAATCTGAAGGATCGCGTGGACACGGCGGGAATTCCACTGATCGAGCAAGAAGACCCCGAAAACCGCTGGCTGGATTGGCAAGCCTGGCTGAGCAGCGGTACCGAAAACTGGATATTTACTGACAACCGGATCACCGTGAACGATCACGGCATGGCGTTACATCTTGCCTTGGCGGGCTCGGGGATCGCCTTGGGATGGGCCGGTGTCATCCAAGACCACCTGACTGCAGGTAGTTTGGTGCAGCTGTCCGCTCATGAGGCGACTTCGTCCAACGGCTACTGGTTACTGGGACGCGAAGGGTTTTTTCAAACCGAAGAGGGGCGGGCAGTGTTTGATACGCTGAACGGAGAAGCCGAAACCACCGATTGACACTTGGCTTTGGGGGTTGTGTTCCAACAGGCGCGGCTGGCTGAATTCAGGATTTCGCCGCATAAAACGAGCATCGGTTTGAATCCCGGCCGCTCATTGTAAGCTTTTGATCAGCAATGGTTCCGACAACCTGAACACGCCCTAGAAGCAGGCCCCAATTGATGTCACCCGACATTTTGCGACCGTTCAAACGGCCCGAAAACTGCCCGCGAAACCCCTGCGATTGCTGAACGCGTCCGGTATATCTGTTTCCCCCGGCATGGCCGACATTCAGGACGCCGGTGATCGTGGTTCGTCCCAGCGCGCTAGAAGCTCCGCATTTCGTAGTAAAGCGCCACGTTCCGGACAGGTTCGCGGGACCAAGTGCGATTGGCGGCGGCGGTGTATAAAGACGCTCATTTTCCGGGTCGGCACGCCAAGTGTTCAACGCCGCCTCGGAAGTGGCCCGAAGACGCAGATGCTGGTCACCGCTCAGATATCCGGTCGGATCGAGGCCCTGGCTTCGTTGCCAGGCTTTTAACGCGGCGCGGGTCCCGCGACCGGCGACACCATCGATCCCGTTGGGATCGTAACCCAGAACCAGCAGGCGCGCCTGTAGATCGCGAAAACCCTGTTTATCAAGCCCCAACAAAGCCTCAGTTTCCTCGGTTCCGGGCGACATCGGCAGAGGCGCAGTTGCAGCCTGTCCCGAATGTAACGGCGGCAACGTGAGTTGCGCTGGTTGGTTCTTGATTGTCGTTGGCGCAAGCCCATTGCTGACGAGCCATCCATTCAGCGCAACTATATCGATCGCGCCAACCGGTTCGGCCGCCTGCACACTTACGGCCAGATCTGATGACGGATATTCATTTACGATCCGGTCCAGAAGGTTTTTCACCGCAATCAGCGAGGCAGGTGAACCGTTTGCGCGCACATAGATCCGTTCGGCCTCTGCCAGCAATGCCTCGGGGCTTTGTTGTGCCGCGGTATCAGAGGCAAACGTGAGAATTAATGTTATCGTCAGTCCAAAACGACGCAGCCAGCCAACCATGCCAATACCTCATTAAACAATCACAATATGATGATTGGAGAGCTTGGCTTGGGAGTCAATGGCTACTCAACGCTCCAAAATCACAGCATGGGTGCGGTTCCGTCCTTGGATTAATCTGCTGGTGTTGCATCGCCGCGGCGGCCATTTTGGTTGAATGCGAACTGGCCCAAACCGCAGGTGAAACCATCAGACGATTGCGTGTTTTCGCGCCAACCAGATCGCCCTGTCGCGAATGTAAATCACCGTATCCGTGCGAAAGACCGACGCTTGTTGGTTTCCACATATCCAAAACTAAAATTCCGGCACCCATAGGGGCAAGGATTATTGCATCTGTGCGAACAGTTCATAAAGCTCGATGGTGGTTTTCACTCCGACCTTCTGCTGAATGCGCCCGCGGTGGATTTCGACCGTGCGTGGGCTGATGCCCAGTTCGGCGGCGATTTCCTTGCTCGATGTGCGGGCAGGGTGGGTCAGGATATGGTTCAGCACCTGTTCTTCCCGTTCGGTCAGCAGGCCACGTTTGTCCGCCAGTTCTTGCCGCCGGGCTTTTTCTGCGCGCAGTTGCGCGCCCACCGCCCACGCGGCCTCAATCCGTTCAATCAGAACAGCCAGGTCAAAGGGTTTTTCCAGGAAATCAATCGCACCCGCCTTGGTCGCCCGCACCGATTCCGGAATGCCGCCATGGCCTGAGATGAAAATAATCGGCAGGGTCGAATCGTGGCGGACCAGATGATCCTGCAACTCCAACCCGTCCATCCCGGGCATCCCATAGTCGAGGATCAGACACCCCAAGGCGTCATGCCTGACCTCGTTCAGAAAGGCCTGGGCGTCGCCGAAATGCTCGACCCACATCCCGCGCTTGCTGAGCGACCGCGACAAGGCGATGCGCACGTCGTCATCGTCATCGACAATGTAGACGGTCAGCGGATCGGGGCTCATTCCTCTGCCTCCGGTCGGTCGCTGCGGCGCAACGTGAAACAGAAGCACGCGCCCGAGGCGTTGGTCGCATCATGCCAGATGCTGCCGCCATTGGCTTTGACGATGGTCCGGCAGATCGACAGGCCTAAGCCCATACCGTCAGACTTCTGAGTGTCGAAGGTGTTGAACAGCGTCACGTCTGCAGCGACGCCCGGCCCGTTGTCTTTGATCTGAACCTCGACGTGGCTTTCGGCGGTTTGGGTGGTGATACTGATCCGAGCATCATCGCGCGGGTCACGGGCCAGCGCGTCAATGGCGTTGCGCAACAGGTTGACAAGCACCTGCGCGATCTGCGTCCGGTTGCCAATAACCGGGGGCAGGGCGGTTTCATCATAAGCAAGTTTGATATCATGCACCCGGGCCTCGGCCTCCATCAGGGTGACGGTCTGCCGGATCAGCCCGCCCAACTCGAACGGTGTTTGCCGCCCGCGATCCTTGCGGACCACTTCGCGCAGGGCGCGAATGATGTCCCCGGCGCGGCGCGATTGCCGGTCGATATCGGTCAGAATCTGGCTCAGCTCGGGGTCGGGATCGCCGATTTCCTCAAGCGTGATCTTGGCCGCGTCCACGTTGTAGGAAATCGCGCTGAGCGGCTGGTTCAGCTCATGCGCCAGCCCCGAGGCCATCTCACCCATCAGGTTCACCCGCGCCACATGCGACAGATCCCGGCTGAGGCGGCTGGCCTCGTCCTCGGCCTGTTTGCGGTCGCTGACATCATCGACAATGGCAACCGCGTGGTCCGGCACGCCGTTCTCGTCCCGGATCAGGATCGCATTCACCCGCAACCAGATGGTCGAGCCATCCTTGCGGACAAACGGGTTCTCGGCGATGAATTCGGAATCCTGCAGCAGCGTTTCGCGGAACTTGACCGCGATCTGCTGGCCGTCATCGGGCAGCGTTTCTGCCAGCGTCATGGCCTCTAACTCGCCGGGCTGATAGCCCATGATGTCACAAAGCTGCTCGTTCACCCGCAGGAACCGGCCCGTTTCCGGCGAGATCTGCGCCATCCCGCGCGAGGCCAGATCGAAGGTGCGGCCATAGGCGGTCTCGAACCGCTGCCGCTGGCGGACCTCCTGCGCCAGTGCGGCCCCGGTATCTTCCAGCTCGCGATAGGGGCTGTGCAACCCTTCCTCGGGCGTGATCTCACCGCTTGAAACGCGCCGGGTCTGGCTGGCGAAGCTGCGCACCGGGGCATAGATGCGGTCGGCCAGTGCCAGACCTATGGCGCCGGTCAGGATGGCGATGGACAGCGCGATCCAGATGCCCTGCACCCGGTTTTTCTTGATCTCGCCGATAAAGTTATCCTCGGCGGCGTAAAGCCCGATCAGCCAGTTCAGACCGGGTTCCGAGACCTCGATCAGCATGGCGACATAATCCTGCCCATCCAGTTCGAAATCCGTGTGAACCGGGCCATCGACACCCGCGTTGTCTTCCCGCACCAACGTGCCAAAGGCCTGACGCGCCAAAGCGTCGTTGATCTGGTCGACCATCGGCAGTTCCGGATTGTCGAAATCCGCATCCTGATCGATCAGAACCAATGTCGGATGCGCCAGAACCGAGCCATCCTCGTTCAGCACCAGTGCCGCGCCACGCCGGTCCGACCAGATGTCCAGCAGGAAGCCCGACAGCGCATCGATCTGGATGTCGATGCCCAGAATGGCGCGGATTTCGCCCGCATCGTCCAACACCGGCACGCCATAGGTAATCCCCGGCTGGCGGGTGGTGTAGAAGATGTAGGGCTGCGTCCAGATCGGGGCTTTCGCGGCATCGACCATCGTGAACCAAGGGCGGGTGCGGGCCTCATATGTGTCGGTCTGGGTCTCGGCGGTCTCCAGCAGGGTGAACCGGTCGTTGCGCCACTGAAAATCGGCCGGGTGTTCGGTGATCTCGGGCGCAAAGGGCGGGATGGTTTTGGTGCGGTAACGACCGGGTTCCTCGGTGCGCATCACATAGACAAAACGCCCGGTTTCATCGGCCAGATAAATCCCGGCCAGCTGCGGGGCCACCTGCAATTGCTGAAAGAAATGGCTCTCCAGCGCGGCGGTATCGTTGATGTCCAGCACATCGTTTTCCGCCAGCCGCCGCGTGGCATCCAGCACCTGCTGTGCCGGGTTCAGAAAGTTCTTAACCTGCCCGATGACATTGACACTGACCTCGTTCAGCGAAATGCGCGATTGCCGCAACAGCGCGTTTTCCGAGCTGACAAAGGTCGACAGCGTGACCGACAGCACCGCCACAAACTGCAGCCCCGCCAAACACAAGGCAAGCGTCGCGCGCAGCGACCTGCGCCTGCGGGCGGGTTCGGCCTGATCCCGGCGGAAATCCTGTTGCGCTGTGCTGTCCAATCTTCAATCCAGACCGTCTGTGCGGGTGGGCCGGGGCATCATGCCCGCCTCTCGACCCCCAAGCCTATACGTAATCTAACGTATAGACACGTGTTGTTTGGTTTCGCTTTCATCTTGGGCATCTGGGTGGCTGATTCCAAAACCGTGTTTTGGGTCAATCAGGCATTCCCATAAGGATCAAAAAAGACTGACAACAGGAGTGTCAAAGTGCTCAATAAATCTTCAATCACCGCCTTCGCCACGGCTGCTTTTCTCGCGCCTGCTGCGTATGCAGAGGAGTTTATCACGATTGGGACGGGTGGTGTTACGGGTGTTTA
>NZ_JBQFOO010000008.1:0-192520 GCF_056533565.1 Ruegeria sp. G12
ACGTTGGTGACGAGATCGAAATCGTCGGCATCCGCGACACTTCGAAAACCACCTGCACCGGTGTTGAGATGTTCCGCAAGCTGCTGGACCGTGGTGAAGCGGGCGACAACATCGGCGCGCTGCTGCGTGGTGTGGATCGTGACGGCGTTGAGCGTGGTCAGGTTCTGTGTAAGCCGGGTTCGGTTACACCGCACACCAAGTTCGAAGCCGAAGCCTACATCCTGACCAAGGAAGAAGGCGGCCGTCACACTCCGTTCTTCGCGAACTACCGTCCGCAGTTCTACTTCCGTACAACGGACGTGACCGGCACCGTGACCCTGGCCGAAGGCACTGAGATGGTTATGCCCGGCGACAACGTGTCGTTCGGCGTTGAGCTGATTGCACCGATCGCGATGGAAAACGGTCTGCGCTTCGCGATCCGCGAAGGTGGTCGTACCGTCGGTGCAGGCGTTGTGTCGAAAATCATCGAGTAATCGGGGGCGGTTTTGAGATTATTCGTCGAATAATCTCGGACCCAACCGGTGAGATTAAAGAAGGCCGTCCCGCAGGGGCGGCCTTTTGAATGATGCACAATCATTCTACTCGAAGGTGCGGCGGAGCGATTAACTTGCACTTTATAGTTTGTTCGCTATATTCGAACTAAAGGTTCCCCCCCGATGATAAGAACCCAAGGGGTTCTCCGTTTGGTAGTTGGGGGGGTCAAATTTTCTAATAATAATGGCGCTTTCCGGTTCGAAAAATATTGAATTCGCTCTGAATCAAGTGGCGGATTGCATCATATGCAGCAGTATCTCCGTGTTCCCACTTTCTATAAATCGCCCAATTTAGATAATCTGCGACTTGTAGGCCATAGTGCGCCTTTGAAGCGTGGTGCATGACTCGATAGGGCGTGTCGGAAGGAAGCATTTCCTTGAGAATTGTTTTTAACCCTTTTTCTATTGCTCTGCGCTTGCGTGCGACAGGAATAGAGTCGGTAATAACCACTATTTCACCGATTCCTTCCCGCGTGTTTTCAACAACGTACCTCAGCAGATAGCCAAGCATGCGAGGATAGAACTTTTCTGGGACTTGCAGCGCGGGTCCAGTCTTCGACTTTTCCACCAGAACGGTATCGACTGAATTTTCGGTCAGTCCTTCGGCCAACATCCCAAAAATACGACGTCTCACGTGAGTATTGTCGTCAGCACAATGAAAATGCTGAAGCTCTATACGAGGTTGGATTCTGTGTTCGATTAAGTCGTACTTGTATGTATCCAAACTTGTATGAAGCCGGAACGGTCTCCGCATACTGACTGAAGTGATGCTGAAGAACTTCGTTCCATTTTTAGAAAAATCGAAATTTCCACCCTCATCGAGAAAAACGTACAGCGTTGAGAGATCTTCCAATGCCTGCTCCTAAAAGTGTTTCTTCTTCTTGTGACGTATCTCATTGGTTGTGTCGAGAAGAGAACACTCCGTCTCCAATTTAAGATATTGGCGGTTTAGGCTGAAACTATGTTGACCAAGTCTAAGCATGCCAACTTCCCCCTTGCCAAACCCCACCAACCCCACTAATACGCGCGAGTTCTCAACAAGAACGTCGAGGCGGGGTGATTCCCGCCTTTTGGGTTCGATGAGGGTTGGCGATGCGCGTCTGTCCTCCTCTCAACCTCAACGCCTGATAAAAGGCTGTATCTATGCAAAGCCAAAATATCCGCATTCGGCTGAAGGCATTTGACTATCGCGTTCTGGACGCCAGTACGCAAGAGATCGTCAACACTGCCAAGCGGACCGGCGCGAACGTGCGCGGCCCGATCCCGCTGCCGAACAAGATTGAGAAGTTCACGGTTCTCCGTGGCCCTCACGTTGACAAGAAATCCCGCGACCAGTTCGAGATCCGCACGCACAAGCGCCTTCTCGACATCGTTGATCCGACCCCCCAGACCGTTGACGCGCTGATGAAGCTCGACCTCGCTGCTGGTGTGGATGTCGAGATCAAGCTGCAGTCGTAATCGGAGGGTATGAGAATGCGCTCTGGTATTATCGCAAAAAAAGTTGGCATGACCCGCCTGTTCATGGAAGACGGCAAGCAGATTCCTGTGACCGTTCTTCACCTGGACAACCTGCAGGTTGTTGCACAGCGCACCGCTGACAAAGACGGCTACACCGCCGTTCAGCTGGGCGCCGGTGCTGCCAAGGCAAAACGCACCTCGAAAGCCATGCGCGGTCACTACGCCGCTGCCAAGGTTGAGCCCAAGCGTAAGCTGGCCGAGTTTCGCGTCTCTGAAGATGGCCTGATCGATGTGGGCGCCGAGATTTCGGCAGAACACTTCCTGGAAGGTCAGAAAGTTGACGTTTCGGGCACCTCGATCGGTAAAGGCTTTGCCGGTGCGATGAAGCGTTGGAACTTTGGTGGTCTGCGTGCCTCGCACGGTGTTTCGATCAGCCACCGTTCGCACGGCTCAACGGGTCAGTGTCAGGATCCGGGTAAGGTTTTCAAAGGCAAGAAGATGGCCGGTCACATGGGCGCTGCTCGTGTAACCACCCAGAACCTGGAAGTCGTCAAAACCGACGCCGACCGGAACCTGGTCTTCATCAAAGGCGCCGTTCCCGGACCGAAATCAGGCTGGGTCACCGTCAAGGACGCCGTAAAGAAGAAAGCACCGGAAGGCCTGCCTTTCCCGGCTGCTGTGAAATCGGCTGCAACCGAAGCACCGGCGGAAGAAGCTCCCGCGGAAGGTGGTGAAGCATGAAACTTGATGTAATCAAACTGGACGGCGGCAAAGCCGGCAACATCGAGCTGGATGCAGACCTGTTCGGCCTCGAGCCGCGCGCGGACATCCTGCACCGTGTGGTCCGTTGGCAGCGCAACAACGCGCAGGCCGGCACCCACAAGGTCAAGACCCGCTCGGAAACCAGCTACTCGACCAAGAAGATCTATCGCCAGAAGGGCACCGGTGGCGCACGCCATGGTGACCGCAACGCGCCGATCTTCCGTGGTGGTGGTATCTACAAAGGCCCCGTCGTTCGTTCGCACGGCCACGACCTGCCCAAGAAGTTCCGCAAGCTTGGCCTGCGCCACGCTCTGTCGGCCAAAGCCAAGGCAGGTGAACTGGTTGTGATCGAAAACGCCGAAGCCGAAGGCAAGACCGCTGCTCTGGCCAAACAGGTTGCAAACCTGGGCTGGAAACGCGCTCTGGTCATCGACGGCGCGACGGTGAACGAAGGGTTCCTGAAAGCGTCCAAGAACATCGAAGGTCTGGATATCCTGCCGTCGATGGGCGCAAACGTCTATGACATCCTCAAGCGTGACACTCTGGTGCTCACCAAAGCGGCTGTCGAAGCACTGGAGGCTCGTCTGAAATGAGCGCGAAGGCAGAACATTACGACGTGATCCGCAAGCCGATCATTACTGAGAAGTCGACCATGGCGTCCGAGAACGGCGCGGTTGTCTTTGAAGTGGCGATCGACAGCAACAAGCCGCAGATCAAAGAGGCCGTTGAGGCGCTGTTTGGTGTGAAGGTCAAAGCGGTGAACACCACTGTGACCAAAGGCAAGGTCAAGCGGTTCCGCGGCCAGCTGGGCCGCCGGAAAGACGTCAAAAAAGCATACGTGACCCTGGAAGAGGGCAACACAATCGACGTATCCACCGGTCTCTGATCGGATATGATTGCACTTTTTTCGGCCCCGGTGAATGTTATCACCGGGGCCGAATTCGTTTTTGCGGCATGAAATTTGGCGGTGTCATGTACAAAGCACCGCGCCGCAAACGTTATCCGCGCGCTTCAACGAATTGACTTGGAGATAGCCTTTGAAATCGTCGACCGGAGAGTACTTCGTTGGGCTCGACCACGTTCGAGCTTTGGCGGCTTTTCTTGTGTTCACGTGGCACTTCTCTCACGTCAATGATGGTCACCTGACATCATCGCCCATGTTTCCCTTTTCGGTTCTGCTTGAAGGTCATGTGGGGGTCGCCTTGTTCATGACTTTGAGCGGGTACTTATTTGCAAAACTGCTTAATGGGCGGCGTATCATTTTTTCCGCATTCATCTGGAACAGAGCCCTAAGGCTTTTTCCGCTGTTGATAGTCGCTTTCCTGATCGAGGGGTTGACCCGTTGGAGTAGCGGTTTGCCAATGCTGCCGTATTTGGTTCAGTTGCTGCGCGGGTTCGTTTTCCCCGTCTGGCCTAACGGTGGCTGGTCAATCGCTGTCGAGTTGCATTTCTATCTTATTTTGCCGCTTCTCCTCAGTATTTCGGCGAAGCGGCCGCAAATGATCCTCTTGGTTGTCCTGGTCTTCCTTCTGGGGCGCTACATCTATTGGCAAGAGGTCGGCCAGGTGCAAACACTTGCATATTGGACCATCGTGGGCGGCATCGATCAGTTTGTTTTTGGCATATTTGCCTTCAACTGCCGCAGCCTAATACGTGGAAAGCACGCTCTGGCAGCCATTGTTTGTGCGCTGATACTTTCCTTCATCTGGTACTTCGACACGTTGGGCGGATTTTATGGCATCGGTGGATACCCGACTGGCAATCCAATTTGGATTGTCTACCCTACTATCGTCGGAGCGGCCTTTGCATTTCTTGTCGCGTGGTACGACGGCTCGTTCAAATTCAGAAGCCAAGGCCTTTCGGGCCTGGTTGCTAAAATTGGGGCCTGCTCCTACTCGATCTACATCCTGCATTTCTTCGTCGTCTTTGACGCGGCCAGCTATATCGATGAGAACATTCTCGAACTCACCAATCCACTGGTCACAATAGGCGTTTCGATTCTGGCTTTCCTTGCGTTCGCACCCGTTGCGTATTCAAGTTTCAAGTCGATCGAGTTGCCACCTATGGCGTGGAAACTTCCGTACCAGGCCGAAGATACCCGTTTGGCCAGGCTTCAATCCTAGTAGGGCGCTTTAAGATGCCGAATTCATCCTAACTCATAGCGAGGCGCAAACGTCCCCAAAGCGCCAGCTCGCCGGGACTGGCAGTGGCCCGCGCGGCGGCCTTGCTTCCGCGCTGTTTTGAACTTTTGCAAGAGCGTCAACGATCTCGCGTGACGGTGAAACAGGTCGACACCACGATCGCGGGCACCAGCCTTTAGTTCTCCGCTCGTTGCAACGATGCACAAGCGAGACCTGAGCCTCCTTAGAAGCCGAGCATGCTCTCAATCGGTACGCTTAGATAGCCAGTAAGCTGGCACCGCTTAGCCTGATGCAAGTGTTGGCGTCAGCGGCTTGTTGATCGGTAACGGTATTCGAAGGGTTGATGGAGTAACCTCTGCGTCCACCGTATATACCTCTTGTGACTTGAAACGACGATCTGATACCTGCTTTCGCGGCACATTCCAGCACAATGGCTTCCTTTGATTTCACAAGTGTCGATTGGCGTTCCGGAGCCTCCGGCACGTCCCCTGTGCTGCACGCTGAGACGAACGCAATTCCGCAGATCGCAAAACCGTAGAAAATAGCTTTTGGCATCTATTGTTCCCTTTTAGTACGTTGGTGCAAGCGATTAATCCTATGGGCTCTGTCATCAACAGGCGTGGCGTAAATAATGGTGTGTGTTGCCGAAATTCCATACTAGTCTTGTGTTGTGACGTGTTTTGATCGGCCCTGAACATAGCGATTTTCGATTTAGGAAGTCGGGTTTGGCTGCTAACAAGTTTCGGAAGAAGCGTCGAGAATCGAGAAGTCCAATTTAGGGTGAGAGATTGGGCGGCGAAGTTTCCGAAATCCATTTTGTTCCCTATAGACACCCACCCCCAACCCTGTTACACGCTCCCAATCTTGCGGCCTCGGATTCGTTCCGGGGCCTCTGATATTTGTAACCGGGGACCTTCGGGGCCCTTCACCTCGGGCACCTACGGGGGCCTATCACATAGCAGGGAAACCCCCTGCACTTGCTAAACGGAAGACAGAAAGCATGGCACTCAAGTCGTACAAGCCGACGACGCCGGGCCAGCGCGGGCTGGTGCTGATCGACCGTTCGGAGCTTTGGAAAGGACGTCCGGTCAAGTCTCTCACTGAGGGTTTGACCAAATCGGGCGGCCGGAACAACACCGGACGGATCACTTCACGCCGCCGCGGCGGTGGCGCAAAGCGTCTATACCGGATCGTTGACTTCAAACGGAACAAATTTGATGTCGCGGCAACCGTCGAGCGGATCGAATATGACCCGAACCGGACCGCATTCATCGCACTGGTAAAATACGAAGACGGCGAGCAGGCGTATATCCTGGCTCCGCAGCGTCTGGCTGTTGGTGACAAAGTCGTGGCATCCGCCAAGGCCGACATCAAGCCGGGCAACGCAATGCCGTTTTCGGGCATGCCCATCGGTACCATCGTCCACAACATCGAGATGAAGCCTGGTAAAGGCGGTCAGATCGCACGTGCGGCCGGTACTTACGCTCAGTTCGTTGGTCGCGATGGCGGCTACGCTCAGATCCGTCTGAGCTCGGGTGAGCTGCGCATGGTCCGTCAGGAATGCATGGCCACCGTTGGTGCCGTGTCCAACCCCGACAACAGCAACCAGAACCTCGGTAAAGCCGGTCGTATGCGCCACAAAGGCGTTCGTCCGTCGGTTCGTGGTGTTGCTATGAACCCGATCGATCACCCGCACGGTGGTGGTGAAGGTCGTACCTCGGGTGGCCGCACGCCGGTTACACCGTGGGGCAAGGACACCAAGGGTAAGCGTACCCGCAACAAGAACAAAGCGTCCCAGAAGCTGATCATCCGCTCGCGGCACGCCAAGAAGAAGGGACGTTAATTCATGTCTCGCTCTGTTTGGAAGGGTCCTTTCGTCGATGCTTACGTGCTGAAAAAAGCCGAAGCAGCGCGCGAGTCGGGCCGCAACGAAGTCATCAAAATCTGGTCGCGTCGTTCCACCATTCTGCCCCAGTTCGTGGGTCTGACCTTTGGTGTATACAACGGCCAGAAGCATATTCCCGTCAACGTCTCGGAAGACATGATCGGTCAGAAGTTCGGTGAATACTCGCCGACCCGGACCTATTATGGCCACGCCGCAGACAAAAAAGCGAAGCGGAAGTAAGTCATGGGCAAGGAAAAGAACCCCCGCCGCGTGGCTGAAAACGAAGCAATGGCGAAAACGCGCATGCTTCGCACCAGCCCGCAGAAACTGAACCTGGTTGCGCAAATGATCCGCGGCAAGAAAGTCGAAAAGGCCCTTACCGATCTGACTTTCAGCAACAAGCGTGTCGCGCAGGACGTCAAGAAGTGCCTGCAGTCCGCAATCGCGAATGCCGAAAACAACCACAATCTGGACGTTGATGAGCTGATCGTCGCCGAAGCATGGGTTGGCAAGAACCTGGTCATGAAGCGCGGTCGCCCGCGGGCCCGTGGCCGTTTCGGCAAGATCATGAAGCCGTTCTCGGAGATCACCATCAAGGTGCGTCAAGTTGAGGAGCAAGCCTAATGGGTCATAAAGTAAATCCGATCGGCATGCGCCTGCAGGTCAACCGCACCTGGGACAGCCGCTGGTACGCCGACACCAAGGACTACGGTGATCTTCTGCTGGAAGACCTCAAGATCCGTGAGTTCATCAACAAAGAGTGCAAGCAGGCCGGTGTTGCCCGTGTGATCATCGAACGTCCGCACAAAAAGTGCCGCGTTACGATCCACACCGCGCGTCCCGGTGTCATCATCGGCAAGAAAGGTGCAGACATCGAAGTTCTGCGCAAAAAGCTTGCGCGGATGACCGACAGCGAACTGCACCTGAACATCGTCGAAGTGCGCAAGCCCGAGCTTGACGCGCAGCTGGTTGCCGAGTCCATCGCTCAGCAGCTGGAGCGCCGCGTCTCGTTCCGCCGCGCGATGAAGCGGTCGGTTCAGAACGCCATGCGCATGGGCGCCCTGGGTATCCGGGTGAACGTCGCTGGTCGTCTGGGCGGCGCCGAAATCGCACGGACCGAGTGGTACCGCGAAGGCCGCGTGCCTCTGCACACCCTGCGTGCCGACATAGATTACGCACATGCCGAAGCGATGACCCCCTACGGGATCATCGGGATCAAGGTCTGGATCTTCAAAGGTGAGATCATGGAGCACGATCCGCAGGCACGTGACCGTAAAGCACAGGAACTCCAGGACGGCCCTGCACCTCGTGGTGCTGGTGGCGGTCGTCGCTAAGGAGGGAAAGATATGCTTCAACCAAAGCGTACTAAATTCCGCAAGATGCACAAAGGCCGGATCAAGGGTCTCGCCAAGGGCGGCTCTGATCTGAACTTTGGCACCTACGGCCTGAAAGCTCTCGAGCCTGAGCGTGTAACCGCGCGCCAGATCGAAGCTGCACGTCGTGCCATGACGCGTCACATGAAGCGTCAGGGCCGCGTCTGGATCCGCATCTTCCCCGACACTCCGGTCACGGCCAAGCCGATCGAAGTTCGTATGGGTAAAGGTAAAGGTTCGGTCGACCGCTGGGCCTGCAAAGTCAAGCCCGGTCGCGTGATGTTCGAGATCGACGGCGTCAATGACGACATCGCCCGCGAGGCCCTGCGCCTGGCCGCGATGAAGCTGCCGATCAAGACCCGCGTCGTGATCCGCGAAGACTGGTAAGGCGGTGGGGTAAAACCCCACCCTACGATTTGAAGCCCCCGTCGGGACACCGGCGGGGGTTTTTCTTTTGGATCGACCACTTGTGATCTGCCAGCTGGTCAAAACAGTCGACGTCTCACCGCGCCGCCCCTACGTTAACCTGCAGGAATGGGAGACCCCTATGGTGCCGCTACGCAAAAAGATGTTCGTCAAAGAAGTCATAACCACCGATCAGTTGGGCCAGCCGTGCGAGCCGATCAGCCGGGTTGCCGCGCTGGCCGTGATACAGAACCCTCTGGCCGGGCGTCATGCGGATGATCTGTCCGAGCTGTTCGAGATCGGAGCCCTTCTGGGCCCGGACCTCGCAGCCGAGGCAATCTCGCAATTGGATGGCGCGCCGGTGTCGTATGGCAAAGCCGCGATTGTCGGCATGAACGGCGACCTCGAGCAGGGCGGGGCGGTGATCCACCCCAAACTGGGCGCACCCATGCGCGCGGCAGCGGGCGGGGGAGAGGCGGTGATCCCCTCGAATGCCAAGCTGGGCGCGCCGGGTTGCGCGATTGATCTGCCGCTGGGGCATAAGGACAATCCGTGGTCGTTCGACCATTTCGACACGATGACGCTGAACATTCCGGACGCGCCGAAACCGGATGAGATCGTGCTGTGTCTCGCCTATGCCGATGGCGGTCGTCCGATCCCGCGCTGTGGCAAAGGGCCCATCAAGACCTAAGCGTCTGGCCTTGCCGAAAGGGCTGGGGTATGCCCGGCCCATGGCACAGATTGAATCACTCTTCGTTACCCGTCTCTACCGCGCCGCCTTGTCCGAGTTCGATCCCAAGATCGATGCGGGCGAATTGGAAAGCTCCTGCCTTGTCATCGCTCAGGATGATGAGGCCGGGCAGGACTGGTGCGAGGAAAACGGCTATCCCGGCTATACCAGCTATGCCTCGCTGACCGATCTGCCCTGGCGGTTTCCGATCTTCGCCGATCTGGTCTCGGCGCTGGATCAGCACGTGGCGGCCTTTGCCAAGGATCTGGAGTTCGATCTGGGCGAGGGCGAGCTAAAGCTGGAGGACCTCTGGATCAACATCCTGCCCGAAGGCGGCATGCATTCCAGCCACCTGCACCCGCACAGCGTGATCTCGGGCACGACTTATGTGGCCATGCCCGAAGGTGCGAGCGCGTTGAAGCTGGAAGACCCGCGTTCGGGTCGGATGATGGCCGCGCCGACGCGGTTGAAAGGCGGGCGGCGGGATTTGCAGCCGTTCATCTATATGAAACCGCAGGTGGGCGACGTCCTGCTCTGGGAAAGCTGGCTGCGCCACGAGGTGCCGATGAACATGGCCGAAGACGAGCGGATTTCGGTGAGTTTTAATTACCGTTGGGATTGATGAGAACGAGGCCAAGAGGCTACCTTTCGAGCACATATTCGCAAACAACTTCAGTTAGAGCTTATGAATGGGTCGTTGGTTCTCGATAGTTATCTTATTCACCGCGCTGGTAGCTGCCAGTTCTGGCTACAGTCAAACTTCTGGCACAGGGCTGCCAAGCTCAGAGGAAATTGTTGAGCTTTACACGGCCGACACAAATGGACGTGCGCCGGTTCCGGTACTTCTACAGAAGGTTATGGTCGGCGTTTACGATCCAGAGTTTTTCAGTACTGAGTTACCACAATACTCAAGAACAACTCTAAAGACCTCTGAACGAGTTCGTTCAGTAAGAGAAGTCCGAAAAATGGGAGTGCTTGCAACAGCATTTTTGGTGTCCGATACTCTGTCTCGCGAAGAGATAGTAATTTGGTACACAAACACTCTGTATTGGGGCCGAAGCTGTTATCGACCAAATGATGCCGCCCTTGTGTATTTTGGCAAGGAAATTGACGATCTTTCGCTAGGAGAGATCGCTTATCTTGTGGGGATAGTCATGGCACCCTCCAACTTCGATCCTGATCGCTACCCTGATCGCGCAATTGAGCGCCGAAATAGGACACTAGATGAACTCGCGAAGACTATGTTTTTCTCCAAAGATGAAATAGCTGGCGCAGTTCTTGAAGATCTAAACTTCGCTAATCCGCTAGGAAAGTGCGACAGACCAAGAGAGCGTTGAGTTTCTCTCGCCGGATCACTCCAACTTCCTCTTGCCACCCACCCCTCAAACCCTTATACGGCGGCATCCTGCGGTCTCCCGGCGTTGTCGGGCGATTCGTATGTCTATCATTCATCCACCAGGTCAAAGGTGACCCGTGTACGGGGCCTTCTGGTGTTTTGAGCAAAGGAAAAAGGCGATGAACGCCCAAGAACTGCGTGACAAGACCCCGGACCAGCTCCGCGAGGAACTGGCCAACCTGAAGAAAGAAAGCTTTAACCTGCGCTTTCAACAGGCAACCGGTCAGCTGGAAAACACCGCTGGCATCAAAGCGGCCCGCCGCAATGCTGCCCGCGTCAAAACCATCCTGAACCAAAAGGCCGCTGCCGCGGCATCCGAGGAGTAATCAGATGCCCAAGCGTATCCTGTCCGGAGTAGTAACCAGCGACGCCAACGAGCAGACCGTGACCGTTTCGGTCGAACGCCGCTTCAAACACCCGCTGCTGCACAAAACCGTTCGTAAGTCCAAGAAATACCGGGCTCATGACGAAAAGAACGCCTTCAAGGTTGGTGACACCGTTCGCATCATCGAATGCGCGCCGAAATCGAAGACGAAACGTTGGGAAGTTCTGGAAGCGTAAGCTTCCGGGATTTTTCCATTTGTCGAAACCCTGGGGGATTTAACAAGACCAGCCCCCACAGGTCGGGAGAAACCACATGATCCAGATGCAGACCAATCTGGATGTCGCTGACAACTCCGGCGCACGCCGAGTTCAGTGCATCAAGGTCCTGGGTGGTTCCAAGCGTAAATACGCCTCCGTCGGCGACATTATTGTCGTCTCGGTGAAGGAAGCCATCCCGCGCGGCCGCGTAAAGAAAGGGGACGTCCGTAAGGCCGTCGTCGTACGCACCGCCAAAGAAGTCCGTCGCGAAGACGGCACCGCGATCCGTTTCGATCGCAACGCCGCCGTCATCCTGAACAACAACAACGAGCCCGTAGGTACCCGTATCTTTGGCCCCGTTGTTCGCGAACTGCGCGGCAAGAACTTCATGAAAATCATCTCGCTGGCTCCGGAGGTGCTGTAATCATGGCTGCTAAACTCCGCAAAGGCGACAAGGTCGTCGTGCTGGCCGGCAAGGACAAGGGCAAAGAGGGGACCATTACCTCTGTTGACCCCAAAGCCGGTAAAGCTGTTGTCGATGGCATCAACATCGCCATCCGTCACACCCGCCAGACCCAGAACAGCCAGGGCGGCCGTTTGCCTCAGGCAAACCCGATCGAGCTGTCGAACCTGGCGCTGCTGGACAAGAACGGCAAAGCAACCCGCGTTGGCTTCCGCATGGAAGGCGACAAGAAGGTGCGTTTCGCCAAGACCACGGGGGACGTGATCGATGCTTGATACCGCAACCTATACCCCGCGTCTGAAAGCTCAGTACGCTGAAACCATCCGGGCCGCTCTGAAAGAAGAGTTCGGCTATAAGAACGACATGCAGCTGCCCAAGCTGGAAAAAATCGTTCTGAACATCGGATGTGGTGCCGAGGCTGTCAAAGACTCGAAGAAGGCGAAAGCCGCTGTCGAGGATCTGACCGTGATCGCAGGCCAGAAGGCCGTTGCAACGCTGGCGAAAAAGTCGATCGCGGGTTTCCGCGTCCGTGAAGACATGCCGCTGGGTGCCAAAGTGACCCTGCGCGGTGACCGGATGTACGAATTCCTGGATCGTCTGATCACCATCGCGATGCCGCGTATCCGTGACTTCCGCGGTGTGAAACCCTCGTTCGATGGTCGTGGCAACTTTGCCATGGGCATGAAAGAGCACATCGTGTTCCCCGAGATCGACTTCGACAAGGTCGACGAGGTCTGGGGCCTGGATATCGTAATCACCACCACAGCGAACACCGACGCTGAAGCAAAGGCACTGTTGAAAGCATTCAACATGCCCTTCAACGCATAAGCGCTGGAAGGATAGAGACATGGCTAAAAAAGCAATGATCGAACGCGAGAAGAAGCGCGAACGCCTGGTGGCCAAATATGCCGCAAAGCGTGCCGAGCTGAAAGAAATCGCGAATGACGAGAGCCGCCCGATGGAAGAGCGTTTCAAAGCGCGTCTGAAACTGGCGAAACTGCCGCGCAACAGCTCGGCTACCCGTCTGCACAACCGTTGTCAGCTGACCGGTCGTCCCCACGCTTACTACCGTAAGCTGAAGGTCAGCCGTATCGCGCTGCGCGAGCTGGGTTCTGCTGGTCAGATCCCCGGCATGGTGAAATCGAGCTGGTAAGGGAGACATAGATATGAATGATCCTATCGGCGATATGCTCACCCGTATCCGCAACGCGCAAATGCGCGGCAAGTCCACCGTTTCCACCCCCGCATCCAAGCTGCGCGGTTGGGTTCTGGACGTGCTGGCGGACGAAGGCTACATCCGTGGCTATGAAAAGACGACCGGTGAAAACGGTCATCCGGCCATCGAAATCAGCCTGAAATACTACGAAGGCACCCCTGTCATTCGCGAACTGAAGCGGGTCTCGAAGCCCGGTCGTCGCGTCTACATGGGCGTCAATGACATCCCACAGGTCCGTCAGGGTCTGGGCGTGTCGATTGTCAGCACTCCGAAAGGTGTGATGTCGGACGCAAACGCTCGCTCCAACAATGTTGGCGGCGAAGTGCTCTGCACCGTCTTCTAAGGAGGTCTGCAATGTCTCGTATTGGTAAAAAACCGGTCGAGCTGCCCAGCGGCGTTACCGCCTCTGTGTCGGGTCAGACCATCGAAGTCAAAGGTCCGAAAGGCACCCGCAGCTTCACCGCCACCGACGACGTGACGCTGTCGGTTGAAGACAACGTGGTCAAGATCGACCCCCGTGGCATGTCCAAGCGTGCCCGCCAGCAGTGGGGCATGAGCCGCACCATGGTTGCCAACCTGGTAACCGGTGTGACTGAAGGCTTCAAAAAAGAGCTGGAGATCCAGGGTGTTGGTTACCGAGCTCAGATGCAGGGCAACACCCTGAAGCTGAACCTGGGCTACAGCCACGATGTTGATTTCACTGCTCCGGAAGGTGTCACCATCACCGCGCCGAAGCAGACCGAGATCGTTGTGGAAGGTATCGACCAGCAGCAGGTGGGCGAAGTCGCGGCGAAAATCCGCGAATGGCGCCGTCCCGAGCCGTATAAAGGCAAGGGCATCCGCTATAAGGGCGAGTTCATCTTCCGCAAGGAAGGCAAGAAGAAGTAAGGACGCAGACAATGGCAAACAGCAAAAGAACCCTGTTTCTGAAGCGCCGCCTGCGCGTTCGGAACAAACTTCGCAAAGTCAACGCGGGCCGCGTGCGCCTGTCGGTTCACCGTTCGAACAAGAACATCAGCGTTCAGCTGATCGACGACGTTCGTGGCGTGACCCTGGCCGCAGCCTCGACCTTGGAAAAAGATCTGGGCGTGGTTGGCAAGAACAACGTCGAAGCGGCCACCAAAGTGGGCGCGGCCATCGCCGAGCGTGCCAAGAAGGCAGGCGTCGAAGAGGCCTATTTCGATCGTGGTGGCTTCCTGTTCCACGGCAAGGTGAAGGCAGTTGCCGACGCCGCGCGTGAAGGTGGTCTGAAGATCTGATGTGGCGATGGGTGCGAGCACCCATCCTACATGACCAAGAACCGTAGGATGGGTGCTTGCACCCATCTTGCTTTGAAGGCGGGTCCGCCCGCCTCGATGATCGGGGGGCTTTCCGGCCCACTTCGATTGAGAAAACGGCGTCACAACGCCACATGAGAAAAGGGATGCCAAATGGCAGAACGTGAAAACCGTCGGGGCCGTGGCCGCGATCGTGAAGAAGCACCGGAATTTGCAGATCGCCTGGTCGCAATCAACCGCGTGTCGAAAACCGTAAAAGGCGGTAAGCGCTTTGGCTTCGCCGCTCTGGTGGTTGTCGGCGATCAGAAAGGCCGCGTGGGCTTTGGCAAAGGTAAAGCGAAAGAAGTACCCGAGGCCATCCGCAAGGCGACTGAACAAGCCAAGCGTCAGATGATCCGCGTGCAACTGCGCGAAGGTCGGACCCTGCACCACGACATCGAGGGCCGTCATGGCGCCGGTAAAGTGGTTATGCGCACCGCACCTGAAGGTACCGGTATCATCGCCGGTGGTCCGATGCGTGCTGTGTTCGAAATGCTGGGCGTGAAAGACGTTGTGTCCAAGTCGCTGGGCTCGCAGAACCCGTACAACATGATCCGCGCCACCATCAACGGCCTGCAGAAAGAGCAGAGCCCCCGTTCGGTTGCCGCACGTCGTGGTAAAAAAGTTGCCGACATCCTGCCCAAGCGGGACGAAGCACCGGCTGAAGCCGAAGCGTAAGGAGTAGCGAACAATGGCAAAAACCATCGTCGTCAAGCAGATCGGCTCCCCGATCCGCCGCCCCGCCGAACAGCGCGCAACCCTGATCGGCCTGGGCCTGAACAAGATGCACAAGACCCGCGAACTGGAAGACACCCCTTCGGTCCGCGGCATGGTCAACAAGATCCCGCATCTGGTCGAGATCATCGAAGAACGCGGCTAAGCGCGACTTCGACGAGAATTTGAAACGCCTCCGACTTGGTCGGGGGCGTTTTTCGTTTCGGAGTGGCGGTTATTCTGTTTGTCACCGTTTTCTGTGGAGGGACGACCCGCTGCTTTTTCGGGCAGTGTGCCAACCCGGTCTGGCAGCCCCGCAACCCGTCCAAACCATGCGCCAGTATTCGTGATTTCCTATGTGAGGGGCGCTGTCCTATGGTTGGGGACACTCCTTGACCCATTGCCGGACCAAAAAAGCGGAGGGGATAAAGTGCTGCCAGCGGTGAAGAAAAGCCTTGTGAATGCTTGCCCGGGACTACGCTACAAAGCGGTATCGCTCATAGCCGCTGCATTGATCTCCACTTCCGCCCCCGTTTTGGCGGGTGATTTCGAAACCGGGCTCAAGGCCTTCCGCGCCGGGGAAATGCAGCAAGCGCTGGACGAATGGCAGCCCCTTGCACAGGCCGGAGATCGGGATGCACAGCACGCTTTGGGTGTGATGTACGAGTACGGGCATGGATTGGACCGCGATGATGCAGAGGCCGCGAGCTGGTACAAGAAAGCAGCCGAGCAAAATATGACGGAAGCGCAATACAGATTGGGCGTTTTCCACGACAACGGCTGGGGCGTCCCCCGCGACCCCGGCCTGGCCGCACAGTGGTATGAGCGCGCAGCGCAGCGCGGCCATGCATTCGCGCAGCATGATCTGGCCTATATGCATCTGAACGGAACCGGCGTGCCCAAGGACAAAATTCAGGCCTATAAGTGGCTCAGAATTGCGTCCGAGCAGCAAGCCGGGCTCATGGCCAAGCATCTTTACAACCTGTCGAAGACGATGACCCCGAATGAAATAGCGCGGGCAGAGGCACTGGCGCAGGCCTGGCTGAATTCGGAAGAGATATAGCAGTTCAGGTTTTGCGCACAGGTTGGTCAATGCGCTATTGGCGGCAAAGCGGGTGCTGCCTTCTTTTGTCACGCTATGCCTGCGCCATTCTCAAAACGCATAACGGCTAGACCCAAAACCCCAGTTGTTAGCGGTATCGTAAAGGCCTATTTCATCCTTGTCCAAACAAGGAACGCCAATAGAGATCGTCGGGGAATACGCCCTGACACAGAAAGGAAATGAGATATGGCACACGCAGCTACTCTGACACACAATGGTTTTAACTTCAGCGCCCGGATTGCCTCGCTGGTCGAGCGGTTCAAGGAAGCCCGCGCCCGTGCGGCCGAATACCACCACACCTATTCGGAACTGCAGAATCTGAGCAATCGCGAGCTGGACGATATCGGCATCCGCCGTTGCGATATCGCCGATATCGCACGCGAGCATGCTTATCGCTCGTAAGACGACCCACCACTCACGTAAAAAAGAGGTGCCCAATGCGGCACCTCTTTTACGTTTGAGGCAGCGCTGCTCGTAACAGAGCTTGCAACGGGATGCGCAACGCTGTAAGGCGCTCCGGTGGATTTCCGTCCACGAGAATCAAAACCAAGAAATGCCGTGTCTGACCCATCACGCTTCGGGGTCATTTCCGGCGAAGGAGAAGCGACATGAAACTGAATGAACTGCGCGACAATCCCGGCGCCGCACCGAAACGGACCCGCGTTGGCCGTGGTCCCGGCTCGGGCAAGGGTAAAATGGGTGGCCGTGGTATCAAAGGCCAGAAATCCCGTTCGGGTGTGGCCATCAATGGCTATGAAGGCGGCCAGATGCCGCTGTATCAGCGCCTGCCCAAGCGTGGCTTCAACAAGCCGAACCGCAAGGCGTTTGCCGTTATTAACCTGGGCCTGATCCAGAAATTCGTCGACGCCGGCAAGCTGGACGCCAAGGCTGCGATCACCGAGGACGCACTGGTTGCGTCCGGTCTGGTGCGCCGCAAGCTGGACGGTATCCGCGTTCTGGCCAAAGGTGAGATTACCGCCAAAGTAAACCTGGAAGTTACTGGCGCTTCGAAGTCTGCCGTAGAGGCAGTCGAAAAAGCGGGCGGTTCACTGACGGTCACAAAAGCCGCTGCGGCAGAGTAAGCGCTTGTGAGCGGGCCAAGACCCGCTTACATAGACCTCAGAGTTTTCCAAGACGCCGCCCGAGCCGGAAAACGGTTCCGGGCGGTGTTTGCATAAGAGAGACCGATTTATGGTATCAGCAGCAGAACAAATGGCAGCCAACACAAGCTGGGCTGCTTTGGGCAAAGCCACCGATCTGCGCAACCGCATCCTGTTCACGCTGGCCTTGCTGATCGTCTATCGTCTGGGCACCTTCATTCCGGTGCCGGGCATTGACGGGCAGGCATTGCGTGAGTTCATGGAACAAGCGGGGCAGGGCATCGGCGGCATGGTTTCGATGTTCACCGGCGGTGCGCTAGGGCGGATGGGTATATTTGCCCTCGGCATCATGCCCTACATCTCGGCCTCGATCATCGTGCAGCTGCTGACTTCGATGGTGCCCGCGCTCGAACAGCTCAAGAAAGAGGGCGAGCAGGGTCGCAAGAAGATCAACCAATATACCCGTTTCGGCACCGTGGCGCTGGCCACCGTTCAGGCCTACGGTCTGGCGGTTTCGCTGGAATCGGGCGATCTGGCGACCGACCCAGGACTGTATTTCCGCATGTCGACCATGATCACGCTGGTTGGGGGCACCATGTTCCTGATGTGGCTGGGCGAACAGATCACCGCACGCGGCATCGGCAACGGCATCTCTCTGATCATTTTCGTCGGCATCATCGCCGAGGTTCCGGCGGCGCTGGCCCAGTTCTTCGCCTCTGGCCGTTCCGGTGCAATCAGCCCCGCCGTGATCGTTGGCGTGATTGTCATGGTTATCGCTGTGATTACCTTCGTGGTCTTCATGGAGCGTGCCCTGCGCAAGATCCATATCCAGTACCCACGCCGTCAGGCCGGTATGAAGGTCTATGAAGGCGGCTCCAGCCATTTGCCGGTCAAAGTGAACCCGGCGGGCGTGATCCCGGCGATCTTCGCCAGTTCACTGCTGCTGTTGCCCGTGACAATCTCGACCTTCTCGTCGGGGGCTGCAAACGGGCCGGTGATGTCGTGGTTGCTCGCCAATTTTGGCCCCGGACAGCCGCTCTACCTGCTGTTCTTCGCCTCGATGATCGTGTTCTTCGCCTATTTCTACACGTTCAACGTGTCGTTCAAACCGGACGATGTGGCGGACAACCTGAAAAAGCAGAACGGTTTTGTGCCGGGTATCCGTCCGGGCAAAAAAACCGCTGAATATCTGGAATACGTGGTCAACCGCGTGCTGGTTCTGGGCTCGGCCTATCTGGCCGCCGTCTGCCTGCTGCCCGAGATTCTGCGGGGCCAGTTTGCCATTCCGTTCTATTTCGGCGGTACGTCGGTTCTGATTATCGTCTCGGTGACCATGGACACGATCCAACAGGTCCAGAGCCACCTGCTGGCGCATCAATATGAAGGGCTGATCGAAAAGTCCCAACTGCGCGGCAAAAGCAAGAAACGCGGCAGAAAGGGAGCTGCTCGTCGATGAACATCATTCTTCTTGGCCCCCCGGGGGCAGGCAAAGGCACGCAAGCGCGGCATTTGGTTGAAACCCGGGGCATGGTGCAGCTGAGCACTGGTGACATGTTGCGCGAGGCCAAGGACAGCGGCACCGAAATGGGCAACCGTGTGGCCGAGGTGATGGCTAAGGGTGAACTGGTGACCGATGAAATCGTTATCGGTCTGATCCGCGAAAAGCTGGAACAGGGTGCCAAGGGCGGTTTCATCTTTGACGGCTTCCCACGTACCTTGGCGCAGGCGGATGCGCTGGGAGATTTGCTCGACAGCACTGGCGAGACGCTGGACGCAGTCGTTGCGATGGAGGTGGATGACGACGCTTTGGTCTCGCGCATCACAGCTCGATCGACCTGTGGTGGTTGTGGCGAGGTCTATAACGACATCACCAAACCGATCCCGGCGGATGGTAAATGCACCAATTGTGGCAAGGAAAACGACTTCAAACGCCGTGCGGACGACAATGAGGAAAGCCTCAAGACCCGTCTGATGGAGTATTACAAGAAAACCTCGATGCTGATCGGCTATTACCACGCCAAGGGCAACCTGTCCTGGGTCGATGGTCTGGGCGAGATTGACGAGGTTCAAAGCTCCATCGCCGCCGTCCTGGATAAGGGTGGCGATGCGACCGGAAACGGCTGAGTTTCCAGCAACGAAGGAATGGGCTTGACGGCAGTGCCAAAAGCCCATATCGACCCCCATCCCTAAAGGGAATCAAGACCGCGTGCGGGATTCGTCCCAACCGCCCCGACCACCTCGAATAATGCTGAGCCCTCTGGCGACACTGCCACGGTTAGGCGTTGTGAAAAAAGGTTCTGGAGTTACGGAACCGCAACGAAAAGGAAAGTGACACGTGGCACGTATTGCCGGCGTAAACATCCCGACTGCAAAGCGGGTACCTATCGCCCTCACATATATCACCGGTATCGGAAACACCTCGGCCAAAGCGATCTGCGAAGCCGTAGGCATTGAAGCGCACCGTCGCGTCAACGAACTGTCCGACGCCGAAGTTCTGGCCATCCGCGAGCACATCGATGCAAACTTCACCGTCGAAGGTGACTTGCGTCGTGAAGTTCAGATGAACGTCAAGCGCCTGATGGACCTGGGCTGCTATCGCGGTCTGCGTCACCGCCGCAACCTGCCGGTTCGCGGTCAGCGTACCCACACCAATGCTCGTACCCGCAAAGGCCCCGCAAAGGCCATTGCCGGTAAGAAGAAATAAGAGGGGGGTCTGAACGATGGCACGTGACAAGACTCGCGTTAAGCGCAAAGAGCGTAAGAACATCGCATCGGGCGTTGCCCATGTGAACTCGACCTTCAACAACACCAAGATCCTGATCTCGGACGTACAGGGCAACGCCATCTCGTGGTCGTCTGCCGGTACCATGGGCTTTAAGGGTTCGCGGAAATCGACCCCCTACGCCGCTCAGATGGCTGCAGAAGACGCAGGCAAGAAGGCGCAGGAACATGGCGTCAAGACGCTGGAAGTCGAAGTTCAGGGCCCCGGTTCGGGTCGTGAATCGGCTCTGCGTGCGCTGGCTGCCGTGGGCTTCAACATCACGTCGATCCGCGACGTGACCCCGATCGCTCACAACGGCTGCCGCCCGCCGAAGCGCCGCCGCGTCTAAGCGATTTCGAATTTGGCTGGGGCTGTGTTTTTGCACGGCCCCAGCACGTCATTTTGAACCTCGGGCGTCTGCACCTTGTTGGTCATGGGGCGCGGACAGGAATGGAGGGATTACATGATCCACAAGAATTGGGCAGAATTGATCAAGCCGACCCAACTGGACGGCAAGCCGGGCAACGACCCTGCGCGTCAGGCAACTCTGGTCGCTGAACCGCTGGAGCGTGGCTTTGGTCTGACCCTGGGCAACGCGCTGCGCCGCGTTCTGATGAGCTCGCTGCAAGGCGCGGCCATCACCAGCGTTCAGATCGACAACGTGCTGCACGAGTTCTCTTCGGTCGCGGGCGTGCGTGAAGACGTCACCGACATCATCCTGAACCTCAAAGGTGTGTCGCTGCGTATGGAAGTCGAAGGCCCCAAGCGCCTGTCGATCAATGCCAAAGGCCCAGCCGTTGTTACCGCTGGTGACATCAGCGAAAGCGCTGGTATCGAGGTTCTGAACCGCGATCACGTCATCTGCCACCTGGACGATGGCGCCGACCTGTTCATGGAACTGACCGTCAACACTGGCAAAGGCTATGTCTCGGCTGAGAAGAACAAGCCCGAAGATGCACCCATCGGCCTGATCCCGATCGACGCGATCTATTCGCCGGTCAAAAAGGTTGCCTATGACGTTCAGCCGACCCGCGAAGGTCAGGTTCTGGACTATGACAAGCTGACCCTGAAGATCGAAACCGACGGTTCGATCACGCCGGAAGACGCGCTGGCCTATGCCGCTCGTATTCTGCAGGACCAGCTGTCGATCTTCGTCAACTTCGACGAGCCGGAATCGGCTGGCCGCCAGGACGAGGACGATGGTCTGGAATTCAACCCGCTGTTGCTGAAGAAAGTAGACGAGCTGGAACTGTCGGTCCGTTCGGCAAACTGCCTGAAGAACGACAACATCGTCTATATCGGTGACCTGATCCAGAAGACCGAAGCTGAGATGCTGCGCACCCCGAACTTCGGCCGCAAGTCGCTGAACGAGATCAAAGAAGTGCTGTCCGGCATGGGTCTGCACCTCGGCATGGATGTCGAGGACTGGCCGCCCGACAACATCGAAGATCTGGCCAAGAAATTCGAAGACGCGTTTTAAACGCGTCTTCCCCAATGCCCGGGCTGCCGGGGACTTTATGGGCACTTCCGCCCCAAGGAGAGCCGGTGACACGCATCGCCGGCCAGACAAAGCAAAACGCGAAAGAAGGAACTAGAAAATGCGTCACGCACGTGGTTACCGCCGCCTGAACCGTACTCATGAGCACCGTAAGGCTCTGTTTGCGAACATGGCTGGCTCGCTCATCGAACATGAGCAAATCAAAACGACTCTGCCCAAGGCAAAAGAACTGCGCCCGATCATCGAAAAACTGGTCACTCTGGGCAAGCGCGGCGACCTGCACGCACGCCGTCAGGCAGCATCGCAGCTGAAAGAAGACAAAGACGTCGCCAAGCTGTTCGAAGTTCTGGGCCCCCGCTATGCCGAACGTCAGGGCGGTTACGTCCGCATCCTGAAAGCCGGCTTCCGCTATGGTGACATGGCCCCGATGGCGATCATCGAATTCGTGGATCGTGACGTCGACGCCAAAGGCGCGGCTGACAAAGCCCGCGTTGCCGCCGAAGAGGCCGCAGAAGAATAAGACTGGTCTGAGTCAGTAAAATTCGAAACCCTCACGCCCTGCGGCGTGGGGGTTTTCTTTTGCGCGCGGCACGGCGTGTTCGGCTCTGTGTTGCCAGAATCGTAGACTTCGGCGATCTTTAAAGAAATTGAAGGATCGCAATATGTTTAGATATATGATTTTTGCGCTTCTGATCGGCGCAGGCGGCGCGCTTTACGCGCAGGACACGTCCGGCGAGACGACCGAGGATGCATCTGCTGATCTTCTCACCGATGCCGAACTGCAAACGCTGGTTGCACCGGTCGCCCTATACCCCGACACGCTGCTGATCCAGATTTTCGTCGCGGCCACGCAGCCGCTGGAAATCGTTAAGGCCGAGCGGTACTTGCTGGACAACGCGGATCGTGACCCGGCAGAGCTTGAGTCCGAGATCGACGCAATGGGCTGGGACCCCTCGGTTACCGTGCTGGCGACAGCCTTCCCCGAGATTGTGGGCCAGATGGCAACCCATATCGACTGGACCGAGACGATGGGCACCGCAATGCTGGCCCAATCCGACGACGTGATGGATGCGGTTCAGGTCATGCGGGATCAGGCGATCGACAGCGGTGCGCTTATCTCGGGCGAGGAACAGACCGTTGAAGTGGCCGAAGATGATACCGTCACGATTGTTCCGACAAATCCCGAAACCGTCTATGTGCCGCAATATGACTACCAGACGGTCTACACCGGCCCTTCGACCGGCGACGTGATCGGTGCGGCTCTGCTGACCTTTGGCACCGTGGCGCTGATTGACGAGATTTTCGACGATGACGACGATTGGTACGATTACTGGGGTTGCCGGAATTGCGGCGGCTGGAATGGCAATCCCATCGTTCGAAACCCCGATATCGACATCGATGTGGATGGCAACGTCAATATCGGCAACGAGATCGATCTGGGCGACCGGACCGATATTGGCTGGAAACCGGACCCCGGACGGAAAGAGGATGCCCGCAACAAGATCGCAGATCACAAACGGCCCGAAGGCGGTCGTGGCGATCTGCCCGTGACCCGACCGGACGGGCGCACGGACGAGTTGCGCGCCAAACTCAGCCGGGATTCCGGTGCCGCAGATATCAGCAGGGATAGGTCGGGTGCCGCTGCTTTGGCCGCAGGCGCTGGGGCCGGTGCGGTCGCGGGTGGCGCGCTGGCCAATCGTGACGGCGCGAAAAAGCAGCTGCCACCGCTCAATCCCGGTGGCGTGGATCGGGACAAGGCCGTAGCCAAGCAAAATGCAATAGACCGCACCAAGCAACGGCCAGACACGACAAAGAAGCCTGTCAAACGCAATGCGCAGACGGCCAAGAAGCCTCAGGCCAAGAAGGCCACGGCGCAGCGTAAGCCCTCGGCCCAAAAAGGGCAGGCTATGAAGAAGAAAGCCTCGGGTCACAAAACGCACTCGGCCTCGAAGCGGGGCCATGCGTCCAAAGGAAAGCGGAGACGGTAAGATGCGCAAGTTTTTGATTTCATCCGCTTTCGTTTTCGCAACTGTTGTGCCAGCGTTGTCAGACGGTGCGCGCTTTGACACACCGCAATCGGCTTTGGACGCGTTCATCGGCGCGTTGGAGACGGAAGATCAGGGCAAACTGCTGGAGATTTTCGGGCCCGAGGCCGAAGACCTGTTGGCAACCGGCGACCCGGAGGAAGATCAGTCCCGCCGGCAAGAGGTTCTGGCCATGTATGCCGAAGGCTATCGCTTTCAGCCCGAGGAAAACGGCGTCATCCTCTTGATGGGCGAAGATAGCTGGCCCTTCCCGATCCCGATCACTCGGGACGGTGCGCAATGGCAATTCGATCTGGACGCCGGGATAGAAGAGCTTGCCGCGCGCGAGATCGGGTTGAATGAACTGGATGTCATGGACCTGCTCGACGCCTATGTCGATCTGCAGGCCGCATTCCGGCAGGTCGATCACAATGGCGACGGGGTGATGGAGTTCGCGCGCACGATCATCTCGGGTCCCGACACCCGCGATGGGCTGTTCTGGCCGGGCGAGGACAGCCTTGTCGGGGCTGCCTTAGCGCGGGCTGCGGCCTCGGGGTGGAGCGACGGCGAACAGGATTACGAACCGGAACCCTTCCTGGGCTATTACTACACCATCCTGCAGGGGCAGGGTGCCAACGCGCCCGGCGGCGCGCATTCCTATTTTGCGGGTGATCACATGGTGGCCGGGCATGCCTTGCTGGCGGTTCCGGCGGAATATGGCGAGACCGGCATCCACACGTTCCTGATCGGCGAAAACGGGATCATTTACGAGGCCGACTTTGGCCCTGAAACGCTCGACCGCACGGCGGAGATTTCAGAATACGACCCCGGCCCGGACTGGTCCGTGGCCGAGTGACTTGCTTTGCGCGTTCGTCAGGGTCGCCCAATTGCTGGCGCTCATGTCGGTTTTGGGCGATTTCCGATGATTTGAGATGATGAAACCCGCCCCTCCCGGCGCGACCCTGAACTGCAAACGAGGAGGGCGATATGACAGATGTGCTTTCGAAAATCCCAGTCGAACTGACGGGCCCGTCCGTCTGGACCGGGCGCGAGATGGCCGCGCGGCAGGGTGAGTGGATTGTCGATCTGACCCAGAGCGATATCGAGGATCTGGAGCAGGCCGCCCGGCACTATTTGACTTTGGGGCGCGACATCGGGGAAATTGCCAAGGCCGATTTTCCATTGGCAGACTTTGGTAAGCATCTGGAAACCCTGCGCGACAAGCTGATCAATGGCATCGGTTTCGAGGTAATCAGGGGATTGCCGGTTCAGCGCTACACACAGGAAATGGCGGCAACGATCTTTTGCGGCTTGGGTGCGCATCTGGGCTCCGCCCGATCCCAGAATGCGCAGGGCCATATTCTGGGCCATGTGCGCGATATCGGCGCGGATGCCAGTGATCCGAATACGCGCATCTACCAGACCCACGAGCGCCAGACCTTCCACACGGACAGCGCCGACATCGTCGGGCTGCTGTGCCTGCGCGAGGCCAAGGAAGGCGGCGACTCGCTGCTGGTTAGTGCCGAGGCGATTTATAACCGGATGCGCGCCGAATGCCCGGACCTGCTGGCCCGCCTGTTCGAACCGATTGCCACCGATCGGAGGGGAGAGGTGCCCGAAGGGATGCAGCCCTTCATGACCATTCCTCCCTTCTCCTGGCATGAGGGCAAGCTGACCGTGTTCTACCAGCGGCAATATATCGACAGCGCGCAAAGGTTCCCCGAGGCGATGCGCCTGACCTCGGATCACGTGGCCGCGCTAGACAGGTTCGACTCACTGGCCAACAATCCCGAGCTGTACCTGTTGATGCGGCTGCAACCCGGGGACATGCAGTTTGTATACAACCACGCGCAACTGCATGACCGGACCGGCTTTGTCGACTGGCCCGACCCGGCCCAGCGGCGGCATCTGTTGCGCTTGTGGCTGTCCCCGGACGGTGACCGGGAGTTGCCCGAGGTGTTCAAACAGCGCTATGGCACCATCGAGATCGGCAACCGGGGTGGCATCATCACCAAAGGCACCCGCCTGCACGCGCCGCTGGATGGGTAAACCACCATTGCATTACGGATCGTGTGGACGCATATCCAACAGGACTTAGAAGTTTGAGGTCTGAATGTTCCGCGCGACCCTTTTCGCCTTTTCCCTCGCTTGCGCATCCCTCGCCTATGCGGAAACCCGGGTGCCTCAGTCACAAGCTGAGATTTCGCTGGGTTTTGCCCCGGTGGTAAAACAAGCTGCGCCTGCGGTCGTGAACATCTACTCCAAGATCGTCCGACAGGGCCGCGCGCGGCCTTTGTTCTCGGACCCGTTCTTTCGCGATTTCTTTGGCCGAGGGTTTGGCGAGCCGCAGCAACGGGTGCAGAACTCGTTAGGCTCGGGCGTGATCCTGTCCGAGGACGGTTATGTTGTGTCCAACTATCACGTGGTGGGATCGGCGACCGAGATTCGTGTTGTGACGACCGACCGCCGCGAATTTTCCGCCCGGGTCGTTCTAGGGCATGAGGAAAGCGACATTGCCATTCTGCGTCTGGAAGAGGCGGACGATCTGCCTTACCTGACCTTGCGCGATTCAGATCAGGTTGAGGTCGGCGAACTGGCGCTGGCCATCGGCAACCCGTTTGGGGTGGGACAGACGGTATCCTCGGGCATCATCTCGGGTCTGGCGCGCACGGGAACAGCGACCGGGAATGCGCGGGGGTATTTCATTCAGACTGACGCGGCGATCAATCCCGGCAATTCCGGCGGGGCGCTGATTGACGTGAACGGCGATCTGATCGGGATCAACACCTCAATCCTCACACGTTCGGGCGGGTCGAACGGGATCGGGTTCGCCATCCCCGCCAATCTGGTGGCCGAATTCCTGCGGCAGGCGCAAGCGGGCAATGAGGATTTCGTCAGCCCCTGGGCCGGGATGTCGGGCCAGCACATGAGCGCCGATATTGCCGAGTCGCTGGGTTTGGTCATCCCGCTTGGCGTGGTGATTTCCGATCTGCACGACCTCAGCCCGCTGGCCGATGCGGGCCTGCGAGTAGGCGATGTGGTCACGCATGTGGACGGGGATGAGGTCAACTCGCCCGCTGAAATGAAGTTTCGCATGTCGGTTGCCGGGGTCGGCGGAACCTCGGTCCTGACCCGGCTGCGCGGCGAGCAGAGTGACGAGGTTGAGGTCGCGCTGATCAAGGCACCGGAAACCCCGGAGGCCGAGGAAACGACGCTGGATGATCAAACCGTGCTACCGGAACTGACCGTATCGGGCGTCAATCCGGCGGTGATTAGCCGCCTCGGGCTGCTGTTGTCACAAACCGGTGTTGTCGTTGTCGATCCCGGCCCCTATGGCGCGCGCGCAGGGCTTCGGGCGGGGGACGTGCTGAGCGCCATCAACGGCGAACAGATGCAGCGCCCTGCCGATGTGGTGAATGCGCTGACCGATCCGGGCCGCAGGGTTCAGATGGATATTCAGCGCGGCGGGCGCACCGTTTCGCTGCGGTTCCGTTTGTGATCCCGTGAGCGATCTGTTCGATACCGGGGCCACCGAGCCTGCGCCAGCCCCGCACCGCCCGCTGGCTGACCGCTTGCGTCCGCAAACGCTGGCTGAGGTCATCGGGCAGGATCAGGTGCTGGGCCCGGATGCGCCTTTGGGCGTCATGCTGGCCTCGGGCAGCCTGTCCAGCCTGATTTTCTGGGGCCCGCCGGGGGTTGGCAAGACCACCATCGCGCGTCTGCTGGCGGAGGAAACGGACCTGCATTTCGTGCAGATCAGCGCCATTTTCACCGGTGTGCCCGATCTGAAAAAGGTGTTCGAGGCGGCGAAGATCCGGCGCCAGAACGGGCAGGGCACGCTGCTGTTCGTGGACGAAATCCACCGGTTCAACAAGGCACAGCAGGACGGTTTTCTGCCGCATATGGAGGATGGGACGATCCTGCTGGTCGGGGCCACGACCGAGAACCCCTCGTTCGAGTTGAACGCCGCTGTGCTCAGCCGGGCGCAGGTGCTGGTGCTGGAACGGCTCAACCTTGCTGATCTGGAGCGCCTGACCCAGCGCGCCGAGAAAGAGCTGGGCCGCGCCCTGCCGCTGACCCCGGCGGCGCGGGATGCGCTGCACGAGATGGCGGATGGCGACGGGCGAGCGCTTCTGAACCTGATCGAGCAGGTCGGTGCCTGGACGGCAGATACGCCGCTTGACCCGGAAACGCTGGGCAAGCGCCTGATGCGGCGGGCGGCAAAATACGACAAGTCGGGGGATGAGCACTACAACCTGATCTCGGCCCTGCACAAATCGGTGCGCGGGTCAGACCCGGACGCGGCGCTGTATTGGTTCGCGCGAATGCTGGAAGGCGGCGAAGACCCGCGTTTCATCGCGCGCCGCCTGACGATCATGGCGGTCGAGGATATCAGCCTGGCCGACCCGCAGGCGCAGGCGCTGGCCCTGCACGCCTGGGAGGTCTACGAGCGGATCGGAAGCCCCGAGGGCGAACTGGCGCTGGCACAGGCGGTAGTGTATCTGGCGCTGGCTCCAAAATCGAATGGGGCCTATGCCGGGTACAAGGCGGCGCGCGAACTGGCGCGTCAGTCCGGCAGCGAACCGCCGCCCAAGCATATCCTGAACGCGCCGACCACGCTGATGAAGGAACAGGGTTATGGCAAGGGCTATGCCTATGACCATGATGCCGAGGACGGCTTTTCAGGCCAGAACTACTTTCCCGATGGGATGGAGCGCCCGACGTTGTATCAACCGGTCGAACGCGGCTTCGAGCGTGAATTGAAAAAGCGGCAGGAGTATTTCTCGAAACTGCGGGCGCAGCGAACCGCGCGCTAGGGCTGGCTTGACTCTTGGCGCGATGCGCGCGACAGACGCGCATGTTTTCTGGGACACTGACAAGGGTGCAATCCGGGCGGGTCAGCCGCACGGTACAAGGGGCAATGGCATGAGTGGCGTGCAGATGATTACAGTTGCTGAAGGGGACGGAGACCAGCGTGTCGATCGCTGGCTGCGCCGCCTGTTTCCCCATGTCAGTCAGGGCCGCATCGAAAAGATGTGCCGCAAGGGCGAATTGCGTGTCGATGGCAGCCGTGCCAAAGCCTCGACCCGGCTTGAGGCCGGGCAGGTTGTGCGGGTGCCGCCGCTGCCGGATGCGGATCACAAACCGGCCGAGGTAAAGCGCCGGATTTCCGATGCTGACGCCAAGATGATCCAGTCTTGCGTGATCTATCGCGACGATCATGTTCTGGCGCTGAACAAACCGCAAGGCTTACCGGTGCAGGGCGGCAGCGGACAAACCCGGCATGTGGACAGCCTGTCCGAGGCGCTGCGGTTTGGTTACGACGAAAACCCGCGTCTTGTGCATCGGCTGGACAAGGATACCTCCGGCGTCCTGTTGCTGGCCCGCACGCGCGAGGCCGCCAAGGGCCTGACCGCCGCCTTCCGTCACCGCGATACCCGCAAGATTTACTGGGCTTTGGTCGCAGGGGTGCCCACGCCGTATCTGGGTGAGATCAAGACGGGCCTTGTCAAAGCCCCCGGTCACGGCAAGCACGGCGAAGGGGAAAAGATGATCCCCGTACATATGGATGAGATCGACAGCACGCCGGGCGCAAAACGCGCGCATACCCACTATGCCACGCTCTACCGCGTTGCGGGACGGGCGGCCTGGGTGGCGATGGAGCCGATCACCGGGCGCACCCATCAGTTACGGGCGCATATGGCCGCGATCGGGCATCCGATCATCGGCGATGGAAAGTACGGTGGATCGGGTCAGGAGAACCTTGGCGATGGCTGGGGTGCGCAATTGGGCGGCATCATCAGCAAGAAGCTGCATCTGCACGCGCGGCGCGCGTCTTTTCAGCACCCGATGACGCGCAAATCCGTCACCGTGGTCGCGCCCTTGCCTGAGCATATGAAACACAGTTGGGACACCTTCGGCTGGACCGAGGATCTGGCCGCAGACGACCCGTTCGAGGACCTGCAATGAGCGAGCCTTTGCGGCTGGTCCTGTTCGACGTCGATGGCACGCTGGTCGACAGTCAGGGCAGCATCGTCCATTGCATGACAACCAGCTTTCAGGCGTCCTCGGTCGAGGTACCGTCTCGTGACGCGATCCTGTCGATTGTGGGGCTGTCCCTGCCACAGGCCATTGCACGGCTAGCGCCGGAACACTCTGCTGCGGCGCAAGCGCGTTTGGTCCAAGGCTACAAAGAGGCCTTCCATGCCTACCGGTTGGAACTGGGCGCTGGCAGCTCACCGCTTTATCCCGGCGCGCGCGAGGTGATCGAAGCCTTGCACGCTGTACCGGAGATCCTGCTGGGCGTTGCCACCGGCAAATCCCAACGAGGCCTGGACGCATTGATCGAGGCGCACGGGCTGGAGCGGTACTTTGTGACCCGGCAGGTCGCGGATCATCACCCGTCGAAACCGCATCCTTCGATGGTGGAAACCGCATTGGCGGAAACCGGCGTCGAGGCCGCAAATGCGGTGATGATCGGCGATACTAGCTATGACATGGATATGGCCGCCGCTGCCGGGGTGCAGGGGATCGGCGTGTCTTGGGGCTATCACGACCCGACGGCCCTGACCTCGGCCACTTGTATGATTGAAACCTTCGACCAGTTGCCCGGTGCGCTGGCAAATCTCTGGACCTGACGACATGAGCGACTGGAAACCGAAACGCTTCTGGAAAACCAGCGCCGTGGTCGAGGCCGAGGGCGGCCATACCGTCGAACTGGACGGACGCCGGGTGAAAACCCCCGCAAAGACCGCACTGATCCTGCCGACTCGCGCCATGGCCGAGGCCGTGGCCGCCGAATGGGACGCGCAGGAGACCGAGGTTGACCCGGCCTCGATGCCTTTTACCCGCTCGGCCAATGCGGCGATCGACAAGGTGCGGATACAGCATGTCGAAGTGGCCGATATGCTGGCCGATTACGGCGATTCGGATTTGCTGTGCTACCGCGCGACCCACCCGCAGGAATTGCAGAACCGGCAGGCCGATGAGTGGGACCCGGCGCTAGACTGGGCGGCCGAGGTGCTTTCCGCCCGGCTGTTGCCGGTCGCCGGGGTGTTGCACCAGCCGCAACCTCAGGAGGCCCTGATCGTCTTGTGCCGCCGGGTGCACGCGATGGATGCCTTTCAACTGGCTGCCTTCCACGATCTTGTCAGCCTTTCGGGCTCGCTGGTTCTGGGCTTTGCAACAGCGATGAACTGGCGCGAAGCCGAGGTCATCTGGGAAATTTCGCGGCTGGACGAACGCTGGCAGATCGAACAATGGGGCCACGACGACGAGGCCCATGCGGCGGCGGAAACAAAGAAAGCCGCTTTTTTGCACGCCAAACGCTTCTTCGACGTATCTGTCTGATCCTTTACCCCAGAAATTGGGACCGGCCTGCCAAAACCTGTTGGCCGGACCCATCGTTTTCTCTGATCCGGCCCTTGACGTTTGTTTATGAATGCGCCCAAACTCAAGCCCACTAAAGGGGAGACACCTTTGGGGAAACCTTTCCGGTGTTCAATCGCCGGGTAGAACCGTTCCTTTGTGAGGGCGGAAAATCAGGAAGAGGTAAAAATGAAAAAATCCGTAATCTTGGGCGCGGCAACAGTTGCCGGTCTGGCCGCTGGCGCAGCCGTGGCGGGTACTGTGGACGACGTCAAGGCACGGGGTACGCTGAACTGCGGTGTGACCACCGGTCTGGTCGGCTTTGCTGCACCTGACGCAAATGGTGAATGGCAAGGCTTTGACGTAGATCTGTGCCGTGCCGTGGCCGCTGCCGTTCTGGGTGACGCGAATGCGGTAGAGTTTGTGCCCACCACCGGCAAAACACGCTTCACCGCGCTGGCTTCGGGTGAGATCGACATGCTGGCTCGGAACACCACCTGGACCTTCAGCCGCGACGTAGACCTGAAGTTCGAATTCGTGGGCGTCAACTATTATGACGGTCAGGGTTTCATGGTTCCCAAGGCTCTGGGCGTCAGCTCGGCCAAGGAACTGGACGGGGCAACCGTCTGCATCCAGACCGGCACCACCACCGAGCTGAACCTGGCCGATTTCTTCCGTGCCAACAATATCAGCTACGAGCCGGTTCCGATCGAAACCAACGCCGAAGCGCAGCAGCAGTATCTGGCTGGCGCATGTGACGTTTACACCACCGACGCTTCCGGCCTGGCCGCAACCCGCGCCACGTTCGAAAACCCCGGTGATCACGTCCTGCTGCCTGAAATCATCTCGAAAGAGCCGCTGGGCCCGCTGGTCCGTCACGGCGATCACGAGTGGGGCGATGTTGTCCGCTGGACCCTGAACGCGCTGATCTCGGCTGAAGAGCTGGGCGTGACCTCGGCGAATATCGACGAGCTGAAGTCGGGCACCGACAACCCGGAAGTGAACCGCCTGCTGGGTACCGAAGGTACGCTGGGCGAGATGCTGGGTCTGGATGCCGACTGGGCTGCCAAGGCGATCAAAGCGGGTGGCAACTACGGCGAAGTGTTTGCCACGAATATCGGCGAAGAAACCCCGATCGGTCTGGCACGCGGCCTGAACGCGCAGTGGACCGATGGCGGCCTGCTGTACTCGCCGCCGTTCCGCTAAGACATCCACCGGAGAGGGCGCGGGGCAACCTGCGCCCTCTTCACTAATAACTGCTGTGGACGGGTGCAGAGCGGGGACAACCTCGCCGGGGTAAAGCAGTCCACAGGCTACGGGGATTCCAAAATATGTCGACTATGACAGACCCGCCGAAAGCTGATTTTCGGTTGTCGATGCTCATAAACGATACCCGCTATCGCTCGATGACATTTCAGGTGATTGCGGCAATCGTTATTGCGCTTAGTATCTGGTATCTGGGCAACAACCTGATCCAGAACCTCAGGGCCGCTGGCCTTAACATTTCCTATTCGTTCCTGGGCGATCCGTCCGGTTACGATATCAACCAACGCCTCATTGAATATGACAGCCAATCCTCGCATGGACGTGCGGCTGTTGTCGGCATTCTGAACACTCTGCTGGTGGCCTTTTTGGCCTGTATCACAGCAACCGTGTTTGGCGTGATCGCCGGCGTTCTACGCTTGTCCAACAACTGGCTAATCTCAAAGCTGATGGCGTTTTATGTCGAGATCTTCCGGAATATTCCGGTTCTGATCTGGATTCTTATCATCTTCTTCATCATCACCGCTGCGATGCCCGCACCAAGGGCCTATTTGGGTGAGGATGCCGAGCGTGGAATGGTGCTCGGACTCTTTGCCTTTACCAACCGGGGAATTTACGTACCGCTTCCATACTTTACAGGCGGTTTTGGCGGCGTTGCGAACTGGTTGCTTGTAATTGCAGTGTTGGTCGCGTCCTATTTCTCTACGCGGTTTGTGAATAAAAACGCCCAGATTAAGCAAGAGGAAACAGGCGTCAGACCAAATACCCTATTGGTAAACGCCGCGATTTGGGTCTTGCCGCTGATCGTTGTTCTGTTTTTGTTGGGACTGTCATGGAACCTGCCTGATCCTTTGGCAAACCGCTTTAATCTGCGCGGGGGTCTTCAAATCGGTGCACCACTAATCGCACTATGGTTCGCCCTGTCGATCTACACCGGTGCCTTCATCGCCGAAAACGTGCGCGCGGGTATTCAGGCGATCAACAAGGGTCAGACCGAGGCCGCCGCAGCGCTGGGTCTACGTCCCGGACGGATTATGAACCTTGTGATCCTGCCGCAGGCGCTGCGGGTGATCATCCCGCCGCTGATCTCGCAGTACCTGAACATCACCAAGAACTCGTCGCTGGCGATTGCCGTTGGCTATGCCGATATCACCGCAACATTGGGTGGTATCACGCTGAACCAGACCGGTCGCGCGATTGAGTGTGTTCTGCTGCTGATGCTGTTCTACCTGACGGCCTCGCTGCTGATTTCGATGGTGATGAACATCTACAACGCGTCCGTCAAGTTGAAGGAGCGCTGAGCCATGAGTGATCAAACGACGAATTCGATCGCCTTCGTGGCAGAAGGCACAATCCCCCCTTCACCGCCCCCGGCAAACGAGGTCGGTGTGGTCAAGTGGATGCGCGAGAACTTGTTCTCGGGCGTAGCCAACACGATCCTGACGGTGATCTCGCTGATCCTGATCTACCTCATTCTGAAAAACACGCTACCGTGGATTCTGAATGGAGTTTGGAATGCGAACTCGCTGGCGGAATGCCGCGAGATTCTGGCAGGTAAGACGGGGGCCTGTTTCGCCGTTCTGACCGAGCGTTGGCCGCAACTGATCTATGGCTTCAAATACCCGTCCGAGGAATATTGGCGCCCGAATCTGGCCTTTGTGCTGATGTTGGTGGCCTTTGCCCCTGTGCTGTTCTTCGATCTACCGCGCAAGCTGCTGATCTTTACCGCGCTTTACCCGTTCATCGCCTTCTGGCTGATCTGGGGCGGTACGATCCTTGCGCCATTGGTTGCGCTGGTGGGCTGTATCGCTGCGGGTGCGGTGTTCCAGAAACTGGGTAAGAACAGCTTTGCCGCCGGGTTCTTTGGTGCCATCGTCATTGCACTGATAATCTGGAATGTCGGCGCGGCACTGATCCCCGAAGGCGCGTCAGAAAACGCCTGGTTGACCTACGTTCCCAGCCGTGACCTGGGCGGTTTCATGCTGAACATGATGCTGGGTGTGACTTGTGTGTCGCTGTCGGTGCCGCTGGGTATCGCGCTGGCGCTGGGTCGTCAGTCCAGCATGCCGCTGATCAAGTGGGTCTGCGTCATCTTCATCGAATTCATCCGTGGCGTACCTCTGATCACGCTGCTGTTCGTGGCTTCGGTGATGCTGGCCTATTTCTTCCCGCCTGACAGCACGGTCGACCTGTTCCTGCGCGTCGTGATCATGATCACCATGTTCTCGGCCGCCTATATCGCCGAGGTGATCCGAGGCGGTCTGGCAGCGCTTCCGCGTGGGCAGTACGAGGCAGCAGACAGTCTGGGTCTGGATTACCCGCAGGCCATGCGTCTGATCATCCTGCCGCAGGCTCTGAAGATCTCGATCCCCGGGATCGTGAACGTGGCCGTTGGCCTGTTCAAGGACACCACACTGGTTTCGGTCATTTCGATGTTCGATCTGGTGGGCATGATCCGGGGTCCCATCCTGGCGTCGACCGAATGGCAAGGCATTTACTGGGAGCTTTTTGGCTTTGCCGCGCTTCTGTTCTTCGTCGTCTGCTACGGCATCTCTCAATATTCTCAGTGGCTCGAGCGTCGCCTTGCCACAGATCATCGTTAAGGAGTTCAACACATGTCTGAACTTGCAGTAGAACGCGAAATCGACCGCTCAAAAATGCAGGTGAGCGACGAGGTCGCCATCGAAATCAACGGCATGAACAAGTGGTACGGCTCGTTCCACGTGCTGCGCGACATCAATCTGACCGTCAATCAGGGCGAACGGATCGTTATTGCAGGCCCGTCGGGCTCGGGGAAATCCACCCTGATCCGCTGCCTGAACGCGCTGGAGGAACACCAGCAGGGCACGATTGTCGTCGATGGGATTGAGCTGTCGAATGACCTCAAGAACATCGACAAGATCCGGTCCGAGGTTGGCATGGTGTTCCAGCACTTCAACCTGTTCCCGCACCTGACCATTCTGGAAAACTGCACACTGGCCCCGATCTGGGTGCGCAAGACGCCCAAGAAAGAGGCCGAAGAGCGCGCGATGCACTTCCTGGAAAAGGTGAAAATCCCGGAACAGGCGGACAAGTATCCGGGCATGCTGTCTGGCGGTCAGCAGCAGCGTGTGGCGATTGCCCGTTCGCTGTGCATGATGCCGCGCATCATGCTGTTCGATGAACCGACCTCAGCCCTTGACCCCGAGATGATCAAAGAGGTGCTCGACACCATGATCGAACTGGCCGAGGAAGGTATGACCATGCTGTGCGTGACCCACGAGATGGGCTTTGCCCGTCAGGTCGCCAACCGCGTGATCTTTATGGATGCTGGTCAGATCGTGGAACAGAACGAACCGGAAGAGTTCTTCAACAACCCGCAGAGCGACCGGACCAAGCTGTTCCTGAGCCAGATTCTGGGCCACTGATCCGATTGAAATCGAGTGAAGGCGGGGCTTTGGCCTCGCCTTTTTCTATTCCAGCAACTCACGCGGGATGGCGAACCCCAGTACCGTCCCGCTGTGCCATGTAACCTCCGCCCAATTCGCGATGTCGAACTGGATCACTGTGGTCGCACAGGTGGGGTAGTCATAGAATCTAGCGTGATCGGGACCTTGCTGCACAATGTGCTGTGCGAAAGCCGCGATTCCGGGATTGTGCCCCAGCATCAGCACCGTTTCGCCGGCCGCGCCTGACAGAACGGCGAGCATCTCGTCCGGTCCGGCATGGTACAGATTGCGCGTAAAGCTGACCTTAGCGGCCTGCAGGTCCATCCTGTCCCATGTCTCGCGCGTCCGGGCAGAGGTTGAACTGATGACCTCATCGGGCAGGCAGCCATTCTGTTTCAGCCACGCGCCGATGGCCGGGGCCGACTTGCGCCCACGCTTGTTCAGCGGGCGGTCATGGTCGCTGGCAACCGGGGCGTCCCAACTGGATTTTGCGTGGCGAGTCAGGATCAGCGTGCGGGTCATGTCGGGTGGAACGCTTTCATATGGTGGGCGGATTGTTCCGGATCGCGGCCCGCCCCGGCGCTGAGCGGGCAGGCCAGCCGGGCCAGGCAACCGCCAGTCATGCAGCTTTGCCCCTCGGGTGTGTTAAGATGGTCGTGGCAGGCGTCGACGCTGTAAAAAGCCTCGGCATTCAACGCCCCAACCGGGCAGGCTGTCGTGCAGGGGGCCGGGCAGCCCGTGCAGGGCGATTGGGCCACCGGTTCGGGAATGTCGAACTCTTGCGTAAAATGCAGCGCGCCCCGGTATGAGATCATCATGCCGACCGTGTCATGCACCAACGCGCCAACCGGACTACTGAACGTGCGTCCGGATTTTAGTGCCCAGTCGATGAACGGAGCGTAAGGCGGCCCGCCAAAGGGGAAATGGGCCTGCGCGCCCAGCGTTTGCGCCATGCCGCCAACAACACGGCTGGACCAGCGGTCCACCGGATCGGGGCCTTGCCATTCGGGCGAGGCTTTCAGAACGGGCCAAAACGCCGATCCCGCGCCCAGAAGGACGAGGGTCCCCCCGTCCAGCCCCTTGGCACCGCTGATACGCGGATGGGTCGCGCCCATGACGATCAGACCGGCCTGATGCGCGGCGCGTCCCACCCAGCCGTAGCTGATTGCCGCCATGTAAGAGGAGGGTGGGGGATGTCCGGTCATCTCTCCTCCGCAGATCAGATCAGTCGGGCCGGATCAGCGAACCCGCGCCGTGTTCGGTGAACAGCTCCAGCAGAACCGCGTTGGGCGCGCGCCCGTCCAGAATGACCACCGCCCGCACGCCGCTGTGCAACGCGTCCAGCGCCGTTTCGGTCTTGGGGATCATGCCGCCTGCAATGGTGCCGTCCATCGTCATCTCGCGGATCTGACCGGCTTTCAGCTCGGTCACAACCTCACCGGCGGCGTTCTTGACGCCCGAGACATCGGTCAGCAGCAACAGGCGGTCCGCCTTTAGCGCCGAGGCAATGGCCCCGGCAGCAGTGTCGCCGTTGATGTTGAAGGTCTCACCGTCCCGGCCCGCGCCCAGTGGGGCAATCACCGGAATAACGTCATGGGCGAACAGGTTGTGCAGAACCTTGGGGTTCATTTCTGAGGGCGAGCCAACAAAGCCCAACGACGGGTCAGCCTGATCGCAAGTCATCAGATTTGCATCCTTGCCCGACAACCCGACCGCCGTACCGCCCTGCCGGTTGATCGCCTGCACGATGCGCTTGTTCACAAGGCCCGACAGGACCATCTCGACCACTTCCACCGTCGCCTTGTCGGTGACGCGCTTGCCGTTCACGAACTCGGATTGAATCTCCAGCTTGTCCAGCATTGCGTTGATCATCGGCCCGCCGCCATGCACGACCACCGGGTTCACGCCGACCTGACGCATCAGCACCACGTCGCGTGCGAAACTGTCCATCGCCTCGTCACTACCCATGGCGTGGCCGCCCAGCTTGATGACGACAATCGCGCCATCATAGCGTTGCAGATAGGGCAATGCGCTGTTCAGGGTTGCGGCGGTGGCGATCCAGTCCCGGTTCATTTCACGTGTCTTCATGGCTAAGGTCCCTCTGACAGTCCGTGTTAGGACCTTTGCGCGGCACTGCCAAGAGCCTAAAGCAGTTCCGGTTTACCTAGAATCGCCAATGCCCTGACTCGCCTTCGGCGTTCTCGGGACATTGGCGATCAATCTTTTTAATGAGAACCGGAACTGGCGTGACTATTCCAGATGCGCGATTATTGAACGCAGGGTCGGAATGCCGTCGCCTTTCTCGGATGAGGTCAGCACGATCTCGGGGAAGGCCGCCGGGTGTTTGGACAACGCGCCGCGCACCTGATCCAGCACTTTCGCGCGATCCTTGGCTTTCACCTTGTCGGCCTTGGTCAGCACGGCTTGAAAGGTCACAGCGCTGGTGTCCAGCAGCTTCATGATCTCATCATCCACCGGTTTCACCCCGTGGCGGGCATCAATCAGGACAAAGGCCCGGCGCAGGGTCTGGCGCCCGCTCAGGTATTGTTTCAGCAGCCGCTGCCATTTCTCGACCACCTTCACCGGCGCATTGGCGTAGCCATAGCCGGGCAGGTCGACCAGATACAGTTCAGGACCTTGGGTGAAAAAGTTGATCTCTTGCGTGCGGCCCGGCGTGTTCGAGGCGCGCGCCAATCCTTTGGTGCCGGTCAGCGCGTTGATCAGGCTGGATTTGCCCACGTTCGAACGCCCTGCAAAGCAGACCTCCAACCGGTCGGGGGCGGGCAGGCCGTCCAAGGCGACGACACCTTTGACGAATTCGGATTCGCCTGCAAACAGCTTGCGACCGGTTTCTTTGGCCAGCTCGTCGGGGTCTTCGGCCAAGGGAAACGGAAGCGGGGTCATAGCACCTGCACCTTGTCGCCGGTTCGGATTACTCCGCCCTCCAGCACTTCGGCATAGACGCCGAAATCCTGATGGTCCCAGCTGTTCAAAGCGCCCAGTGTGTCGGCATCGCGATCACCCGTATCGGGGTTGGCAGTGGTCGCCAGACAGCGCGTGATGCGCTCGCGGACGCGGAACACGGCCTCTCCGATGCGGATGTCGCGGCCCAGCCAGTCGAACTCTTCCCAAAGCGGCAGGCCGTCGAACCAGATATTGCCGCGCCAGCGTACAATGGACAGATCGCGGCCCAGCCTCTGTTCAACTGCCCGGTGTGAGGCCATGTTACACAAGCTGATCGAAGGGAAATCGCTGTCCGTCATACCCCGTCCGGGGACGCGGACGATGCGGGCCGAGGCCGCGCGATCGGCAGGCATCAAGGGTTTGACCCAACCTAGAAACGCATCCTGCTGGGTGTCCGGCTCAAAGCTCAGGTCGGGGCGGTCAGGGTGGCGCAGCGTCACCGTATCGCCCTGCAACTGCGCCGAGATTGCCATCAGCTGGGGTGCCTTGGCCCCCCGGCTGAAATTGGCGCAGGGCACCCATTCCGAGCCATCGGCTTTCGAAGCCTCATGCGCGACGGCCCAAACACGATCCCCGGGCATGGTCTGCCCGGGGGTCATGGTGACGTGATCAAGGCTTTCGCGCCCGTGGCTTTTGATCGGGTGCCGCCACAGGCTGGTGACCGCGCCGCTCATTTGTCATCCGTCTTTGGCGTTTTCTTGAAGCCCGACTTGATGTTGCCGAACACATCAGGCGTATAGCCCTGACTGCGCATGATCAGGTATTGCTGGGTGAAGGTGATCGTGTTGTTCGCAATCCAGTACACCACCAGACCGCTGGCAAAACCACCCAGCATGAACATGAAGACCCACGGCATCCAGGCAAAGATCATCGCCTGCGTCGGATCAGTTGGCGCCGGGTTCAGCTTTTGCTGCAGCCACATCGAGATACCCAAGAGCAACGGCAGGATCCCGATGAAGATCAGCGCCATGAAGCTTTCAGGCTGCGGGGCTGCCCAGGGCAACAAGCCGAAGAAGTTGAAGATTGAGGTCGGGTCGGGCGCACTCAGGTCCTGGAACGGGCCAAACCACGGGGCCTGACGCAGTTCGATGGTGACGAAGATCACCTTATACAGCGAAAAGAAGATCGGAATCTGCATCAGGATCGGCAAACAGCCCGCGGCGGGGTTCACCTTTTCCTTCTTGTACAGTTCCATCATGCCCTGCTGCATCTTCTGGCGGTCGTCGCCAGCGGCCTCTTTCAGGGCCTCCATCTGCGGTTGCAGTTCCTTCATCTTCGCCATCGAGACGTAGGATTTGAACGCCAGCGGGAACAGGATTGCCTTGATGATTAGAGTCAGGCCGATGATCGACCAGCCCATGTTGCCAATAAGGGCGTTGATGTTGTGCAGCAGCCAGAAGATCGGCTTGGTCAGGAAGAAGAACCAGCCCCAGTCGATGCTGTCGATGAATTTCTGCACGCCTTCCTTCTGGTATTCGCGAATGGTCTCCCATTCTTTGGCACCGGCAAACAGGCGTGTCGTGACCTCTTCCGTAGCGCCGGGGGCGACGGTCAGCGTCGGCAGAACGGTTTCGGTCTGGTAAATTTTGCGGCGCGAGTCGTATTTGGCCGCCGCCTTGAAGGCCGAGCCCGGTTCGGGGATCAGCGTGGTCATCCAGTAGTGATCGGTGAAGCCGATCCAGCCATCCTGCTTGACCTGATACACCTCGGCCTGGGCGCGTTCGTTCGGGTCGATGTCGAAATCGCGCACGTCGCCGTAGTCGACCTCGGACAGGGTGCCATCGGCCATGCCGATCACGCCTTCATGCAGAATGAAGAAGTTTTTCAGACCCGGCAGATCGCCATCCTCGCCGATCCCATGGCGGGCGAGAATGCCATACGGTGCCATCCCAACTTCGGCCTGTGTGCCGTTTTCAACGGATTGCGTGACCGAGAACATATAATCCGCGTCCACCGAAATCGTGCGGCGGAAGGTCAGGCCGTTGCCGTTATCCCAACGCAGGGTGATGGGGCTGTCCACGCCCAAGGCTTCACCCTGTTCCAGGGTCCACAGGGTGTTGGGGCCGGGCACATCTGCGCCTTCCAGCCCTGCACCGGGTGCCCAGCCGTAAAGGGCGTAATAGGCGGATTCGGAGTCCACCGGCGCAAGCAGCTCAACGATGGGCGCGCCTTCATCAATGGAAACCTTGTAATCTTTCAGGAACAGCTCGTCGATGCGGCCGCCCGACAGCGACAGGCTGCCTTTCAGGCGCGGCGTGTCGATCTGCACACGCGGGGCCTGTTCTTCGGGCAGAGTTTCTTCCGCGGCAGTCGTTGCCTCGCCCACAGTGCCGGTTCCCGAGGCGCTGGGCGTCTGAACATCGGTGTCCTCGACAGCAGCGATCTCGGCCTGTTCGGTTGTAGGTGCCGGTTCCGGCGGAGGGAACAGGACGAACCAAACCAGGATCACCATGAAGCTGAGCGCGGTTGCGAGGATTAGATTCTTGTTCTGATCGTCCATCTGGGACAGCCACCTTGAGCAGTGAAAGACACCCGCAGGGTTCAACAGAGTGCAGGCCCAAAGGTCAAGCGGAATCGCCCGTAAATTCGCCTTGTACAGGCTTTCCGTGATGCAATTCCGCCCCGCTACCCGGTTTGCCGACCGATTTTGGGGACGCCCCCGATTTTATTGCGATGGGCAGTGATCCAGTCGATGGTTTTTTCGACGGGCATGGGTTTGCCGATCCCGAACCCCTGAACATGGTTGCAGCCCAACTGGGCCATCAAAGCGTGTTCGCCCGATGTCTCGACCCCCTCAGCCAGGGTCTCAAGATTCAACTTGTCGGCCATGGTCAGAATGGCGTTGGCCAGCTGCTGCTGGCTGGGGTCCTGATCGGACTTGGTGACGAAAGAGCGGTCGATTTTGATCCGGCACACCTTGAACCGTTTGATCGACGCAATTGACGCGTGGCCGGTTCCGAAATCGTCCAGATCAATGCAACATCCCAAGGCCGCCAGACCCGAGACGTTGCGGGTGATCACGTCATCGGGACGGTGCGAGAACACGGTTTCCAACACCTCAACCGCCAGCCGGTCCGGGGTCAGGTCGAATTGATCCAGCTCCCATTTCAGGCGGTCAATCAGGCTGGGATCGCGCAACTCGTCCGATGAGAAATTGATCCCGATCCGAGGCACGATCATTCCGGCGCGGTCCCAGTCGCGCATGGCGGCAAAGGCATGTTCGCGGATGGCCTGGCCAAACCGCTCCATCAGCCCGGCCTGCTCGGCAAAGGGCAGGAACAGATGCGGCCCTAGGACGCCCTTACTGGCGTGTTCCCAGCGGGCCAGCGCCTCAAAACCCGTCACTTGCCCTGTATCGGTCGAGATCTGCGGCTGGAGCCAAGGGCGGATTTCCCCGTTGTTCAACGCGGAGTCAAATTCCTTGCGCAAGTTGGTCCTGATTTTCGACCGGCGGCTGATCTCGGCGGAGTAGGCCCGAATGGTCGAGGGGCCATTTTGCTGCGCCTCAAACAACGCGCTGAATGCGGCTTCTTTCCAGTCGCTGGCCGTGCCGTCCGTGGCGTTGGTGCTGAGGCAGAACCCGATCGAGCAGGACAGGTACACGCCCGCTTCGTTCAGCATCACCGGGGTTTCGACCGCGGACTGGATGCGCCCGGTCAACTGGATACAGGTCTCCAGATCCAGGTGCTGCGCAAGGCTGAGACCGATCAAGATCCTGTGCCCGTCCAGCCGGGTCACGAAATCCCCGGTTCTGATCACCGAAAGGACGCGGGCGCAAACCTGCTGGTTGATATGCTCGGCGGCGGCCTGACCGTGCAGGTCGATGATTTGGCTGTGGCTGTCCAGCGCCAGCGCAATACACGCTGAGGTTTCACCGCTGCGATTGGCAGCCGCGAACACATCCCCAAGGGCGGTATCAAAGCCATCATTCGGCAGCAGCCCGCCCGATGATCCACGACCGGTTGCTCTGGGCCGGGACCCCGCTATGCCCGAGCCCGCCCATATCAGCGGCAGCCCCAGCGCGACCGCCACCAGCGCCCGTTCTCCGCCTATCCAGAAGGCCCCGAGGCTGATCGCGGGCACAAAGGCCAGCGCGGAAGGGCTGTCGAACACACCTGAGAGGGATCGAACCAATCGTCGAAAAAATAGGGAATTTCGCATCAGTTTCCGGGCCTTGGCTGACATCGCACAAGGCAGACCCTAGGAAACCTCTCTGAGTCAGTCGTTAACGCAAGCGCGGAATTTCTTCTGAATTTTCGTCGATTTCACCGGATTTCAGCGCAAGATTGGCGAAATCGAACAGTTTCGGGTCCAGCAGATGGGATGGCCGCGCATTTGTCAGCGCCCGGAACATGACCTGCCGCCGTCCGGGGCTGTTCTTTTCCCACTGATCCAGAATCTGTTTCACCTGCTGGCGCTGCAACCCGTCCTGACTGCCACACAGATCGCAGGGGATAATGGGATAGTTCATCGCGTTGGCGAATTTCTCGCAATCGGCCTCGGCCACATGGGCCAACGGGCGGTAGACGAACAGATCGCCCTCTTCGTTCACCAGTTTGGGCGGCATGGTGGCCAGACGCCCGCCGTGGAACAGGTTCATGAAGAACGTCTCAAGGATATCGTCGCGGTGATGGCCCAGCACGACCGCCGAACAGCCCTCTTCCCGCGCAATGCGGTACAGGTTGCCCCGCCGCAGGCGCGAGCAGAGCGCGCAATAGGTCCGGCCCTGCGGGACCTTGTCCATGACGACTGAATAGGTGTCCTGATATTCGATGCGATGGCGCACGCCCATGCGCTCCAGAAACTCGGGCAGGATGGTTGCCGGAAAGCCTGGCTGGCCCTGATCCAAATTGCAGGCCAGCAGATCGACCGGCAGCAATCCGCGCCATTTCAACTCATGCAGTACGGCCAGCAGGGTGTAGCTGTCCTTGCCGCCCGACAGGCAGACCAGCCAGCGCGGCGGTTTTCCCTCACCGCGTTCGATCATCCCGTACTGCTCGATGGCCTCACGGGTCTGACGCACGATGCGCTTGCGCAGCTTCTTGAACTCGGTGGTCGAGGGCGCGCCGGCAAACAGCGGGTGGATATCGTTTGCTTCATCAAACATGGGCCGTGGTTACAGCGCATGGGCGGAACGGGCAAGGCCGATGGTGCCGGTTTGGGGATGTGCGCCGGATGTGGTAGGACACCCGCATTTCAGGCAGGAGCGAATTCATGGACTATTTCTTTTCCGTCCGTGCCCGCAGGGGCGATGGGTATTCGAACAAACTGGGCGCGGCGCGGTATCTGGCCATCCCCGGTACTGCGAAACAGCCCGCGCGAAAACACGAGGTCCGGGTCTCGGACTGGCTTCGCGATGTTCAGGCCGCGGCGGGGGCAACCGACGAGGACAAGGGCCATATCGTCGTCTTTGTGCATGGCTTCAATACTGAGCAGTTCGAGATGCTGGAACGCCACCGCAAAATCCGCAAAGGGCTTGAGGCGCACGGTTTCAAGGGCGTCGTTATCAGCTATGACTGGCCTAGCGACGGATCTGTCTTGGGCTATAACTCGGACCGGGCCGAGGCGCGGCGGTCGGCGGACAAGCTGTTTGTGCACGGTATCAACCGGTTGTCCCGCATGCAGACAGCGGATTGCCGGTACAACATTCACGTGCTGGCCCATTCCATGGGCACCTATCTGGTACGCGAGGCGATGGATTATGCCGATGACGACCACGCTACGGCGCAGACCAGTTGGACCACCAGCCAGGTCGCCTTTGTGGCGGCGGATGTGTCGTCGAAATCCTTCCGGGACGGGAACCCCAAAACCTCATCCCTGTTGCGCCGCAGTATACGATTGACTTGCTATTACAGCCCGTTTGATGAGGCGCTGTCGGTTTCGGAAATCAAACGGATCGGCGTCTCGCGCCGGGCCGGGCGGGTCGGTTTGCCCGAGGACCGTGCAGACAAGGCTGTGAACCTGTATTGCGGCGCGTTCTACAAGAAGACCAAAGACAGTTATCCGGACGGGAAATCCGCCTCGCATAGCTGGTACTTCGATGCGCCGAGGTTCTACGAAGACCTGTATCACACCTTTATGGGTAGTCTGGACCGTGAGGTCATTCCGACCCGGGCGCGCACGGATCGCGGCAATCTGGCGCTGGTCTGAGGCGGTTCAGTCCTTGCGATCCGGCACCGGATCATAGCCATCGCCGCCCCAAGGGTGGCAGCGCCCTATCCTGCGAGCGGCCAACCATGCGCCTTTGATGGGGCCGTGTTTCTCCAGGGCCTCCAGCGCATAGGCGGAACATGTGGGCTGGTAGCGGCAATTGAACCCGACCCAGGGGCTGAAGATCAGCCGATAGGCCCGGACAGGTAGGGCAAGGATATGGGCAAACGGCGTCATTTCCCGGTGTCGTGCAGCTTGCGCAGCGCGTATTTCAGATCGCCGAGCAGGGCGTCAAAGGGGCGGTTAGCCGTGACCTCGGCCCGGCCGATCAGTACGTAATCCCAGCCGTCCAGCCCGTGCGCGGGCAGAGCGGCCCGCGCGGCCTCGCGCAACCGGCGTTTGGCGCGGTTGCGGGCGACTGCGTTGCCGACTTTCTTGGAACAGGTGAACCCCACACGAATGCCCGGGGCCTCATCGGGTGCACGTTTGCGGGCCTGTACCATCATCGAGGATGTGCCCTGCCTGCGCGCACGCGCAGCTTTCAGGAAATCCGACCGTTTCTGCAGAACGGTCAGAGTGTCACGCGCACAAACGGACGCCGCCGGGGGCTTTACCCTCGGCTGGTTTTTACCATCCTCAGGGGCCTCCGGCGGCGTCATGTTCATAACCTGAAAGGTCGAGAGGCTTATGCGCTCAGCGACTTGCGACCACGTGCGCGGCGCGCGTTCAGGATTTTGCGGCCGGCCTTGGTGGCCATGCGCGCGCGGAAACCGTGGCGGCGTTTGCGAACCAGGTTCGAAGGCTGATAGGTGCGTTTCATCGCTCCGTCTCCAATCTATAGCGGTGGGGTGCGGCGCGGATTCGCCTGGCCCTAGTGTTCGAAGCCCGTCCTCTACTGCTAAGGGCAGGGTAAGTCAAACCCCTAGGTGGGGGTTTTGTCGCTATTTGCAACAATTCTGTAACCGGGCAGGCCAAAAGATTTCAGAATCCGGGTGTTCCACACAGAAACGCTCACATTAACCGACACATGGATCAAGGCCGCGTGAAGCCTCTGTTGCTTGATGCCCAGGCGGCGCATCTTGTGGTGGAGATGAAACTGACAAAGCCGGACGGCGACATGAGCGATACCACCCAGGCGCCGCGCAGCGGGATTGCGCGCCATATTCCCTTGCTGATTATCCTGACGGTCGCCGCCGTCGGGTTCTTCACCCTTGGGGATTACCTGACCTTCGAGACCCTGCGCGACAACCGCGAGGCGCTTTTGGCTTGGCGCGATGGACATTACTGGGCGATGGCTGCGGCTTTTGTCGGTATCTACATCGTGATCGTAGCCTTTTCCCTGCCCGGCGCGGCCGTCGCCTCGATGACCGGAGGGTTCCTGTTCGGCCTGTTCGCGGGCACTGTCTTTAACGTTGTCGCCGCCACCATTGGCGCATCGGCGATCTTTCTGGCGGCACGCTGGGGATTGGGCGAGTCGCTGACCGCGCGGCTGGAATCCTCGGAGGGCACGGTTAAGAAGCTGAAGGACGGCCTGCGCGAAAACGAGATTTCGGTGCTGTTCCTGTTGCGTCTCGTGCCTGTCGTGCCGTTTTTCGTGGCCAATCTGGTACCCGCGCTGGTTGGGGTGAAGTTCCGCAACTTTCTGCTGACCACCGCGCTGGGCATCATTCCCGGAGGCATCGTCTACACCTGGATCGGCGTCGGTCTGGGCGGCGTGTTCGACCGGGGTGAAACGCCGGATGTCTCGCTGCTGTGGGAACCGTTCGTGATCGGCCCGATCCTTGGTCTGTGCCTTCTGGCCGCGCTGCCGATTGCGATCAAAGCCCTGCGCGGCAAAAAGGACAGCTGATCCATGACCGAAGTGAAAACCGATATCCTGGTGATCGGAGCCGGGTCCGGAGGCCTGTCGGTTGCCGCCGGGGCCAGTCAGATGGGCGCCGATGTGGTCCTGCTGGAAGGCCACAAGATGGGTGGCGATTGTTTGAATTTCGGCTGTGTGCCCTCGAAAGCCCTGATCGCCAGCGGCAAGGCGGCTTATGGGCAGGCGCATGCCTCGGCACTGGGCGTGGCGGATGTGGTGCCCAATGTCGATTATGCCGCCGCCAAGGACCACGTGCAGGATGTCATCGCACAGATCGAGCCGATGGACAGTCAGGACCGGTTCGAGGGCTTCGGCGTCAAGGTGATCCGCGAATACGGCAGCTTTGTCTCGCCAACGCAGGTGCAGGCGGGCGACACGCTGATCACCGCGCGCCGCGTGGTGATTGCGACCGGTTCGTCCCCTCTGGTGCCGCCGATCCCCGGTCTGGATCAGGTGCCCTATTATACCAACGAGACGATCTTTGACCTGCGCGACAAGCCCGAGCATCTGCTGATCATCGGCGGTGGTCCCATTGGCATGGAGATGGCGCAGGCCCATATCCGGCTGGGCTGCAAGGTCACTGTGATCGAAGGCATGCAGGCGCTGGGCAAGGATGACCCCGAGGCCGCCGCGATTGTTCTGGACACCCTGCGCACCGAAGGTGTCGAAATCCACGAACAGGCCATGGTCGCCCAGATTCGCGGCTCGGGCAGTAAGGTCGAGGTGGTGACCGAGACCGGCCAGATTTACGCGGGCACGCATCTGCTTCTGGCGGCGGGGCGCAAGGCCAATATCGACCGGCTGAACCTTGAGGCCGCCGGAATCGAGCCCACCCGCACTGGCATCAAGGTCGATGAGACGCTGCGCACCACGAACCGCAAGGTCTATGCCATCGGCGATGTGGCGGGAGGGATGCAATTCACCCATGTCGCGGGCTATCACGCGGGCATCATCATCCGCTCGGCCCTGTTTGGCCTGCCGTCCAAGGCCAAAACCGCGCATATTCCGTGGGCCACCTATACCGACCCCGAACTGGCTCAAGTCGGCCTGACCGAGGCGCAGGCTCGTGCTCAACACGGTGACAGGATGGAGATCGCGCGGTTTGACTACCACCACAACGACCGCGCAATCTCTGAGCGTAAAACGAAAGGCTTCATTAAGGTCATGGTCGTAAAAGGCCGACCCGTGGGGGCTACAATCGTTGGGCATCAGGCAGGCGAACTGATCAACTTGTGGTCGCTGGCGCTGGCCAATAACCTGAAGATGGGGCAGATCGCCGCGATGGTTTCCCCCTATCCGACGATCGGAGAGCTTAACAAACGCGTCGCGGGTGCTTATTTCTCGCCAAGGCTGTTTGAGAATCAAACGGTTAAACGAATGGTCAGGTTCGTCCAGCGCTGGATACCCTGACCGAAAAAGGGAGAGCAGAGTGAACTCGCTGTCAGGCCGATTTCTGATCCTGACCACGGTCTTCGTCATGTTGGCCGAGATTCTGATCTTTGTCCCCTCGATCGCGCGCTTTCGCGAGGATTTCCTGCTGAACCGGCTGGAACGCGCCCAGATCGCCTCATTAGCGCTGTTGGCCGACGACATGCTGGCCGACGATCTTGAGACCGAGCTGTTGGCCAATGCGGGTGTCTATAACGTCGTGCTGCGCCGCGACGAAGTGCGCCAGCTGATGCTGTCATCACCCATCCCCGAGCAGATCACCAAGACCTACGACCTGCGCGACGCCGGCCCGTGGGTTCTGATCCGCGATGCGATCTCCCGGCTGCTGACGCCCGAGAACGAGGTGATCCGCGTGATTGGCGAACCGGTCAAAAGCGCGGGCCTTTTGATCGAGGTGACAACTGACAGCATGCCCTTGCGCATGGCCATGACCGATTACGGCCTGCGCATTCTGGGCCTGTCCTTCGTGATCTCGATCATCACGGCCTTTTTCCTGTTTCTGGCCGTGCGCGTTGTGCTGGTGAAACCGATCAAAGGCGTGGTCGGCTATATGCAGCGCTACGCCAGCGCGCCCGAGGATGCGCGGGGCATCATCTCACCCAATTCCAAAGTGACCGAACTGCGTGAGGCCGAAGAGGCCCTGCAGCAACTGCAGACAGATCTGACCCAAGCCCTGAAGCAACGGGAGCGTCTGGCGCAATTGGGCGGTGCGGTGGCCAAGGTCAGCCATGATCTGCGCAATATTCTGACCTCGGCACAACTGTTCACCGACAGGATCGAGGCAAGCGACGACCCGCTGGTCCGCCGTATGGCACCCAAGCTGGTCAACTCGATCACGCGGGCGGTTTCCTTATGCGAAAGCACGCTGGCCTTCGGCCGCGCCGAGGAGCCTGCGCCGACGCTGACCATGGTGCACCTGCGCGACATCGCCGAGGACGTGGCCGCCAATGAACGGCTTGCCTTGGCCGATGCCTGCGTCGAGATCGCAAACGACCTGCCCGAAGATCTGGTGGCCCGCGCCGATCCGGAACAGATGTTCCGAGTGATCATGAACCTGGTGCGCAATGCGCGTCAGGCGCTGGTGGCTTCGGGCAAACCCGGGCGAATTACCATCGCGGGTTGCGAGTATGACAACAGCTGGTGCATCGAAATTCGGGATACCGGCCCCGGCCTGCCCCCCAAAGCCCGCGAAAACCTGTTCACCCCGTTTCAGGGCGGTGTGCGCAAGGGCGGCTCTGGTTTGGGGCTGGCAATCTCGCAGGAACTTGTCCGTGGGCATGGCGGCGATCTGCTGCTGAAAGACACTGGCCCCGAGGGAACCACCTTTGAAATAAGGCTGCCGCGCGGGGACGTGACTTTTTGAAGATTTTTTGAAGAATCGGCTTGCACGTGCCTGATCCCGGGTCTAAATAGCGCCTCACCAACGCGGACCGATAGCTCAGCTGGATAGAGTACTTGACTACGAATCAAGGGGTCGGGGGTTCGAATCCTCCTCGGTCCGCCACTTGGTAAATGTTGAACGTCACACGAACCTGACCCAACCGTCACAGTTGGACCAGAAATAAGGTGAACGTTCGACACTGGAAGACAGCCCAAAGATTCTCCTATTAGAAATGAAAACAGTTCCTGAGCTGCAGATCTGTTGCTGGAGCTAGAGATTATTCCAACTTTTTGGGTGTCGGTTAGCTGTTACTCGCGGCCCAGAGCCGACCTTGAACATGACCTTTTGTTGCTGCAACAGCAGCCCGCATTGCCGACATTCGCGGCGACTGCTCAACCTCGAAGGCTCTTAATATCTTCAGGGCGGACAAAGTAGCCGTTCCATTTCTGCACGCCAAGGGCGGTGTTGAGCGCTTCGCGAGGTTGCGAAAAGCACGAAGAAATGCGGTTCGTTGCATTGGCGTCAAGCCTGGAGCGCGGATGAGACCTTCACCAGCGTCGGAGGAAACGCCAGTACTGAGCCACTCGCGGAAACCGTTTTCAGCAGAAACAGAAGCAAGGCTTCGCGAGCATTCAGGAACGCCAAGTAGTCGGGCGCGATGACATAGCTAAATATCTCTATGTCAAGGGATGAGCGGGTCAGTTCAATTAGGTTTACGCGTGCGCCCGGTGCGATGTTGTCGGCTGGCTCAAGCTTGCGCCGGATGGTCTGGAGTATCTCGTTCACTTGGTCGGCTGTCGTGTCACTCCTGAGCGATAAAACCGTATTGAAAAGGAACTGATCGCGGACGGAGAAGTTCTCGATCTGCATTGATGCAAACGTGCCGTTCGGCACTGTCACGATGGTACGTGCGGGCGTTCTGATCTTGGTCGAGCGAATACCAATGTCCTCAACCGTACCCGAGATGTCGCCGAACTTACAGAAATCGCCTACCTCGACTGGCCGGTCTGCCACAACGTTGACGGACCCAACCAGGTTCTCAACTGTTTTTTGTGCACCGAGCGCAAGTGCCAGCCCGCCGATACCTAGAGCTGCGATCGCCGTGGTCACGTCGAAGCCGAGGATCTCCAGAACTTGGATGGTCAAAACGGCCAGGATGACGGCTTTCACGACCTTGCGCAGCAAGATCAGGGCCGCGATCGATGTGCGGTGTTCGTCCGGTTGTAAGGCGTTCCGTAGAACGTCGGCGATCAGATCGACGAGCTTCAGGCAGAGAAATGCCACCGCCAGCCAAAGTAACGTGACAGCAAGCCAGTCGGTCGCGCCACGTGCCACGACCTGGACACCGATTAGAATGACCGCCTCCCGATAGAGCGCGACTGCGATCACGGTTGCGAGGGGTATGACAATCGACCGCACGTTCAGGGACGTTCCGGTCTTAGCGATGAAAAGCCAATCTAGCGACCTCAGTACAAGGCGAGCCAGCATCATACCAACCAGACTGGCAAGAGCAGCGATCAGCACAATTGCAAGCCAATGGCCGATAGGAACTGTCAGCAGCTTGTGCGCCCTGAGATCGTCGGGCAGCAGTCGGTCGAGCGGACTTTCGCCTGCACGCTTGTGCAGTTCCGGTAGTGCGTCGACTATGGTGCGCGAGAAAAGCCAGATGAACTGTCCCTCCGCACCCCGCATTCGTTGAAGAGTGAGCGGCCACTCTTGCACACCGGCTCGAAGCGCGCCCACTTCTTCGAGATCGGCGCTCATCTCGTCGCTGAGGTTGCCCTCAGGGCTCGCCGAGATCTCGTCTGTCAAAAAGAAGTATCCGCCATCGTCCAGCAGGTGCTTCAACTGCATGGCGCGCTGAGGCCCTTGTGCATCGGGCAGATTGCGAAGGTCAAGGAAAAGTGCAGCCTTCGCCGGGTCCGCTTCCCGCATGGCTTTGAGATATCCATCAACAGTCCCGCGCGGCGTTGTCCGACCGTAAGGATCAGCTGTAGCAATCTGCCCCGAGTCCGCTGCCTGCGCCAGCGTCTGCGCGGGGATCGCCGCCAATACGGCGGCGAATGCCGTGATCGCAATCGTCTTCCAATTCATGTGATGCTCTACTTAGTTGCGCCTGCGAAATTGGCGACAGCCGTCAAGTAGTCGCCCTTAAACAATGCCGAGGTGCCGCTTTCCAAGCGTTTGAATCCATTCTCAAGCTCTGCAAGTTCAGCCGAGATTTCGCCGACGAGTGTTTGCTCGACAGTATCCAACATCTTGGCTTCGGCAGACGGCTTCAGGTTAAACGCGGCAGCGAGTGCAATGCCCGCAAAGGCAAGTAGCAGCACGCCGGCTGTCAGTGCCCCGACAATGACGCCAAATTCTGCGGCTAACGCGGTGAAGAGGCAGAACATCAGAAACCCGATGCCGCCCAGAGCGAGCAGCAGAGCAAAAGCGACGATGGATGCCTGTTTCGCCCCATGTAGCGCAGCGATCCTGAGACGCATCGATTTGATGCGCCCTAGAAGGGCCAGGCGACGGAAGGTGGTTGAGTTGACCATGAGCCCTTTGTCCCTTAGCGCCGCACGCAGAGCGAGGCGATGAAGCCAAGCGCAAAGGCCGTGGCGACCGACTGGATTGGGTGATGCGTGATCTCGGATTTCAACTCGTCCTTGCCCATCTTCATGGTGTGCTGGACGTTTTTCTTAATGGCGTGCATCTCTTCCTTCATCGCATCGTTTTCTTTGGCGAGGCGGGCGAGAAGATCAGTCACTTCGTCAGACAGGGTTTTGCCATCATTGGCAGGAAGGCTTGCAGCCTCTTGGGCTAGGTCTTCGACTTTGGCAGCGGTGGAATGTTTGGTCATGTCAGTCTCCTTGTTTTGAGTTGGATCAGTCGATTTCGCCATTTTCCGAAAGGGCGATGGCAATGGGTCGGGTGGAGCGAAACTCCGAGAAAATGATCATTCCGATAACGGTGATGGGGACGCAGAGGAACATGCCAGCGACGCCCCAGATGAAACCCCAAATGGACAGCGCGAGGATCACCACGAGAGGGCTGAGGTTGACCGAGCTTCCAACGAAGCGCGGCTCGACGATGTTGCCGATCACCAGATGGGAAAGGCCCACGCCTACAATGACGATGATGAAGGGTGTCAGCGTCGGAAATTGCACCAGAGCGAGGGCGGCCGGGAAGACGCCACTGATGATACCGCCTACCACAGGGATGAAGTTCAGAACGAAGACTAGGAAGGCCCAGAAGCCAGCAAAGTCGACACCCGCGATTTCGAGCGCGATCCAGACCATCGCGGCCATGGCAGCGCTCGTCAGGCTCTTTGTGAAAAGGTAGGTGCGCACACGTTGACCGACTTCGGCGAGAACTGCGCTGATCTTGGCATGACGCACATCGTCGGCGGCCATGGCCCGAAGCTTCTTGCCCATGAAGTGCTGTTCGGCCAGCAGGAACGCGATGTAGAGGACGACGGTGCCGAAACTGCCCGCGACACCGGCGGCTCCATTGACAAGCGATATGAGCACCCCGTCAAAGTCGAATGATTCGATTGCCGCCGTGAGTTCGCCGAACGCCTTCAGACCGATCATGCCCGAAAGTTTTCCGGTTAGAGTGTCGATATTGGCCAGATAAGATGGGGCTCGCTCGACCATCGCAGCTACGTTTGACGCAACGACTTCCGCAACTCCGATGCAGATGGCCATCACGATCAGGATGGATGCGCCGAGAGATCCAAGCCCAGGTTCACCTTCGTTGCCTCCCAGTTTCGCCAGACGGCGCGCCAGAGCGTTTATGATGAACCACAGTAGGATCGCCATGGCGAAGGGTACCAAGACGGATTTTCCAGCAATCAGAGCAAAGACCGTCATCAGGATCAGCCCCATTGTCAGCGTGGCTGTCAGTAAGCTGTTGTTCTGGGTCCGGTCGGCGCCGGAGATGGCGAGCGTATTCATTGTCTTTCCTCAGGTTTGGGCGGTCCTCCCGCCTGCCGGGACAGGGAGGAGTGGGCGGTGGGAGGACCCCAGGGTGGTGGAAACGGGAGGGTGTTTCCGAGACCGACTTTGCGTCGTATCAACCGGTCTCAGGAGTGAGTCACCGTTAAGCCGATGTGCTCACCTTGTTGCGCCGCGCGAACAGGGCGACAGCGATGGCGATCAGCATGATTATGTTGAATGCGCTTTCTGGCACATTGTCGTTCACCGATTGCAGCACCAGTTTCAGCCCGATCAGCATCAGGAATGTGTAGATCACGATCTTGGTTTCCGGATGATCCGAGAGGAACCCTGCGATCTGGCGGACGAACAGAAACCGGATTACAGCTGACACGCCAAGAATGACTGAGGCACCAAACAAGAGCTTGGTCATGCCCGCAACCGCGATCACCGTGTCAATGGACAAGACAGTATTGACCACTGTCATTTGCAGAAGGACCGTCCCGAAAACGGCTTTCGCGACGGCCTTATCGGCGCTGTCGATCTCTTCTTCGCCCGCGTAGAAGGCAAACAGATCCTTGGAACTGGAATAGAACAGGAAAAGCCCGGCGCCGAGAAGTGCGACGGTTTGCGGTGTGACGTCAAAACTGGCAACCGAGAACAAAACTTCTTTCCCGGTGGCCAGATAGAATGCCACAAGCACAAGCGCGAAGCGGGCTACGTACTCGGCAATGAGGCCCCAGAGAATCAGGCGTTTCTGCTCTTTCTCGTCTCGTCCTTGAATGGACGAGGTCATGTAGAGCGCGTTGTCGACATCGAGCGTGGTGGCAACCAGCCCGAGCCAAAGGAATTGCGGGAGTTGGTCAAGCATAGGGGACATCCTTCATCTGAATTGATGACCCAAGACTGCCGGTCTCCGTGCCACAGCATGAGTGATTTACTGTGAAGCCCCTGCGTCCTTCTGGCAGTTATCAGGGACGAAATTCCCGGACACCGCGAAGTCGTGGCATGTGATGAAGCGATTGTGATGCGTGCCGATGACATATCCGGCTACGACTGTTGCCAGGCAGATGCCGAGGATGGCCACCTTTAGTTTTGGCTGTTTGAGTTGCTCGACATCTGGAATGGCGACGATGATGAGGACGAGCAGCAGATAAGGCAGGGAAAGGCCGACTACCACAAGAGCCAGACCCCATTCGAACCATCCGGTGCTGGCGATGTCGAGCGACGGGTTCTCGCTGAGAAAAAGCCAGGCCATCAGTACTGACGGCATCAGCAACACGAACCGTCCCCGCCAGGATACGAGCGCGGGCAGGCCATCGACGGGCGGCACAAATAGGCTGGCGATCATTGCGACGGTCGAGGCCACCCAGACATAAAACAGGTGCTCGAAGAAGATCGTGCCGAACACGCCATAAAAGAACGCGATGCCAAAAACGCTGGTGGAAATGGCAATGGACGACAGCATGAAGGCGCGTGTTTCGGCCTCTCTTTCCGCTGTCATGACAGTTTCGGACGACATGGGGCGGCTCCTTCGCTTGGTCAGGCTCCGACAAAATGCATAGGTGCGCCATTCAATGTGAGTGAGTCACGGTAACCCGCGCATCACGCAGGCTCGGGCATTCCCGCTTTCCGCCATCCGTCGATCATATGATCGATGTCCCTGGCTTGGATGTTCCATATTTTCAGCGCCTCGTAGGCGATGTTTGGGAACTCCGGCAGACGCTCCAAGCCACGTTTCAGATACAAACGTGCCTCGGTTTCATTCCCGAGCTGCGCGTGGATCATGGCCCTAGCGAAATTGCCCCAATGCGCGGAGCCTAGTTTGGCACCCTCGATGACGGACAACGCCGCCACGTAGTCTTTCCTAAAGTACCGCATGACTGCGGTGTTGAGCTTGTACCAGCCTGGTGGGTCCGGACTAAGATCGGTGGCCCTAGAGATATAGCTCAGCCCTAGTTCGTAGTCGCCGGAAAGCCCTTTGCAGCAGCCATAGTCGGCGACCATATCCGGGTAGTTCGGGTTGAGCGTCAGCGCCCGTTTGGCAGCGGATTCGAACGCTGACATTTCACCCCGATGGAAATGCGTCATGAACAGCGCGTGGTATCCGGCGGCATCCTTGGGGTCGGTCTCTACAGCACGCTTTGCCGCTTCCAATGCGCGATCCAGCGGTGGCCTGTTGCTTGCCCGTGCAAATCCAAACCGAACCTCATCTCCGTAAAGGATTGCAAGCATCGCCCACGCCCCGGAATAATTCGGGTCAAGACCGACGGCGCGCTCAAGGTGCTTGATCGTCGTTTCGTGTGTTTCAGGTCGGGGGTTGCGCCAGTACTCGCTGGCCAGCAACCGCGCCTCGTAAGCATCCAGGTTGTCCGTGGCCTCTCTCCTGTACGCCGCACCCGTCTTGTGAATGACGCCATGCGGTTCGGCAATCTCGGCCGCTATCTGCGAAGCAATGGTTTCTTGGATATCAAAGAGGCTCTCAACGCTCATGTCGTCGTCATAAGCCTCGCTCAGCATATGTGCACCGGTAGACGTGTCGATGAGCTGTGACGTGACCCGGATCTGGTCCTTCCAACGCCGGACACTGCCTTCCAGGATATAGCGCACCCCCAGCTCCGCCCCGATTTCACGAGCATCGCCCTTGGTGTTCTTGTACCGGAACGTCGAATGCCGTGCCGCCACACGAAATTCGCGGAACCGGGCGAGAGCGTTCAAAATCTCCTCGGTGAATCCGTCCGCCAGAAACTCCTGATCCGGGCTACCACTGAGGTTGTCAAAGGGCATGACGGCGATGCTGTAGCGGTGCTGCGCGGTGTCACTGGTGGGTGTGCTTTCGTTGGCCACAGGATCGAAGGCCACCTGAAAGACCGGCACGTAGGACCCTTTCGGGACAAGGATGCGCAGCGGATCTTCGGCGCCGCCGGTTGCGTAGTAGAGATCGAGGCGACTACGAAGTTTGCTAGCCTGGACGCGCACTATCGTGTCGATCGCGGGATCGAAATCATCCGGCTTGTCGAAGACATCTAGTCCGATCGAGTAGCCTTTCAGCGCCTCTTCATTTCCCGCCAAAGTCTGATCGACCAGGTACTTCAAGAAGCGCGCCAGTCGGGTCGTATCTACAAACTGGCTGCTGGAAAGAATGCGCTCCAGCTGCTGTTGAATGACTCCGGGCTCCATCGGGGCCGATGCGATTGCGGTCATGGTTTTACCCCCAGTTAGAAAAGGCGTTTTGGCGTCAAAGGCCCTACTGGCAACAGCTTTCTAGTTTGGCGCGCCAAAACCTCAGCAGATCGGTGCCGGCGCCTTCAATTACTAATTTTTTCTTACCTTACGTTAGCTCGCACTCTGGGACCAGATGTCGCGCCGTGAACGCCTGGGGGTTCACGGTGACTCACTCATGTCGAACGTCAAGGTGCTGCAGTCTCAGGTCATCGAAACAAGCCAACTCAATCTGAGGCCAAATCACATGGAAACCACCACAACAACTGAAACGTCAAAGTTCGTCGAGAAAGCCAAAGCCTGCATTGACGACATCGGTGCCGAGCTCAGCGAACTGGAGCAAAAGGCAAAAGCCGCCGGAGATCGTGCGGACGACTGGTCGCAGGCGCAGGTCGAAAAACTCAAAGAAGACTGGAGCCAGGCCAAAGAAGACATGGAAAATATCGCCGACCGCGCCAAGACCGAGGGCGAAGAGGCCGTTCAAGACGCCAAGGAAACGGCAGAACGCCACTACGAAGCCCTTCAGGCGGCCGTCAAAGCCTATCGCGATCACCTCGACCAGGTGGCCGATACCTAAGCCGTCGTCCAGACGGGAACCTCTACCAAATTGAAAGGAATTACCAATGAAAACGACCATCAAAATGCTTGCCGCTGGTGCCCTCATCCTGACGGGTGCCACCGCAGCCACAGCTCAGACCGTTGGCGAGACCGTGCTCGGTATCGAAGTCAACGTCGCCAAAGTTGTGACTGAAGGCTTCAGCGCCAACAAGCTGATCGGCGCGAACGTCCACAACTCGCAGGACAAGAGCATCGGATACGTCCACGACCTCATCCTCGCCCCCAGTGGGGAACTGAGCCTCGCCATCGTCGAAGTCGGCGGTTTCCTGGGTCTCGGCTCGAAGTGGGTCGCTGTTCCTGCAGAGATGTTCGAGCCCGGCAGCAAAGCCAACATTGTGATCCTGCCGAAAGCCACCGAAGCCGAGTTGAAGAAGATTCCCGAGTTCAAGTACAAGGGCTGATCTGTCAGCGCATTCGTCAACAAGGAGTTTTCCAATGACTACTTCATCCCCCCCGATGGCGGGTGAGACCATCCTGGGCGTCGAAGTCAACGTCGCCAAGGTCCGCGCCGCTGGTTACAGCGCCAATGCTCTGATCGGTACAGATGTTCAGAATGAGACAGGTGCCCGCGTCGGCGCCGTCCACGATCTGATCATCGCTCCCAAAGGCGACGTCAGCCTCGCGATCATGGAAGTCGGCGGCTTCATCGGTATCGACAGCAAGTGGGTCGCCGTGCCCGCTGATATGTTCGAGCCTGACGAGGGCGGTCACTTCGTTCTGCCGAAAGCGACCGAGGAAGAGCTGACCAAGATGCCTTCCTTCCGCTACGCGCAATAGTTGGAAAGGGGGACATCAAATGACACCTTCTTCCAACCTTGAAGAGCATCGCGGCAATGGGTGGTTCATCGCCCTTGGTGTGATCATGATCCTGACGGGCATTGGTGCGTTCACCTTCCCGTTGATCGCCGCGCTTTCCGTCGAGTTGCTCGTGGGCGCCACGTTCCTTGTGGGTGGCATCGCTACACTCTTCCATGCCTTTCAAGAGAAAGAGTGGGGCGGCGTGTTTTGGCAGCTTGCCGTCGGCTTAATCTACATGGCTGGCGGTATTGTCTTCCTCGTCAATCCATTCGGTGGAGTGATCGCGCTGACCGTCATTATGGGGGCCGTCTTCCTCGTCGAGGGCATCGCACGCATCATCATGGGCTTCCAGATGCGCAGTGAGCGAAACTGGGGCTGGGTTGTTGCGTCAGGCGCAATGTCCCTGCTACTGGCCATCCTCGTCTTCGGTGGCTTTGCGACTGGCGCGTCGCTGGGCTTCATCGGATTGCTTCTCGGCATCAACTTCATCTTCGCGGGCGCATCTTTCGTCGCGTTGGGGAGCGCACAACCGGACGCGTCCGACGAAGTCGAAGAACCCAAAGAGCAAACTGCCTGAAACTGAAACCACTTCCGGGGCCGCTCAGCGGCCCCGGTTTCCTTTTGAATGGACCATTCATCACCATGTCTTCTCAGAACATCGGAGCCAAGAGGCTTGTTCTCACAGCTTCCCTAGCACTGTGCACTCTCCCCACAAACGGAGCGGCAGAGAGCGATCGGCCCAAACCGGTCACTCGTCCTTACTCATAGATGCTGCGGTTGCAACCTGCTTTGCGGTCATTCGCTGAGATTGCAATTTCAACGCGTAGTCAGTGTCGATAATATAGTGCGACTCAAACGATCGCTACAGGCTTGATTAAATCTCTGGAACCGGTTCAGTTCATAGACATTGGTCACCACGGACACCTTCGATCCGGTAAGGAGCATCTAATGATTGCTTTGCTTTTTGCACTTTTTGCCAGCGCGATGGCACTTGCGTATTTCAAGCTTGTAAGGTCGTCATACGCCATCTTCGTGCTTGCACTTTTGATAAGCACGTACTGGCTTAAGTTTCACGCTACGACCCCACTTTCTATCCAACTGTGAGGTCTTTGCATGTCACCTGAGTTTGCTCGAAACATGAACGCGCTTGGTGCCCTTGCGGTTTGCCTTGTTTTGGTTCTTGCATTTTATTTTCAACTCGTATTGTACGAGCTGCCTTGTCCACTGTGTTTGTTGCAACGTGTTGGGTTTGTGGCCGTCGGGTTTGGTCTGGGGCTGAACCTGTTGTGGGGTACGCGCGCAAGAAACTATGGAATAGTTCTTGTCGCGGCGATCTTCGGCATTAGCGTTTCGATCCGCCAGATTCTGCTGCATATAGTCCCAGGCACAGGTCACTATGGCTCGCCTGTACTTGGTTTACATTTCTATACATGGGCCGGAATAGCCTTTGGTCTGGTGATCCTTGGCACCGCGATCATGCTGGTTTTCGAAAAGCAATACGACCTAGCGTCGGACGTGAGAGCAACCGAAAGGTTCGGCGGCAGCCAGTTGGCCAAAGCGGTGTTTTTCCTGATCCTACTTTTGGCTGCGCTCAACGTCGGTTCAGCGCTTCTGGAATGTGGACCGGGCATTTGTGACGATCCGCCAACAGATTACAAGCTGCTGGATGAGCTTGAAGGCACGGCTGATTCATAAGCGCCTACATAGACTTAGGACCGAATAGCGATTTGCTTAGTAACTGAATTGATTGCCAACAAGGAGCTGTGGAAAACCCATGTCCGTTACCACCAGCAGACAGCTCTCAGACGCACTGGACGCATTGGCTCGCACTGATGACAAAGTACACGCATACAGACATCTGCTGATTTCTGGCGCTCAGGCCGGTGCGGCTGACATCCATGTTGGCCCTCAAGAGCCCCAGATTGAAGGATGGCCATTCGCGGTAAAAGAGGTGTTCGACGTGACGGGCGTGGTTACATCCGGAGGTTCAAAAGCTTATGAACACCGTGTTCCCTCAAAAGACGCTGCAGTGGTTGAACGGCTTCGCGCCGCAGGAGGTATACTGGTCGGAACGCAAATCGCGCACGAGTTGACTTGCGGACTGGATCAGCCACCAACACGTAACCCATGGGACCTAACCTGCTATCCCGGTGGATCGAGTGCAGGCGCGGGCGTCTCGGTGGCCGTTGGATCTGCCCGCTTTGCGCTTGGCACCGATGCTGCAGGTTCTGTTCGCATACCGGCAGCCATGACAGGAACAACGGGCCTGAAGCCAACCTGGGGCTTGATCAGCTCTCAGGGCGTAATGCGTCAGGCGTCAGCCCCATCGATTGACCATGTTGGCATCATCGCCAGGTCCGCCGCCGAAATCACCCGGATTCTGCCCATACTTGCAGGGCCAGATCCTTGGGATAAAGCAACCTTGCAGAGCCGAGCGGCATATGGCGATACACCACGCCCCGCAGACAATATCGCAGTTCTTGGAACGGCGACACTAGAGGCGATTGCCCAAGCCTACGACCTCGACTCGGAAACCAAAGCCGCATTTTCAGCGGCGTGCAACGTTTTCCACCAAACAGGCGCGGAAGTTGTTGAAATTGACGTTCCAACGCTGCCATTGGCTGTGGACGCAATCGTCACATTCTTTGCGACAGAGCTGGCATGTGCCAATGCTGACGCTCTAATGAAGCGTCGAGATGATTTCTCGCCAGCGGTCGCGGAAATGATCGATTCTGGTCTGGAAATTCCCGAGGATCAATTGCTGAGCGCTATAGAAATCCGATCGCAGTTGCGGCAGGAACTAACTCACGCACTCAAGGAAGCTGACGCGCAGGCTTTGCTGACACCGACAACACCACGCCCTGCGATGCCTCTGGCAGACTTCGACCCAACACAGGAACTGGCAAGTTTGATACCCTTTACATGCGGGTTTAATCTTACAGGCCACCCAGCAATTAGTCTGCCCTGTGGCCAGACACAAAAGGGTATGCCGATTGGACTGCAAATAGTGGGACACCATTATAAAGAGACCTCACTGCTGAAGCTTGCAGACGTGTTTCAAAAACTTACTCATTGGCACGAGCTGCGCCCACCGGTCTGAGGCTTGGGTGGTTGGATTGCCGGCCCTTAGCGGTCACTCGGCGGTATGCCGAAATGCTGCGGTTGCAGCCCGCATTCCGGTCATTCGCTGCAAGTGCAAATTTTGCCGCTGCACGAAGTCACAGATCGCGAACTTTTCCGACGTTGGATATTCGGACTTTTCTGTTGCAGGATTTGCTCGCCCACGCAACGCGCCCAACCGCCCAGCCCGATGAAAACGGAAAGCAGGAGCATCAAATGCCCCTGCCATTCTGGGTCCGTCTGGACAGGCTTAAGTTTGTAGGCCCTCATGCACCGAGGACCGTTGCGACAGGCCCAAAGACATCAGGGACACACCGGCGAATATCAGATTCAGGCCGGCAAGAACCCCCAGCATAACCAGGGACGAGCCGTTGACGATACCGGTCAGGATCAGGCCGCCAAGCAGGATGGCCATAGCGCCGGACGCAATCATCAGCGCCATAGGCCGTTCCTGACGCGACCGAATAGCGATCACGATCCGCAAAACGCCTTCGGCCAGGAAGACCGTGCCAAGCGCAAGGGTCAGTGCCAGAACGCCACCGAACGGATCAAGCAACAGGACAAGACCCGCGATCGCGTTCAGAACGCCGATGGCCAATAGCCAAAAGAACCCTTTCCACGCCTTTTCCGCAAATGCTTGAATCGCCGTAACAATGCCTCCAACCAACAAGGTCACGCCGATAAAGGCCTCGACAGCGAGCGTGGACATCAGCGGGAAGGCAATGGCGCACAACCCGACGCAGAGCATGGATACGCCAAGCACGATCAGCCAGACCGGTCGCGGCTGCCAACCGGCGGCCTCTTCCATCAGGGTGGGTTTCGGTGCGGTATCAGTAACTGAATCAGTCATTTCGACCTCCGGAATCAGGGCTCAGGCAACCGACTTGTCGAGGTGATCGCGATAGGCGGCAACGGCGGCGTGCAGGGCCTCCCAATGGTTCTTTGCCTGATCATGTGTATCCGTGACGGCGTCTTCGCCTTCTTGCTGGATGCGGTCAGCCAGGTCGGTGACCTTGTCTTTTGCTTCCTGGAGATCGGATTGCAGCTTTGTTACCTGCTCCTGGGTCCACTTGTCGGTCGCGTCGCCCGCGTCCTTGACCTTCTGTTCGAACGATTTCAGCTCGTCCTCGACACGGGCATAGTCGTCCTTGGCTTTCTGTACGAATTCGGAGAATGTTGTCATGGTTCAGTCCTTTCATGGGTCATATGTTTTCTGGGCCCGTTTGAGCGCCATGACCCGGACCCTCGCAAATCCCCGGCCCGCATCCGAGTGAGTCACGGTTAAACCACCGCGCTGTCTTGTGACACGGCCCGTCATCGGACAAAGTTGAGCGACGGAGGGAAACATGCTTGCCGAAGTAAGCTCAACCATCGATCCAAGCGCTATTCAGGAACAGCTGAAGCGCATCCTCGTCAGTCCGCATTTCGCGGACACCACGCGCCTGAACCGCTTTCTGTCGCATATTGTCAACGAGGCGCTGGCCGGCCGATCCGAGGCGCTGAAAGGCTACGCAATCGGCATTGACGTGTTCGACAAGCCCGAGGATTTCGACCCAACAATCGACACGATCGTCCGGGTTCAGGCCAACAAAATGCGCAGTCGACTGGATCTCTACTACGCACAGGAAGGGCGCGAAGACCCGGTGAGGATTCACATTCCCAAAGGTTCTTACGCCCCGGTGTTTGAGATCGCATTTGATCCCGAACGCCGGGCGGATACCAACCCGCCCCCAGCAACAACAAGCCGGATTGCAGTGGCGGTGATGCCCTTTGACAACCTGAGCGGAGACCCGTCTCAGGAGTATCTGGCGGATGGGTTTACCGAAGAGGTCATCTCGGCCATCGCCCGGTTTCGCGAGGTGAGCGTGCTGTCTCGGCACGTAACATTTCGCTTTCGCGGGCGCGGCCGCGATCCGCGCGCCGTCGGTGGCGAACTGGAAGTCCAATATCTGGTCGAAGGCAGCGTACGTCATTGGAACAACAAGCTACGCGTAACCGCCCAGCTGATTGATGCGGAAACCGGCCAACAGGTTTCCGCCGAGACGTATGATCGTGATCTGAGCGCGGACAGCCTGTTTGAAATTCAGGACGACATCGCCGCGCGGATCGCTACGGAAATCGCGGAACCCCACGGAGTGATCCATCGAACGGGTGCCGTGCAGCGCAGGGCGCAGACGCACACGCTGGATGCCTATCAGTGTAGGTTACTAGCCAGCGAATACTGGCGTGAACCTACGGCCGAAAAACACAAGAAGGTCCGCGATCTGCTGGAGCGCGCCGTTGAGATTGATCCTGAATATGCCGGAGCCTGGGGAATGCTTGCGATTGTCTACGGGGACGAGGTGCGCGGCGGGTTCAATTTTCGCAAGTCCCCCCCGCCCTTTGATCGCGCGCTGGAGGCCGCGCAGCGTTCAGTCGCTCTGGATCCGCTGAATGCCACCGGTCAGCACGCATTGTTTTTGACCCACTTTCATCGTGGAGAGTTCGAAAGTTTTGAAGAAGCCGCTGCTAAAGCATTGCGGGCCAACCCGAACTACCCGGACATGTTGGCCGATCTGGCGGCCTGCTTTGCCCTGCGCGGCGATCTCGATCAGGCCACGAGACTCAGCGCCCGTGCGATCGAGCTGAGCCCCAACCCGCCCGGCTGGTACCACGCAAGCACGTTCCTGATCTGTTTCATGAAGGGCGACTACAGCGGCGCGCGATCAGCGGCGCGCAAGATCGGTGGTGGCATGTGGAATGGCTATGAAGTGCTTGAGCTTATGTGCGTCCCTTACACCGAACCGGACGCCGACCTGGATTCAACCCTGTTGGCCCTGAAGACCAACATTCCCGATGTAGACCGGTTTATCCGGACGCTCTACGCGATCTGGCATGTGCCATCTGACATCTCACGGAAAATGACCGAGGCGCTGCGCACAACCGGGGCGCTGGACTGAGGTCCGGCCTTCAGGGATTTAACGGTGACTCACTCTGCCCGTTCCACCTCTGCGCGTAGGAAGGACCCGACATCGCAGCAAAACCCGGAAACGACCAATGCTAACTCTGCCTCAGCGCCTTGATCTTATGAAACTCGCAACGGACATTGCCAAGACCAAGGCCGGCTGGTCCGAAGAAAAGCCGGCGAAACTGGAAGAGGAAATCCTGACCATTTTTGAGCGGCTCAGGCCAGGTGTTGAAAGCGGCAGCGCCTTTGAGAACACCAGCATGTCCGATGTAAAAACCGCGGTTGATGTCGCCTCGACCATTGACGGTTTTCTGGAATAGTCGACCCGTCGTCACAAACGCAAGCGACGCCGCTTAGCGTCAGGATCTCGCGTGCTTGCTTACCGTTCAAACAACCATCTAAAGCGATCGCGGCCCAAACTTGCCATTCGTCTATGTCTTCGTCGCCGTAGTGCAGCTTTCCGAAAGCAGACTTTCGAGTTTCCTCTAATATCAATTCGAAAGTGGATTGAAACAGGCCACCTGCGTCGACACATTCGCGCCTTTGAGGCTTGGCGTTTCTTCGCGACATATGTCTGTTGCGAAAGCGCATCGTGCTGCGAAGGCGCAGCCAGAGGGCGGGTTCAATGGGTCAGGCAGTTCGGTTTCGCGGCCTTCAGGTGCCTTGAGCGCGCGGCCGACAACCGGTGCGCTTTCCGCCAACAATTTAGTATAGGGGTGGCGTGGTTTGGCAAAGACGTCCTCTGCCGGGCCGACTTCTACCACTGCACCAAAATAGAGAACCGCAACCCGGTCGCTGACCGCCTCCACCACAGCGAGGTCATGGCTGATGAACAGGTATGTCAACTCGAACTCTTCCTTAAGGTCGGCCAATAGATTCAATACCTGTGCCTGAACCGAGACATCGAGGGCGGAGACGGGTTCATCGAGGATCAAAATGCGAGCATCTGCAGCCAACGCGCGGGCAATCCCGATACGTTGCGCCTGACCGCCTGAGAATTCGTGCGGGTAGCGTTCGAGGAACTCTTCACGAAGGTTCACGGCTGCGAAGATTTCACGAATCCGATCCATCCGTGCTGGCCCTACCATACCGTGCAAGTGCTTTAACGGAGCTTCCATGATATCTTTTATCGTTTTGCGCGGATTGAGCGACGAGATGGGATCTTGAAAAACATATTGGATCTTCTTGCCAAACTCTGCAGGGTCTGAGTTGTTCACCGGTGCACCGTTCAGCTCGATTTGGCCGGACGTTGGCGGCAAGAGGCCAACCAACATGCGGGCCAGGGTCGACTTCCCACAGCCCGACTCACCTACGACGCCGAGCGTCTCGCCCTTTTGCACCGTCAGGGTCAGCGGTTGCACAGCACGGACGAGCGCTTTGGGAGGACCAAAGAGGCGCTTACCGACAGGGAAGGTTTTCGTCAGAGACGTGACTTTCAGGGCTTCGTTCATTGCGCGGCCTCCTGACTTGTGGCTTCAGGGTATCGACAGCGGACGAGGTGGTCCCCGTCATGCGGAATTAAATCGATCCGCCCTTCTCGGCATGCAGGCTGCACTTTGTGGCACCGATCCGCAAAGGCACAGCCCGCTGGCAGTTTGTCGACCACAGGTGGCAGGCCAGGGATAGCTTCAAGCCGTCTGCGACCTCCACCAAGTTCGGGTACACATTCCATCAGCTTGGCCGTGTAGGGATGCGCGGGTGCGTCGAGGATTTCTTGCGTTGTGCCCTGTTCAACGATCCGCCCGGCGTACATGACCGCCACGCGGTCACAAAGTTGGGCGACAACACCAAAGTCGTGGGTGATGAAGATGATCGCCAGGCCGCGCTCGCGGCGGAGGTCGTTGAGAAGAGACAGAATTTGTGCCTGCACCGTCACGTCCAGCGCAGTTGTCGGCTCGTCAGCGATGATAACTTCCGGGTCGTTTGCAAGTGCCATAGCAATACCAACACGCTGGCGCATTCCGCCCGACATCTCGTGCGGGTAGCTGTCGATGCGCTTTTCGGCGTTGGGGATGCGGACGGATTTGAGGAGTTCAATCGCATGCGCGCGCGCCTCATCTGTTGGCGTCTTGTGGTGGCTTTGCACCGCCTCGATTAGCTGTTGACCAACTGTATAAAGAGGATGCAGTGTCGCGAGAGGGTCTTGGAAGATATAGGCAACCTTTTCGCCGCGAAGCGATCTGAGTTTCTCGTAGTTTGCCCCGATCAAATCTTCACCCTTGAAGCGCACGGCGCCGCCAGTGATGACGCCCGGCGGCGAGGCGACAAGGCCCATCACACTGAGCGCCGTGACTGATTTTCCTGACCCACTTTCGCCGATGATTCCCAAGCACTCACCCGGTTGTACCGCTAGGCTCACACCTCCAACCGCTTCGTAGATGCGGTTTTTGACGTGGAACTGCGTTTTCAGGTCTTGCAGAGCGAGTATGGCATCGCCTTCAACTCCAGGCACTTCGCCGGTCCGTTGAACTCGGGTTGTCGGCATTGGCCGTTCGAGCGCACCTGATTTAAGGCGCGGATCAAGCGCGTCCCGCACCCCGTCGCCCAGCAAATTGATCGCCATAACGATGATCAGGATCATCGCCCCCGGCACGATAGACGTATGTGGATTAGTGATCAGGGCAGAGCGTGCCTCGCCCAGCATTGATCCCAAATCAGCTTGTGGTGGTTGCGAGCCCAAACCAAGGAACGACAGCCCCGCCGTCTCCAAGATCATCCAGCCAATGGTGGTCGACATCGCGATGACGATCACAGGGATCACGTTCGGCAAAATCTCAGTCAGGATGATGCGGGCATCGTTCATGCCCGACAGTCGGGCTGCATCCACGAATTCCTTATGCGCGATGCCAACGGTTATGCCGCGAATATTCCGGGCGAAAAACGGGATGTTCACTGCCGCGACAGCGATCAGGGCGTTCATCAAGCCTGGACCAAGGGCTGCCACTATGGCCAGTGCTAAGAGGATGTAGGGAAACGCCATCAGCATATCGACACCACGCATGATGATGTTGTCTGTGCGTCCACCGTAGAAGCCCGCGATGATCCCGATGGCAGCGCCGACGGTTGCCGCAATGATCGCCGCCGCGAACCCAACCGCGAGCGACAAGCGTGTACCCCACATCAAACGACTCAAAAGGTCGCGGCCAAGGTGGTCGGTCCCAAGCAACGCCCCTTCCGAGAACGGGGGCAGGAACCGGTTGCCAGTATCAGTCACATCTGGGTCGGCCAGTGGTAAGATTGGAGTAATGATCGCCAATACTATCACAATACCCATCACGATCAGCCCTCCAAGGGCCAAACGGTTTCGGGCGAGAAGTTTGATAAAGGCCATCATGTCTTGATCCTCGGGTCGAGCATCGACTGCGCCACGTCGACCGCTATGTTAAAGAGGACGTAGCAGGCGGCCACGAAGACGACCCCGCCTTGAACGAGCAGGATGTCACGTTTCAGGATGGCGTCGACCAGCATGCGCCCGACGCCGGGCCACTGGAACACCATCTCGATGTAGACAGCACCGGACAGCACAAACCCAGCCTGGATGCCCAGAACCGGGATGATCGACACCATGGCGGCGCGGAGCGCATGACCCCAGATAACGCGGCTTTCCTTCACGCCTTTGGCGCGCGCGGTCCGAATGAAATCCTGACGGAGGACCTCCAGCATCGCGGAACGGGCGAGGCGAGCGATGACCCCAGTCGCCACGACAGCAAGTGCCAATGCTGGCAACACCAAATGGTCGAGCAAAGCCCCGAGGTTTCGATCTCCATAAATCGGCCACATGCCCGATACCGGAAACCAGCGCAGGTTCACTGAAAAGATCAGGATCATCATCATACCCAGGAAGAACGACGGTATGGAGATGCCAAGCAGCACCGCAAAAGTGATCGCCTTATCTGCAAACCCATACTGACGTGCAGCTGAAATGACCCCTACTGCGACACCCAAGAGCGAACAAATGACAAAGGCGGTGCCCGCGAGTATCAGCGTTGCGTTGAATCGTTCTACCACCTCATCCAGCACGGGTCGGTTCAACGCAAACGACCGCCCAAAGTCGCCTTGCAGCATGTTACTGAGCCATATGAAGTACCGCTGTATCAACCCTTGATCGAGGCCCAAATCTCGGTTGAGTTTCTCGACATTCTCGGGCGTCGCAAAAGACCCCAGGATAGCGGTTGCCGGATCGCCAGGGATCATGGCCATGATCAGAAAAACGATGATCGAGATCCCAAACAAGACCGGGATCGCAGAAATCAGGCGTTTGAGAATGTAGCCAGCCATTAGCAGCCCCCTATCACGCTTTGGGCAGTATCCTGGGCGTTGTGCTTAGTGATACCCCTCCAGACAAGTCCCGGGCGTGCCCGGGACCGGAAAGATCAGTTCTTCACAACGTCGTCGAGCAACAGGAAAAACGAGGGTTGCAGTGCAAAATTCTCGACCCGGTCAGATGTAACTGCGTTCTGCTTCCAGTTCGCCACAAAGACCCACGGGGCGTCTTCCTGCACGATGGTTTGCATCTCTTGATAGAGACGGGCACGTTCTGCTTGATCTGTTGCTGCTCGCGCAGCTTCGAGTAGCTCGTCAACCTTTGGGTTCGAATAGTAGCCAGAGTTAAACCCCCCTTCATCCGGGAAGGCTGCGGTGCGAAGGGCGAGGAACGGCAACGTATCCGGATCGTTCGTCATCCATGCCATCTGCGCCATATCCGCCTTACCTTCGAGGCCGGGGTTCACATTGCCAAGAAACGTGTTCCACTCATAGGTTTCGATCTTCACGTCAAAACCGACAGCCTCAAGATCGGCTTGCATGGCAGTGCCCATCGCAACCGGATCCAGCATCCCGGACCCACCTTCAGTGACGTAGAAGGTCAGTTCAGCACCCTCGACCCCCGCTTCGGCGATCAAGGCCTTCGCCTTCTCAGGGTCGTAGGGATAGGGCTCAAGGTTCGGGTTGTAGGCCCAAGCAAAGGCGGGCGGAGTTGGGCCTGCGGCCACTTCAGCGGTGCCTTCAAGTACATCGTTTACGATGGCTTCCTTATTGATCGCATAGTTCGCGGCCTGACGTACGCGTACGTCCGCAAACGGACCTTCCTTGGCGTTCAGGATCAGGAACCAGACGTGCGGACCAGCCTGTTCGTGCACGGTGTAAGGATCCGCCTGGAACTGGCTCAGTGCCACGGGAGGAACCTCTACCATCAGGTCAATCCCTCCAGCTAGCATCTCGGCTGTCCGGGTGTTCGCATCAGTAATCGGGCGGAACACAACAGCTTGCAAGTCGGGCGCGCCGTCCCAGTAATTGGCGTTGGCTTCGACCACCACTGCCTCGTTCGAGCGCCATTCGGCAAAGGTGAAAGGGCCCGTTCCCGATGGATTGCGCCCAAAGTCGGCCCCATGCTCCATTACAGCGGCGGGTGAAACAATCAAACCTGTTGGGTATGCAAGGTTCGATAAAAACGGCGCGTAGGGCGCGTTCAGCGTGAATTGAACCGTTAGCGGGTCAATTACATCTACGCTTTCAACCGCAGAAAAGAAGAACGAGAGCGGGAATGGCCCGGTATCATGGTAAGGATGGCTTTCGTCCAACATCCGGTCAAAGTTGAACTTCACGGCTTCTGCGTCGAACGCGCTACCATCGTGAAAAGCTACGCCCTCGCGCAGATTGAATGTGTAGATCGTGCCGTCATCACTAATCGTCCAATCGGTTGCGAGCGCAGGTTCGGTTTCAAGTGTGCCGTCCTTATAGCGAACCAAGCCATCGTAGACGTTCATCAAGATGCGGAAGTCGTTCACTGCAGTGACTGCGGCAGGGTCCAATGCCTTTGGTTCAGCGATCTGCCCCACGATCAACACACCTGGAGGGGTCTGTGCAATTGCTCCGGCAGCTGACAGAGCCAACGCCATCGCCGCCCCTGTCGCAAGCGCTGTTCTGCGCGTGAAAGTAAGAAGTGACATGATCAGTCCTCTCTGTTTAATTTATCATGATTAATTACAATCAGACAAATTATCATTATAAATTCAAGAAAAATGTTTAAGGTGGCTGTTATGACCTTCTCGATTCTTGCACATGACAAAAAAACGGGCACTTTCGGCGCCGCTGCCGCAACCGGTAGCTTGTGTGTTGGCGGATGGGTGTTGAGGGGCAGCCTCGATGCAGGGGTCGTCGCTAGCCAGGGTACCGCGCCTTCTACACTATGGCGCGACGAGGTGCTGGCGATGATGGAGCTAGGAAAATCCGCTGAAATGGCTTTAGATTCAATCGTATCATTAGATGATGGTCGCGCACACCGGCAGATCATTGCTTTGGACCAAAATGGGTCCACGGCTGGGTTCACGGGCGCAGAGAGCGTCTCTTGGGCAGGCCATAGATTGACACCTTCCTTCGCCTGCGCTGGCAACATGATTGCAGGTCAACCGGTTCTCCAAGCGCTGGAAAGTGCACTCATCGGAAGCAGTGGAAACATGGCGGATAGACTCATGGCCGCCCTGAACGGGGCTGAAGAAGCGGGAGGCGATTCGCGGGGGCTGCAGTCAGCAGCCTTGCTGGTTCTGGAACCAAATGTGCCGCCACTCGACCTTCGTATTGATCATCATGACGATCCGCTGAGCGCTTTACAAAACCTGCTGCAACGCGCGAGAACACGCCCATATGCCGACTGGTTGGATGAAGTTCCAGTCAAAACCGATCCAACGCGGGCACCACGCACCCTGGCGAAAAGTTAAAACACAGACCATCCTGTCGCAGCGCTCAGGCGCGCGGCAGCAGCCGTGCCAGCCTTAGAGTTGCCGTAACGATCCAACCCGGGAGACCAAATCCCGATTGAAGCCTTCCCTGGAGCGATCGCTAGAATTCCGCCGCCAACACCTGACTTGCCCGGCAAACCGACGCGAAACGCAAACTCGCCAGAACCATCATAGTGCCCGCAGGTCATCATCAAAGCATTCACGCGCCGCACACGTTCACGAGAAACAAGCTGTGGCGCACCTGGTAAACCGGCCAGAGTTCGCCCCGCCATCGCCAATTGTCTGACCGTCATGTCAATCGCGCATTGATGAAAATACGTGCCGAGCACGAGCTCCGGCTCACTCATCAAGTTGCCATGGCTGTCGAGGTAGTGCGCCAACGCCTTGTTTCGTGCGCCAGTCGCCTGTTCTGACCTTGCTACATCTGCGTCGATGTGAATGTCATCATCCTCCGCCAATGCCCGCACCAACCCCAAGATCTCAGCAAGCGCGATCTTGGGTTCACGCCCCGACAACAGAGCATCGGTTACGACCAAAGCACCGGCGTTCACAAATGGATTGCGTGGGTGTCCTTTCTCGCTTTCTAGCAGAACGACGGAATCAAACGAGGTTCCTGACGGCTCTCGCCCAACTCGGCGCCACAACTGGTCACCCGTCCGACCCAAGGCGGCAAGCAAAGCAAACACCTTTGAGACACTTTGGATGGAAAAGCGAACATCCGCATCACCGGCTGTTTGGCAACGACCGTCAGCACCACATACAGCAATGGCGAGTTGTTCAGGATCAACCTGCGCGAGCTGAGGGATATACTGGGCTGGCTGACCCCAGTCTGCGGCTTGCCTCAAATCGGAATCGATCCGCTCCAGGATGTCTTGCAGGTCAGTCAGCTAAAAACCGCCGGGCAAGCCGAGCCTCCTGATGTTGCATCAACCCCTCCGCTGATGCCATGTGAGCGGCCATCGTATTCCGCGCGGCCTGACCATCGCCGATGCGCAACGCTTCAATCAATTCCAGCTGATACTGTCTCCCACGCCGCCAGAGTTCGTGGTTCGGCACATCATACAGTTTTCGATAAACCGTCATCTCGGTCAGCATCCGAACCATAAAGGCGATCATGAAACCCATCAGCGGGTTCTGCGCAAACTCAGCGAGCTTAGCGTGGAACGCGAGTGAAGCAATGTGTTCCTGTTTTTCCTCTTCCGGTGACTTTGCGGGCGTATCGTGGGCGCTGACGAGGGTGGCCAACTCTTCCAGTTGCTCAGCATCAAGTTGTCCGGCTAGGGTCGCGGCCAGTTCCGGTTCGAGAGCTTTGCGCATCTGATAGATATCCGCGAGCGACAAAGCCTGGAAATAAAAGTAGTTCCCCAGCAAGGACAGCGCCCGGTCTTTCGAGACCTCACCGACAAAGCTTCCGCCGCCGGGCCCAGTCCGTGTGACGATCAACCCCTGTGCCTCAAGAATGCGAAGGGCTTCCCGCACTGTCCCTTTTGAAACTTTGAAAAGCGCAATCATCTCTGCCTCGTTGGGCAGCTTGTCGCCTCTGCGCAAATCTCGCTCTACCACCCACGCCTTGATCTGATCCGCCACCTGTACGGGGCGCGAGCGCTTTAGCTTGGCCTTGATCTCTTGTCCGCCGTCCATGCTCACCTCTTCGTCAAACCAAGAGATAGACAACCCCACGAGCTTTGTGTAGCACAAAATTATCATGATAAATAGGAGTACACATGGATTGGGGACAGATTGCACAAGAGCGACTCGCAGACATCGCAACCTGCAGTCTGCCTGGCGCGGGGGTGACGAGGTTTCCATTTACGCCCGAACATCGTGACGCGCTGAATGTTATCTGCAGTTGGATGGAGGGCGCGGGTCTCAAGACGCACCTAGATGCAGCAGGTACGCTGGTTGGACAATCAGCAGGTGAAGGGGCCGCTGTCATGATAGGATCTCATCAAGACTCTGTACGGAATGCCGGAAAGTATGATGGCATCATGGGCATTGCACTTGCTTGCCTTGCGCTCGAGAAACTGCGCAGTGAGGGCGTCACTTTGGGGTACCCGGTAGAAGTGCTTGCCTTCGCCGACGAAGAAGGCGTGCGCTTCTCCACAGCGCTTCTGGGTCCACGCGCCCTTGCTGGGACTTTCGACCCTGATGTTCTCGATATGGTGGATGCAGATGCGTTGCTGCTTCGAGAGGCGATTGATGCATTTGGCGGCGCCGCCAATGCGGTCACGGCACTTGAACGCGATCCAAACGACGTGCGTTGCTATCTGGAAGTGCACATTGAACAAGGACCTGTTCTTCAAGCGCTCGATAAACCGGTAGGCGTCGTCACTGGCATCTGCGGGATCGAACGCAACATCGTGACCTTTTACGGCGAAACCGGACATGCTGGGACCGTACCCATGGAAGGCCGATCAGATGCATTGGTTGCGGCCGCAGACTTTATCAGTGATGTTCACGATACCGCCCTCAATGTGGACGACCTTCGTGCGACGGTAGGGGCTTGCCGCGTTGGTCCCGGAGTGGCAAACGGCATACCAGACCTAGCCGAACTCACCCTCGAAATCCGTGCACCGGCCGACGCAGTCCGTGAAGGCTTTGCTGCAAAGATGCGCGGCAAAGCAGAGGCATGTGCCCGCCGGCGCGGCGCGCGATATGCTATGGAACGCACCTACCTGCAACCTGCAGTCCCGTGTGCACCGGAATTGCGCGGCGTTTTGTCCGAGGCGATTAATGCAACCGGCTATGACGGAACGATGACTTTGCCGTCTGGAGCAACACATGACGCCTCCGCCATGGCTGACCTCTGCGACATAGCCATGCTCTTTGTCAGGTGTCGAGACGGGGTGAGTCACCGACCAGAGGAATATGCGAGCGCCAAAGACATGGGCGTGGCGATTGAAGTTCTAGCCAAAACACTGATTGCATTGTCCAAAAAATCGTAGCGCAAACCATCTTCGCTGATTTGCGGTTTTTCAACCAGAACGCTGCTAGGTGAATCGCGACCCGCGCATGTGTCGCACGGCACTTCAAGGCGCTTCCCGGTACCACAGAAATTGTCGACGTCGAGTCGTCGTTGCGAGAGGGCATGATTGAAATCTATCCAATCGGATTGGCCTCGCCGACGGCCCTAACCAGACATTCACCCACCCTCGGCCATGCTGCGATCGCAGCCCGCATTGCCGACATTCGCCGCAACCGCAAAATCAGTTGGTGGGCGAACTCACAGATGCGGACTAAACCAGACTAATGCATTTGCGGCTATTGCTGGCGCAGCATTTGTTTGCACATGCGGCGGACTTGTTGGCAGAAGGCAGGACAAGTCGCCGAAGCGGCCTTTTAACAGCGCCAACTCATCACAAACTGTTACTTGCAGTCGCCCCCGCATAATCCTGCGATCCGCTCAGGATCTCGGCAACCCTTCGACGCTTGTGAGCTTTGGTGAACGGGGAGCGATCGTTATGTTCGCTTGAAATCCTGTCATTGAGTGAGAACCGCATTGGGTTGGGCGGGTCGCAGATCGGGACAACGCTCTGCTACTTTGTGTCCTGCATCACGATGTCAGCCAAAAGGTTCCTGAACCAGGAAGACACCGGAGATCTCTCAGCACCGCGCCCCCAAATGAGTTTTGATTGGACCGTGGGCATTTCAAAGGGAAGTTCAAACATTTTCACCGGTAGTTCTTTGTCTGCCTTTGCAGCCAAACGGCGCGGCAAAACAGCAATCACATTCGTTTCAATAACGAGGGGCGGCAAGCTGGCAAAATTGGAAACACTCACTGCAACATCGCGCACGAGGCCCATCTTTTCGAGCACTTGATCTACTATCCCTTTGCCAGCCGCACGTTGTGTGAGAAGCGCATGTTTTTCACGCATAAAGCCATCAAGTGTCACGTCGCCTTGTACAAGAGGGTGATCAAAGCGAGCGATCCCGGCAAAGGTTTCATCACACAGCAACTGGTAATGAAACCGCTTTGGCACATTGCGGGCAACACAAAGGGCCAAATCGGCTCGACCGGCATCCAAATCTTCGGCAAAGTCCGCACCCAACATCGCACGCGTTGTCAATCGAAGACCCGGTGCAGCGCGTTCCAAGGCGCGCACAACACTAGGTACCACGGTTAGTTCGATTAAGTCATGAGTGAGTAGGATGACCTCGCCCTCATAATTTTGAGGCTCGAATTGCGTCCCAACATTGATGGCTTCTTCCGCAGCTAAGATCGCTGCCCGCACATGTTCTGCAGCATCGAGTGCCGTCTGCGTGGGCATCATGCCATGTGGTGTCCGTACAAACAGTTCATCATCAAAGAGGTTGCGAAGCCGGGTGAGTGCATTGCTCATCGACGGTTGGGCAAGACCAATACGCTTGCCAGCCTCAGTGACACTTCGTTCTGAAAGCAGGGCTTCGAACGCAACAAGGAGGTTCAGGTCAGTATTTCGTACATTCCTCATGGCAATGAGAGATATACGGGAAATCAATAGGATCAATCATAAGCAACGTGTTCACTTGAATGTGTCCAAACTCTGAAGCGGCACCAATGTATTTGACTGTTTGCCCAGCTTGGTTTTTTGCATATGGACGAATTCGACCGTCTCAAGATGCTCCGCATGCCAACTATGCCGACCCATCACGACTTGGTTTGTCAAAGCGCTGACAACATTACGATTGTGGCACTCATGATCTTGCTACGGCGTTAGTGTCAATCTTGATAAAATGCCCTCCGCTTGGTCCGCCCTAACGATGCTGTCGATCACATGAAGATCTCCCGGGGAAGTCACCTCGTTCAGAGATCTAAGAACGGCTATCGCGGCAGGCGATGTTGTTGCAACATTGTGGCTGAACCGTTTGCCATCAGACAGGGCGCTTACGTCCACCAAAGTGACGGAAAGACCGTCGAGTTCGTCGGGATTGGTGAGAGACCCGAGCCGCACGCCCCGTCCTGTCAAGTTTCCCGAAAGTCTCAAAGCACGATCTTGGCCAGCAACCATGATGAGAAACGGATCAGGTAGATCACCGATCCGTTCTGCCTGCTCCCGAAACAGCTCGGTATCGATGTCCGGCGACAGCAGCATGACACCGTTGATGTCTCGGCTGGCTCCAAGGCTTCCCTCGATCGCGATTTGACGCAGTGTTTCCATCAAGAGGTAGCCGCCCATGGAGTGACCGGTCAGAAACACATCACGGTTAGGTTGTTCGGCAAATGCGACGATTATGTCGTGAAGCATACTGCGTGAAATCAGAGCGCTGTCACGATCATAGAGATAGCCCGATGCTTGCGCCGCCGAAGGCCATGAAAACAGAACGATTGGCACCGGAATATCCATATCAACCGAAACCTGTGCAGCGCTGTAAACGGCCTCTCCGTGAGTGGTGTTGTAGCCGTGTACATGGATGACAGTCTCTTGCTCGATGGAGCGATCTGCGGCTGCCACCGCTTTCATGAAACTCTCTATATCTGGGTAATCTTCTTCTCCGATGGTCACAAAATCCGTTGCGGCATTCGGTGTCCCGCGTGGCCATTCAATCTGGCCAACCTCATGCGTCGGAGGAATAGACACATCAATCCTTTGAAAGGTGAGATGGTTCGGTCGTCTCTCACCAAAACTCTTCAACTGTCCGGTTTCCTGCCGAAACTGTGCGACGAAAACCGACTTGACCGTCGCTTCTTCAAATGCGTCAGCAGTTTCCAAGTCGCCCCGAGGCGCACATGCACAAAGCGCTGTGGTTAAGACGAGAACAGCCCATCTTATACCGATCATCATACTGGTCGCTTCTCAGTTTTGGACTGAAACACCAAGCTTGGCAAAACGGACCAAGTGATCAAGATCACGAAGTAGATTAGCTCTGAGGGATGACCAAAAAACGCCCGGCTCAAGATGCCGGAGATCATCACCACATGTGCAACCAATCCCCATAGGAGGCTGGCAACAACAAGTCGCAGGCTCGCAAGTTGATCGTAGATGAGAACAACGTACGCGCCCAAGCCGAGAGGCACAAAGATGGCCACCGCCGTGACAAGTCCGGGATTGTACGTCCATGATGCGACGCCTGCTGCGATATGGCTGACCGCATTCTCGACAACAATCGCAACCATGCACAATGTTGCGAAGATATGGCGGTTGCCTTGCCAGATTGCTAAGGCTGCAACGAGCCAAACCAGCGATGTGTTGATGACAAAAATCGATGCATCTGTCATGAACTCGGCGGTAGTGCCCTGGCCAGAGATGTCCGACAGGAACGTGTTTAAGTAAGGTTTGAACGCATAGTTTCGCCCAAAAATATCAATCCAATGCTCCTCAAACTGGTGGATATTGTAAGCGATCAACAGGGTCAAAGAAACGAAGCGGGAATCTGCTAGAACGGCTCTTTGTGGTCGTATGCGCCATGCAGCTAAGAGCAACAAAGGGATCGCCATTGTGCCGATCTTCACCCAGTTTGCGAGCAGGAACGGATGCTGGCCAGCTGGAACCCAGAGCAGCGAGAACAAAAGGATAAGTGCCGGGATGGCAAGCCTATCGCTCATGTTTCGACCTCATCATTAAGTCAAAAAGCGCCAGACAGAGTAGCAGGAAGAAAAGCACGCTCAGAACGCTAAAAAGAAACATGTTCGACTCAAGACCCAAAACTGTATGAACATGGCCATTGGGATCAACGAGCGCCCCACCGTACGAAGGCCCAAATAGGGTCGCGACCCAAAAACCAGTCACAAAGAACAACCCGAGTATGGTCGGAACGATGAGTTCATCTTTGGCCCAAACCAAAGCCAATGCGGTTGCAGCGACGCCAGCTGTGAACGCAAGAAACCATGCCGTGTGGAAGCGCGCATGCGCGCTCCAAATTGGGTTCAACAGATGTGTTTCGTTGAGATCCGCGAGAGCAGGAACCAATCCGTAAAACAACGTCAAAGCTGTGATGGCAATCTTCAAGTACGCTCTCAAGCTCAGCCGCAGCATGTTTCTAGGCACCATCCGACGAATGCAAAGCCGACGACGTGTCCACTTCGATTGCATCGTAGAAATCGACGAGCGCCTCTCGCAATCGACCCATTAAGGTCGGGTTTGCGAGCTTGCCTTTCGCGTCGACGTGTTTGGAATAGTTCCCAAAATTGAAGCTCGCTGCGAGTTTTCCACCAAAAAAGGGCGCGGCATCGCAGGCAATCTTGAACACGTTCTTAGCGCCCCCTTCTCCTGGGGACGTAGCAAGGAGTAGCATAGGCTTGCCTTGATAGACACGCATTTGGATCCGGCTGCACCAGTCAAAGACGTTCTTATAAGCGGCTGTATAGTTCCCATTGTATTCGGCAAACGATATGATGATGCCGTCAGCGTTGCCAAGCATGGCAAAAAACCTGTGGGCTGCTTCGGGAACACCCGCGGCTTCGCGTTCTGGACTGTAGATCGGCATATCGAAATCGTTGAGATCCAGGGTCAGGATTTCCACATTTGCGCCCATCTCGTCTCGCAGAACTTCGGCAGCATGCCTACTCAATTGCTTGTTGATGGATCTGGTGCTGTTGCTTGCGCCAAAGGCGAGCACCTTCTTTTTTTGCTTCATCGGGTCTCACTCCTTTGTCGTCGAGTTATTCAGGAGCGCTTTCGCCTGATCTCGGTAGGAAAAGGCGACGACCGCCGAGAGCGCCGCCAACACCAAGGCCGGCATCGCTGACGGACCGAGCACAAAGACGTGAAACGGCGCCCCACATACCATCGTGATCATCAACAACACTGATCCTACAATTTGAACTCCCGGTACCCAAAGCAGCACCGCTGATCCCAATTCAACGATGGCCGTCACGTAGCGAAACCACTGCCCCCATCCGATCGTTTGAAAGAAGTCCACCATCATTTCGACGCCCAATAGCTTTGCGCCACCTGCTGCCGCAAAAACCAAAGTCAAAAGAAGGCGGATAGCCAAAAAGACAGTATCGATCTTGAACATTATGACTCCTGTTTCTGTCGTGACGCTGCGACTATGGGGAGATGTGAGTTCATGCGGACGGCCATAGTACCCACCACAGTCCCATGATGCGCGGAACCTAGTCGGTCGCTTAGAGGCATCATTTGCCAAACTCGATTGTTTTGATCAGCCGAATACCGACCCGATTGTTGTTCAAATTCTCATCTCGGCGGAACTCGTGAGCAATCGCTAGGGAAATACCGCTGTTAAAGCTGTATTCCACGGAAGTCTGGAGGCTGTAGTCGTCGAATCTGCCACCCGATGCTAAGTCGCGGGGCCTATAAGTTCCTGACAGAACCGCTGTCCACGGACCCGTTCGATATACAACGCCTGCGCTCGCATAGACGATGTCGTCGGCGGTTCCTTCGAAATTTTCAAAGGCGGCCAGCTCACCAAGGAATGTCCATTGATCACCTCGCGCCGTATTGCGTGTCTGAACCACGGAAAATGACACGCCATGTTCATCCGCGACACCATCCACACCGCGGCTCTGATGAATCAATCCGAGTTTGTATGTGAGGCCTGGGAAGCGATCCATGCCGCTGCCATCCAAAGACAGCGTGAAGGAATCCAAACCTTCGGTGTTGCTTGCGCCACCATCTTCTAAGGTGGTGCGACCTCTGCTGGTTCCAAAAGAATCCGACAGAAAACTCGTGTCCTTGTAGAATGAGTTAAATGTGAGCGTGTGTTTTCCACTCGCGCCGCCGCCGAAAACATACGCGCCTCCAACCCCAACTCGATCGATCAGTTCGATTTCTTTGTTGTAGCTATTTCCGAACATGCCCGGCGTCGCAAAAGACGCCAAAGCAAAAGACGGCGTCATCTTACCTGCGTGAAACGAGAGCGTGTCCGTTACCGAATACTCCGCTCGCAAAATTCGCACGAACAGTCCTTCGTCATCGAAGGCGCGGTTGGCTGTTGGGGGTGCAACCGTCTCGATGCGTGTCTCATTTCGGATCCGAAACCGGTCGGAAAAATGAAGGACAGGGCTTGCAATGACTTGAAGGAAGACATCGTTGGTTGCTTCGATCGGGCCCTCGGGATCATAGTCTCCATTGTATCCAAGGCGTGTGATCAAGTTGCCTGTGACATTCGGGAAAATGCTTGCCTCGGTATCTTGCGCAAAAGCCCGAACCGGCAGGCAAGCTATGGCAGCACAAAGCGGAATTGAAAGGCGGTTTGACAGCAGCATGTTCATCATGTTCCTGATCTGCGCAGAGGTCGTTCGCACTGGTGAAGCATGCATTCTTTACGTGCATGCAAAGTGATCGTCGGCAGCCACTCCGGGGCGTCGCCGCCCTGAAGGCAAAGCGTCAAAAGTCGCGTGGATCTACCGGCGCTGTTCCTGCTTCGAACTCGCGTTTGTCATCCACGCCGTCGCCATCAGAGTCAGCTTTGTACGGATACGTTCCCATCGCCAGTTCACGGGCGTTTTCTAAACCGTCGCCGTCAATGTCGACATCGAGACGATCTTCGATGCCATCCAAATCGGTGTCAGCCCAACGGCTGGCATCATTGGGAAAGCCATCAAAGGCATCTTCAACACCGTCGCCGTCTTGATCGACTGCAAGTGGAATGACGAGACCTGTCCAATCTGATGCGGCATCGGGCACTTTGCCCGTGTTCATATCCGCAAAGAGTTTGTCGAAAAACTGACTCATGTGATACGGACGCTGCTCGCTGGGCAATCCGGTGTGAACGCCGGGTTTCCAGCCTTTCGGTCCCAGATTACGTATGGCCCAGGACATGCTAAGTTGATCAGTCACTGTCGCCATGGACTGCATGCTGCTCGACAGCCACGCGTTCACTACGACGATCGCCATGATCTCTTGGATCTCACGATTTGTGTAGTGCCGACGCAACTCCTCAATATGCGCGGATGTTACGCGAGACGGCAGGCGCGCTGCATCCCGCGCCAGTCGCATCGCCGCTTTCATAGCTGGTGTAACGTCTTCTGATCGCTCAAAATCCATCAAAGACTGGATGTACTGGATCAGAGCCGGCAGATCCTCTGGCGGAATTTCATCCTGGAAGTATTCGTCTTCGGTATAATCGAAAACACCGAACGCCCCATGCGCTTGGCAGTGAACGCACCCGCTGGCCAATTGGTAGACGAAGAATATGGACCATACTTCGTCATGATCAAAAGTCCGTTCGGTTTGCAAAATGTAGGCGTCCATCGCCAGCGTGCCAAAGGCGGCCTGCCTTGGCCAATACGTGTCAAAGCGATTGCGGTCGCTGTAAGGAACACTGCTCTCGGAAACAGGGGTAGCTTGGAAGTAAGCGTAGTCATAGGCGGTAACATCGAATGGCTTGCTGTCCGCTCCCGGCACGTTTGCAGACCGTAGGCCCTCTGCTTCCCACTCCAGCACTGCCGTTGGTGCCGCGTCATACGGTTCTTCAATGCCGTCACGGTCCCCATCAAAGGTGACAACTGGGACACCGTAGCCAGTAATGTGATTTATCCAGTCTGTGTCGAAGACAGGATCAACGGCTCCGAGGTCTTCGCGCTGCCAGGTTGCATCAATTTCTGCAACAGCCTGAGGCAAGACGTCCCCGACAAATGGGTTTGTACGTTGTTCCTCTGGCGAACTGGCCGCATTGGACCCTAGTGTCCAGCCCACCTCGGACAGATTGGCGGTGGCCCAGTCCACCGTCTCCTGATCTGTGGCAATCGGCAGAACTGCATCATGCGTTGCGGATGCGTTGTTGATCGCAACAAGCTGCATAAGTTCCGCGATTTGCCGGTCCGTATAGTTCGTGCGCAACAGAGCATGAAGATCCGCCGAAGCCGTGCTAGGATAACTGCTCGCTACATCCACAAATGTAAAAGCGGCCTGCAACCGTGGGTCCTGCAAGGTTTCCGTGTAGCCTGGCGCGAAGATGGCTTTGATATCTTCTACTGACACGCCCATGCGTGAGAGTTGGTATGCGCTCCGGGCAGTATGATGTCCGCTGCCGGCACCAATCATTTGACGCAATGTGAGGCGCCATTTTGTTTCCGCATCGAACATTGCGTCGGCGTGAATCATCACATCGGACATCAGCAGACCATTGTAGAAGTCACGAAGGTTGCTGATGTCGATCTTGTGTCGGTCGTAAAAAGGGATGCTGATATCCCCAGCTGGTGCAGCTGGTGTTTCCGCAAGAGCTGGTAACTGAAACAAGCAAGTTGTGACGACTGCCGTGCTCACGAGCAAAGACTTCAGTTTCATTGGTTTACTCCCCCTCGAACAAAGTGACGAACATACCGTTCGGATTGGGTGCGTGGCTGGGGACAGTTTGCAGGACGTCCCAGTGTTCCGTGATTTTCCCCTCTGCATCGAAAAGATACATGTCGACAGCCGCCATACCCATGTCGTTGGGGTCATCGTTGTCGAGGTTCCGGAAATTCACGTGGGCCATCGCCGAGTCGCCGACAACGATCACCTTGTGAACGTCGATTGCGACCGGGTATTCATCGACCGAACCCTTGAACAACATGGCCAGCGGTTGCCGCCCATTTGGCAACTGCGTGCTGTGTTGAATGTACTGGTCTGAGACGTACTCTCCGACAGACTCGATCGTCGGACGCGTCGAGAGAACCTCGTAGAATTCGATAATCCGCTCAGCGCGCGCTCGATCGGCGTCGTTGTTGACCAATATGTGGGTTTCAAACCCTTGCGGTATCGAGTTTCGGTAGATGAAGCCCTGTTCCTGCGAGCGCGTCGGCGGTGCAAAGGGATCTCGCTCTTGGGCGGCAATGCCAGAGGAAAGGACGGCAGCAAGCAAAGATGCTGTACAAATCCGAAGAAGCTTTTGTGTCATAAGGTCCTCATTCAGTAGCCAGTGTGCACACTGGTGCGATCTGAGTTCGACAAAGGTCGATCAGGTCAGCTTTGGCTAAAGTTGCGTTTTGGGAGGTGTTAATCGAACAGGTCGCGCGCAGCTTCTGCGACAATTGCGGGGTCCTCGGCCTGGATGAAGTGGTTGGTGTCCACGATCAGAACCTTGCCATCAGGAACCATCTCCGCTGTGCGCCAGTATTCTTCGGGGCGCTGCCCTGGATCATCAGCACCTTGCATGAAAACCACCGGCATTGTCATGCGCGGAAAGACCTCGGCCAACCGAAATTCCAACTCTTTGTCAAAGCTGGCATCCGAATAGCGCACGGCTGCCGCTTCCGCCGTTCCTTCGAACCCGTATTCCCATGCCGCGCGGGCTAGGTGATCTTCGCTCATCTCAACTGAGAAATAGTCACTTTCGAACAGATCACGCATAAAGGTCGGGGTTGTGTGGAAGCTGACGTCCTTCATAGCCTCATGATTGGGCCTGGGAAAACCGTGCGGTTGGTCTGCTGACTGCTGCATGCGCAGGTAAGCAAGGATCCTCGGGTTCACGTCGTCTTGTGCGACCATGTGGTCACCGACAACCGACCCGCGATCGTGGCCAACGAGGTTGAACTCCTCGACTCCTATCTTGGTCATGAGCTTTGCCACGCCTGTGGCGACGCCGCCATAGGTGAGGTCCAGATCCAGTCTTTTGTCAGACTGTCCGTAGCCAAGTGTGTCCACTGCGATGACATAAAAGTCGTCCGAGAGACGTGCCATAACGTCATGCCATGACCACCAAGTATCTGGATGCCCGTGGACAAAGAGGATGACTTCATCGTTAGGGTCGCCAGCCGTCACGAAATGCCATACCGCATCATTGGCCTCTACGTACCAATGCAATCCGAAAACATTGTGGCCGAGGTATTCAACCTCCCCGTTACGACTAACGGAGCCTTTTGGTGGGGTTGCTTCAGGATAGCGAACCTCGTCGGTTATCTGTGCCAAAGGATACGGTTCGTAATCCGCAGGTACGCGAATTGTTTCAGCGTTTGCAAAACTACCCGAACACACGAAAAATGCTGCGAGCATACGCTTCGCTGGCTTGAGGGTAAGCGTTAAGTGATTGTTTTTGAATGGCTCTATGTGCGACATTTCAAAACTCCTAGCCGAGTCATGGTCGCGCACCATTAGTGTTTGAAACAATCAATTGGTCCAATGGATATTACATATATTGGATATTGTTGGTAGGAATGGGCCCCTCATAAGCGCATAAAGGTATGTCTTACACGCATCGACTGCAGGTGGGGTGGTTGTACAGCGAGAGCAGCCCAATTCAACCAGCCCGAACCGTATCGCACCCCTGTTACAACAACGGTCAAACGCAAAAGCCCTCAGTTTTCGGCGCTTCGTGCTCCAGTGACCGGTTTCCAAAGCGCCGCACTGCATCACGAACAGAGCAGATGCAGCGATTTTCGTGCTGCGAGCGCGCGCAGCGAGCAAAGTCGATGACCGCCTTGGGCTCTTCGCGGTCGTTGGGGCTGGCGCAGCATCACCGCTTGCTCAACCAAATCCACCACCAAGGACGGCCCAAAGCTGCCTTTCGTCGACCAGTCAGTATGCTGCAGTCGCAGCCCGCTTTGAAGACATTTGCTGCAGACGCAAGACCGATGACACTCCAATTTTCGGTTGGCGGGGACGAGCATACCTTGCCTTCCACTATGAGGATGGCCACATTTAAGTTGATTTCCCGAGAACAGACAGATTTAGACTAATAAGAAAAAGTGAGCCAGATGAGCAGCCAACTTCCACTTCCAGAGCAGCTTGGTGGAACCCGAGACCACGATGAAACGCATCCCTGGGTAGGGCTTGTCGGGCGTGGCAACGACAGATGGAGTTACGCTACCTGGCGAAAAGGCGGTTTCAGTACAACTGGAAATCCGGGTTTGGCCTATACCTTTTCCACTCGAGAGGCTGCTTTAACATTTGCGAACAGTTTTCCGTTTGGTGGAAAAAGATCTGCTAAGCGTCTAACAGTTCTAAGTAACCCAACTTCGCAGGGCGACCGGTACTGGCGACGATGAAGCCGGACAGTGCCATCTGATCCTTCTCGTTAAGAGGGTTTGTCCCGAAGCCAACTTTCACACAGTGGCAAGTTCGCCGCAAAGCGACCTGTCAAAGCGGACGTCGACAGATCATCCTCTCTGGTCAAAACCGTCAACAAAGACAACCAGATGCACGCTCTCTGACCGAAAGCTTCTCGCGCAACCGAATTGCTGATGTAAGATGTTCTGCAAAAATACTCTGCAATATGCTCTTGGAGGAGATTATGGCGGACAAAATCGAGATAAACAAAGTACAGGTCAATTTGCTAGCCTTACAAATCGCGGTTGTAGGCGAAGAAAAACGAGATTTCACACTTTCGGTCGGTGACGAGGAAGTTCAAATTCCGATAAACAAAGATGTCTTTGCTCACTATGCCAACCAGTTCCCGACCAACACAGACAATCAAAGGCGACGCCGAACGACCTTGGTGAATCTGATGCGAGCGGCGTATTTGCAAGGCGTTCGCGACGGCAAACCCTAGTCGATTTGATCGGTCTGAGTTCAGACTGAACGCGGTCCAGAAAGCTTCGAGTGCAAAATGATTGGCTGCAACAAAGAGAACAATGACGATGGTTGAGACGCAGGGCAGACCGCACAGGAAGTACTGGAAACCGAAGCAAAACGACCTTTGCCCCTGCGGTTCAGGCGCGAAGTTCAAGGATTGCTGTTGGAATCGCCTCCCCGGTTTCGACATCGGAAAAGCCTATTCTGCTGCCTGCAAAGAAGAAAAATTTGGCCGCGCTCTTGTCGCTGCGCGTGCCGACGTGACCCAGTATACGATTTGGCATAGAACAAATACTGCGCCAGTGCTTCACATCGGGGAACGCATCGAGCCCCTTTTGCGGATCGATGTTAATGCGCTTGCCGAGTACATAGAACGGCTTTCTTGGCTGTATTTTCGGACTGGTAAATGGAAAAACTGGCCAGCAACGTTGGAGCGTTTGAGTGCGAATATTCATCACGAGTGGTGGACAAAGAAGATAACTTATAATCGCGCGCTACTTCAATTGGCGCCCGGAGGCAGCCGATCAAAGGCGAGACAGGAGCTTGCCAAATTGGGCCCAATTACAACTGCTGAAGAGGATATTGACGTCCTACAACTCTTTGTCGACCTTGAGCTGCGCGATGCTTCATTCTCCGAACGAACTGCATTTTATGACCGTATACTAGAACTCGATGAACCCGCAGAAAGCCAAATACAATATCGTGGCGGCAAAGCAATTGGTTACCTACTTCATGGAGATGCAAGAGCAGCAAAGGCGCAATTATCGAGTATTGTGGATGAGTACGGGGTTTCAGAAGAAGCTCCGGATTTATCGACCTATGCGAGGCTAAAGCTATTTGGTGTTCAAGAAACTCTTGGCGCAATTACAGGTGACAAGCACTTGCTTCGCCAGACGGCATCTGAGTTGTCTGCATCGCTTCAGGATGAAACATGGACGGACTTCGGGCGTTCCGATTTACACCGCCAGATAGGCGACTGTTACCGCTATGCCCAAGAGTGGGAATTAGCCGTTGGTGCTTATGAAGAAGCCATTGGCTTGAACGGTAGCTTGATCTGCCGCGTCCACTTGGCGGAGTGTTTTCTTTACCAAAAACAGGTTGAGAAAGCTGCACTGCAGATTGAATCTGTTCAGCTAGACAAACTCAATGAACTGTCTAGCCCCCGTGTTCTGGGCCATCTCGGACTAGAGTTTCGGGGACTGGTGGGCGCATGTTGAGGGCCTGATGCGGTCGGGTGTGGTTGTATTGCCTGAGCCAGCAATTGATCACGATCTGTGCCTGCTTGGTCGTTGTGAACCATTCGGAATTGAGAACCTCGCGGCGGAGCGTTCCATTGAACCTCTCGTTGTATCCGTTCTCCCAGGGAGAGCCCGGGTAGATCCGGATCGGGTTCACACCGACCTTCTCGAGCCAACTCTGGGTTGCCCGTGAAGAGAACTCTGGGCCGTTATCGCTTCGAACGAAATCAGGCTTTCCGTGGCGCAGGAACAGCCCGTAGAGAACCTCCAGCACATCTTCAGAACCCATGCGGGTCCGAACTTCCACTGCGAGCGCCTGGCGGGTGTATTCATCCAAAACCGTGAGCATCTTGTAGCTCCGCCCATTGCTCAGCTTGTCGTGAACGAAATCGACGCTCCAGACATGGTTAGGATGCGTCGGTCGGAGTCGAATGATCGAGCTGTCCTTGTGGTACAGGCGACGCTTCTTCTTGTGCCGCTGCGGGAGTTGCAGACCTTCCTCCCGCCACAGCCGTTCCACCTTCTTGTGATTGACACGCCAGCCCTCGACCCGAAGTAGCTGCGCCACCTTACGGTAGCCATACCGGCCGTAGCTCTTGGCCAGACGGATCATGGCCAGTCGAAGAGCATCATCGTTCTTCTCTACGGCCTGGTATTGCATGGAGCTGCGTGCAAGGCCGACCACCTTGCAGGTGCGACGCTCTGATGTGCCGAGCTTCTGGCGAGCATGAATGACGGCCTGACGAAGTTGGCTCGTCGTCAGGCCCTCGGTTTTAGGTAGTTCAGACTTTCTTTGAGGATCAGCTTGTCCAGCTCCAGTTCGGCCACGATCTTCTTCAGCCGGGCATTTTCTTTCTCCAGGCTGCGCAACTCCGACAGTTGCGACTTGCCCATGCCACCGAACCGACGCCGCCAATGGTAGTAGGTCGCATCGCTGACACCGACACCACGACAGGCTGTCCGAACATCATCGCCATCTGCCAGCTTCAGTTCAATCTCACGCAGCAGCTTCAGAACGTCTTCGTCCGAGTATCGCTTCCGAGCCATCCCTTGTTCCCCCTTCTCGGCCAAAGTAGTGGCCCAATTTTAGGGGGCAAAGACATACGCGCGTTCAGAGCGACGCTGTCCGAAGGATCGCTCGCAGCGGCAGCAAACATATTGCACCTGTCCCAACCGGCAGTGAGCCGATTGATCTCGGGCCTCGAAGGCGAGTTGCGACTTGATCTCTTTGATCGAAGTGGTCGCAACCTCACGCCAACAGCTGAGGGGCTTGCCTTTTATCGCGAAGCGGGGCGTATTCTTGACAACCTCGACGAAATCCCGGGCATCGCCGCTGAGATCCGGGCAGGCCGCACACAAAGCCTCCGGATCGTTGCAATGCCCCGCATCGCCCGTGCGCTCGCGTCCCCTGCTGTTGGTCAATTTGTTAGGGCCAACCCTGACACCAGTGTTAGCCTGGACGTTCGCGCTCGACGGGAGGCTGGAAAATGGTTGGCCGGCCGCGAGTATGATGTCGGTATTGGGGCACTGCCCGTCGAACATCCGGAAATCCGAACCGAGCTGTTACTGCGCGTAAGAGCACAGGCTGTTGTTCCTGTCGATCACCCACTCGCCGATCTAAAGCAGATTTCCATCGACGATCTGGCAGACGTTCCAATTGTCAGGCTGATGCACGGATTGCTCCTTCGCGATCAACTGGATGACATGTTTCGATCAGCAGGGCTACTCCCAAAGCAGACTTGCGAAGTCGCCTCTTCTTCTTTGGCTTGTGCTTTGGTCGCAGATGGAGGCGGCGTAACAATCGCGGATGAACTTGTGGCCGCCAACGTGGACAAAGATCGCATTCGAACCGTTCCGATTACGCCTGAACGGTGGATGTCATTTGGGCTTCTATTCCCGGTTCAGGCAGATCCAAGCGATGCTTGCGACCAGTTCGTCGGCGTACTGAAATCCCATGTGAAAAAGCTGGCGGGGTCCAGCGCGACAATAGAGGTCGTTGGCTAGCGACCTGCTCGGTCCTGCATGACACCTCTCTGGAAGTTCGACTGGCCGAAAGCCTTTTCTCCATTAAAGCTGGCATTGGTGAATGGTGCAGCATCGGTCAAAATGGGCTCTCACAAGACCTTGGCCGCAGTGTCATTGAATGGTGGCTATCGGTATTGGGCCAGAAATGCTTGACGTTTGGGTCAGAATTGAATGACGGAATTTACCGATTTGCTGAGGTTTTGGGTGTCAATTGAGTCAAATATCAGTGACGTTCCACAGTAAAATCCCCTAAATTACAGCAGTTTAAATGGCTTACTCCGCGCTAAAACAGCGCCGTCGTCGCAGGCGTGTGTTTCAGCCTGTAGACCGGGCCGCCTGGGTTTCCTCTGCCAGTTTCGCGTAGCCGTCCCGTGTCTGGGGCGTTTTGATGCCCAGCAATGCGCCTGCGACTTGCGTTTTCAGGACTTGGGCGGTGCCGCCTCCGATGGTGAACATGCGGACGTCGCGGTACATGCGCTCAATCGGTTCCTGCGCGCCGTAGCCGCGTGCCCCAAACATCTGCAGCGCGTCATTCACGACCTTCACCGCTTGTTCCGAGGCAAAGGCCTTTGCGCGCGCAGCCATCAACATGTCGGGAAAGCCGGTCGGGCCAAGCGCCCCCGCCGCCTCGTGCAGCATCAGGCGTGAGGCATGGACGGCTGTATCCATCTCGGCGAACATCCATTGCAAGCCCTGAAATTCTTGCAGGGGGCGGCCGAACTGGTGGCGTTGGCGCAGGTATCTTTTGGCATGGTCCAGCGCGCCAGCGGCGATGCCCATGGCAACCGTGCCTGCGCCGACACGCTGGCTGTTATAGGCGGTCATCAGGTCGGCAAAGCCGCGCCCGATCCCGGACGGGGGGACAAGCATGAAGCGCGCATCCACTTGCAGATCGGTAAACCGCAGCTCGGCTTCGGGCATGCCGCACAGGCCCATGGTGCGTTCGTGGCGCACGACCTCGAACCCTTTGGGTGCGATCCCGTTGCTCGGGTCATAATGCACCAGAAAGCCGGTTATGCCCTGTTCGGTTCCGTCTTCATCCAGAACGCGCGCGAAGATGAGGTATAGCTTGGAGACACCGCCCCCGGTGATCCAGTGTTTGGTGCCGTTGATGAGGTAGGTGTCGCCAACACGCCGGGCGGTTGTCTGCATCTCGGTCGCGGCGCTGCCGGCGTCGGGTTCCGATATGCAAATGGCCGGTTTATCCCCTGCCAGAACGATGGGGGCGACATAGGCGCGCTGCGCGTCGGTGCCATAGGCCATGATGGCGCTGATGCCGCCCATGTTGGCCTCGACCACGATCCGGGCGGTCAGGGCGCAGGCTTTGGCGATTTCCTCGACCACCAGAACCACGTCGCTGTAGCTAGCGCTCAACCCTCCGAACTTTGTCGGGATCGTCATGCCCATCAGGCCTGCGTCGGTCAGGGTGCGCACATTGTCCCAGCAATAGGTGCGGTTTTCGTCCCAATATCCGGCGCGATCTGCAAAGCCCGGGGCGAGGTCGCGGGCAATTGCCTGATAGCTGTTGGTGCCTTGGTCGAGCATTGAGCCGTCCTTTTCGTGTTCTCACCATTATGTGAGATTGAGCATCTCTTTCACAAACGAATTTACTTGATGGATAAATTGAAGTTTGTTGAAGTAATGCAGATATCTTCCCTCGAAACGCTGGTTGCCGTGGCACAGCACAGCTCATTCTCCCGCACCGCGGACATTCGCAATATGACCCTGTCTGCGGTCAGCATGCAGATGAAGTCGTTGGAGGATGAACTGGGGGCCGAGCTGTTCGACCGCAGGTTCCGACCACCGAAGCTGACGCCGCTGGGAAAACGGGTTGCGCAGGATGCGAGGTCCATCGTTGAAGCTTACGCGCTGCTACGCTCACGCTGCCTGTCGACCAGCGAACTGACCGGAGCCTACAGGATTGGCTTTGTTCCGTCAGCCAGTGCCCGCATTCTGCCAAGGCTCTTGCGGGTTGCCGCACAGCAGGCCCCGAAGGCCGCATTCAACGCCACAACGGCCCTGTCGGAGGCCCTGTGTGATCAGGTCAGAAACGGCCAGTTGGACGCGGCCGTTGTGACCGAGATCGACGATGCCACCGTCGAACTGGCCTGCGAAACGCTCCGGCAAGAGGAGATGGTTGTCGCGGTTCCGTCCTCAAGCGTCATCGGTGGGTTTGCCGACCTAGATGCGTCTCTGCCGTTTCTGCAATTCGCCCCGACCTCGGGGATTGGCAAGCTGATCGCGCGGTATCGGGATCGCATGCAGCTTACGTCTGGAAACGTGATCGTGCTGGACAGTATCGAAGCGATTGTCCAATGCGTCAGAAACGGGATCGGGTATGCGCTTTTGCCGCGCCCGGATGTGGCGCGGTACGGCGGCGATCAGGTTCAGATCTTGCCCTGCAGGCCGCAGCCGTTGTTCCGCAACCTCTCGCTGGTGACGCGGGATGATGCGTTGGCCGCGTCTTGGCGGCCAGAACTGAAACAGTTGTTGAAAGAAAGCTTGCCCGAGGTGGACCGGCCAGACGGCTGACCCGAGGCCAATTTGGCGCGGGTCAGCCGGGTTGCAACTACAGGCACTCAGCCAGAGTTTTGGCCATGTTGCGGATCACCTGCGGATACAGGTCCGCGCCGGGCTCCAGGTCGGCCCCGAGAGGATCGATTACGCCTGTTTTGGCGTCTGTCCCATCCATCACAGTATCGACGAGGCCCTGATTGAATTGTGGTTCGGCCAGAACGCAATCAACGCCTTCGTCGCGAATGCGCCCCTGGATTTCTGCGACCCGAGCCGGGCTTGGGTCAGAGGCGTCGCTGAGGGAAATCGCACCCGAGGCAGGAAACTCGAACGCATCCTCGAAATACTGATAGGCATCATGGAAGACGATGAAGCTGCCGCCGCGAACGGGGTTCAGCATCTCGGTTACCTCTGCGGACAGCGCGTCCATTTCTTCACGCGCGGCAGCGGCATTGGCGAAGTAAGCGCCTGCGTTGTCCGGATCAGCCGAGGACAGCTGTGCCGCGATCAGATTAAGCCAGGTGCTGGCATTGGCAGGCGACAGCCATGCATGTGGGTCGTGCTCGCCGTGATCGTGCCCTTCGTGTCCGTGGTCATCGTGACCCGCGTGATCTTCATGGTCTTTGTCTTCGGCATGCTCGTCATGCGCGTGTTCGTCGTCGTGCCCGTGATCGTCGTGATCCTTGTCGTCCGCATGGTCTTCATGATCGTGGTCGTCATCATGCGCGTGCTCATCATGATCATGCTCGTCATCATGCCCGTGTTCGTCATGCTTGGCATGATCCTCATCATGATCGTGATCGTCGTGGCCGTCCCCGTCGGCATGGTCCTCATGATCATCCTCATCGCCATGATCATGCGCTTCGAACAACGCGCCTTCACGGAAATCCAGCAGGACGGTTCCATCGGATTCCAGCAAGGTCGTAACGGTTGCGCCATCGGCGAGGGTTTCAATCGCGCCTTCCATCCAGGGTGTCAGATCTTCGCCCAGCCAGAACACCAGATCGGCGTCCTGCAGCGCGGCGGCCTCGGACGGTCGCAGGTTGTATTCGTGGGGCGAGGCACCGGGCTGCACAATCAGCTTCGGGGTGCCGACCCCCTCCATCACGCGCGCGACCAGCGAATGCACCGGCGCGATATCAACCGCCACGTTCGGGGCATCCGCCAACGCAGTGCCCCCCATCAAAACCGCCGTGACCGAAACCGGAAGAAGCTTTCTGGACATCAGACCCTCTATGTGATTGTATAACATTGCCAGCCACATACATGATATGTAATAATATGACAAGTGAAACGCGCCCCGTTCCCGCCGACGATGCGGCCCTGATCGGGTTTCAGAAACATGACCATGACACCTGCGTCGGCACCGCCCTTGCCACGGCCGAGGCGCGCTGCCGCGACGAAGGATTGCGCCTGACCCCGGTCCGGCGCAAGGTGTTGGAATTGCTGCTGCAGGAACATCGGGCACTGGGGGCCTATGCGATCCTCGACCGTTTGCGGGACGAAGGGTTTGGTTCGCAGCCGCCGGTGGCCTATCGGGCGCTGGATTTCCTAGTCGAGAACGGCTTTGTGCACAAGATCGAGCGTTTGAACGCCTTTGTCGCCTGCGCGCATCCCGGCGCGTCGCATTCGCCTGCCTTCATGATCTGCCGCAAATGCGACGCGGTGGCCGAGGCGCAATCCGCCCCTGCCAAAGGCGCGCTGGGGGCCGCGGCCCGCGCCGTGGGGTTCGAGATCGAGCGCACCGTGGTCGAGGCCGAGGGCATCTGCCCTGCCTGCACCCAGAAAGCGTCGAAATGACCCTGATCCGTGTCGAAGACCTGACCGTGCGCTATGGCGCAAACACGGTTCTGCGCCATGTGGACATGGCGGTTGAGCCGGGTGAGATCGTGACAATTGTCGGCCCCAACGGCTCGGGCAAAACCAGCCTGCTGCGTGCGATCATCGGCGCGACGCCGCCATCGGCCGGGCGGGTTACGCGGAAGCCGGGACTGAAAATCGGCTATGTGCCGCAGAAGCTGCATATTGATCCGACCCTGCCCATGACCGTCGAACGGTTCATGCGGCTGACCCATCCGGTGACGCGCAAGGATTGCGCCGATGCGCTAAAGGTTGCGGGTGTGCCGGACCTTATGAAACGCCAGATGTCGCAACTGTCCGGTGGGCAGTTTCAGCGCGTTCTGCTGGCTCGGGCGCTGATCAACCGGCCCGATATACTGCTGCTGGACGAAGCGACTCAGGGGCTGGACCAGCCGGGCTCTGCCGCGTTTTACCAGCAGATCGAGACGGTGCGGCGCGACACCGGCTGCGCCATCATCATGATCAGTCACGAATTGCATGTCGTCATGAGCGCGTCTGACCGGGTGATCTGTCTAAACGGCCATGTCTGCTGCGAGGGCTCGCCCGCCGTGGTCGCCTCGGCCCCGGAATACCGCGCCCTGTTCGGGACCGGCACGGGTGGGGCGCTGGCGCTGTATCGCCATGATCACGACCACCATCACGACCACGGGTCGAACGCGCAGGAAGCGGCAGAGTAATGCTAGATGATTTTATGACCCGGGCGACTTTGGCCGGCGTGGGCGTGGCGTTTGCCGCCGCTCCGCTGGGATGTTTCGTGGTCTGGCGGAGGATGGCCTATTTCGGGGATGCGACCGCGCATGCGGCGATTCTGGGGGTGGCTTTGTCGTTGACCTTTCAGATGTCGATTTTCCCCGGTGCACTGGCCGTTGCATTGATAATGGCGCTCACCGTGACACTGCTGACAGGTCGCGGCTATGCGATGGACACATTGCTGGGCGTTCTGGCCCATTCCGCGCTGGCCTTTGGTCTGGTCGCGGTGTCGTTCCTGTCCGGCGTGCGCATCGACCTGATGGCGTATCTGTTCGGCGATATTCTGGCCGTCTCCCGCACCGATCTGGCGGTCATCTGGGGCGGTGCGGCGCTGGTCATCGGCCTGATCGCGTGGCGCTGGTCGCAACTGCTGACGGCCACCCTGAACGAGGAATTGGCTTATGCCAGCGGCTTCGATCCCAAGCGCGAGCAGTTGATCCTGACCCTATCACTGGCGGTGACGGTCGCGGTTGCGATCAAGGTAGTTGGCGTTCTGCTGATCGCGGCAATGCTGATCATCCCGGCGGCCGCCGCGCGCAGTCTTGCACGATCACCAGAGTCGATGGCGTTGATCGCGGCGGCAATCGGCGCGGCCTCGGCCGTCGCCGGGTTGCGGGCGGCCTATGTGTTCGACACGCCAGCGGGGCCGTCCATCGTTTGCGTGGCCGCTACTACTTTCGCCTGTTTCAGCCTGTTGGGCTGGGGCGGTCAGCGCAGGACGTGATCGCAGGACGGGTCAAACCCGTTTAGTCGATGGCGTCCTCGCGTAGCGATATCCGCAAAATATTTCGGGTTTCGATCCAAAGCCCGGCGCAGGCGATGGCCCCAGGCCATTCAACGCAAACTCGGGTCGCCATAACACGCGGCCAGCATCGCCTTACACGGTTTCGGTGGAAAATCCCTGAAATCCGATGCACCCTGACCCATGTGCAATCGGGCAGGAGGACCAGAAATGCCCCAGTACAACGACATGTTTGAATTGTCGGTCGAGGATATGGACCTGATCGAAAAAGCGCTGCGTCAGGCCATGACCTCTTACGCGGTTGAGCAGCCGGGCGAGTCCAAAATTAACATGCACGAGCGCGAAGACACCGTCCGTCGGATGCATGACCTTCTGGGCAGGCTCCACGATCAGAAGATTTTCTATCGCCCCAAAAGTGGCGTCTACCTTGGCGGATGATATCGAGATTGGGAAGAAGACGTCTGTCAGCGGTATGAGAGGCGCGTGCGCGGCCCCGCAGGAGCGGCAGAATCGGTGCTGCGCATTGTTGGATGTGTATTCGTGGGGCGACACGCTGCACTCATAACCCCCTCAAAAACCAGTTGGAAAACCAGTACGTGCTAAAATCCGAACGTGTCGCCCACGTCAGAAAGGTGGCATTATGGCGAAAATGTGTCCACAACTCATTGTGAAACTCACCGTTTCCACTGCGGAAACCCTGCGTTTCACAAGTTTTGTTCCAATTAAGGGAAACCCCCAATTTCCGAGATTTGATTTAGCGCATAGTCTGAATTCAACGGACCACTTAAACCAATCCGTAACACCCCCTCCGACTGAGGGGCTGGCCTATACCCCCTCGTCCAGCCCCTCACACCACCCATCAATTTCATACACACGTTGTGGGCAGTTTCTTACGGACCAGAAGCGCGCAGCGTCAGTTTATCCCGCCCACTGAACGGGATGCCCCGGTTAGGTTTGGCCGGGTGAAGCAGAACAACCGTCGGATCTTGTACGGGCAACGCAGGGCTGAACCCGTTGCGCGAAACACCACGAGCGTCGGGCGTCGTTCTGGCGTAAGTTTCTGTGTTTTATGTGGAAATCATGGTGCTGCTGGAGAGAACTGAACTACTATATCTTGGTGTTTCAGCACGTTCCAGTTTTTCCAGATTTTTGGCTAAGCCATTATAAAACATGTCCCAAGGTGTTCCATCATGCCCCAGCATATACTATATGTTGAAGGGGGATTGGAAAGGGGATCAGGTTGGCCCGTGCATTGAACAAGCTGACCGCTGCTGCTGCAAAGGCGCATCCGCCTGGTAAGTATTCAGATGGTGGCGGTCTGTGGCTGTACAAACGCCAGGATGGCGGCGCGCAGTGGGTTCTTCGCATTCATGTCCACGGTAGACGGCGTGAAATGGGTTTAGGTCGATTTCCTGACGTCTCACTCAAAGAGGCCAGAGAGCAGGCTGACGTATGGAGAGCATCGGTTAGGAAAGGGCTCGACCCTATAAAAGAACGCGAACGCCAACGCCGCGAGGATGCGCTCAACATGCATTTGCTCAAAGACATAGCGTTGGACGCATTCGAAAGCCGCAAGGCGGAACTCAAAGGCGATGGCGAGGCAGGGCGGTGGTTTTCGCCTTTGGAAAACCACGTGCTACCAAAACTGGGTAAAGTCCCTGTTTCTCAAATCGATCAGAGGGATATTCGAGACACCCTCGCGCCAATCTGGCATGACAAAGCGCATACGGCGAAGAAGGCGATTAGCAGACTTGGTATTTGCATGCGACATGCGGCTGCGCTCGGTCTGGACGTTGACTTGCAGGCGACGGAGAAGGCTAGGGCGCTTTTAGGTAAGCAACGACACAAGACAGAGAACATACCGGCTGTGCCTTGGCAGGAAGTGCCAGAATTCTACCAGAGCCTGAACAAAGGCACCGTCACTGAGTTGGCGCTCCGTCTTCTTATTCTTACGGCTGTGCGGTCATTCCCGTTGAGAAATCTGCGCATTGAACAAATCAACGGTGATGTCTGGACGATCCCAGCGGCGAATATGAAGGGTCGAAGGGATGCTACCGCTGATTTCCGGGTGCCGTTGTCCGATGAATCTCTTGCTGTCATAGAGCAGGCTAAGCCTATTGAGCGTGATGGGTTTCTCTTTCCCAGCATTCGAAAGGGCGTGATTTCCGATGCAACGATGGGAAGATACATGGAGCGGCGTGGATTGGTCGAGCGCCCGCACGGCTTCCGGTCATCGTTCCGAGATTGGGTAGCGGAGACACAGAGCGTTTCGTTCGAAGTTGCTGAGACTTGTCTGGGTCACGTCGTCGGAGGTTCCGTAGAGCGGGCGTACAAACGGACTGACTTCTTGGAACAACGGCGGGCATTGATGGAAAAGTGGAGCACATTGCTGAAAGTAGGAACTCAACCAACATCGGCTGAGGTTCATAATGTCTAGAGAATTCGAAAACGCCGTAAATTGGTTGCAGATTTTGACGAATGAGTATGTGAAAGAAGGCCAAATCTGTTTGCCGAGAACTGAGCCGTACAGAAACATCCATATGCTCAAGCTTGGCATCCACTGGGTACCTGATGACCTTGAAGTAAGTAGTTCAACAGAGGGCACTTTTGTATGCGACAATGATGCCGCCGAGAAACTATTGAACATTTGCGAGAACGACGCCTCAGCGTTTGATTTGTGTAAAGAAATTTCTGCACATCAACTTGCAAGCGGACAGGAACTGTTGCCAGCACTTAGAACGTTCACTGCGCTCTATATGACGGATTTGATTAAGAGGCCCAAAACTACTCGTCGAAGCGTGACCTGGTTGCGAAACATGTTTCTTTTAACGATGGCAAAAATTACTGCCGTAAAATTCGGACTAACGCTCACCCGAGGTGACGAGCAGAAAATTCAGGAATCTGCCTGTGACGCTTTGGTTCAGGGGCTGGAGATGAACGGTCACCATCGATCCTACCGATCAATAAAAGAACTATGTGTTGGAACCGGACCCGAGAACAAAGAACTTCGTCAAGAATTCTTGGAGTGGGTTGAAGCAACTAGAATTGCAATTGAACGTGATCCAATTGCAGCCGACCTGTTTCCCAAATCATGGCTTGGTGTCGGACTTGTAAAAATACCTCCGTCATGAATCACCGCTACAGAAAGTACAAATTTGACGTGCAATGCAACAACACGGTGCACAGTCATGAAGCTACTTTCCTTCCAAAACCTGCAAGCCAAGTTGGGCGGTCGCAGCCGCTCTAGCGTTTACCGCGACGTTGAACTGGGCCGTCTCCCAGAACCCATCAAGTTCGGTTCTCGTCTCTATTGGAACGAGGCCGATATCGACGCTGCAATCGAAAAACAGGTTGCCGCCTAAAAGAAACCCCCACCCGAGGCACGGGCGGAGGCGAATTCTTTTTGGTGGTACTGAGAGAATAGCCGAAAGCCCGATGTCTTTCAACAAAAGAAGGACAATAAATGGTTACTTTCGAGCAAAACCAAACAATCAAAACCGAACTCCCACCGTCAAACGCACTGCGCGTGTATCGCTGGGCAGACCTTCCCAACCTGACGGCCCCAGCGCTGTATCGGGTCACTGATCCGGGTCAAGAACCGCGCGAAATCTACGCATCCAAGCACAAGCGCCAGGTTCTTGAAGGCCTGATGCGGTCGCCACTCTACGCGGCCAGCTACTGCCGCCTTTCGGATCAGGTGCTGCCTCTGCGCCGCGATGACGGCGTGAACATCGAATGCAAGATGTATCGGGGCGATACAGACACCGGACGCCAGAAGTTCGGCATCTATTTCCTCGTCAGCAAAGTGGAATTGATTGAGACCCGCGAGGTGGCGGCATGAGAACCCGGGACCTCCAAATCCACACCCTTCGTCGCAAGCACGGCCTCTCAGAGGCCGCTGCACGGCTGATTGCCGCCCTCTACTACGGGGAGTGTCGGTCATGATGGTTGTTGTTCCCTGCAACGGGCGCGAGGAAATCCGCATATCTCGCGCCCCTGTAGACGCAAAACCCCATCCGGGATTGGACATCGTAGATTTCCGAGTCTGGTCCAAAACGAAAGCAGGTCTGCGCCGTACCAATCGCGGCGTCATGTTCGAGGCCTCGTTACTGCCATATGTTCTGAGGGCTTTGTTGGATGCGTCCAACAGAGCAACGGTCGAATAAATGGGGCGTGACAAGCGTAACGAGAAGCGCGGCGAGCACTTCGCCAAGATGATCCGTAACACAATGGAGGAGCCCGCTTGGCGGGCTCTCTCAGCCACTGCACAGGCACTGTATCCATGGCTCAAGCTTCAGTGGCGAGGCGCACAGAACAACAACAACGGTAAGATACAATTTAGCGTCAGGCAGGCGGCAGAGGTGCTGGGGGTGGCACTGAATACAGCGGCGCGCGGTTTCCATGACCTACAGGCTAAGGGCTTCCTGGTGGTCACGAAACCGGCTCAGCTTGGCCTTGGTGGCGAGGCCCGCTCCCCGCAGTACGAATTGACCGAAATTGAACTTCCTCACAGCGATTGCAGGGGCGGCAGACGGCTGTATCGCGATTGGGCACCCGGCAATGATTTCAGCGTCCACAAAGCCGCTGCACACAACCCCAAAGGCCGGGGTGGGAAAACAAAACCCTGTCTCAATTTTGAAGACGGGGACGTCTTAGATTTTGAGACGTGTCGTGAAAGGACGTCTCAAAAATGAAGACAGCACGTCGCAATTTTGAAGACGTAAACGGCCATTTTCGGCACTCGCACGTCTCAATTTTTAAGACATCTTTAATCTACCAGGGGGTCTGGGGGAAACGGACACCTTCTGCATCAACAATCCAACAAGCGAGGCATGAGCAATGACTGACAGCACCAAAGGCGACATCACCCCCAAGAAAAGCGAGCCAAGCAAAACCGGGGTCAAATTCGAAGGCAGCAACAAAGAAGGTAACATTGTCGAGCTAACCAAGCACGACGGGCTAAGGGCAGTGTTCGGAACAGACTGCGATGAACTGGCTAGTGCCTTGATGGCTCATTGCCTGAAAGCACTGAACAATGCGGAATCTGGTAGCGCGGGCGAAGTAAACGATGAGCGGGCATTCATGATTTCCATCATCCACGACATTGCGCCACGAGATGCTGTTGAGAGAATGCTTGCGGTCCAGATGGCGGCCACGCATGTTGCAACAATTCGGTCGGCCCGGTGGCTTGGTGCCACGGAGACAATCCCTCAAGCCCAACTCCACTACACGGGATTCAACAAGCTCGCGCGTACATTCGCGGCTCAGGTGGAAACCCTTCGCAAGCACCGAAATGGCGGCAAGCAGACTGTCACGGTCCAGCACGTGAACGTTGAGGGCGGCGGACAGGCCATAGTCGGCAACGTTCAGACCGGGGGGAGCAAGAAATGAAACGTGCCTCCAACCCCATGCAAAAGGCACACGAAGCCCCTCGATGCACCGCTAAATCAAAGCGCACAGGCCTTCCTTGTAAAAATCCTGCGGTGAAAGGTTGGAAGGTCTGTCGGATGCATGGCGCAGGCGGCGGACACGGCCCCGGCAAGGCCAACCCGGCTTACAAGCACGGCATGCGAAGTCGAGAGGCTCAGGAGATGAGGAAAGATATCAACGAGCATGTGCGTCTGGCTCGCGCTTTGGAACGGCTTGTCGATAGCGAGTTGTAGCAGTGTGCTTGATGCGTGTTTGGCTAATTCTCAGCACAAGGCTACCGGCACGAGGCGGCTATTACCATCACCCAAGTATTGCCCGCCGCCTCGGATAGCGCGAACTCCTTGGCTTTCGGTGACAGTAAGTTGGCTCTGTGTCCAGGCGATTGCGCCCAAGCCGACATCACGGCGTCCAGACCGTTCTGCCCTTGGGCGATGTTTTCAGCCACAAAACACCATTCATAGCCTGCCTTGCGAACCCGTTCGCCCACATCAGACCCATTGGAGCCGGTATGCGAAAAGAAACCCTCCTTCACCATGTCTTCAGCATGAGATTTGGCGGCTTTCTCCAGTCTTTGATTGTAGCTTACCTCTGCAAGGCCTTGGCTATTGCGAAATGTGTTGAGTTCGCCCTCTGCCAAGGGATTTGCCGCGAGGGGAGCGGGCAACAGGAGCGCTAATGCAGTTAACAAGCGTGCCATCTCTCTCTTTCTCAATTTAATGCTCATTGGCGAGCACGAAGCGAGTTTAGAACACTTGAAACATCTCACCTTGGAGCAGGCAAGAGGCCAACATGGTTTGCAGAATTGGGGTGGTTTGACTGACATGCTCGGCAGTCAATCTGACATGGGCGGCAAAAATAACAAACAATTTGGCAAAGTTTCACAATCCCAATTTACCCTGCGCCTTCACAATCCGCGCAGGAGAAGCTGCATGCCCGGACCGAAAAAACCTAAAGGATATTGGAATAAGAAGCGGTGCCACGCGGTTGCCCTCACGTACACCACCAGAGCAGAGTTCGCGCGAGGTGACAAAACGGCATACAACGTAGCAGCAGACGCGAGTTGGTTGGATGAAATTTGCTCCCATATGCCTAAGAACGCCAAAAGCAGCGGAAACGTTAGCCAAGGAAACTAGGTGTTTGAGATGAAGCCAAAAAATGGCTGACTCTTGGCAGACCGGGGTGCGACGCGCCAAACTCATACCCCCTCTTGGAAATCGTTAACCCCCTCAAGACGCGCCGCACCGCTTTGGTACCAGAGCAGAATGTTGGAATTGTGTCTGGGACAAGAAAATAGAGGGTCTAAGGGAAACCCCCAATTTCGGAAACATGAATCAGAGGTTAGGGTTTTATCAACGGACCACTTAACCCAATCCGTAACACCCCCACTTTATGAGGGGCTGGCCAAGACCCCCTCATCCAGCCCCTCACACCACCCATCACTTTCTATTCATTTGTGACAGGCAGTTGTGGTTGTCCCCGGCGGCGTGGAGCAAGTGCATCCTGTTAGCCGCTCCGCGTACATTCACTATTTTGGGGGAAGAGGAGATAAGCTGGCAAATTAATTGTCGAGGTGACGTTAAGTAACACTGTCATTTCTGTTCCGGCCACCCAGGAAGCTTTTCCGGCGCAGGAACATAGTGCCGCTCCAGCCACTCCTTGAAGACAGACCAATAGTCCTGCGGCTTTGCTGAGTATCGGCGTGAATGCAGGTCCGCGATTGTGATTTCCAATTGTTGCCACCACTGCAGTTTGAGTCTGAGCCCATGCGCTTTTGCCCACACCCGCAACGCGGCTTCCCAATCGTCTACCCGACGGGATTCAAGTTCATTGTGAAGGTCGAAGGGGATTCGGTTGGGCCATCTTTTCATGGCCGCTTTGTTGCTCACATGCTGTCATCAAGCAAGCTTGTGTACCATATTTCCTGTTTCGTTATACTCAAGCGTCGCTGGAGTACCGCGCTGCTAATTGTGAACTTCGCCGACGGCTTCCAGAACCGCAGCAGCACCTTCCGCAAAGCCCGATCCATAATCCACATCTACTTCATGATCTGACATCGAAGTAAAAACTAAGGATGGCAACCTGCCCGTTTTGATCGCAATGAATGCGGCAATGGCAGAGTCCTGCATATCGTGAATGTCGCTGACCCTCGTTTCGTCCACCGGATCACCGAGTTGATCTTTGGCCCAAAGCCTTCCCGCCTCCCGAGCTTCTTGAAATCTCTGTTTGCGCACTGAACCGTCCTGGGTCATGCCTGCTCCTTATTGTGAATATACTTCAAAACCATTCTGGATGACCCCAATACCACCATTGCCGCCTATAGTTTCCGACCAAGCGCCTCCTCGGCAATTCCAGATAATCTTGATGCAATTAGGGTGCGTGGGATACGCTCCCGAAACTGACATGTTACAGAAAGCGATAGATTTATGGTAAAAAACTCATCTGGGCCCAAAGTCAAAGATACAATTAAGACTCCTCGAAAGATCAAGATCATCGGAACCATGCACATCAAGGTACTGAGCTCGGTTGCGATGAACGATTTACCCAAGGGCACGGAGGGACAGATATACAAACTGGACGCCAACTACATCTACGCTTCCTTCAAGGCATTTTCCTCTAAGTATGACCTTGATCTAAAAATCAAAAGAACGGCTTGGCACAACTTCATTGATTAGAAAAACCCTCCAAAAAACGAAAAAAGCCCGACCACTAGGGCCGGGCTAAGTCGAGGGACAGATTGTAAGGCTTTTGGGTCGGGCTTCTCCTTTCGTAAAGCGCGCCGCTCCCCGGAGCCTAGACGGTGATTACAATCGCGAATTTGCAAGAATCGCCTTAATCCGGTTACGCTCGACTCAATTTGAGGGGGAATTGTGATGAGACTGTTTCTATCGGCTTTAGCCGTGTGTCTGGCTGGTGCGGCCAACGCAACCACCGTTACCTTTGACCATACCTACGGTAGCTCCGGCCCGGTTTTTGGTTCATACAACGGAAGTAGTAACGGCTTCTCGTATATTTTTAGCGACTTGTATCTATTTGGAAACTATCTATCGCTTCACGATGATGGCGGCATAACCACGACTTCAATCAGCCAGCAGAATGGTAATGCCTTCACGCCAGTATCCGTTGATCTATTGGGATTCAGCAATATTTACACGACGGGCAGCGGCCCAAAGTCAGACCCTTCCTGGTACACCGCTGGTGTCGCGCCACCGCTCGCGCTCAGCTTTCAAGGCGTTATAGGAAATCAAGTTGTAGCAACTCAACTGGTTTCAACGTCGAACATGTACTCTACAGATTGGGGAACCACTACTTTTGGTTCAGCATTCACTGGAATCGATCAACTGGTGCTTTCTCTGCTGGTGCCAGCAAGTGCCCCGAGGGACAACTTTGGAATAACCACACCGGGTCAGGTTTGGTGCCTAGATTGGTGTGGAGAATACAGGGTGGATAACTTTGTCGTGTCGCAGGTTGCCGCTGTGCCCCTGCCTGCAAGTGGGTTGTTGCTCTTGGGCGCTATGCTGGGAATGCTTGGGTATCGTCGCTTTACTTAGGCGACGGAAATAACCTGACCGTTCACATTAAACGCATCGACCTTTCCGCAATGACGGAAAGCCACCACTGGAATCAATGGATAATTTCGGCTGTGTGCGTGATGCATCTGCGCCTCCATTCCTGGTGAATGTTCACGCCCTGTTCTTGCATTAAGGGAGGTATTATGTTACCGTCCTGCAAGCAATGATGACGGGCAGAGACGAGCCAAATGAGCGTAGAAATCCGGGAAATGATGGCCGCAATGCGGAAGGCTGAGCAAGATACTCAGGAGGTGTATCAGTGGCTGAACGGCGACCGAACGACACCTCTGCCGCCTGAACTGAAATCGCGCCTCGTGGACATGGTGGCTGACGAATTCGGTGACAACGCCGCCGCCGCAGCCATGGACCAAGTTGCCACCCAAAACATGCCGGAGGCAATGCAATGAGCAGAATGGATGCATCGATAATCATGGCTGGCCGTCAGCCAAACATCATCAACGCATTGGCCCAGGGCCAGGAGGCCCGCGCACGGGCTGACCAATACCAAAGCCAGAACGCACTGCGGCAGATGTACCAGACACACGGGCCGCAAATCATGGCCGGCGATCCGGCTGCGATGAATGTGCTAGCCCGGCATGATCCCGGCGCAGCGGTCCAAATTCAAGGGCAACACCAGATTCAAGCACAGCGCCGTCAAGTGCAGGCTCGCCTGACTGCAGAGGAACGCAGAAGCGCCGAGGCACATGTTGCCAGGATGGACGCAGCGGAGCGCGCGGCAACAGCAGAACGCGTACAGACGGGCCTTAAGGCCGCGTATGGCGCACAAACACCCCAGCAGTGGGATGCCATTGTCACCCAGTTCGGAGCGCAGGAACTTGTAGGCGAGTTCGAGAACAAGCAAGCCCACGCCAGGCGCTACATGGAATTTGCGCAGATTTTGCAAGCGGAACAACCGCCCGAACCGGCAGACGAATATCAACGGTATGTTGCGGAGGAAACCGAGGCGGGCCGCACTCCGCTAAGCCGGATTGAATACGCACAGGCCAAAAAAGGAGGGGGCTTTAGTGTCACCACTCCAGATGGAACGACTGTTTCATATGGCGGCGGACAGCAAGGCCCAGGCTTCGGGAAAAAGGCAACTAACGAAATCGAAGGTCGTATCCTAGACTCGGGTGCCATGCTTGGTCGCCTGAACGACACGCGGGCCTTGTTCAAACCGGAGTATCTGGAATTCGAAACTCGCATCGGCGCAAAGATTGGTCAGTGGATGGACAAGGCTGGTAAAGCAACGCCTGAGCAACAGGAGCTTGTTGCTAACTTTGCGCAGTTCAAAACCGAGGCTTTCAACAACCTCAACACCAGCTTGAAAGAGCTATCAGGTGCCGCCGTGACACCGCAGGAAGCGGAGCGCCTGCTTGAACAGCTTCCGAGCGTGGGAACAGGTATCTTTGACGGGGACAGCCCAGCAGAATTCCAAGCCAAGCTTGAGCAGTCCATTGTGCAGCAGCAACGCGCCGTCGCCCGCTACAATCTGTGGCTGGCAACCGGACGGCAGGGCAAGCCGTGGGATATGGGTTCGCTGGATGACGTGGACCAGATGATAAACGCGCGTGGTGCCGAGATTGAAGGCCAACTCAAGGCCAGCGGTATTACAGACCCGGAGGTTCTTAAACGCCAGGTCTCAATGCAGCTTCGCAAAGAGGTGGGTTTCTGATGGCTGGATATGACTACGCATCCGAGATTTTCGGGACAAAAAAGGCGACCGCAAAGGTTCCTCTGACGGACTACGCGTCCGAATTATTCGGCATCGCGCCTAAACCGCAAGCCCAGCCACAGGGGGGTGAACGGAACCCGGACGGCACCTATGGAACGCCGCCGGAAGGTATGATTGCGAACCCGGACACCGGACAGATGACGTCCCGCGAGTTGCTGACCGAGCATCACCGCCAGACGGGTGACAGGATTGGTGCCGTTGCCCGCATGGCCCCACACGGGGCAACCCTAGGGCTTTCCGACGAGGCCGTTGCTTTGGGGTCGCTGGTTCGGGGTAAGGATGCGGCCAACTTCGCGCTTGAGAATGAACGGGCCAGGATTGACGCAAACCGCCGGGAATACCCCGTCACGTCCATAACTTCAGAAGCGGCTGGGGGCTTGGCCATCCCGGCAACTATTCTCAGCAACGCGACCCGCGCACCAATGGCAGGACAGGCTGCGGTGGCGGGGACAACGACGGGCGGCGCATACGCTTCATCGACTGGAGAGGCCGTCAAGCAGGGTGCCAGAACCGGGGCGGTCACAGGGACTGTGTACGCAGCGGCAGAAGGCGAGACGGCCAAAGGGCGATTGAAGAACGTCCCCGGCGGTCTTATCGGTGGAGCTATTGGTGGCGCGGTTGCCGTGCCGCTTACGAAAGTCGTGGGTTGGGCTGCGCAGAAGGTAGGAAAGCCCGTAGCCCGTCTATTGTCGGATCGGCGCTACTACACACCGGAGGGCGGGATAACACCTGCTGGCCGGGATGCGCTGAGGCAGCTTGGCTATAACGCAGATGAGTTGAGCGATGCCTTTGCCCGCGAGTTCTCCAAGGGCATTGACGAAGGCGTTGATCCGCAACTTGCCGCCCGTGCCGCCGAAATAGAAGAATTCGGTATTCCGGCATTCAAACACAACGTCACAGGTGACGTGAACGACTTCGCTAATTTCGAGCGCGCCCGCCGTGGCGTTGGACCGGATGCGGTGGTTGCGAAGGCTCAGCGCTTGGGGGATCAGCAGGAACTGGCCGTTCGGCGCGGCGTGGATGATGTAGCAACAGAATTGAGCGATGGTGTCAGGGCGGATCAGCTAGATGCGTCACAGGCCGTCAGGGACCGACTGCAGGGATTGAGTGAGGCCGAGAAAGCCGCCGCACAGGCCGCGTACAGGGCCGCAGACGACGCCGGGGTGTCAGTGCCCGGAAATGTCGCTAAGGGCATTGTGCAACGCGTACAGAGTCGCTTGGCGGATGAAGAGATTGACCTGACCAGTGATATCTACGCGAACGCCCGTGCGTACATGTCTCGCCTGGAAAAGCGCGGAGAGGGTGAAGGCGGGGTATCCCTTCGATTGATTGAGACATTCCGCAAGGACCTGAACGCCTCATTGTCCAAGGCAAAGCCAGAAGACAAGCGCGCCCTTTCCATCATCAAATCCGAGTATGACGCCTGGGTTGATGATGTAGTCACTGCCAAGCTGTTTGACGGCGACGAGGCCGGGTTCGGGGATCTGAAAGAAGCCCGCAGGCTGTGGGCGCAATACTCCGCCAAATATCGTGGGAAGGATGCAGGGTCAAAGTTCCTTCAAGAGATGATGGACGCAGATGCCAGCCCGGATCAGGTCATGCGTTGGATGTTCGGGGCGTCGAAGCTGGGCAATGGCAGGATGAATGCGCCACTTGCCGCGAAGCTGCGCAACACTCTTGGCAAGGACTCGGATGAGTGGAACTTGGTTCGTCAGGCTGCGTTTCGTCACCTGACACAAAAGCCAGGAACTGAAACACCCGGCGCTACCGGGCCGATCCCGTGGGGACCGCAGAAGGTATCCGAGAACATCCGCACTTTCTTCAACAGCCCGCAGACAAAGCCTCTGGCGAATGTCCTGTTCACCCCGAAGGAACGTGGTCAAATGATCCGGCTTTCAACGGCTCTTAACCGCATGGTTCCGCCACGGGGCGCAGTTAACCACTCGGGCACGGGTTACGAAAACGCCAGAATTGCCCAGAAGGCATGGGAAGGTGCATTGACCCTGATTGGCTACAAGACCGGTGGCCCAGCGGGTGCTGTGGCAGGCCGTGCAGCAGCTAAAGGTACAGAGAGGGGTGCAGGCTGGCTACAGGCCGCAAAGATTGGTCAGAGGGTCAAGGGGCGTAAACCAGTTGGGCCGGTGACTACAGGGGCAATCCCCGGCGCTGCAGCGGGCGTGTTCGCAGGGGATACTGCTACCAGCCTATTGTACCCATACCAGCAAGAATGAGGGTGCCGCCAACGAATGCAACGGCAAAACCAATCATCACCGCCATGTTGCCGTCGCCCCGGTTCCAATGGGCAATTGCAGACTTGGCGAAGAACACAACCAGATAGGCAATCAGAATGCCTGCGGCCACTTCTAAAGCTAACGGGGGTTCGGCTGGGTTCATGGCAACAATCTAAGCGCCCCGGCGCGCAACGTCCAGTTATCCAAGGAGGTTAGACATGAAAGCCAATATTTGCGGAGCCAGGACCAAGGACGGCGTGTGCATGAACTCACCAGTTGAGGGCAAGACCCGCTGTCGCCTGCATGGGGGGCTATCTACAGGCGCAAAGACTGCCGAGGGCCGGAAACGCCAGTCCGAAGGGGCTAAGGCACTATGGGCAGAACCTCACCGCCTGATGGCGCTGGCGCGGGAAATGGAGCAGGCCGCAACCTGAGTTTTCGGACACCGTAAAAAGAGGGGTTTCTGCGCAATACGCGCGCGAGGGTAGTTAAATCCGAAAATCCAATGATTTCAACGCCTGTTCCCGGATAAGGTACACCAGAAAATGACGGACCGAGACTACGCGACAATCTGGATTGAGGAACTGGACCCACCCTATGTGCGGATGGGTTACACGTCACACCCGTGGCAGAACGCACACCGGATTGCACAGAGGTCAGTAAAGCTGGCGCAGAACTATTCCAGAGGTTGGCACTGTGCTTATTGCGGTGAGCTTATGCCGGAGTGGAAACGGATCGACGCCGAGTATTGCAAGGAGGGCTGCCGCAAGATGGCGGCGCGGAAACGGCGTCTAAAGTAGAGCGAAATAGACAATTGCCCTTTCTCAATGCAGGAAAGCTACCCAACCGTTTCATGCCTGCAGGAAAGGCTGGGTGCTGGTTCAGCAGCAAAAACAGGCTGAAAAATTTCAAACGAAATCAACAACCGCTTGCCGTTATCATGGAAAGGTCTGACGCTTTTTTTCAGGCGGTCTATAGGGGCACAAATCGTTCGTCTCTGCCGTAGCGAAGTTAGTCAGAATACAGGCTTGTTCAAAATTCTGCCCAAGTTGAGCGGCAGTAGTAAGTGACCATTCATTGACTGCAGTTCGCTGGCCGATGTGTACGATGCTGCTTCTGGTTCTGATGGAGATTGTTCTTGGGAAGATTTGGAAAGCACGAATTTTGGCTCGCAGTTTTGTTTACTGCATTCATGATTGTCGCGCTATTCAACTACGTTCAGCCGGTTTGGGTGCGGGATTCGGGTGTTAAAGTAGCTAACGCGCTTGAGCAGAGCTACGCGGGATCAAGGTTTGACCGTTTCGAAGTCTCGGTAGAGCAATGTGAAATCAGGATATATCGCAAGGACACCGAAGCATGTGAGAACGGGTCTTCTCTACAAGCCTTCAGCACATACATCGACCTTCGCCATCACGAGGCGGAAATTATTGGCAAGGGCAAACCCGTCGGTGATATGTGGTCGATTTTTGTAGATTGGAAGCCTATCGGCGAGTGGAAGATTCAAACTGAAGAAATCAGAAAAGACGCTGTAGCGCGTCTTGAAGCTGCCAGAAAAAAATATGGACGCGGACAGGAAGCTGTGATTGCGGCCAACGAAAACTATGCAAATTTGTACGAAGTCAGTGAATTTCATTCGCTTGGGGCAACAGAGTATTGTCCATACGGGAAGAATATCGGGCCGTTCACAAAAGCCCATAAACTAGTTGGACCGGACGCCAAAGAACTGGTGCGTTCAGTTCGTGCACTCATGCAAGAGTGCAGTGATGGCTGGTTTTAGCAATAACGATGGGTTTGATGCGGTGTATGCGGTTCAAACCACGTCTAAACCCTCATCAAACACAGCTATAGGGGCACAAATATGCCCGTCAGGCGCATTTAGCACGTTATAGCGCAGCCACTAGCCGTCAGAACCCGTTAGACCGGCTCAGCGGGCCGTGTATTGAGTCTGGGAAAGTCGGAAGCGTGGTCTAGCGCGCTGCTTAATCCGTCGCCGTAGTCGTTGTGGCTTCGTCCCCACCTGTGGCCCCACCACCGTCGTCCTCATCACCTGACCTCATCATGGTCAATGCCAAGATAACAACAACCACAACAGCGGCGATAATGATTACGTTCCTGTTCATATCTATCCTCCCTTGCAGAGAGGTGTCCCACGGCGATACCCGCAGGTATCTAAGCCACCTTCTGCGTATCTGGTGTTGGGTTGGCTAGCTGTTCGTACTGGTCCACTGCGGCCAGAAATTCCGCCAGTTGCCTACCTTCGTCGGTATCCGGTTCAGAACCCCACAACAGTTCGATTTCCAGCAGTGCGGCGCGGTACGCGCTAGGGGTGCGAACAATGTCCATAGTGAAACCTCAAGTCATAAATCAATGTGAGACTTCATAACTGGCATTGCGCGATTCTGACAGGTCTTTCGCCAGTGATGGTTGAACAGCGCGGTTTTGCGCTTGTTGGCCTGAGGGGTGCACAGCTGTCTAAATTCGCAGTAAGGAACATGTCATGCGCGCCGAGATGAATGAAAACGCACTTGCTGCATCGAACTTTCTGAAAGCGATTTCTCATGAAGGTCGCCTGAAAATTCTCTGCTATTTGTTAACAGGCGAAAAGTCCGTGAGCGATATTCAGGATGCGCTGTCCTTAAAGCAAGCATCTACTTCACAGCACTTGTCTCGCCTTCGGCTTGAGGGTTTGATTTCTGATAGGCGCGACGGAAAGTCGGTTTACTACAAAATCAGCGATGCGAAAGTGCACGGCATTCTCAGTGTGGTTTATGAGCTATTTTGCACTGACGAAGGCCAACAATAAGCCTCACTCAATCTGTGCAGATATGCATGGTTTCGCTCCACAGTGGAGCAAATCCCATGTAGCAGATGTAGCGAATGTAGCAGGGGGCCGAGGCCGAATTGAGTTGTTCGGAACATCCTGAATAACCGGTGCCGAACGCCTGATGATATAGGCGACAACAGGGGCATCGCATTTACGGCGGTTTACGGGCAAGGACTGGTGGTGCAACTTGCCCCACCTGTGTAACCGGCTCAATTTTGCGCCCGTCACCCTGCTTGCTTTCAATCGCGGCTGGTTGTTGTGTTTGTCGGATCGATCCGAGGATTCATGCCTGAATGCAGGCAAGGCAGACCGTGTGCGCGCGTGTTTTGTGGGGTTTTGAGAGGTTTATGTAGTGGATTGAGTACTGCCCCGGTTTAAATGCCGTTTGTTTCGGCAATCGCGGACTCTGACGTGAGCCACCTAAAAGGCATCCCGGTTCTCTTTATTTGAATTTAGTCGTCGCTCTGGACGTGCGGTCATTCTCATATTGCGCTCGCGCGCCCATTCCTCAACAGCCTCAACGTGCCTCAGGCCTACAGCCGGATCAATCTTCGGGAACCCATACTGCCTTTCCAGAACTACCGCATTCGCCCGCAGCCAACTAACATTATGGCCTAACATCTTGGCTATGGTCTCTTCTTTGACGTAGAGGGGGGACATGGATCGGGTCACCTTCTGAAGTGTTATCGGGATGCCCGCTTGATAGCGGTGATTAGCGGTTTGAGCGGGATTAGCAGGCCCCGAATGCCGAAATTGGTTTTTGACCAATAACCCACTGGCGCTCGGTACTGACATAGAGCATTGATGCTGCCATGAAATTGAACCGCGCATTAGAATTTTTGCCCAGGCTGGGCAACGAAATAGTTCCACAAGGTATCGTTGATGAAGGTCGAATCTTTGCCCTCGGGTCGTTCAGCAGCGCCAACCTGAATCACGCTCGAGTGATAGACGTGCTGCAAGGACTCGAGGATCAGGTTTTGCAACCATTCGGATTAAACCCTTGGGCGTTCATGCTGGACTATTCCACCCTCGAAATGGACGGCGAAAGCAAACCAATGACCATGTTGGAAGTGGTCAGACCGCAAGGCGATGGTGCAATCCATGTTTGCCAGTACCTTCTGATGCCACGACGCGTTACCAACACAGCGCTGTTCCTGTTTAGGCATACTGACAGTGGCACAAAAATTGAAAGCGCCAACTCCATATTGCAAGATGCAAACCCAGATGGATTGGGAGCGCTTTCGCGATATCCGCTCGCCGTTGCGTTGCTGAATACACGGGGCTGCCGGATCGATTTGAAACGCGCGCCGAGCGTCACGAATACAAGGCGCAAGCGACTCGGTAAGGCTCCAATCCCAGCGCACTACACTACTGATGCAGGCGAGTATTTGACCGCCCTCAATTCCGCAAAAGAAAGCGTGGATCGCGGTGGCACTCGCGCTAGCCCCAGGCCTCATTTGAGACGCGCCCACGAGCGGATTCAATCCAACGGCAAGCGCAAGATAATCCCACCAGCGTTGGTCAACGTACGTAGCGAGGGAGACATAGCTTTTGTTCAGCGCCGAATAGCATATCAGACCGCCAAATAGGCAAACCTAGGAGATTAGCGAACAGTCGAAGCTGACGCCGACACAGACGGCGGAACACTTAGGGAAGCGCAGGGAATTTGGGGCGGCTCGTTCGGTTTCAGTGCAAGTTGCACCAAAACCCCAAGGTGGGTTTAGGTCACTTTTGAATAGCGACAAGCCTGTTTGCGCGAGCCATCACCTTGCCAGATAAGTCATGCTTGGTGTTGTCGGAAATGCTCTCGTATGGTGTGTTGCTGTGCCTTCTATTTGGCTTCAAGGTGTTTTCAGTACCTCTAGGCCACGCTCTAATGCGAACACTTTTTTGCGGGAATGGATCGGCTAATACATATGCCGTTTCTGTGTGCATTTCCCACCGTATTTCTGTTACACCTTTTCGGATAGGACTTTCTACGCGAACAAAACCCATGACTTTCAGTCGTTCCTCAACCTTTGCTAAGTCTTCGTCGCTTCGTTCGAACGTTTGGAAATACCTGCGCCTTGGCTCTGCGGGTAAAGAAATGTCTGTTAGATATACTACGCCGAGCCTTTCAACCTCGGCAGCGCGCTCCGCTTCAATCTCGACTTGCCGAGCTGCAGATTCTTCGAAATCTCGTTGGGCGCTATAGATAATAGCGGCCATGACAGGGCAGTCAGCCCCCGCGCCAGGGTAGAGATGCTTCTCAATGCCCCGTTTTGCGGCTGCGCTAGACCTGCACAGGACACAATCACAGCGCTCTTGGGCATAGCCCCAATCGCTATTGGTTTTTTCGATACTTTTTCTACTTTCTTCGATGCACATTGCCGAGAAACTGTATTTTGCTTCCCGAAACGCTTCAGAGTTCTCCGCTTCGCCCAAACCGAAGCTAGCTGAACGCAACTCACGGGGAAGACGTTCAAGAATGACACACAGCAAACCGTCGAATTTGCGCTGCAAGCTATAAAGTTCGGAATCATATTGTGCAGTTCTGCGCGGCATCAGTTCCCCTCCACCAGATAGGGGCAGATTCACCTGAAAATGGTTGTTTGCCAAGTGACCATTTTTCAGCTCAATAAGCTGCGATAGCGTGATATCCGGGCCTAGTTTCATTAGGAGGCCTACCATGAGCGACTACTTAGCACACAGCGCATAGCACACCGCCAGCGTCAATATGGGCTGCTAAGGGATCAAGATTGGTTGGCAGTCAAGGGACTGGGCTTTTGTCGGATTGTTGGTTGGTAGCGTCTATTGTGAACCCTGCACAATGGGTCAGTAAGAATCGTATTTTCACCAACTTTGTGCTATCGGTAGCTTGGATTTCAGTCAGGACTTGGGGGCGTAGCAATGCGATACTTTTTTATATTGCTTTCAATTATCTTTTCGACCGGCATAGCCAACGCACAGGATTTTCGCATCCTTAAGTACCACTTTAACCCTGTGATGGAGCCAAAGGGGCCTCACGACATCTTAAATGACTGCGCAAACAATGAGAGCTGCAAAGCCGCTATGAGACGGATGGCCGAGGCTGTCGGATGGGACTCCGATGTGGTTGATTGGGCGGCATATGCTTCCAACGAAACTTATCGGCGCCGAGGCAATGAGACAAACGCAGATATCTTAGCCGACCCAAGTGGGGAAATGCGCGCGTACTGCCGCGTAGGATTGGAAATTGTCAGCAGAAACTCTGCGCATTTTGAGGCGGAAATTTCAGCGGGCGGTGTTCGGCTGTATGCGGTTACTCCTAAGAAGGGCGTTGGAAAAGGTAGGACATGGGTTGATGTTCTGTTGGTAATTGAAGACATCCCTCGCCCCGACCTCGACCAACGAATTGCAGAGGGTAGGTGCACGATTCCAAAAGAGTCGGGAAATGCAGTGCGCATTAAGTGTTTTGAGGGGAAAAGCTGCGACAATCGAACCGGATGGTTTTAGCCTGATACTTTCCAATTCTGTTAGAATGCAAAGGCCCCGCCGGAGCGGGGCTTGTTCATTGGTATGATTCCCGGGGCAGAGGAGTTGTTAGTACGGAAGCCCCAGCCTAATGCACATCGCGTGCTTAGAGACGCCGAAGTGCGAAGCCATTGCATCCACATCAGGGCTGAGCCGATCCCATTCTTGCTGAATCAGCTCATCGGGCATCAGAAGGGAGGCTGCGAACTTGTTAGCTTGAGTTTCCTCACGAGGCCCAACTGCAGTGTTGTGGTACTTTCCAACGTCCGTGCTTCTATAGGCCCTGTCATCGTCCAAGCCATCGCCAATCAAATGGCGGTGCATAATGTAGTGGCCCAACTCATGCGCCAGCGTGAATCTTTGACGGGTCGGAGGATCAAATGCGCTCAAAGTGATTAAGTAGGTGTCCCCAAGCTTCTCAATCATCCCAGATACTTTATCAGCGAGAAACGCCAACTTTACCCTTACACCGAGCGATGCGGCCAGCATGTGCAGGTCTACGGGTGCGGTTTTCCGCGCTTTGTTAATGAGTTCTAACTGTTCCGATAGTTTCATTACTCGCCCTCCCTGACATCTTGTGCACCTGCTATTTGGTCACTCATATCACTGCTTGATGAAAAAATATCCTCATATTCACTCAGTATTTTTGGCAGTTCTCGCTGTAGGTACTGATTAGCAACACGCTCAGCTACCTCCTCTGCGACTTCCCGAGCTTCGCTTTCGGCTTGGGCTCGGGCAACTCTTCGTAGGTTCACAAAGGCAAAAATACCTCCTGCTACCAAGATAAGGCCTATGGCGGCCAATAACAAAGAAATTAGGTCTAAACGGCCAATTTGTGCTGCGATTGCAATAGCGTCTGGGGGAATTTGTGAGTTCTGGTCCATTCGCTCTTAATTCTATAGTTCGCGATAAGAGTCGAGACCTCCGATTTGAGAGATATCGATGCAAAAGGGTACGTCGTTTTGCAGCCAGCTCAAAGCCAGGGTCGCCGGTTTCGTCTATGAATACGAGCAATCAGGCGCAGCGCGAAATGGTATGTCACTGACCATCTTTCTTAACCAATACCACCCCAACCCCATTGGCCGTATCGCCCTCGTCTAGGAACTGGACGCCTTGGGCTTCGAACACTCTACGAATGGACAGAATTGTTTCGTCGGAAGGTCGCGGTCTTCCCGATCCTTCTGCCCTCTTTATCGTCATGCTGGAAACGCCCGCTGCATCGGCGATTTGGGTTTGAGATAAGCCTGTAAGTGCTCGCGCTGCCCTGATTTGGTCTGGTGTGGTCATTTTTGCCCTTGTTCTATTTAGAACAGTTTACTATGTTCTTATTAGAACATTACCACAACCGGAGGAAACAGCAATGCCAGAACAACGCGCCAGCGCGAACGGAGAAGGTACGTCTGGACCAATCTTTGACGTCCCAACGCAGACCGACACCCATGACAAGGCGCTCAAAATATTGGCGCTTGCTCGCACTGGTGTTGCCGCCTCCGACAGCGCAATGAACATCGACCTGACAATGAGGGGATACGGCGAGTTGCTTGAAGTGATTGGGCAGCTTGCATCCGACATCCTCGACATGGAGCCCATCTTCGAACCACTTGAAAAAGGAGAAGTGCAATGAACGCCGAGACGAAGACTAATGACTTCGACGCAAACCCACACTTCATTGTTGCTGACTTTTCAGACTTTATGACCTGCCAGCAGCGCGTGACCGCCTTTTGCCGATGGTTTGACCTGCCTGACCCAGGCCTGCGCTATGACGAAGACGGCGACATCCTGATTGACGATGTGTTTCTTCGTTGGTGCAAGGAAGAAGGTGTTTCCATCGACTGGTTGGCGTGCGGCGATCCGATGGGCATGGCGGCAGCGTTCCGCAAGTCTCATAAAAAGGAGCATCAGTTCTCAGAGAACCTGAAACTGCTCGACGACCAAGAAATTCGAGCAATCGAGATTGGGATGAAAGCCTACATCAAGGGTTTGGCTCCAATGGAACAGACAATCAAGGCGGCAGAACAGGCATTGAAAGAAGTCAAAGAAGAAGCCTCGTAACCGGCATCCCTTTCGGGCGCGGCATTTCCTGCGCCCGTTTTCATGTTTGAGATTTGATATGAGTTATTACAGCGTCAACCGACATTGGTCGGATCAGTTCTTGCCCGAGATAAAGAGTATCATCGGCAGCCACATCCTTCAGGCTGCGCCAGATCCGCTGGACCACTTCCAAGCCACAGATTTGTTGATGCTGGACGCCAAGGACATGCGTATCGCAGCCAGGGTTAGGCGACACGGCTACGCAACTAGATACCCGCATCAGTTCACCATCAGGGCCAAGCTGCCAACCGGTGCGGAGACAGAGCTATCCAAGATTGTAAACGGGCACGGGGATTGGATGTTCTACGGCCATGCTGGGCCTGACGGGCAGGTGATTGATAGCTGGTGGCTTATTGACCTGCGGGCGTTCAGAGCGGCGCTCATTCGGCATAGAACCACGGGCGCACATCTTATGATGGGCGACAAGCGGAACGCCGATGGCACGTGCTTTAAGTGGTTCGATATTCGGTCGTTCCCGAAGGAGCCGCCGTTGGTGGTAGCGCGTGGGTAACTTGTTGCAACCTGCCCAACAACAGACGTCTTTCCGCAGGTGACAAAAATCACACCTTCGCTAAGCTTGTGTTAACCAGAACAGTTGCCAGTTGATAACCCAAGTAAGAGGTACTTCTTAAATGTCAGAGACGGAACTGCATGTTCTCTTCATGCCTGCTGTAGATGCGGATCTTTCAAACTTTTTGCATAGCGTAGCCCCCGACAGACAACATAACGCGTCAAATTGGAAGGTTAAGACTGGAGACAACCTAATCAAAGGCACCAAGCTTTTCGAACTGGAATACCAAGACTTGTCTAGCAGAGGAATTGGGTTCTGGAACTCCTTGGCTGACTTCTTCACCTCTAAATCCCGGGGCAGTTTTGAGCTAAACTGCCCAGTGGATGGAAAATTTCACCTAAAAGACGGTTTCTACAGCAGCTTTAGCGCCGAAAACAGTTCAAAGTTCAAACACATAGATTCCATCGACGTAGACTCCCCTAAAGTCTCAATCGGCCATGCTATGTACGCATTCCATGTTGTCATTGAGGGCCCAGTGAACCTGTTTCCATATGATTTCTATCGCCCATGGTTTGATTTCATTGATAACTCCAGAGATTGGATGGAAGCCTCGATCCGGCAAAGTGATGGTTCATGGAAACACGATTGGTATACAGCCGTCAGTCTCCAGAAGCAGAGGTTTCAGACACTTCCCTGCAGGACCATGGAGTACCAAAGGTTCATAGAGTTACTCAAAGAAGCCTGGGGTGACGACTCTAGAAGGCCGGACTGGTTGAATTAGGTCCTAGCTCCGTAATTTGGAGTTTAACCGAACACAGGAATGCTCTTTGCGCAGTTTCATTGCCATATCACTCAGCGATGAGGCAAAAGACGCTTTTGCACCGTTGCAGCGCGCATTGCCTGCTGGCCGATTGGTGCCGCCGGAAAACATGCATCTAACACTGGTCTTCTTGGACAATCAGCCCGAGGAGAAACTGGAAGAATTGCATGAACAGCTTCTCACAACGACAGCCTCGCCCTTTAGCATTACTTTTTCCGGAGTCGAAAGATTTGGGCAGGTGCTGGCTGTCGGGGTGGTGGATTGTACTGAGCTCGTAGCTCTGCACCGCAATATCCAGACCGCCACGCGGCGAGCTGGAATCATACTTCCACGTCGGCGCTTCCGCCCACATGTAACAATAGCTCGCTTAAAACCGGGGCATCGCGAGGCGGTTCAGCATGCCCAGCCTCCCCACACATGCAGCGCGTTGACAACGATGCTCGTCGCCAGTTTTACACTTTTCCAATCGACCTTGCATCCCGACGGGGCTCGGCACGACGCCTTGGCACACTATGCCCTACATTAATTGTTTGCCGGTTGTCGGCGGTATATCGAATCGTCATTCGAATCTCTGAGGGCATCGACGTCCAATTGGAGTCACGCTGCGGGATTCTTGAGCAACTGACAATTGCGCGGAGTCGGTGCTCCCTGCGAGCTAACGCAAACTTTAAAGCGACGAAAAGACCAATTAGTGGCGCAACCGAAGGGGGGTCAAAAAGGGGATTGGTTTCAGCGTGCCTCTGTTATCGCCTTGAAATAAATGCACAATTTTCGAAATCATGGTGCTGCTGGAGAGAATTGAACTCTCGACCTCTCCCTTACCAAGGGAGTGCTCTACCTCTGAGCTACAGCAGCGCTGTGGGCGGGTGATTAGACTCAAACGAAACGCGGCGCAAGGGTGTCTGGACGGTTTTTTTCGCCTCCTGTAGAGAAAGACAATGGCAGAGAAAAATTCACCCAAAAAACACGGTAAACCGGGGCAAACGCGCGAAGACCGCTTGAAAGCGGCGCTGAAAGCGAACATGGGGCGGCGCAAGGCGCAGGCCAAGGCGCGCGCGGCCTCGGACGACAAGGCCGGTAAGGACGAGGGATAAGAGCAGATGGATTCGATTCTGGTGACGGGGAATGGCCCGCTGAACGGGCAGATTCCGATTGCGGGGGCGAAGAACGCGTGCCTGACGTTGATGCCCGCGACGCTTTTAAGCGAAGAACCGCTGACGCTGACCAATGCGCCGCGGCTGAGCGACATCAAGACCATGACCGCCCTGCTGCAATCGCTGGGGGCCGAGGTCTCGGCCCTTCAGGATGGTCAGGTGATCGCGATGTCGAGTCACGATCTGACCAGTCAGACGGCGGACTATGATATCGTGCGGAAGATGCGCGCCTCGAACTTGGTTCTGGGCCCGTTGCTGGCGCGGTTCGGGCAGGCAGTGGTGTCTTTGCCCGGCGGCTGTGCCATTGGCGCGCGGCCCATGGATCTGCATGTCGAGGGGCTGGAAGCACTGGGGGCCGAGATCGAGCTGAAAGACGGCTATCTGCACGCCAACGCCCCGGGCGGGTTGAAAGGCGCGGTGCACGAGATGCGTTTTGCATCTGTTGGCGCGACCGAGAACATCGTCATGGCCGCCACGCTGGCCAAGGGCACGACCGAGCTGAAGAACGCCGCGCGCGAGCCCGAGATCGTAGATCTGGTTGAATGCCTGCGCAAGATGGGCGCGCAGATTTCGGGCGAGGGGACCTCGACCATCGAAATTCAGGGCGTCGACCGCCTGCACGGCGCGACCCATCAGGTGGTGACCGACCGGATTGAACTGGGAACCTATATGCTGGCCCCCGCGATCTGCGGCGGCGAGGTCGAATTGCTGGGCGGTCGGATGCGGCTGGTCGAAAGCTTTGCGGCCAAGCTGGATGCGGCGGGGATCAATGTCACCGAGACCGAAAAGGGCCTGAAAGTCGCCCGCAAGAATGGGCGGGTTACGGCGGTCGATGTGGTCACCGAACCTTTCCCCGGCTTCCCCACCGATCTGCAGGCGCAGATGATGGCGTTGATGTGTACTGCCGAAGGTGTGTCCGTTCTTGAAGAGCGTATTTTCGAGAATCGCTTTATGCACGCCCCTGAACTGGTCCGCATGGGCGCTGAAATCGAGGTCCATGGCGGCACCGCCACCGTGACCGGGGTCGAACGCCTGAAAGGCGCGCCGGTGATGGCGACGGACCTGCGGGCCTCGGTCTCGCTGATCCTGGCCGGATTGGCGGCGGAAGGGGAAACGGTGGTCAGCCGGGTCTATCATCTGGACCGCGGATATGAGCATGTGGTGCGCAAGCTGGAAGGCGTGGGCGCAAAGATTGAACGGATCAAGGGCGAATGACAGACGCAAGTTTCGAAGACGGGCGCGAGGCGCCGCTGAATCTGGGGGCCGAGGACGGCGATGACCTGCAGGTCGTTGCGACGCTGACGCAGGATGCGGTTTTCCCGGTGACCGAGATGAAGTGGCAGCCGGCGCAGCGGCGCTTTGGCCTGCTGCTGAACCGGTTCCGGTGGGAAGACAAGGAAGCCGCCACGCGCCGGGATCGCCCGTTTGAGAGGGTGCAGTCGGTTCTGGTGTTTGACTCCGTTCTGTCGGTCGCCAGTCAGGGCATCGACCGCCGCGATCCGGACATGATCCTGTCCCTGCTGTCGGTCGACTTTGAACCGGGCGAGGATGGTGCGGGGCAGGTTCTGCTGACCCTTGCCGGTGACGGCGCGATCCGGCTGACGGTCGAGGCGCTGGAGGCCACGCTCAAGGATGTCACCCGACCCTATCGCGCCCCGTCGGGCCACGCGCCGCATCATCCCGAGTGAACAACAAGCGCGGTATCTCTCAGGCGTTTCAGCAAGTGCCGCCTGGGCTTATCTTGCGCCCGGCGACGGTGTTTGACGTCTTTGATATCAGCCGCGTTCTGATCCGTTCGATCACTGAACTTTGCGCCGCCGATCATCGCAATGATCCCGATCTTGTGGCGGAGTGGACTGCGAACAAGGACCCGCAGACAATCCGCGACTGGGTTCAGTCGGACACAGAGGTCTGGTTGGCTGAAACCGACGGTCAGATCGCCGGGGTGGGCAGTTTGCAAGGTCAGGCCGAAATCTCGCGCCTTTTTGTGGGGCCGGACCACGTTGCCCACGGCGTTGGATCGGCTCTGCTGGCCAAGCTGGAGCGCGAACTGGCAGCGCAAGGATGCGATCAGGCCTATCTGACTGCGACAACCACCGCGCGGGCCTTTTATCTGAGGCAAGGTTGGCAAGAGGTTGGCACCTCGACGGATCACTATGGCCTCCGCCAATTCCATATGCGCAAATCGCTGCACCCCAAGGTCGAGGGTTGAGGCGCACCGGCCCCGGCGATAAGACGCATGCAAACGCCCGGAGTGCTTGATTATGCCCGTTTTCCTGAACACGACCTCGCCCGATTTTGAAGCCGGATTCCAATCGCTGCTCAGCGCCAAGCGCGAGGACAGCCCGGATGTGGACGCGGTCGTGGCGCAGATCATCGACGATGTGCGCAGCCGGGGCGATGCGGCGGTGATCGAACTGACCGCTAAATTCGACCGGCTGGAACTGACGCCTGAAACCATGGCCTTCAGCGCCGATGAGATCACTGAGGCGGTCGCGCAGGTCACGCCCGAGGATCGCGCCGCGCTGGAACTGGCCGCCGAGCGCATCCGGGCCTATCACGAACAGCAGATGCCCCAGGATCGTCAGTGGACGGATGCGACTGGGGCGACACTGGGCTGGCGCTGGTCGGCGGTCTCGGCGGCGGGCTTGTATGTGCCGGGCGGGCTGGCCTCGTACCCATCCTCGGTTTTGATGAACGCGATTCCGGCCAAGGTGGCGGGTGTCGAACGGCTGGCCATTGTTGTACCTACGCCTGACGGACAGGTGAATCCTCTGGTTCTGTTGGCCGCGCAGCTTTCCGGCGTGGACGAGGTTTACCGGATCGGTGGCGCGCAGGCGATTGCCGCGCTGGCCTACGGTACCGAGACGATCAGGCCGGTGGATAAGATCACCGGTCCGGGCAACGCCTTCGTCGCGGCCGCCAAACGGCGGGTGTTTGGCAAGGTGGGCATCGACATGATCGCAGGCCCTTCCGAGATTCTGGTGATTGCGGACAAGGACAATGACCCGGATTGGATCGCTCTGGACCTGCTCAGCCAGGCCGAACATGACGAAAGCGCGCAGTCGATCCTGATCACTGATGATGCCGACTTCGGCCAGGCCGTGGCGCAAGCCGTCGATAGGCGTCTGGAAACCCTGCAACGCCGCGCCATCGCGGGTGCAAGCTGGCGTGATTTCGGTGCCATCATCACCGCGCGCGATCTAGACGAAGCCGCCACCTTGTCGAACCGTATCGCGCCGGAGCATCTGGAGCTTTGCGTCGCCGATCCCGTAGCGCTGAGCGAGAAAACCATCCACGCGGGCGCAATCTTTCTGGGACAATACACCCCGGAAGCCATCGGCGATTATGTCGGCGGCCCCAACCACGTCCTGCCCACGGCGCGGTCTGCGCGGTTTTCCTCGGGCCTCAGCGTGATGGATTTCCTTAAACGCACCACGCTCAGCCAGATGACGCCCGAGGCGCTGCGCGCCATCGGGCCAGCGGCTGAACAGTTGGCAAAGTCCGAAAGCCTGGAAGCGCACGGCCTGTCGGTCACGGCGCGTCTCAACCGGCTGAATGGCTGACCTGCTGCCGAGGTGCTTCTATCCGTTGCTCAACGAAATACGTTGCTATAGGTCTGTGCTGACGTGAAGGATGGTGACCGTAAAGATGACCCGCATTTCGCATATCGAACTGGATGACAGAAACCTGCCGCCGCCGACGCCCGAGATCGAGCAGGAGCGCAAGGTCGCCATCTATGATCTGCTCGAAGATAACAGCTTTTTGCTGCCAAAACGCGATGATCGCGCGATCCCGGACGGGCCCTATCACGTGCAGCTCTCGATCCGCGACAAGCGGCTGGTCTTCGATGTCGCAACGGAAGATGCCGAAAAGGCGGCCGAGTTCCATTTGTCGCTCGGGCCCTTCCGGCAGGTGGTCAAAGACTATTTCCAGATATGCGAAAGCTATTTCGACGCGGTGAAAACCTTGCCACCCAGCCAGATCGAAACCATTGATATGGCCCGGCGCGGCATCCACAACGAAGGCAGCCGCGTGTTGCAGGAACGGCTGGAAGGCAAGGCCGACGTTGACAACGATACCGCCCGCCGCCTGTTCACGCTGATCTGCGTGCTGCATTTCGGGGGCTGACACGTGAAGCCTCTGCCGCAGTCGGTCCTGTTCTGTTGCGACCACAACGCGGTTCGGTCCCCCATGGCTGAGGGGCTGATGAAGAAGTTCTATGGCACCGGCACCTATGTCCAGTCTGCGGGTGTCCACAATGATCTGGAAATTGATGGTTTCAGCATCGCCGCATGCCACGAGGTCGGGGTTGAACTGTCGCGCCATCGGTCGCGGTCCTTTGACGAGATGCAGGAATGGGGCGACGATCTGGGCTCGTTCGATCTGGTTGTTGCCTTGTCCCCGGCCAGCCAGCGCAAGGCGCTGGAACTGACGCGGATTTTTCACCTCGATGTCGATTATTGGCCAATTATGGACCCTACCGGGCTGGGTGAGAACCGCGAACAAAAGCTACACCACTACCGACAGACCCGCGATCAGATCATCAAACATCTGAAAGACCGCTGGGGCGAACCTACGGAGGGGACATGAACCAGACCGTCAAAGCCTATTTCGATGCCTTCAACGTCGGGGATGTGGACGGCATGCTGATCTGCCTGTCCGACGATGTGGCCCATCACGTCAACGAGGGCCAGATTCGCGTCGGCAAAGAGAAATTCGCCGCCTTCTGCGCCCATATGAACCGCTGCTACAAAGAGAACCTGACCGATATCGTGATCTTCGAGGCCGAGGGAGGCACCCGCGCCGCCGCCGAGTTCATCGTGAACGGCACCTATCTGGAAACCGACGACGGCCTGCCAGAAGCCCACGGTCAGACCTATCGCCTGCCTGCCGGGTCGTTTTTTGACTTGCGCGACGGCAAGATCACTCGCGTGACCACCTTCTACAACCTCGCCGACTGGGTGAAGCAGGTGTCAAATGGCTGACGTGACCGAGGTCCGTGCCCTGACCGGAGCGGCGCTTGAGGCCGCTCTGGACGACGTAGCCCGCCTGCGGATCGAGGTATTTCGCGCGTGGCCCTATCTGTATGACGGGGACCTGGAATACGAGCGTAGATACCTGCAATCCTACCGCGACAGCGACAAGGCTATTGTGGTCGGAGCCTTGGACGGTGACCGCCTTGTCGGAGCTTCGACCGGAGCGCCCCTGACCGACCACGCCGACGATTTTGCAGCAGCCTTCGACGGCACCGGGCTGGACCTGTCCGACATCTTCTACTGTGCTGAATCCGTCCTGCTGCCCGACTACCGGGGGCAGGGCGTCGGCCACAAATTCTTCGACCTGCGCGAGGCACATGCCCGCAACCTGGGCTTCACCAAATGCGCCTTCTGCGGTGTACAGCGTCCGACGGATCACCCAATGCGGCCCGAACACTACCGCCCGCTGGACACCTTCTGGCGCGCCCGGGGTTATGAACGTGTGCCTGGTGTAGTAGCGCAGTTCTCGTGGAAGGATGTTGGGGACGATAGTGAGACGTTGAAGCCGCTACAGTTCTGGATCAGGGATTTGTAAGCAGAGTCCTTGCGCGTTTCGCCAGAGTGGTACCTGCTCCGGCCTTTTACCGACAGGCATACGCCAAAGAATAGGGCCCTGTCCGATGTTTCAGGTCTGACGCTTGCGACTGAGCAGGCCGTATTTGACCGCCCATCCCCTAAGCGTTCGGCGTTTGACCTTTTCCTGCTTCACAGCCGTCTTGGCCGTTTCGCCGCCTTTTCTGTTGAACTCGAACACGTCGATCACGCGTTCAGCACAGCCGCAGGCCTCGCCCATACCCACTTTGGCGAAATAGAACTTCTTAAAGCTTTCCGCGTTTCGCATGGTGATCCTCCGGTTTCTATTGAACCAAGTCTTGTGCTGTAAGCCAACTCACTTTTGCGTCGTTGGAAGAACCGGCAAATCGGTCTGTACAGGGAACGAGGTCCTCTCTTACTGTCACGCCAAACCAGCTCCGAAGGACACCAACCAATGAAAGTCGCCACCGCTGCCTATAACCTCGACTGGCTCGATAGCTGGGCACAGTACGAGGACAAGTTGGACCGATGGGTGTCTGACGCCGCAGGGCATGGCGCGGATCTGCTGGTCTTTCCAGAATACGGCGCGATGGAGTTGTCGACGCTCGACGGGGCCGAGGTGGCCGGTGATCTGGAACGCTCGATCCGTGCGGTGTCGGATCGAATGGAGGATGCACAGACCCTGCATCAGCGCCTCGCGCTAGAACATAAGGTCTATATTCTGGGCGCATCGGCCCCGGTTTTGAACGGCGCGGGCCGACCGGTGAACCGGGCAGCGCTCTACGCTCCGGATGGTGGCTGCGATCATCAGGACAAGCAAATCATGACCCGGTTCGAGCGCGAGGCTTGGGACATCGCCCCCGGCGGGCCGCTGAAGCTGTTCGACACGGCGCTGGGCAGGATCGGCGTTCTGATCTGCTACGATAGCGAATTCCCCTTGCTGGGCCGTGCGCTAAGCGAGGCCGATCTGATCCTGGTACCGTCCTGCACCGAGGCGCTCTCGGGTTATTGGCGCGTACGCATCGGGGCCATGTCGCGGGCGCTGGAAAATCAATGTGTTACGGTCATGGCCTCGCTGGTCGGAAGCAACGACTGGTCCGAGGCAGTGGACATGAACACCGGTATGGGCGGTGTCTTCGGCCCGCCCGACAAGGGGTTCCCGGCCACCGGCGTTCTAGCCGAGGGTCAGTTGAACCAGCCTGGATGGACCTTTGCGGACATTGACCTGACCACCATCGCCGAGGTCCGGGCGGACGGGCATGTGCTCAACAGGACGCATTGGGACGAACAAGCGCCCCGAGTCGATTCGGTCACAATATCCCGCCTTTAGGTGATTCCGCCCTTGAAATAAGGCCGAAATAGGCTCATTTAAGCGCACATCCTCGCAGATTCTGCGGGTGCAACGTAATGATGGAGACAACATGGCCAAGGAAGATACGCTCGAATTTCCCGGTGTCGTGAAGGAACTCCTGCCTAATGCGACGTTTCGGGTCGAGCTGGAAAACGGCCATGAGATCATCGCACATACGGCAGGCAAGATGCGCAAGAACCGCATCCGTGTTCTGGCCGGCGACAAAGTTCAGGTCGAGATGACCCCTTACGATCTGACCAAGGGTCGGATCAACTACCGCTTCAAGTAACGCCCTACCTCATGGCGTTTATCCTCGGATCGGGCAGCCCAAGGCGGCTGGACCTGCTGGCTCAGCTTGGCGTGCGGCCTGACGCGATCCGCCCCCCTGATATCGACGAAACGCCCCTGAAGGGCGAGCTGCCGGTGCCCTATTGCAGCCGCATCGCGCGCGAGAAAGTGCAGGCGGTTCAGGCGGATAGCGGCGATATTGTCCTGTGCGCCGACACCACCGTCGCGCTGGGCCGCCGCATTCTGGGTAAGCCGGAAGATGCCGGGCAGGCGGTTGAATACCTGCATGCACTGTCGGGTCGACGGCACCGGGTCGTGACCTCAGTCGCGGTGCGCTGCGGCGCGCGGGTTTTGCAGCGCGATGTGGTGTCTCAGGTCAAGGTCAAACGCCTGTCGGATCTTGAGATCAACGCTTACCTCGCAACCAACGACTGGCAGGGCAAGGCCGGGGCCTATGCGATTCAGGGGCCCGCGGGGGCTTTCATCCCGTGGATTTCAGGCTCGTTCACAGGCATTGTGGGCCTGCCCCTGTCTGAGACCGCCGGGCTTTTGCAGGGCATCGGCTATCCATTGTACAAAGAGGCGTCATGAAAGGCCGTACCATCGTTCTGGACCACATTGAGGGTCGCGAAGCCGCAGCCCTGATGGTGGACGGCAAGCTGGATGATTTCCTGATCGCCTCGGACGCCCCCGCGCCCGGCACCATCTACCGCGCCCGCGCCGACCGTCCGGTCAAAGGGCAGGGCGGGATGTTCCTGACCACACCCGACGGTCCAGCCTTTTTGCGGCAGGTCAAGGGGCTGGCCCCCGGCGCGCCGCTGCTGGTGCAGGTGACGGGTTTTGCCGAGCCGGGCAAAGCGCTGCCGGTGACGGACCGCGTTCTGTTCAAAAGCCGCTATGCCATTGTCACGCCGGATGCGCCCGGCCTGAATATCTCGCGCAGCATCCGCGATGAAGACGAACGCGACCGCCTCCTTGAAATCGCGCATGACAGCATGCAGGGCAGCGCCCATGGCCTGATCCTGCGCTCGTGCTGTCAGGGCGAGGACGCTGCCGAGATCGCCGAAGATATCAGCGCGATGCTTTCCCATGCCGATCAGGTGCTGAACGATCCGGGCACCGAGCCGGAACTGCTGCTGGAGGGCGACAACCCCCATGTTCTGGCCTGGCGCGACTGGACCGACCCGGCCGAGGTCGTGACCAAAGCCGGAGGGTTCGAGACCCACGGCGTGCTCGACGCGCTGGACACCGCGCGCGGAATATCCGAACCGCTTACCGGCGGTGGCCATTTGTACATCCAACCCACCCGCGCGCTGGTGGCGGTTGACGTCAATACCGGCTCCGACACGTCACTGGCCGCCGGAACCAAAGCCAACTTCGCCTGCGCCAAAGCTCTGGCCCGCGCGCTGCGGGTGCGCGGCCTAGGCGGGCAGATCACACTTGACCTCGCGCCCATGCCCAAGAAAGACCGCCGCGGGTTCGAAGCCGCCCTGCGCGCTGGATTCAAAGCAGACGGCATCGAAACCACATTGGCGGGCTGGACCCCTCTGGGCCACTACGAATTGCAGCGCAAACGCGGGCGTATCCCCTTGTCAGAGGTGCTGACATGAGCTGTCCTATCTGCGGCGAAGACACGGTCACAAAGTTCCGCCCCTTCTGCTCGAAGCGCTGCGCCGACATCGACCTTGCCAAGTGGCTGAACGGCTCCTACGCCGTCCCGTCACAGCGCGAAGAAGAAGCCGATCCGGTCGGTTCAGAACCCGAAGACGAGGTTCGGCGTCCGCACTGAAAAAATGTCAAAAAGCCTCTGGACACTGCATGGTTCAGGTCATAGAAGGCCCCCACCCAACGACAAACGTCGTTCCCGTGCCCGGGTAGCTCAGGGGTAGAGCAGTGGATTGAAAATCCTCGTGTCGGTGGTTCGATTCCGCCCCCGGGCACCATTAAATCGCATTTTCTAATATATTTTTGTGAAGTATCCGGATCGAACGCAAATTATAACCACCTAATTATCCACCCATTCGGCCCTAGTACTATATGTAGCGCGGCGGCAGCTTTCGGACAATTTGGCACGATTTCCCGGACAGACTGACATGGCCTTCATGTGAGTTGAAGGTCACACAGCAGCCACTCGCCGTCTATGCAACACTGAGCATCACTAATGGCAGCTTTCCACAGTGTGTAACATTTTCGATGAGCGAGTGGATGCACCACAAACAATGGAGAAGGTATTCAACTTTGGACGGCAGTTCTCGACAATGGGCTAGCAGACTGGTTTCCGTTCCAAATAGGTTTGGCGATAACCACAAGCCCTTTCGGTCTAATTCTCTAATGAAGTTACATCAAGGGTTGCTACCTTGCACATTTACATAGACGAGTCTGGGATATTTACCGGGTATGGAGCCAGCAAACCAGCCGTTTCGACGTTGGGTGCTCTAGTCATCGCGACACACCGCTTACCAAAATTATTCCGCAAGTATGAGCGAATCCGAGCAAACCTTCCGAAGCGCAAGGGGGTGGTCAAAGGGAGCCTTCTCAAGGAAGCGCAAGTTGCAGCAGTGATCGAAATACTGCGGAAAAACGGAGCCATACTCTGTGCTTCAATGATCGACATGGCAGAGCATACAGCCGAAGATATTGCAAAGCATCGTGCGTGCCAGATCGCCAGCCTTGCCGCGAACCTCACCAACGGACACACGCAAGAGCTGAGAGACAGCATTGCTGACTTGCAAGAAAGAATGGAGGGGTTTTCAGGTCAATTGTATGTCCAAGGAGCAGTTGCAATCGACCTGCTCCATGAAGTCATGCAAGATATGATCGTTTATCACTGCCAACGCAACCAAAAGGAGCTAGGAAAATTTCACTGGGTTGTGGATGCGAAAAAACCGGCGGAAGTTACAAATTGGGAAGATTGGTGGTCAAAAACGCTCATCGTTTGGCTTCAAGCGATGTCACTTCAAAAACCTGAAGCCATGCTTCCGGGCGGTGACTTTCGCCATTTTCGCCGCTTTATCATTGATGAGATTCCTGATGATCTCCGAGAAGTAGCACCTCCAGTTGATTGTAAGTACGGTGCGGGCATCGATCTACAAGTGATGTATCGTGAGAGTTTCAGAATTTCGAGTGACCCAGAGCCGGGTCTGGAGTTAGTAGATATTGTTACGAACGCTCTGCGCCGTGGTTTTATCGGGAATTTGGGAGAATCGGGCTGGCTTCCATTGCGTGGCCTCATGATTCATAAGAGCAAAGTCTATGTAAATCCCGTGAGTTTTCTCCCGCCTGGACGGAAGCTATCTGGTCCATTGCTAGGATCAATGAATAGGTTTCGTACAGGAGGGCGTATTATGGCCACTCCTAGTCCTACTTGGCCAAATGAAACAGCCAGATAGGGCTCTTATTTTAACACTACAGGTAAATGAAAAAGCGATTAAACGAGAAAGTACTGAAACGTGGTGATGTGATCCTGACCACCAGCGACGCGAAGATCAGCAAGATCATTCGTGCCACCACCATCAGTCCGATTTCACACGCCATGTTATATGTCGATGACTGTTCGGTCATCGATGCGACAGGAGATGGATTCCATTCCGCCAATACGCAACGACTTTTCTTTGAACAGGACAATTCCGTATTTGCCCTCCGTTTCACGGACGGGCTTAGCCCCACCACCTCAACTAAAATATGCAACTACGTCCGAGAACGCATAGGGAGCGAATACGCGACAATGGAAGCTGGCAGGGCTTGGCAGGGGCTGGGAAAAAAGGCACGCCCAAACAGTTCTGTAGCCGCCTCGTCGCGCAAGCTTACGCTACCAACGGCATCGACCTTGTTAAGAACACCGACTTCTGCACCCCAAAAGACCTCCTGAAGAGCGCGAAGCTTGTCGAAGTAGATATTGCTACTGTGGAGGTCACCGACGAGGAGTTTCAAACTTGGCAGACGCATCCTACTGGCCTAGACTTAATGCGGCAGTCTACGAACCACATCCTGAATGGTGCTCGAAAGATTGATAGGTCTATCCAGAATCTTAGTGACGTCGACGAACTTGTGCTCAAGCATTCCGAGCATGACGAGGCGATCATGCATCTCTATGTCGAGTCCGGATACCTTCAAGTCTGGAAAATAGACCACGAGACTAACCCGTGGCACTACGATGCGATGCTTATGGAGGACTTAGGCAATCGGCAGCCTGACGATGTTCGATGGTATTGCGAAAGCACGCTTTCGGGGGAATCTCGTACAGACAATCGATATGTGTCGAATGCAAATACCTACCAATACTATCATTCGATGAGGCCGAGACAGACTATAGCGATGCTCTTGGTATTCTATCAGATGTTGGCGGAGCATCATGCCAATCGTCTAGACATTGCAGAAGATTGGCTCAGACGTCATCCATAAAAACTGCTGATGCGGAACACTGAGCGAGGGATGCCCTAGGACCGCGTCGTCCGCTTCTAGGCATTTCACTAAGCCGCGCTGAATGTCCGCTTTAGTCTATTCACCTTGACGTGCCCCCCCCGCCAAATTTGGTCAAGCAATTCTGGCAACATGGGCGCGTCGCCAACATTGCTGGTGGTGACCTCGATCGCCCGCACTTCCAGCGTTTCCTCGTCGATCCCGATGTGTATCTTTCGCCATATCCGGCGTTTAGTGCCGCTGTGTTTGCGGGCGTTCCACTCGCCTTCGCCCTCTGCCTTGATACCCGTGCTGTCAATCAAGAGGTTCAGCGGGCCGGTGCTGCTGCGATAGGGCAGGTTCACCTTCAGTGTCTTCTGGCGGCGGCACAAGGTGCTGAAATTCGGAACGGTCAAATCCAGCCCAACCAGCCGTAGCAAGCTCTCGACGAACCCTGTAGTCTGCCGGAGCGGCATGCCAAACAGCACCTTCAGGGTCAGGCAGTTCTGGATCGCGGCTTCGCTGAATTGTTGCTGCCGCCCACGCTTGCCCGTTGGCGGCGGCGCCCAGACCATCTCCGGATCAAACCAAATCGACAGCGATCCGTGTTGCTTCAGCGCTGTGTTGTACGAAGGCCAGTTCCTGGTCTTGTACTTCGTAAGGGCCCAACTGCTCATGCCTCCCGGCTATCAAGCTAGATTCATAGAGTGAATCCCCAGCGTGATTTGTGCAACAAAGCCTATTGGCGGTATTATAAACCTCCCTTCGTCTCCCCCGGATGTTGTTGCACAGCGACAGCTATCGATGGATGACCAGAATGTTGATGACCGCCGCAGATCGCCTGTGTAAGGGGCGGCTGGTTCTGGTTCATGAAGGCGGCTATTGCGAAACCCATGTGCCTATCTGCGGGTTGGCAATCATGGAAGCCCTCAGTGGACACAGCTCGGGCGTTGAAGATCCGTTTCTGGACCTTGCCCGCAATCAGCTGCCTGGCGAAAGGTTCAATCACTTGCAGGCAGAAATCCTTGATCATCTGGCGGCCGACACCCGCGACCTGGTACCGGTCATCGCCTGAGTTCGGCTCGGTTGGTTGCCTTTCGGGCTCAGGACCCGCACATGTCTGTACGCTTTGTGCGTCATCGCTGAATGGACCAGGCGGTGACACCCGGCTCAATCCATACGAACCGGGTTGCGCAGAAAGTGATCGCTGGAAATGATCAGAGCGCCGATGTCGCGCAGTTCACGCAAGAGACTTTTGGCAAGCACGGTCCGATTGCTGATGATCAGGGTCAAACCGTCAGCTTGCCCGCTGCGCACAGCCTCGATCTGTTTGCGTAACTGTCCGTTTTGTTGGCTGAGTGTCAGGTAATCCTTGTCCTTGATTTCAAAGATCTCCTTCGTGTGCCCGTCGAAATAATGTCCGCTCATCGCATTGGACCTGTAATCTACCGCGTCCGGGACCGTGTTGCCTGATGCGGTTTTGAACTTCTTCCTGTTCTCAGGCAGATCGAGGTTGTTCAGAGTATTCGTTTCCGAACTGCGTCCCCGTCGCGACCGTGCGCGTGTTTTGGCTTTTTGCTGCTCATTCCAGATATTCTGTTGTTCTTCGGTAAGCACGGGTTTCTTACGACGGGCAAGTTTGCGGCTTTCGATGGTGCTCTTGTTAGGGACGGCTTTTGCCAGAGGTGCTTTGGCTTCGGTGATGGATCGCATGGCGGCTTTGCGGCTGCCCTTGAGCCAATCCATCCCCGGGACAAAGCCGATGGTGGCAATGGCCACATCCATAAGTGCGCCGGGTTCGCCGTCTTTGGCGCGTTTGACGGCTGCGGCCAGATCGCGGGCATCGGCGATTTGGCCGACGATCGGAATGAATCCGATCAGCGTTTGACCTGCGATGGCGCTGATTGAGCTGTCTTCGTTAAAATCCCCCAACAAGGCTCCGCGCATAAAGGCTTGTACGCTCTCTTCAACCTCTTGTCCGAACTCTGATTTGGCCGACTGTAATGTGTCGCTTTGGGACTGAGGAGGATGTTGCTCGGCCATTTGCCCCAAGGGCCGAACGCGCATTGTGTCCAAGGTTGTGTGCCACGCATACTGCGCCTCTTTGTGACGAAAGTGCAATTCCACCGTCAGGTGCCCTGCGGCCAAATCAATGCTCTTTGTCAGCGTGAGGCTTGCGTCCTGGGACTGCGCGGTCAGCATGGTGGCTGCTTGCCGCATGCCGGTAGGGTGCGCTGGCAACTGTGCGGATTGTTCGGTGACACTCTTTAGCAGCTCGGCCAAAGGGGCATAAGCCGCTTCGGGAAGGTCCTTCAGATCCACGTTGAGCCGGTTGAGAAAGGCCCGTTCATCCGGGGTGAAGTCGCTTTGTGTCGGCAGCTTCGACTCATGCGTCAGGGCAGGTTTCTGCCCCAGCGTCGCGGCGCGTTTTCGCGCGGGGTTGGCGCGCCGGTCTCGGCTGGTTGGATCCGGGCGCTTGACCGGTCTAGCGGCCTTGCTCTTGAGCTTCACAGCGGCAACTCCTTTTTCCAATCGTCTGGTTTTACCGGCTCGCTAGTTTGCAATGCCGACTTTTACCAATCTTCAACCTGCTTTCGTTGACGCACCACGGTGGCAACAAATTTATCCTTGGGGGCATTCATGTCCGTGTTCACATTTTGAATTACGTGTTCGTTGGTAAAGCTATCGGCATCCACGATCTGCACACCCCGAAGCCTATAAACAGCATGTGGGGACACGCGGGCCTGATTGGCCGACCAGATATGGGACAGGGCGTGCAGGTCGAGATTCTGCAATTCGATCTGGATGATGCCAAGCGGGCGTTCAGGATTGCCCGATTGACCGATCTTGACCGATTTGGCGGTGTGCAGGACCCGCATCGCATTCTCCAAAAGCAGCAGCCGATCCTCGTATGATCCGCCGGCCGTCGCCATCAGCACATCCATGTTCAAACGCAGCGGAGCAGGTTGCAGTTCAACAGTTTCCTTGGGAATGACAGGTTTCGCCACCTGCAAGGACACATCCCGGTCCACCTTGATCAGCGAAAGACGCAGTGTCGCGAGCCCGCCGCCGGTGTCGTTTTCCTGCGGTGCGTTGAGTGTGGCAAGCGGCTCCTCGCCAGCGATTACGCCCAAACCAGTGTTCAAGACACCCATCAGACGTTGCAGAGCACCATGTACCATGTGTCTATCCTTTCAGTCCGAGTTTGCGTTGTTCACGCCGCAGGGCTGTCCGAAGACAGCCTTCGCTTACCACATCCTGTTGCCTGGCCCGGGCCAAGAGCGCCGCTGTCACCACCGCATTGGTGATCACCGCGCCCGTCACATCATAGGTCTCGGCAAGTTCGGTGATGTTGACGCGATCCGCTCCCGGAACTCGGGCGAGGACCCGCCGCCAGATCTCGGACCGTTCAGCGGGACCGGGCCGGCCGAAATAGATCACCGACTGAAACCGTCGCAGAAAGGCCGTGTCGATGTTGTCTCTCAGATTGGTGGCCAAAATGATCAACCCGGGCGCAGCTTCGATCCGCTGCAAAAGATAGGACACTTCCTGATTGGCATAGCGATCGTTTGCGGATGCCGTTTCGGTTCGCTTGCCGAACAGAGCGTCGGCCTCATCAAAGAAAAGGATCGCGTCGGTAAAGGCCGCCTCGTCGAAAACCTCCGAGAGGTTCTTTTCGGTCTCTCCAATCCATTTTGAAGTGATCTGCGAAAGATCGACCCGCAGGACATCACGGCCCGCCCTTTTGCCGATCAGCGCGGCGGCCAATGTCTTGCCGGTGCCGGGCGGCCCGGTAAACGCCGCAACGAACCCCGGTGCCGCGCGGGCCTGCAAACCCCAGTCGCGGGCCATCTGCGGACCAAACTCCAACCAGTGCAACAAGACCTCCAGTTCCTCCTGTGTGGCCTTGGGCAGGACGAGGTCGTCGGGGCCGAGGTCCGTTTTGAACAAGGCGGCACCGGGTATGGCTGCGTCCCGTGCAGTGCTGCCCAGCAGCGTGCGAGTAGCGGGCCCGGGCAACAGTCGTTGTCCATGCACAAGGTGAGCGCTATGCCCACCGTCCAGCGTGATCATACCCGCCTTGTGCAACCGGCTGTCAAGAATGCGGACATAGGTTTCTGCGGTGCCCGCAGGATCATCTCCCCGCAACAGGAAGGCCAAGGTCCGCACCGTTGGGCAGAAAGCTTCGTCCGGACCCGTGCCGCCGAACTGGGTAAACCGCTGATTGGTGGCAGGATGTCTGCTATAGAGCGCAACGAGTGTTTCTGGCGCAAAGCTCGCCGCCAGGGTAAGCCCCAGGGCAAGGCGCTCCCAGCCCTCCAGATCAATGGCTGTGGCCACCCATGGGCCAAGACCGTCCGATGTCGGCGTCACAAGTTCCGGCATCTCGGCACCCGACAAATACGCCGTGACAGATTGGGCCGTGATTTCCCCGGTCCAGTCCAGCTCGGCGCGCAAGGCGTCAAAAACGGTCGTAGCCGACATTCCTACGCCCTCCATGTGACGAATACAGGGTCGTTCATCCAATGCAGCTTCACCAGGCTGTAGGACCAGCTCAACCGGTCAAGCAATACGTCGTATCCGGCCGGGGTCACGGAAAGCCGCCAGCCCTGGCTTTCGCGTTCCAATAGGCCGTCGCGGGCCAGAAAGCTGGTTTGCAAAGTCGCGTTCGACGATCCCTGCAAACCTGGCCATTGCGCCCGGATAGAGGAAAGAAGGGACTGGCCCGTGTCGATTTCGATTTCATCAGGTTCCGTTTCATCGATTAGCGGCACATCAAGCGGAAGCCCCGACAGGATCCGGGCCAGAACCAAATCCGTTTCGTCTCGGGCGTCCGCTCCGCTCAACCGGTGCAGCGCCCATACAGCGCGTTGTGCGTGATCAACCGAACCACGCGGATCAGCGCCGATCTTCTGAAGAAATTGCGGCAGGAACGGAGCGACAAGAACAAGTCCGGCCCCCATTATCGCGATCTGCGTTCCTGTTGTTATGTCTGACTTCTTGGTCCGATTGCTTTGCTGGTCTGCATCCCCGGTGCGCCGGGCGGGGTCAAGAAGTTCCTGAAGGACGCTGATCAGTGGCGGCCGCGCAAAGTGGCGCGCCAGGGTGTCTGGCGACAGCCATCGTGCGTCTGCTTTCTGGTGCAAGGCGTCAAGGATACGGTCAAGCCGTTCATGTTTGAATGTCGTTTCCTGCCGTGATGTGTCGCCGCGGCGAGCCGCCCAATCCACCACAGAGCGGGCAATATCGGCAAGTTGCAGTCTTTTCTGGGGCTCTTCCTTAGAACCTGCGGTCGTGTCAGTTTTGACAAGCTCCAACAGAATCGCCAGCAGCGCCCGTTGCACCGTATGGTCGGCGGGGTCTTTGATCGCGCTGTATGTGACAGATGCTTGGGCGGCTTTGTCAGGTCGAGCGCTCGGGCCAAGTGGTGTCTTTGGCTCCGACGGCCCAGGGGAACTGTCCACCAGTGGCTTGCCTCCATGATCCGCGTACGGAGGCTGAGGCCACGATGGGCTTGTATCAGGGACTGCATTGGGTGCACCGCTCGGCGGTTCGCGTCGAGGGGGGCGGGTCGCAGCGTTGGGCTCCGGCTTGTGCTGCATAACCGGCGATGACCCCGCAGATGGGAGTGACCTATCCTTAGGCTTTGTGCGGTTGCTTTGGTGACTTGTCCCGTCAGACTGTTCTGCCGCCCCAATACCGCGCGCGGGGTCAGACGGTTTTTGGACTGCCCCTGGCATGGGATGATCCAGCGCATATTGGCCAAGCTCATTACGTTGGCGTGGTTGCGAGACCCTGTCCTGCTGTTGAACAGTCGGTTGTGTGTCGGGGTGGGAATTGCCACTCATGCACGTGTGCAGGTCGGACCGTTCCGAGGTGCCAAGATTGACAAGAGTCAAGCCCGGGTCGGAATATGCGTCACCCAGGCGCGACAAGGCTGTACCGAGCCGTGTTCTGGCGGGAGCATATCGCATCAAACGCGACAGGGCAGCGCCGCTGTCCTTCCGGGTCAAAAGGTCTGTGACCAGGCTTTCAACCGAGCGCCACGGCTGGGTGTTTTGCTTTAGCCCAAAGACCAAAGACAGGTACGCATCATGGTCTGCGTGTGACCGGGGCGGGGCGGGGCCGGTGTCCCGCACGAAATCAGGCGGTGGAGAACTCAAAATGTGATCGGTGTGCGAACCACCAGATGTGGCGCCCGCCTGTGTTTGATCAAGAGAAGCTGTGGCCCATCCGTTCGGATCACCCCGCTTCAGAATAGGGCTTAGCGCCTTTTCCAAGCCGGTTGTCAGCCTATACCGCAGGCTCAACTCGTCGTTCAGATCAAGCCTGCCCAGGTCGAGCCGAAGCGTTCCGATCTCAACATCCGCGCCGGGATCATGTTGCCCGACAACGCGCGCCAACGAGTCCTCGAGCGCGCGCGTGATCCTGTCATTTTCAAGAGGCACATATGCCTTCGCAGTCCTGAGACGCAGGCGAGCCTTTCCGACCCCTATTCGCTTGGCTTCGGTCATTCATTCACCAGATTGTCCAATGTCGCCAGATGTTGGCGATATGCGGTTTCAGCCGAGGTGCGCATGAGCCTGAGACCGGCAAGGTTTCTTTCGGCGCTGTTGCCTGTAGACCACTCCATGAGCGCGGCGCGCATTTCCCGCACCGAGCCCAGGACCAGGTCATTTCTTGTGTCTCTGGGCCACGCATCTGCCGTGGTGAAGGTCACTTCGAGAGCTGCTGGGGCCTCGGCCATGACCGTGTCGCGGACAAAGCCATTATAGGCAGTGCTCGCCTCGACATTGGCAAAGCTCTTGGTCTCAGCGACGACGGTCAACCGCGATGCGCTGAAACGCGACGGAAACACGACAGGACAAAGAGATTGTCGGCAGAGAGGATGATTGATGCTTTTCGACAGGTGCGCGAACGCGTTGTAGGTGGAATCGTAGGGGGCCCGAACCGGGCTGAGCAGGATCAGCTGTGCTGTGGTCTTTGCCTTTTGGCACCACGCGTACCACTTTGTGCCGGTCTCGGGATCCGTCAATTCCCGCAGAATCGAGCCCGCAAGCACATCGGCAATTAGGCCGTGCAGGTCAACGCCATCTATCGGCCGATCGTTCAAAGGCTTTGCCAGATGCAGAAAAACATGCAGCTTTTCCTGCGACAACGTCGCCGTGTCCGAGGGGGTGCCCGCGTTCCCAGGCCCGGGAACCTGCACTTTGAACGCGATGCTGGTCTGCCATTTTGATGACGAGTTCAAAGTGTCGAACCAGAACAGGGACGATTTGCGGTTGTCGGGAACATCTATCCCATGCAGCATCTGGTGCTCCAACACGGCAAGCGGAGTGGGGAGCAGTGTCTTGAGTTCTACACGACGTGCAAAGGCCGAGCTCTTGCACGGCAGGTCTTGATTTTCGGCGGCGCTTCCGCGGTGGCTGGCCAAGCCGATGCCGATATGTATGCCATCCTCCGCAGTCGCTGCGTCGCCAACGATTTCGTGCAGGAAACGCTGCTTGGCCTCGATGCGGGCGCGGTTGGCCATTTGACGCGCATGGTTGGTTGGGACGTCGAATTTCTTGAGAACAGCGTTGTCAAATCGCTCGTCATATCGTGCGAGCAGATGGTCCAGGAATTTTTCGTAGCGCCCGCCCTGGGCGTCTGCGCGTGACACAGCATTGCTGAGCGCATTGTTGTAGTCTGTGTCACAGGTTAGTAGTTCAGAAAACCCAGGGCTGCCGCCAGTGGTTTCGTCACCCAAATCCGCGGCGCGATAGGTCGCGCCGAGCAGTTTGCCCGGCTCGGCCCCCGCGCTCAGCAGATCTGGGGCCAGGCGCAACTGCTGGAGCATGTCGGCGAGGGGTTGTTCCAAAAGGGTCAGAAATGCGCGGAGATTGCGCACTTCATCCGAGGTCGGAGTGTCCGGAGTCTTTGGGCCAAGACCGTCCGGGGTAGGGCGGGGCCTTGCGTTACCGCTGCTGGTCGGGCCGGGCCCGCCCAGCCCGTATACAGCCGGAAAACCATATTGGATCGAATGATAGTGATCCATCCGCGCACGGGGTTTGGCTTTGGGGAGCTGGGTCGCAAGTGCCTGCCGCGTCTGGCGGCGCAGGCGTGATGACTCGTCTCGGATCACGCCCAACCGATGCGCGAGACTCAGGGTGATATGGCTCTTGCGCAGCGTTTCGGCCTCAGCATCCAGGCGCATGGCTCCGATGGATCCGCACACAGGATCGACAATCCTGATCGCATCAAAGCGAGCGGTATCAGAACGGTCTATGCCAAAGACCGCGCCTTTATCGGGGGATGCCCTGGGCACCCGAACGTCTTGGACAGCGACCACGCCGTCAACATCTCGCACGACCCGTTGAAGCCACGCAGCATTCCGGGTGGCTTGGGGGTCAGGCGTATCCCATGCCCCGGGGAGACCCGCGTTCAAGAGAGGACCGTTGAAACGCACATCTGGTGTGAGCGTATCGGCAGACGTGTGGGCCTGAAACAAGAGCGGCGGACAAAGAGCAAGGTCGACCGCGTGCAGCACGGCTGCAATCAGGTCGTCTGGCTCCCGCCCGGGTTCGACCACGAGTGTTGCGTCAAATTCGTACGGTGTCACCTCGATGAGCGACACATCGCTGAACGTCTGGCCCAAAAGACGGTGATGTCCAAGATAGTCTTCGACCTCATTCCGCAGCTTCAAATGATCGTAGTCGGGCAGGGCGGTGTTGCTATAGGGCAGAAGCCGGACAGAGGTGCCGGTGAAATCTGTGCCATCAAAAGCGCAGCGCTCCAACTGCGAGGTGATCCAGACCGTGCGGACATCTGGAAAGGCATCAAGGATAGCGGCCTGAAAATCGGCATGTGTTACCGGAGGAGAACTCAGGGCGCGATATGGCAGAGGAAAATCAACCGCCATGCGCGCGTCGCGGTCCGGGCCGGGCAGGGCGGCCTGATGGTCTGCGTCCGCAGCAAAAACCGTTTCGATCAGGTCCTCGATCGGGTGCGAGGCCCGATAGGCGATGTCCACCAGCGCAAAACAGGCTTGTTCAAGAATTGTCACACCCGGATCATGCAGATTGTAGTCAGTCCACTCTGTTCCCGACGCTTCCTGCGCACGCAGAATGCCCAGCTCAAGCAGAGCCTTGAAATCCAGCGCAGGGGGCAGGACGCGGTTGCGGTTCAGCTTGGGAAGCTCTGCGGTCATTTATCTTCCCCGGGCGGCTCCTCGGCTACCGGCGCGTCCGTCGACAGGGTCTCGGGTTTCTCGTGCTGCACCGATGGGGAGTCCTGTTCTGCCACATGCAGGCCTGCAGCCTCTGCCACGGCCTGTGTCGCGTCCTCGGGCAGGCTTGAAGAGTGAGAAACTGTCTTGGGCTGCGTGAGGAACGTCACACTGTATCGCAGCTTGGGTCTGGGGTCGTTTTTGTTCGCAGATTGGACCCGGCCAAGCTTTGGTTTGAGCACAAGCCCCTTTGCCGCGGACCATGTCAGGGTCAAAAGGGTGCGCCGTGCGTACACCCGATATGAAGCAATAGAGAGACATACGGCTGAAATCAGGGTGATCGGCGTAAAGATCCAAAATTCTTTGTTATCGAGTTTTCCGAGTTCTGTTTTGAGTGTCCCTATTTCGTCGTCATTCAATTTCCATAACTCTGTCGCCCCATGCGGCAACTTTTCTGTCCAATTCAGTATCTCTGCGATCAATATTTTCAAGCCAGGTGGGGACAGGTCGGTAATCACTGCAAGGGACAACAACACAAAAACAAGGCTGACCAAAAATCCCCAGGACGCCGCGTGGACAGAGCGTTGGAACAGTGGGCCAAGCAAGCGTGGCGTTTTTGTCATCCGAATGTGAGTCGACGTCGGGCTGCGGCACACGACGGTTGCTTGTAACATGGCCGAACAGTCGTCTTCCCAGAATCCGGCCGGCCTGCGGTCCGGGTCATCGAGGCTCGCGACGACTTCGGCAGCGAAGGGGGCTTCGCTGGCCGGGATCAAGGTCCATTCCAGATCCGGGCTCCCCGTGACGTCGATGCCGTTCAGCGATTTCTCGCTCTGGCTCGTGTCATGATGATAGTTGCCCAGCCGGGCGCGCAGACCCAGCGGGTGCTTCAGCTTCAGGAAGGTTTCGTCCTTGCTGAGCTCAGCGATGTGCCTTGCCACCTTGAGCGGTGTTTCCACATCGTTCCTGAAATCGTGCAGGTCACGTTCCAGGGCCATGGCATCAATCAGGTCTCTGAAATCCCGCTCGCTGGGCATGGCCCCTTGGCGGAAATGACCGGCGAGCTCATCGCGCTTGGCATCCCTGTCAAACGCGGCTTCGTTGGATTTGTCTTTATAAGACATGAAAGCCTCCTTCAAATTTATTCATCGCCTGGGCCTCGGTTCGGGCGCGGGATCAAGTCCTGGCCAATGCGCAGGGCGCCAACACCAAACGGGGTCGTCTTGATATCAATGTTGTCGTCTTTTTCGGTATTCGGGTGGTGAACAACGAGAGAGCTGCCGATTTCCATCTCGCTCACGCCGAATGGCGGGAACAGAGGGGTCACGAGGTGCGCTTTGGCAGGCACCAGCACCGAAAACGGCGCACTCGGCCGGACTGTCCCTACACTGAACTCAGCGGACGATGAGAGTGCGTGATAGGTGTGTGACTCGGCATCTTCCTCGGGCCCGCCGGATGCACTGACCCGCGAAAGCGCAATCCCCGTTGTATAGGTGATGCCGGCAAGTCCCTCGATCCGCGACCCAAGATCAGAGGGGTCCAGGGATCCTGCGCCAATGGGGCAAGGGGCGGTCGGATCCCAAAGCCATGGGGCGATCCAATCGTCGATGGCCCGTGTCGCAAGATCGAGAACCGACGTACCGACGCGTTCGTCAAAGCCGAACCACAGCCGCGCCCGCACTGTTTCATAGCGAATGCTGCGCACGGACAGGCTGACGTTACCCGGCATGCGTTGCCTAAGATGGTCCGCTATCTCACTCAGTTGCTCGGGCGCGACCCTTGGCAATGTGCCGGGGCTGCCGCGCCGCCCGGCCACCGCAAGGGTCAGCTCGCCCGGAGCCACGCGGATCAAACGCGCGTCCCCGATGTGATCAAATTCGGCCAGTGTTATCTGTTCGTAATCGCGGGCCTGAAGGGCTCGGGATTTGTGGCGAAGCCGTTCACTGACGCGAATGTCAAACGATGACTTAGTCTCTGCACGACGACCCCCATGCCCTTTGGACGGCTGGACGGCACTCTGGATCAGATGGGTCTGATCTGCGTCCGTCAGTCGGGTGATCCGCCCCTTGGGCACATTGGCCCAGGGGGCTTCGGTGATCCGCGTGACCGAGACCGCGTTGGCCATAATGCTGCGCAGCGCGCCAATGGTTTTGACCGGCGTCTGTTTGGTCGGCTGCGCGGCCAGCCAGACCTGCCCGGTAGGCATGTCAGGGGCATCTTCGACGGCGTCGAAAGGCACTTGCAGGCTAAGAATGCCGGCGGTCGTGAACCCATGGGTACCGTCGTGCAAGATGTTCCTGTTCGGCAGCTTTGCCCAGCCGCGCGCCGTCAGATAACTCCAGTCTAGATGTGGAGGAGGCGCGCCGTTCGAGGGACGCCTGACCCGCACCGTCCGGCTTTCGATGTCAACGTTCAGATCAAGCCGGCGCCTGTTGGACAGGTTTGCGACCCCCAGGACAAACACACCGGCAGAGGTTGGGGAAGCGGCGCCGGGAAGTTCCGCTAACGCCAGCGATCCCCGAGACCAGGCCGGGATGTCGCCCAGCGGCGTGGCGGCAAAGTAGCTGCCCCAGCGTGCATCGTCCCGCCGGTCAATCCGCGCACTGGCCGTATAGCTCAGCGTCGCCTCGCTTGCCATCGGGGTGTAGGGTGGCTTGGGGATCGGCGCGTCTTGTGGCGCGGCGGACGGGATCACCTTGCCAAGGGTTGCCCGCGCTCTGCTGGCGATCGCCGCGACCAGTGGCTTTGGCAGAGCTGCCTTGGCCGTCGATGCGGCCAGAAGCGCGGGATGAACCTCTCGCCCAAATCCGGTTTCCGGCGCAACAAGGCGCAGCCGCCACGTCTGGGCCTCGGTCAGTTTGCCAATTGGCAGTTCAAAATGACTTTGGGCCGAGATCGGGCCGCGTTCGGGGCGAAAAAGCTGGGTGTCAGGTCCGGCTTCCTGCAACCACCCCCCGTGGACGGCCCCGGCCCGAACCAGAAAGCTGTCATTCCTGATCCCCAGCCCGTAGCCCGCATAATGGTCTTCCAGGCCACCCTTTCCTGATGGTAGTTGTGTCCATGTCAGCGTCAATTTGGCGACTGTCACAGGCAGCGCAATTCCGCCCGGCAACGCTATTTCAACAGCGGCCCCGTTCAGCGGTTGCATCCCAAAAGGGGCAAACGGTTCGGCGGCATTGACGAGGCCGTCCGGTGTTCCCAGGCTGTCAAGCGGCAGATCGTCCACCGTCACCGAGAGCGAGAGTGACGCGATCTTGAGCACCCCGAATATCGAAAGGCCATGCCCCATGGCGGTGCGTGCAAGACGAATGTCCATGCGTCCGCCATCGGCCCGGCCCAGGGGATCGGGGGCCGAAACGACTGCCGCCGCCGTCGGCGCTAAGGTGCAACTGATCTCGACCTGGTTTTCTTGCTTCAACCGCACGCGTGAGGCAGGCGTTACTTGCGCCCCGTCGGCCCCGCTCAGAGAGATCTGCAACCCCAGGCTTTGGGCCGGGATGCCCTCGGACCCGGCGGTCGCAAAGGCGGCTAGCAGGTCATCAGAGGTAGCGCTGAGGTCCAACGTCACGATGATGCGGCGGTGGCCTCCGGGCAAGACAAGCAGGGGCGAGCTGATAACCAGCCCGCAGGCCATCGGGTGGCCCATATCGCGCCCTCCGAATGGCAGCATGGGCTGTGTTAAGGGCAGCGACTGGTCCTGAAAGCGCAGATCCCGGCAATTCTGCGTGTCATCTAGGTCGAGGGTTACCGAGATCGCCCGCGTGACCTGCGCGTGGTCAAGATGCACATCGCTGTCCGTTGCATAGCGCACCGGTCCGTCGCCTTCGACCTGGCCCGCTTCAAATTGCGTACCGGCGGGAAGAACGAACGGCGCCGTGTCAGCCACCAGTGACAGGGCCAAAACGGTTTGGTCCATTGTAGCGGATCTGGGGCTGAGACCCAGCACCCGGTTGTAAAAAAACGACAGATGCGCCTCTGGCAGTGCGTTGACATGTGCGCGCACGGTTTCTCGCATCCGGAGAAATGCAAGCAGCAGGCCGATATGCGGGGCGTGGTCAGAGCGGCTCGCCATTGCGTGGCGCAATTCCTCTGCAACTTCTTCTCCCAGCGCGCGGATGGCACGGTCCGCCGCGCTGATTTCCTGCATCGATGGTACGCTAACCGGCGCCATGCCTTTGAGTGGCGTACGATCCTGTCGTGGCAATGTCGCGGGCCGTGTGATGCGAAGGGCGTTCCTTGCCGCAATCGAGATCTCGGCTTGAAGCGTGTGGTTTGACTGTCTTTGGCACCGAACTTTCCACTCCTCGAAACTCCTTAGAAGTCCAGTTTGTAAAGGTCCCAATTCATCGGGGTTCCCTCTATGATCGAAATAGGTCCGATCCCGAACGTGACCGGCGATTTCGGCCATCAGAAACAGCGGATCACCATCAAGAAAGTCACGCCAGTTTGCCGTGCTTTCAGTCCCATCGTCGAACTTGAGAGCTGCCGCTATGTCAGCGAGGTAATGAAGAAGTTCGGCTTCATTGCGCGCATCGATCGGCACGGTCTCGGGCGCCAGCATCGGTTGTCCGCGCCCGCCTTGCCAAGTATGCAACAACCTGTCTGTCATCCGCCTGCCTTTCGGCCTGTCGGCGGATCCATCGGTCCAAAGGCTGTGCCTTCTTCGCGATAGAACGGGACGACCAGATTGGCCCGTGCATTCACCGCAGGCACGTCATAGACGATATCGACAAGGATTTCTCCGGTTTCGATGCGTTCGGACAGGACTTCAACCCTGAGCACTTTTACTCTTGGTTCAAACCGTGTGATGGTATCCTTGATTTGGGTGGCAAGTTCACCAAGCGAATTTTGCGAAACAACGGCAAATACCTGCACCGGCAGGCCGAAATCTGGCCGCATGATCCGTTCGCCCTGAATGGTGCGCAGCAAAAGACCAAGAGCTTCCTGGATGTCATCCACGTCCGTGCGCATTTCAACGGTCGAGGATGCGAGATTGAAACGGGGCGGAAACGCCCAGCCGCGCCCCAGAAATTTGCGAGCGGGTCCGTGCATGCGCTAGCCCCCTATCAAAACGGTTGGGGCGCCAGCCGCGATCACACCGCCATGGGCGGTGCTGTCGCCCATACGGGCGGCAGGCTTGCCCCCGATCAAGACAGTGGCCGACCCTTTTACGATCGTATCCGGTGGTCCGACGCATATTGCCTTATCCCCCAAGACCGCCGCAGGCATGCCAGCGATCAACACCGTGGGAACTCCCGGGCCGAACACCGGCCCACCAACATGCGCCACGCCGTTGGGGGGCGCCATCGGGCAGGTATGAAGGTCTGACAGGCGGGCAGCGGGCGGCATCGGGCTTTCCTCTCTAATTAATTTTTACCGGGAGGCCACTGATCGTCATGGGCCCACTTGCATCAAGCTTCGACGTCGCCCCCTTGGCACTGAACGCGGCACTGGCATCCTGAGAAATGTTCAGCGCCCGCAATGAAATATCCGTTTTCGCTTCGCCGTTCAGTGTGCCGCCGGCAGTGAAGTCGATATCCGTGGCCGCCTCGATCTGGACCGCGGCAATGCTCTTGAGCGAAATTCCGTCTTTGCTGAGTTTGACCGCGTTGCCGTGGCTGTCCTGCACGACCAAGGTCTTGGCGTCGTCATCCAGCGTGACCTTGTGCCCCGCCGGCGTGCTGAGATCTGCAACGACCTTTTCGTCGTCGAATTGCAAAGTAATCCCGGAACGGGTGCGTATGGTCTTGAACGTGTTTGTCTTGTCCGGGACCTGTGGGGCAGGCCGTTTGCTGCTGTGCAAGCCGCCCAGACAAACTGCGTTCTGCGGGTCGCCATCCAGGAAATCGATCACGACCTCGTCCCCGACCTCGGGCAAAAAGTCGATGCCCGTTTCGTTTCCCGCATATGGCGTAACAACCCGCACCCAAAGCGCAGCATTGCCCGACAAGGGCAGGGTCACCTCGATCCGGCCCTGGCCCAGAGGATCATCATGGGTTTGACGTACCTTGGCATATTGCGGTCCAAAAACACCGGGACGTAGCCCGGCAGCGGCCGGGCTGTCGGCGTTAGCAACATCGTGGCGCTGGTGCAGGTGGGGATCCAGACCGAATTGCACTTCGGTGTCCCATTCTCCGGCCATGAGGTGATGGTGGACGGCACTCATGTAGGCCGCTCCGTTGAAACGAGGGCTCATGCCGCCCAATTCAAGGGTCTGTCCGGGGCGCAGTTTTGCACTGCCCGCCAGCTTCGCACGGCCGTAAAGGCGGGCCAGACGGCTGTTGAGCAGCTGCGCGACGGACCAGGTTTGCAACCCCTTTGCGGACAGCGCGCCAAAGCTGCGAAAATCCGCTTCACCGCCATTGACCGAACGGGCAAGGGACTTTCCGGTCACATCACCCTGCCGGTTCACGCCAGGTTCAGGTGCACTGGCGGATACGGCTTCTTGTCTGGCGAAATCCCATGCCTTTGCCTCTGCGCCTGCGATCTGGCTTCCTGCATCCAACGTGGCGTCGAAGGACAGCAACGACTCGCCAAAGCGGGCCTCGTATTCCGGCGTGTCGAGTTGCGGCGGTGCAACCGTCACGCGGCCGTCATAGACCGAAACAACATGCCCATTTGCGGCGGCGCGCATCAGTAGAAAGTCCCAATCCGTCGCGTTGTGCTGAACGATCTGTTCAACTGTTTCCGAGGTCGCGGATATGTCCGCCTTTAGACCTGCGTCGCGAATGATCTGCGAGAGGGCATCGCTGTCCTTTTGGTTTGCGAAATGCCGGGTCCTGCGGACACATGTCAGCGCGATGGCGGGATCTGCGCAGGACAGAACCAGTTGGGTTTCGCCGTTCTCGCGTAATTGGATCGCGTGTTTCAGGACGATGCCGAAAAAGAGCACTTCGTTGCTGGCATGATACCCGGCCCGTATCTTGACCTTGGCGCCAGGCAGGACATCCGCGCTTCGGCTCAAGGCAAAGTCCTCTTCACTTGGGGAGCCGTCAGCAAAGCTGACCGTGGCACGCGGTACACGATTGAGCGCATGATCGACCGTGATTTGCTTGACCGTGGCCTGTTCGGACATCGTCTTGCCGTCGATCTCGACCGCGATGGTCAGGATCTCTTGGCTTTCGACTCGGAGAGACTTGGGCATGGGTCACTCCTCCATCTTGGGAAAAACGACGGATGTACCGGGTCTGATTGGCATCAGGTCGTCGTGGTCGTTCGCCCGCGCGACATCAATGTAGAAGGACACGTCGCGATAGATGTCATGCGAATGCATGGACAGAGAAATCCCATCTGTCATGATGCGTTCATGTGTCAGGTCTGCCGACCGTTTGGAGGCTTTCCGGGCAATTTCTTCCGGTGTACGATGTTCACGGAAAGAGGCTGAAATCTCGGCTCTCAGCGGTGTGCCATCGGGGGCAAACAGTGTGTAATCGACCTCCATCGATACCAGCATGCTGCGAAACACGAGCTTGCCCCAGATCACGTCCAGCAGATTGGGGCTGTGATGCTCACCGTTGTAGTCGACTGCCAGTTCGCGCAACGCCACGACATGTTCGTCCACATCCGTGACGCCAGGCACGATGCCGGTGCCATCGACCGTAAAGCGAAACGACAATTCCTGTGGTTTCTGGGTGCGGTAGCGGATCACCGATCCGGCCGTATCAATCCCGCGGTCCTCGGAGACAAGCGTGCGGTAAGCCTGCCGGTAGCCGTCCGGATTGATCTGAGCGGTCCAGTCACCCAGAAATTTGCGCCGATCCTTTGGTGAATATGCCTTGATGACGAGTTTGCTGAGCGACATTTATTTCTCGCTCCGTCGCTGCAGTGTATCCCGGACAATCTCTGCGCAAATCTGACGGATCTCGCGCCGCAGGTCATCGGTGAGGACGGGCGTCGGATTTGCACCCTGAACACCCGTATCTGCGTCAGGCTGTTCCACTACAATCTCGATTGTCCCGATCTCGATTTTCATACTCGGCGTCTCCTAAGCCCAAACTCCGGTGGAAATCGGCGAAGATACCCGTCGGAGTTCCGCGTAGGCAAATTCCAGTGTTTCAACCGCCAGCGCGCTTTTCATGGCGTCCAGCGCATCAACGTCGAACTTCACCGGGTAAGCATTGTTCAGAACCCAGGACATCGCGGGATCACCATTTTCATCCAACAGCGAGATCGTCAGGTCCTTTGGATCAATGGGTCTCGACAATTCCGATTGCATGATGCGTGTCACCCAATTCCGCAAAGGCGAGGCATCAGAAAAGATGCCTCGTTTCAGCACGACATTCTGTGTGCGGATCCGGGCCGGGAGTCTGTGTACATGCGTATTGACCCCACCTTCCGGAACTTCGACAACCTCGCGTTCACTGGTCAGTCCGGATACGGTCTGAAATCCGCCGTCAAATTCCGAACCAATGCCGTGAAACCGAACATGGAAAGAAAACGCCGTTAGGGGAGGATCCTGATCCATTGACGTCAACCGTTTTCGATTTCAAGCCCCTCATAGACAAGCTCGATGCTCTCGACCGCTACTTCGTTGGCGTCGGATTTCAGATCCGTTCCGACGATCTTTGTGGGCATGGCGTTGTTGAGCTTCCAGACCATTGTGGGCGTACCCGTTTCATCCAGGAGTTTGATCGTGACGGTTTCGCGCTTGATCGTGTTCAACTTGATTTGCTTGAACCAGTCGAAAAGCTTGTTGTCATTGGCAAAGACGCCTTTCTTCAACGTAACCGGCGCTGTCTTGATTATTCCGGGCATCTTGACGGTCGAAAAGACCTTGGAATTGCCAGCACGGTATTCGATCACGGACGTCTCGACATCCAAACCCGAGACTTCGCTGAAAGCCATGCCATCCCCAATATTGGAGATATCCACCTGGAAATAGAATTTCGGCAGTGGCCAGATTGCATTTTGTTCTTCGCCAGCCATGGCGTCTTCCTCCTATGGCGCGTCTGTTCAGGACGCCTGCATCTTTTGTGTGAATGTCAGCTCAATGAATTCTGCAGGTCTTGCAACAGCAATCAAAATCGATACGTTCATCTGGCCGTCGAGAATGTCCTGAGCGGTCATGGTTGACCCAAGGCCAACGTGAACTGAATAGGCGTCTTCCGGTACTGCGCCCGCCAATCCGCGGTCTTTCCATTGGGTGTAGAGAAAGTTCTCAATCATGGCCTTCACGGACACCCACGTCTGGGCCGTGTTCGGTTCGAACACATAGGCCTGACAGGCGGCCCGAATGGATTTTTCCAAAAAAGATACCATGCGCCGCACCGGGACATAGCGCCAGTCCAGCGAGTTTGCGTCGAGCGTGCGCGCGCCCCAGATCAATGTCCCACCTCCGGGGAATGTCCGTATGGCATTGATGGCCTTGCCACTTGCGGGCGCATTCAGACCTTCCTGCTGCTGATTTGAAATCTGGGCCGCTGGCGCGACCACGGCCGCCATCCCAAGATTTGCTGGCGCTTTGAAAACGCCAGCGGTTTTGTCGGTGTTGGCATAGACGCCTGCTATGGCTCCTCCGGTTGGTTGGAGGTTCAACACCTCAAGGATCTTTTGCATTGCAATGACATATCTCGGGCTTTGCGCTGCGGCCATGCTATGTGCGCGTGCCAGTGAGACAGCATCACCAGACTCGAGGGCCTCGTCGATTGCCGTGGCGATTTCCTCGGACATTTCCGGTGTGTCCGCTTGGATCAAGGCTTTGAGGTGGTCGATGGTCGTGGACGTACAATAGGCAAGGCTGGGCACCGAAATCAGGTTGGTATGGATCCAGGGATAATAAGCTGCGCCAAAGGCCAGATCTCCGGTCGAAACTGCGGTCCTGAAAGTGTCGGCAATCTCCGGGGCGAAGGAACTTGCCCCATCACGCAGGTCCATTAGGACAAAGCGTTTGTCCGGAATGCGATCATTGGCAAGCAGGGCTCTGCCATAGATTGATGCGCTGTCCTCTTCACTCTCCAAGGCGACCGCGTCAGGTATGACGATGAGATCGGGTTCGCCCGCTTTCTCGGCTTCGCTATTTTGTTCGAACGGCTTGTCCAGAGTGTCCGTAGTGACCGCAGTGTCGTAGTTCCCTACGGACACGATCCAGCAGACACTGCCTTCATTGGCAAAGAAAAGCTGAACGGCGCGATACAGATAGTAGCGCGACCCGTTTATCTTGTAGGTGTTATTGTCAAATTCGACTTGAAGGCCGGGTGCGCCCCCAAACAACGCCTCGAACTCGGTCATCGACGTGATGCGCGTCGGAATCTCTTCAAGCGTGTCACCCGCCGCAGTTTCAGCCCGGGCCGTGTGACCGATGAAAAGGGGGATGCCGGTTGAGGCAGCGACTACTGAATTCGGGAAGGCGTTTTTTTCCACAATGTAAACGCCAGGAGTTTTATAGGCCATCATTCAATCCAATACGCGTTCTAGTGTCCGTGATTGATGTTCAGCTTTTGAATGCCTTCATCATATTCTTTCTGAGCTTCCTCGCGGTCATGCGCCGCTGCCTTTTCGACAACATCGAGCTTTCCGCCTTCCACTTCCAGAAGGGCTTCGAGATCTTCTTTGAGATCGGAAACATCGTCAGTAAGGTTCGTTTTTGCATGCAACTTGACGGCAGTGTCCCAGTCTTTCCTGACGGTCTCAAGCTCTGCTTTTGCGGCCTTCAGGTCATCCTGAGCATTTGCCACGGCTTCTTGCGCTTTGTCGACTTTGTCAGTGGCTTCCCCAGTTGCTTTTGCGGCCTTGTCTTGCACCTGTTTGGCGTCTCCAGGCTCAGTATCGGAGGCCGGGTTGGCGCTGATCAACAGTTCCAGGGCACTTTCCAACGGTGCCAGTTTTGCACTGTATGACGCACGAAGCTTTTTGATGTCATCGTTGATCTTGTTTCTCTTCGTGCGTTCAGAGATTTCGATCTTTGTGAGCCTCTCCGTCAGTTGGAGATCCAGTTTTGATTTGTCGCTTTCGTAGGCGGGCTCTTTTTTTGCCGGCACCGCCGCAGCGCCATGCCCGCCGCCTTTGCCGGGGCTCGGCATGTCGGGTTCGGTCGGTTTCGGCTCATGCTTGGAGGGCTTTTCATCTGTCAAAACGAATCTCCTCAACAAAATATCTTAACGTAACAATAACCCGACAAGTGCTTTCGATCTACGGCTATGATCGTGAAGTCGTTCATGGGTTGTTAAGTGCCGTTTTTGCGTCCTGGTTGAGCTTTCCAAAGGGCGCTGGATACCCTTTTGGCATTGACATTCAATTCAAAGGGTGTATCGCCAGCCATGGCAGGATAGTTGCGACTTGGGGTGTTGAGCGTACGTCGTACCCGGTGGCCTCTCCGATATGAAACGTGGTGACGGGGGGTGACCGCCAGGTGGCGTTGACTTGCGGGTGCCGATATGAAACCGACGTTTTTAACTGTTCGGATACAAAAGGCTCCCCGCGCAAGCATTTGATATTGGTCAAGAATTTGACTGCGTCATAACAGGTGCAGGATCGGCAGGCTGTGTCCTGGCCAATCGGTTGATGGAAGATCCAGATGTTTCCGTGCTGTTGCTCGAAGCGGGTTGCCGGGACAGAAGTCTGTTGTTTCAGTTGCCCGCAGGCTTTGCCAAGATGACCAAGGGCATTGCAAGCTGGGCTGGTCCACGGTGCCTCAGAAACACATGCAGGGACGCGAGATCTGGTTTACCCAGGCCAAGGTGATTGGCGGCGGCCGCTCGATCAATGCGCAGGTCTATACCCGTGGCCACCGCCACGACTATGACGCCTGGGCCCAGGATTGGGGATGTAACGGCTGGAGCTATTGTGAGGTTCTTCCCTATTTCAAACGCGCCGAAGGCAATGAACGTTTCGGCGAACTGAATCAAGGGACCGGGGGGCCGTTGGGGGTGTCCATGCTGCGGGGGGCTTTTCCGATTTGTGATGCATTCATCAGGGCAGGGCAGGAATACGGATTGCCTTACAACCCGGACTTCAATGGCGCACAGCAAGCCGGGGTAGGGTACTATCAGCTGACGCAGAAAAGCGTGCGCCGATCTTCCACGGCCTCGGCCTATCTGAAGACTGCGGAACAACGCCCGAGCCTGACGGTCATGACCCACACACAGGCCCCACGCGTTGTCGTAACCAAAGGGCCTGCGGTCGGGGTAGAAGTTCTGCGACAGGGGCAGAGGTCAGTCATCAAGGCCCGGAAAGAGGTTCTGATCGCGTCCGGGGCCATAGGGTCGCCGCGGTTGCTGATGCTCTCGGGGATCGGCCGTGCAGATGACCTGCGGTCCGTTGATGTGGACGTGGTGAATGACCTGTCGGGTGTTGGCCGCAACTTGCAGGATCACATCGACCTGTGCGCGATGCGGGAATGCACCGGGCGGCAAAGCTATGACGGGGTCGAACGGCTGGATCGCGGCATTCTTGCGGGGCAGCGATATATGCTGTTCAAGACCGGTCCCGTAACGGCGTCGCTGTTCGAAACCGATGCATTCGGGTAAGCAGTCATCCGGTAGTTTTAGTCAGATGTCTCCGTTGAGCCGATTGTGTTGAAGAAGTCGTCTGTGAGAACGCGTTGCCATTGCGGTCGCGTCCGTCTGGTCATTGCCGTCACGCCATCACCGGAGAGCCAGGGATCGGTTTCGCGAGTTTCCGGAGGTTTTGGGCGGTTGCTGCCTGGAGGAACTCGTCTTTGTCGCCGTTTGGTCTGCGGAGGCGCAGCCGGTCGAGCCGGAGAATGCGTTTGAGGTGAGCAAAGAGCATCTCGACCTTTTTTCGTCGCCTGCTGGCATCGGCGTAGGCGTCTGTCTTCACGATGCGCCGGGCTGCGTCTCTTGCAGCCTCTTGGACATGGCGGGAGATCTTTCTGGTTGGCTGGTTCGGGGTACATTGCTCCTTGTGCGCACAGGTTGAACAGCCTTGCTTGCGGGCAAAGTACTTGCGGAACCGGATGGAAAGCCACCCAATTTCCCATCTGGCGGCTTTGGTCCGCATTTCGGAGTTTGCAAAGCCCGATGATGAATGTCCGTTTCGGGTTGCCACCGGTCACTAATTTGAAAAGTAGCGTAAAGCGGCAACGAGCACTTTTCGCCTAGTACTGCGGACGGCATGAGTGTCGGCTTGCCGATTTACTGTTCTTGATCTGATACCGTATCTGGATGCAATCGTTCGGACAAACCACCGCCTGTGCGTTCGTGAGGGTTATATCTCGGAGCGTCCGTCCGAACAATGGTGCCCCCTGACCAATCAGAACCGGTATTTGCGTGATGGTTATCTCGTCCAACCGCCCAAGGTTGATAAAGGCCTGAATAGTGTTGCCACCGTCGATATAGGCGCTCTGATAGCCTTCGGACTCCAGCCTGTTCAGAAGTGCCTCCAAATCACCAGAGTATATTTCAACCTTATCTTTCAGATTTTCGGGGGGCGTCTTAACGGTGTTGCTTAGAACGACGATCTTTGTCGTTCCATAGGGCCATTGGTCAGAGGGCAAGTCGAAGCTACTGATCTTCTCCATGCATTTGCGACCCATAATCATGCAATCAACCGTCGCCATATAAGCCTCAAAGTCGACATAGCCCTGGGGCACGCCAGCATTTAGCCCACCAGCAGTTTCCAGCCAGTCTATACCACCGTCGACCCGGGCAATGTACCCATCTGCGCTTGCCGCGATGTAAGCAGAACACTTCATTTTGTCCTCGTCTTTTTTCAGAAGGTCTCAGGTCAGCAGTCGTGGCGTAATTTGAGCACGGACATTTAGTTGGCTACCTCGGATTGTCTTGCGACCTGCCGCCAAATTGTTGGCCTTGAGGCGTTCCTCGCCAATGCGAAGCGGGCGGCAAAGACCTTTGGGAGTTATCGTGGAAACAACAGCGTCAGGATCAGACGCGCGCCCCAACCTTCGGGCCCTGTATCCGGACCATCTGCCCAATAGCGAACTCCGCCACCGACGCTCACAAGTTGATTGCCAAATTTGGTCACTTTCGTTGCAACCGCGTTGATTGGGACAGACCATTGTTCAGCTTCCTAGTCATATGTGGACTCGCTGTTGATCGTAAACGTCCAGGCGTTCGGCGTGGTGTATGACAGGAAGGGTTGTAAGAACGTCTGGTTAACATTCGTATCGCCGTCGATGTCCCAGATGTGGTTGGTCAGCCCGCCGTAGGTCCATGGACCCTGTTGTTTAAGGGCCACCGCTGTCAGTCCTGCGCCCCACTCACCCAGACCCAGTTTATCATCAGTGGATGTTGGCAGCAGGAACACCGGGCCCGCGCCCCATATCCATCCCCCTGCTTATTGCAGCACTGTGGCTGACATCAAAATTCGTGTTGATCGGATTCTGAGTAACTCATGTGCGGAGTAGAATGGCCCTTAGAGATCTCCACGTGTCGCCTAGCCAGTCCCCATGGGTAATGAAGCGTGTCTTTCATCAACCTTATTTACCTGGTCCGATCATCCTGGTAACGCCTAGGAGCTGATATTGCCGTCGCCGTGAATGTGCTTATTGTGGCAGTCGTCCTTTCTTACTGGGGACGAAAGCCAGAATGATCGCAAACGGCCGCTCGTCCCACCAATGGGTGTCCCTAAACGGGGAAGACGAGCTGCACTTCTTGCGCAGCAACACTCAAAGAATAGACAACAAATTGCTGCACCACAAGATGTAGTTGGTATTTTCCGAACAGGCACTGCATGTGGGCTTTATTGGTCTGCGAGATTTGAAGGTTGCGCTGCCGGATTCGTCACAATTTGCACCGGACCGACGCTTTCATCATCAGACAAAGGTTCAGGCCTGCGCAGAAAAACTCCCATCTCCAACGATCCAATGTCCAAACCGTAACATCGCCATACGCTTCGGCATCACACCAGTTGGGGATACCCCACTCGTTCAAATCTGAAGTGGGCTCAACAATCTCTTTCGAGGTGTTGGCATTGTCGTTCCGCTCAGTCATTGATTAGTCGCCAGCTTTACGACATGACCTGCGCCAACCATGACAAAGTCTGCCCAGCGTTCAGCCAAAACGCGTCTCTGCTCAAGAAAATCTGTGCGTCTGTAGGCTCGGACCACACCAGAGTCGGTTACGTGTCCCAGCATCGCTTCGGCTACTTCGTGCGTCGCGTCGGTGGCTTCAGCCAGCCAGTCGCGAAGACTACTGCGGAAGCCATGCGGGCGGGCGTCCAGTTTGCGACGTTCCATCATTCGTGAGAGTGTCATATCAGAGATCACGCCCTGCCGTGTATTCGGAAAAAGGAAACCGTTTCTGAAATGCGGCAGGGCAAGGCCGATAACGCAATGCGCTTCCTGCGAAAGCGGCACACGAAAATCACTTGTTGCCCCTTTTCGACCTTTCATGGCCTCACCGGGTATAGTCCAAACGTCTCCCTCAATCTGTTCGAGCCTGATAAAGCGCAAAGGTTTAGAGCGAACGCCGGTCAGGATGAGCAACCTCATAGCTAGGTGCGTAAGCGAGGGTTCCTTTAAGCTTGAGTACAAAGCAGGGACATCGCTCCACAGCATTGCTGGGATATGTTTCGGCTTGTGACGTGATTTTCCCAACAACGCTTTGGCTTTTTCTGTCGCCTGAAGGTCAACGTCCAATCCGAGCGCGGCCGCATGTCGAAATACAATGTTTAGCCGGTTCATTGCTTTGCGCGCTGTGTCGGGTTTTGTGTGCCAGATTGGAGCCAGGGTGTCGCGAATGTCGCGCTGGTCAATGTCTGTTATTGGCACCTTTCCAAGCTTGGGCAGTACATGCCCATTTAGCGGTGAGAGCCAACGCCCAGCTTTTCCATCGCCTTTGAGTTCAGCCTTTCGCGCTTCGAATGCATCTGCTGTCAGAACCGCAAGTGAAACATCTTCCCGTCGCGCAGCACGTGCCTCTGCTTCACGCTCCTTGACCGGATCAAGGCCTTCCGCAGCGACCGTACGCCATCGCTGTGCAACATTTCGGGCACCTGCAAGAGAAAGAGCTGGATAGCCGCCTAAGCCCATTTCGCGCCTTCGGCCATGCACAGTCACACGCAGCATCCACTGCGCGCCACCATCATCTCGTTTAATAAACCAAAGACCAGCGCCATCGCAGTGTTTACCCACAGGTGCAGATTTCACAAAGGAAGCTGAAAGTCTGTTTGTTGCCCGCATTTATATCCACCCTACTCTATTGGATGGCGCTAAACACGGCAAGACAATCCCGGACAGTTTAATTAGCTAAAACAAGGTAGCAGAGTGAGAACCTGAACAAGAACGAACAACCTCAAACAGGTTGCATGTGCCGCCCCCGGGCACCATTTCAACCGAGACGCCATGCGACTTCAAAACGTTCATCAAGATGACGAGCCTTGGTGCTCTGTCGCAGGTCCGGACGCCTGCGGGCCCGAAGCGGATTGCTCGGGGCCCGCCACGATGGGCCAATGATCAGAGAGCCTGCCCCTTCTCATCGAAGAAGTGCAGTTTTTCCGGGGCGAAGTGCAGGCCGATTTTGGTTCCTGGTTTCAGATCGGTGTCGCCGTTTATGCGCACTGTGACGTTCTCTTCGCCGCCGCAATCCACGATCAGGAATGTGTCTGCGCCGAGGTATTCGATGACCTCGATCGTGCCGTCGTTTTGGCCTTCGCCGGGGGCCACGGGGCTGATGTGTTCCGGGCGGATGCCCAGTTTGGTTGCTTCGCCCGACCGGTCCAGCACCCCGCTGCCGCCGTTTTCCAGTTGGTAGTGACCATCGCGCGTTGTGCAGGGCAGGATGTTCATTTTCGGGCTGCCGATGAACTGGGCCACAAACAGGTTGGCGGGTCGCTCGTATAGCTCACGCGGGGTGCCGACCTGTGCGATCGTGCCGTATTCCAGCACCACGATCCGGTCGGCGAGGGTCATGGCTTCGACCTGATCGTGCGTCACATAGATCATCGTGCGCTTGAGGTTCTGATGCAGTTTTGCGATCTCGTAGCGCATCTCGACCCGCAAGGCGGCATCGAGGTTCGACAGCGGTTCGTCGAACAGAAACGCGGTCGGGTCGCGGACGATTGAGCGACCGATGGCGACCCTTTGGCGTTGGCCGCCGGACAGGTCCTTGGGGCGGCGTTCCAGAAACGGACCCAGCTTCAGGACATCCGCCGCGCGGTTCACCTGCTCTTCGATGTCGACCTTGGGGACGCCCGCGACCTTGAGCGAAAAGCCCATATTCTCGGCCACGGTCAGGTGCGGGTACAAGGCGTAGGACTGGAACACCATGGTCAGGCCGCGTTTCGAGGGCGGATGATCAGTCACGTCAGCGCCGTTGATCAGCAACTCACCGCGTGAGATGTCTTCGAGCCCGCCGATCATGCGCAGCAAAGTAGATTTGCCGCAGCCCGACGGGCCGACGAAGACGACGAATTCGCCCTCGTCGATCTGCAGGTCGATGCCCTTGATCACCTGCGCGCTGCCGAACCATTTCTCGACGGATTTCAGTGCGATACTGCCCATCAGTTCCTCCCTGCCCAGTGCAGCCAGACGGCGGCTGTCCAGGTGAATGCGTTGCCGCCAGCGGGGCTGCCGGTCATGGGGTCAAAATACTCGGCAAAGCCGAAGGTTGAGATCAGTTCGGCGGTTTTGGCGCGCAGCTGCGCAGCTTCGTCCGCGTGGCCCATGTCTTCCAACCCGAAGCCGATCATCATGTTCATGATCGCCCAGGTCGGCCCGCGCCAGTAGCGGCGGGCGTCGAAACCGGGCATGCCGGGGTCGTAGCTGGGGATCGGATGCGGGACATTGGCCAGAGTGGTCCTTACCCGTTCCAGCATCTGAGCGGAATCCACACCCGCGAACCAGCACATGTACGAGGCGTTCGACAGCGTGCCGGACCATTCGCCGGTCTGCGCATCGCGGGAATCGAAGGCGCCCAGCGTTTCGTTCCACAGCGATAGCGCGCCTGTCTCCAGTCGCTCGATATCGGCCTGCAGCCCCTCGGCGGCTATCCCGAGTGCGTCGCTGATTGCCAGCAGATCCCGTGCCGCGCGCAGGGTGGTGAAAGTCATTGTCGGGTCCGCCACGCGGAAAGGGTTGAGGGTCAGCAGGCTCTGCTGATCCCACCCGGCCTCGCGCCCGATCTGGACCAGCTTGATATAGCGGTCATAGTCGAACTTCGTCGGGCGATCCTCGCTGTTCACATGGGTCGTATCGCGGCGCTGGTACTCACCGACCCCCGAGGCATCCATGCGCGCCATGGTCTGATCCCAGTCCGGCGCATTGTCGCGGCCTGCTTCCCACGGATGGGTGGTGCAGACTGCATTCTGGTCGTCCAGCCGCCACCGCATGATCCACCGGTGCCAGGCCAACACTGCCGGGAATAGGGCGCGGATGCGCGCCTCGCCTGCTTCGGGGTCCTTCTCCCAGATTTTCCGTGCCATCGTGGCAGCAATCGGGGGCTGGATGATACCTGAAGATGGAATGGGCCCACTGCAACCCCAGACATCCGGGCCGGGGAAATAGCCGTCGTCCTGCTGGTGAAACAGGATATGCGGCACCATGCCGTCCTTCCACTGGCCCGAGAGCAGGGTTTCCAGTTCGACCCAGGCGCGGTCGATATCGAACTCGGCAAAGCCAAGTGCCGCAATCGCGCTGTCCCAGTTCCATTGATAGGGGTACAGCCCCTCGGTCGGGATGGTGTAGCCGCCGCGGTCATTGGCGATCAGGATATTGCGCGCCTCGCGATCAGGGTTTGTGTGTTGGTTCATCTCAGTCATCCTTTGACGGACCCCGCAGTCAGGCCCTTGGTCATGAAACGTTCAAGTCCCAGGAACAGCGCCATGATCGGGACGGTGGCAATCACCGCACCGGCCATCAGGTGCTGACGGGGAATTTCCGAGGAGTTCAGCATCGTGACCCCTCGGGTCAGGGTAAATTTCGACGGGTCGTCCAGCAGCATGAAGGCCAACAGGAACTCGTTCCAGGCGATCATGAAGACATAGAGCGACACCGACGCCAGCGCCGGCAGGCTGAGGGGCAGGGTGATCTTCCAGATCACCGACAGGCGCGACAGGCCGTCCATCAGTCCTGCTTCCTCGACCTCGGTCGGCAGGCCCCGGAAATAGCCCTGCAGCATGTAGAGCGAGACCGGTATCGTTGTGACCGGGTAGATCAGCACGATGCCGAGGATCGAGTTGCGCAGGCCGGTCATCGAGAAGGCAATGTAGATCGGCAGGGCCAGTACGATCATAGGCACCATGTAGATCAGCAGGATCGAGCGTGAGAACGTCTTTTGCCCTTTGAACCGGAACCGCGCCACGGCATAGGCGCCGGGGACGCTGAAGGCCAGTGTGATGAACACGGTCAGGACCGAGACATAGAAAGACGTCCACAGGTAAGTGCCGAAATTGAAGTCCCGGAACAGTTCCGTGTAGCTGCGGAACAGGGCGGTGCCTTGTGACAGGTCGACCGAAAAATCCAGCGGGTTTTGCAGCAGTGCCTGTTGTGATTTCAGGCTGGTCATCACCATGACGTAGAAGGGGATGATGACGATGGCCGTGAAGAAGATGTAACCGAAGCCGGTGCAGAAGCGGATCACAGCGTCCTCGAATTCGTGCCGTGTCAACTCGCCGAAAGGGACGTCTTTCAGAATCTCGGCCATCGAAAGATGCATCACGATGGCAATCGCAATCACGGTGATCAGGGTTGCCTGCAGCGTGGTGTCCGAGCCGATCAGAACCGGGCCGAACCCGGTCAGGCAGGACAGGCCAAGCAGGGCTGAGACACCGAGCCGGGCAGGGGCCTGTCGGGTCGGGAACTGGACATAGGCCAGACCCGCGATAGCACCCCAGATCAGGCTCAGCAGAACCTGCGGGCGGAACGCGGCACCCGTGGCAAAGGACATGGTGATCGCGATAGTGGTGGCGATCACCACCAGCCACAACGCGCCCAGAACCGGGCCAGTGACAAAACCATTGCGCATCACAAACCCTCCTCTCGGCTGATGAAACGGAAGAAGACGAAGCTGAAGGCGATCAGGCACATCAGGATCACGACTGCTACAGCCGCGCCCGCGCCGATATTGGAAATCGCAAAGGCCTGTTCATAGACATTCACGGTCAGCGTGCGAGTGCCCGCATTGCCGCCGGTCAGCAGGAAAATGTCGTCGAACTTGTTGAAGGTCCAGATGAAGCGCAGCAGGAACAGCACCGACAGAATGCCCAGCAGTTGCGGGATGCTCAGCAGCCAGAATTTCTGGAAAGGTGAGGCCCCGTCCATATCCGCTGCCTCATACATGCTGCTGTCGATGGACTGCATTCGGGCCAGAATGAACAGGAAGGACAGCGGGAAATAGCGCCAGATCTCGAACACTGTGACCATGATCAGCGCCAAAGGGCGTTCGCCGAAGAAGTTGATCGGCTCAGAGTTCAGCCCCATCTGCACCAGCAGCGCGTTGGCTGAACCCGAGAAGGGGTCGAACAGCGTGACCCATGTGAAGGCCACGGCAATCACAGGCGCGACATAGGGAAACAGGTAGAGGCCACGGATAAAGCCCTGCCCGCGAAAGCTCTTGTTCAGCAGCAGGGCGGCGAACAGGCCCATGACCAGCGCGCCGATGGTGCCGAACACCGTGTAGAATAGCGTGACCCAGAGAACGCCCCAGAACTCGGACCCGTCAAAGACGCGGGCGAAGTTCTCAAGGCTGAATTCGAAATTGGTCAGTACATTGGGGCCGCTGCCGGTAACGTCGGGTTCTGATCCTTCGATCAGATCCTCGAAGGCGTCCGGGTCCCCGTCGAGTGTGATGGGTATGCGGATGCGCTCGCGCTGACCGCCGTCCAGCGTGCCGAAATCGCAGAACAGGTCCTGCCCGTCCAGCACGCAGGGCGCGGCAACCTCGGCGGGTGTGACGCCGTCGGGCAGCACGTCGCTCAGGGTTACGCCGTCGATGGCGATCTCCTGGCTCGAGTTGCGCAGGCGGTATTCGATGCGCAGGTCATCGTCCGATCCGCGCAGGCTTTCGCGAACCACAGGCGCAGGTGGGCGCAGGTCGGACAGGGTGAAGGGCTTGAAGCTGATCCAGAAGATCGCCAGCAAAGGCAGGATCACCACAAGCGATACGCTGATCACGGTCGGAGACAGCAGCGCCCAGGCCAATCGCGCCTCGCGTTTGGCAAGCGCCCCGGTTCCGGTCGGTGGGGTGGCCGAAGACATGGGATACCTCGAAGGGTTGGGTGCAGCGGCGCGGGCCGCCGCTGCGTTTGCCGAAAGGTTATTGGACCTTGGCGAGCTCTTCGTTCATGGCCGCAACGGCGGCGGCGGCGTCAATCTCATCGTCGATATATTGCCGGACAACGCGGTTGATCGCCTGAGAGTTGATCATTTTCGAGGCCAGCGCCAGTTGGCCCTCGGCCACGCCCCAGCGTTGGGCCACGTCCAGACCGCCGACAATCTCGTCGATCATCGACTGCTCATAGAGCTCTCCCAAAGGTGCTTTGCGGTCGACGCCCACGGGCAGTTCGGCCCAGGCTTCGGAAAACGCGGTTGGGTTGTCCGCAGTGCCGCGCCGGACCGGGAACTTGCCCTCGGGTGCGATGGCCAGCGTCTGGGTGTACCCCTGATCCATTGCGTATTTCACAAACTCCATCGCAGCGTCGGTATCCGCATCGTTGGTGATGCCGAAATACCGAATGTCGCCCCAAGCCGCGCCATCGGGGTTCGACGGGCCGGACAGTTTGGTCACGATGCCAGTCTTGCCCGCCAGGTCGCGCGAGGTCGGGTCGTCATTGATCGTTGGCGGCGCGCTGTCGCGCAGACCGGCCAGTTCGTCCAGAATGAAGGGCGACCAGATGATCATGGCGGCTTTGCCGTCAAAATATAGTTCGCGCGACTGTTTCCAGAACAACTCTCCCGGAGGGGACGCTTTTGAGATCGCCTTGTAGAAATCCAGAACTTCGGTCGTCTTGGCCTCATCCAGTGGCTGGAACCCATCCGGGCCGACCGGGCTGACGCCATTGGCAAGGAAAACGTGTTCCAGCACCTGGCTCATGAAGTTCTCGTCAACCTTGGTGGCCGAGACAAAGCCGTACATCTCGGGCGGGTTGTGCAGTTTTTCCAGCGCCGCCTGAATGTCGCCGAACGAGGACGGAGCCCCCAGCCCGGCCTCATCAAACAGGTCCTTGCGGTAGACCACCATCTGAGTCCAGCCATCGACGGGAACCGAGGCGGTTTCGTCGTTGAACGCCGCCATCGCCAATGCGCCCGGCGCGAAGGTGTCGGCCCCCAGTTCCTCGATCACCTCGCTGGCGGCTTCGGTATCCAGAATGCCGGCCTCGGCCCAGGGCAGGGCGTATTGCAGCGGGTGATAGACCACATCCGGCAGGTCACCGGCGGCAAAGGCTGCGGTGGCACGGGTGCCCAGATCGGTTTCGGTGACCGGGATCACCTCGACCGTGGTGCCGGTTTCGGCTTTGAACTGGTCTGCCATTTCCTGCTGTTTGGCCAGCCGTTCGGGCTGTTCCTCGGTTGTCCAGAAGCGGATCGTGTCGGCCTGCACGGTCAGCGCGGTCAGCGCCAGTGCAAGGGACGAGCCCATCATCAGCCGTGCGGCTGTGGGTGTCAGTTTCATCGGTTGTATCCTCCCCGTTTGTGTTCAGTGGGTATTTCGTAATTTCCGGGCCAAGCCTTCGCTCGTCAGCGCTGGTGGGCCGTCGCTGAGCCGTTCGATCAAAGTGGCATCGGCCAGTTCCCGCAGCGTGCCAGCGGCCTCGCCCCGGATCTGGCGGATCAGCAAGGTCGCCAGCCGGTGCCCGGCCTTGCGCGAGTCGACGCTAAAAGTGGTCAGTGGCGGGTTGGCATAGGCGCATTCGGGAATTCCGTCGTAGCCAATGACCGAGATATCCCGTCCAATCTCCAGCCCCCGTTCTGCGGCGACCGAACAGAACCCAAGAGCCGCAAGGTCCGTTGCAAAGACAATGGCGGTCGGCGGACGGTCAAGCTGCAGCAGGGCGCGACCCTCGGCGGCCCCTTCCTCGCGGGTCCGGGCGCCGTTTCGAATAAGATCGGGATCATGCGGCAGACCGGCGGCGGCCAGACCTTCGACAAACCCGTCCTGACGCAGGTGGCTGTAGTTGAACTTGGGGTCACTGCCCACATAGGCGACACGGCTGTGCCCATGATCGGCCAGCCGCTGCACGGCCTTGTGCATGGCGGTTTCGCCGGAAATGTCGAACCACGAGATGTCATCCTGCGGCTCGTCGCGCCCGTACCCGGTTCGACCGAACAGGATGGACGGCACGTTCAGGTCGCGCAGCAGATTGGCCCGCGCGTCGTCAACCGCGGTACGGGGCAGTATGAACCCGTCGGCTTTATGTTCCTCGACCAGACGGCGCAGCACGGTCAGGGTGTCGGCCTCGGATTTCGCGGTCGAAATTGTCAGGGTCCAGTCGAACCCGCTGGCGGCCTCGCAGGCTCCGGCCAGAAATTCCTGCAGGAACGGGTTGTGCCCGTCCGGCTCATCACTGTTGAGGACCATCGCGATGGCGCGAACCCGCCCGGTGCGGATCGCTTGCGCGTGGCTGAGCGGGCGATAGCCCAGCTTGCGCGCGGCGGTTTCAACCCGCCTGCGGGTGACCTCGGAAATGTCCGGATACCCGTTCAGCGCGCGCGACACGGTGCTTTTGGACAGCCCCAGATGCTCGGCCAGTTCATTCAGCTTTACGCGGCCCGCAATCGCTGTGCGAGGGGCTGCCGAGCCTACATGCAGGGTTTCCAGATTCGCTTTCATAGGGTCAATTAGGAGTTCCGAAACCGGTTTCGGCAACCAAAAAGTTCAAAAAAGGCGCGGGTCGGTCAAATTCTGACGGGATACGCTTCGCTTTATGGGGAAGCGTTGCCGCCAGTTACGCGCCGGACCTGACCCAGTAGCAATCCGGATTAACGGCAATTATGCGGTTGAAAGTTCCAGCCTGATTTGGATGATCAGGGGCATGAAGACCGAACAACCCGGTCTCCCGCCAACTGCGCGGGCAAAAACCAATAGGGGAGAGATCCAATATGAAACTGAAACACTTGCTGATCGCAGCCAGTGCAACGGCGCTGCTGGCCGGTAGCGCCTCGGCCGAGACGCTGCGCTGGGCACGCGCGGGCGACTCGCTGACGCTGGACCCGCATGCGCAGAACGAAGGTCCGACCTCGGCACTGGCGCATCAGATCATGGAAACGCTGGTCATGCGCGACCATTCCGGCGCGCTGGTTCCGTCGCTGGCCACGGAATGGTCACCTTCGGAAGACAACCCGAATGTCTGGGTGTTCAAACTGCGCGAAGGCGTGACGTTCCATGACGGGGCGGAGTTCGACAGCGAGGATGTCGTCTTCTCTCTGAACCGGGCGATGACGCCGGATTCCGACTACAAGGAACTTCTGGCCTCGGTCAAAGAGGTCCGCGCGCCGGACAAATACACGGTCGAGATTGAAACCGACGGTCCGAACCCGATCATGCCGAACAACCTGACCAACATGTTCATGATGGACAAAGGCTGGGCCGAGGCGAACAACGCGGTCAAGGTTCAGGACTATGAGGGCGGCGAGGATACCTTTGCGGCCAAGAACGCCAACGGCACCGGCCCCTACAAGGTGGTCAGCCGCGAGCCGGACGTCAAAACCGTGCTTACGGCGCATGAGAACTACTGGGGTAAGGATGAGTTCCCGCTGCAGGTGACCGAGATCATCTACACCCCGATCCAGAACGCCGCGACCCGCGTGGCGGCCCTGCTGTCGGGCGAGGTGGACTTTATTCAGGACGTGCCGGTGCAGGACCTTCAGCGTGTTGCCAGCGCCGATGGGCTGGACGTGCGCACCGCGCCGCAGAACCGTGTGATCTTCTTTGGCATGAACATGGGCGATGCCGATCTGGCCAATGACAATGTGGACGGCAAGAACCCCTTGTCCGATGTCCGCGTGCGTCAGGCCATGTCCAAGGCGATCAACCGCGATGCGATCAAACAGGTCGTGATGCGCGGTCAGTCGGCCCCGGCGGGCATGATTGCTCCGCCCTTCGTGAATGGCTGGGATAAGGGGATGGACAGCTCCTCGACCACCGATATCGAACGGGCCAAGGCGCTGATGGCCGAAGCGGGGTATCCCGACGGCTTCACCATCCAGTTGGACTGCCCGAACGACCGCTACATCAACGATGAAGCGATCTGTCAGGCCGCTGTTGGCATGCTGGCGCAGATCGGGATCACTGTTAATCTGGACGCCAAGCCAAAGGCGCAGCACTTCCCGCTGATCAACAACCTGGAGACCGATTTCTACATGCTGGGCTGGGGTGTTCCGACCTACGATTCGGAGTACATCTTCAACTTCCTGGCGCACACCAAGGGTGAGAAATACGGCTCGTGGAACGGCACGCGCTACTCCAACCCCGATCTGGACGCCAAGATTCAGGCGCTGGCTTCGGAAACCGATCTGCCTGCGCGCGACCAGCAGATCGCGGAAATCTGGCAGGTTGTTCAGGACGAACAGCTTTACATCCCGATCCACCATCAGGTGCTGAACTGGGGTATGAAGTCGGATGTCGGCACCATTGTCGAGCCCGAAGATTCGCCGAAAATCAAATACTTCACCATGAACTAAGGTGAGCAACTGGAAACAGGGCGCGGCTTCGCGCCCTGTTTTGCTTTAGGATATTCGAAAACCGCCTGCGGGCTAATCAGGGAGTCGTCGCCATGATCCTCAGAAACAGTGCCATTGGTCTGGTCCTGCTGGCCGCAAGTGCGGTGCAGGCTGCCGAGTTTAAATGGGCCTCGACAACTGACCCGCAAACGATGGACCCGCACGCGGTGAACTCTGCCGCAGTCCTCGGCTTTCTGAACAACGTCTACGAAGGGCTCGTGCGGCGGGGCAAGGATATGCGCGTCGAGCCTGCCTTGGCGGTAAGCTGGGAGCCGATCGGCGATGGCGAAGGCTGGCGGTTCAACCTGCGCGAAGGTGTCACCTTTCACGATGGCAGCACTTTTGACGCGCAGGACGTTCTGTTCAGCTATCAACGCGCCTCGGACGAGGTCGCGGATACCCGCAGTTGGTTCGCACCGATCAGCGAGGTGAAGGTGGTCGATGACTATACGGTCGATTTCATGACCGCGGCCCCGAACCCGCTGTTCCCGTCCTCGATTGCCAACTGGATGATCATTGATCAGGGCTGGGCCGACGCCAATGAGGCCACCCTGCCGGACAAAGAAGTCGGCAACTACGCCACCCTCAACGCAAACGGCACGGGGGCTTTCAGGGTAACGGCGCGCGAGCCGGGTTTGCGCACGGTGCTGGAGCCATTTGACGGCTGGTGGGATGAGGCCGGGCACAATATCACCCAGGCCGAGTTCACCCCGATCCAGAATCCCGCCACCGCTGTCGCCGCTTTGCTGTCCGGCGATGTGGACATGATCAACCCGGTGCCAATTCAGGACGTGGCGCGGTTGCAGGGCAGTGGCGACGTGGACGTCATTCAGGGCATCGAGGCACGCGTGATCATGCTGGGCTTCGACCATCAGGCCGAAGCGCTGAAATACACCGACGATGCGGGCAAGCCGAACCCGTTCCGGGATGCCCGCGTGCGTCAGGCCGTCGCCAAGGCGGTCAATGTCGACGCGATCCTTGCCACCATCATGCGCGGCAATGCCGAGGCTGCCTCGCAACTGGTCAGCCCGGCGATGAGCGGGTATTCGCGGGCCAACTCGGATCGGCCAGCCTTCGATGTGGAAGGCGCAAAAGCGCTGCTGGCCGAGGCCGGGTACGCGGACGGGTTCTCATTCGGTCTGAAATGCCCCAATGACCGCTACCTTAATGATGAGGCCGTCTGTCAGGCCGTGGTCAGCATGCTGGCCCAGATCGGGGTGACGGCGGAACTCGACGCGATGCCGGTGCGCAACTATTGGCCGGAACTGCGTGAGGACAAGTACGACATGTACATGCTGGGCTGGAGCCCCGGCACCTTTGACGCGGAACACCCGGTGCGGTTCCTTGTGGCGACCCCAAACGAAGAGAAAAAGCTGGGAAGCTGGAATTTCGGCGGCTACTCGAACCCGCGGGTCGACGAATTGTTGCCAAAGATCCAATCCGAGCTGGATCAAACCAAACGTCAGGCCATGCTGGACGAGGTGACGCAGATCTATCAGAACGATCAGGTCTATGTGCCGCTTTACGTCCAGCCTCTGGTCTGGGGGACGCGCAGCAATATCGACCTGACGCAACGCCCCGATGACTTTTTCATTCTGCGCTGGGTGACCGTCAACTGACGCCACCCGCTTTGGGCCCCGGTTCCGGTTTCTTTTGCCAGCCGCACCTTGACCATCTGATCGGGTAGGGCTTAGACGGACCGATCAGTGGGGAGAACACATGTTCGCATTTATCGTCCGAAGGATGTTCCAGTCCGTGATCGTTTTGCTGGTCGTGGGTCTGGTTGCCTTTTCGATGTTCCGGTTTGTCGGCGACCCGATCGACAACATGCTGGGTCAGGAGCGCACGCAGGCCGATATCGACCGGCTTAGGACCGAACTTGGCCTGGATCAGCCCTTTCCGGTTCAATACTTCAAGTTCCTGCAAGGGGCCGTTCAGGGCAATTTCGGCGTCTCATACCGTCAGGGTCGCCCGGTTTCGACCATCATAGCCGAACGCGCGCCCGCAACGCTGGAGCTGGCCTTTGTATCGGGCTTTCTGGCCATCACCTTGGGCATCGCGCTGGGCGTGTTCACGGCGATCCGACGACAAGGGATCGCGGCGAATGTGATCATGACCGTCAGCCTGATTGGCGTATCGCTTCCCACCTTCCTGATCGGGATATTGCTGATCTACATCTTCTCGGTCGAACTGGACCTTCTGCCCAGTTTCGGCAGGGGAGAAACAGTGATGATAGGAGGGTGGTCCACCGGATTCCTGACGACATCAGGTCTTAAGGCGTTGATATTGCCTGCAATTACTCTTGGCCTGTACCAGATGACCCTGATCATGCGGCTGGTCCGGTCCGAGATGCTGGAAGTCCTGCGCGCCGATTACGTCCGCTTCGCCCGTGCGCGCGGGCTGTCGGAACGGGTGATCAATTTCCGCCATGCGCTGAAGAACACTCTGGTCCCGGTGATCACCATCACCGGCCTGCAGCTTGGCTCGATCATCGCTTTTGCCATCATCACCGAGACGGTGTTTCAGTGGCCCGGCGTGGGCCTGTTGTTCATCAACGCGATTCAGTTCGTCGATATCCCCGTCATGGCCGCCTATCTGATGCTGATTTCGGTCATGTTCGTGGCGATCAACCTGATCGTGGATCTGCTTTATTATGCCATCGACCCGCGCCTGCGCGTCGACGCGAGGGCCACATGACCGATACGCCTTTACCCCCCAAAGCCCCGGCGCAATCGCGTTTTGCGAAATTCTGGGACAGCGATTTTGCCTGGTCCTTCCGCCGCTCTCCGGTGGCGGTGATCGCCACGCTGGTGGTTGTGATCCTTGTACTGGCGGCCATTTTTGCCCCCCTGATCGCGCCCTACAATCCGTTCGATCCGGCCACGCTGAACCTGATGAACGGCTTCACGCCGCCCGGCACACCCAATGCGTTCACGCAAGAGACGTTCCTGCTGGGCACCGACGATCAGGGCCGCGATGTGTTCTCGACCATCCTCTATGGCCTGCGCATTTCGCTGTTCGTGGGATCGGCTGCCGTTCTGCTGGCGATGATCATCGGCGTGATCCTCGGGCTGGTCGCGGCCTATTTCGGCGGCTGGGTCGAAACGCTGATCATGCGCATTGCCGACGTGCAGTTGACCTTCCCGGCCATTCTGGTCGCCATGCTGATCTTTGGTATCGCCAAGGGCGTCACCCCGCCGGAATACCGCAACGAGATGGCAATCTACGTGCTGATCGTCGCGATTGCCCTGTCCGATTGGGTGCAGTTCGCACGAGTGGTGCGTGGCGCTGCGCTGGTGGAAAAGAACAAGGAATATGTGCAGGCCGCGCGCCTGATCGGGCGCGGGTCGATCCCGATTATGTTTCGGCACATCCTGCCCAATGTCCTCAGCCCGGTTCTGGTGATCGCCACCATCTCACTGGCGCTGGCCATCATTGCCGAGGCGACGCTGAGCTTCCTTGGGGTCGGAGCACCGCCGACGCAACCCTCACTGGGCACACTGATCCGCATCGGGCAGGGGTTCCTGTTCTCGGGTGAGTGGTGGATCCTGTTCTTCCCGGCCTGCACCCTTCTGGCGCTGGCCCTGTCGGTCAACCTGCTGGGCGACTGGCTGCGCGATGCTTTGAACCCCAAGCTGCGGTGATTTCATGAGCCTTCTTACGATTCAGGACCTCACCGTCGAGTTCCCCACCCGCCGGAAACTGTTTACTGCCGTGGACCATGCCAGCCTCTCGGTCGAGCCGGGCGAGATACATGGTCTGGTCGGCGAATCCGGGGCCGGGAAATCCACCATCGGCGCAGCTGTTATGGGCCTGCTCGAACGCCCCGGGCAGATCGCCGCTGGTCAGATCATGCTGGGCGGCGATCAGATCAGCGGGCTGGATGCGGATGCGATGCGCGGGCTGCGCGGCAAGAAGATCTCGATGATCTTTCAGGACCCGCTGACCTCATTGAACCCGCTGTTCACGGTGCGCGAGCAACTGACCGAAACGATTCTGACCCATCTGGGCGGGTCCGAGGCCGAGGCCAATACCCGCGCGCGCGACCTGATCGACCGGGTCGGCATCCCGGACCCGGACACGCGGCTGGATCAGTATCCACACCAGTTCTCGGGCGGGATGCGGCAGCGCGTGGTGATCGCGCTGGCCCTGTGTACCGAGCCGGATGTGATCATTGCGGACGAACCGACCACGGCGCTGGACGTGTCGGTTCAGGCGCAGATTCTGGACCTGATCAAGGAACTGGCCCGCGAACGTCAGGTCGGCGTCATCCTGATCACGCACGACATGGGCGTGATCGCCGATACAACCGACAAGGTCACGGTGATGTATGCGGGCAAGGTGGTCGAATCCGGCCCGACCGCGCAGGTCATGGGCCAGCCCAGCCACGAATACACCAAGTCGCTGATCGCCGCCGTGCCACGCCCGACGCTGAAACTGCACCGTTTTCCGCAGATCAGCTATGGCGGGCGCGAGACGCGGTTTGCCATCGAGGACATGGCGCGCCATTGGCCCAAGGTGGATAATGACACCTCGAAGCCGGTGTTCGAAATCCGCAACCTGACCAAGAAGTTTCTGCAAAAACGCGGCCTGCTGCCCTGGGACCGCACCTATTTCACCGCTGTCGATAACGTGAGTTTCGACGTGCAGGCGGGTGAGGTGTTTGGCGTCGTGGGCGAATCCGGCTCGGGCAAATCCACCGTCGCGCGGATGATTGCGGGGCTTTACCCGGTGGACGGCGGCTCGATCACCTTCGGCGGACAGTTGGTCAGCGATCTGAGCAACAAAGCGGTGCAAGAGGAATACCGGAAGAACATCCAGATGATCTTTCAGGACCCCTATTCCTCGCTCAACCCCCGCATGCGCGTGGATGAGATTGTCGCCGAACCGATCCGCCATCACCGCCTGATGCAGGGCGCCGACATCAAGCGCCGGGTGGATGAGTTGCTGGATCAGGTCGGGCTGGGCCACGAGGCTGGGCTGAAATACCCGCATGAGTTTTCAGGCGGTCAGCGGCAGCGGATTTCCATCGCGCGCGCACTGGCCACACAGCCCAGATTCCTGATCTGTGACGAACCGACCAGCGCACTGGATGTTTCGATTCAGGCGCAGATTCTGAACATCCTCAAGGACCTGCAGGAACATCTTGGCCTGACCATGCTGTTTATCAGCCACGACCTGCCGGTGGTCCGGCAGATGTGCGACCGGGTGGCGGTGATGAAGGCCGGGCGGATGGTCGAGATACAGGAGACCGACGCGCTGTTTGCCAACCCGCAAACGGACTATGCGCGCGAATTGCTGCGGCTGATGCCCAAGCTGGACGATCTGTCGACCGAAGGTCTGGACGTCTAAAACATAAAAGCCCCGGCGGTGAGCGTGACCTCGACCGCCGGGGCGTTTTTTTCAGGTTAAGCCTTTAGAAATGGGCCGACTGCGTGCCCGCCGGTTTCTGCAGCGGCGGGGCGAACTTGGTCAGGTCGATCCCTTCCACGGCGGTCTTGTATTCCTCGACCGTCGGTGTTCTGCCCAGAATGGCCGAGAGCACCACAACCGGCGTCGAGGCCAGCAGAGACTCGCCTTTCTTCTCGGACGAATCCTCGACCACCCTGCCCTTGAACAGGCGCGTGGATGTGGCAAGAACGGTGTCGCCTTTGGCCGCCTTTTCCTGGTTGCCCATGCATAGGTTACAGCCGGGGCGTTCCAGATACAGGATGTTCTCGTACTCGGTCCGGGCCTTTGTTTTCGGCATGAAATCATCGAACTCGAAGCCCGAGTATTTCTGCAGAACTTCCCAGTCGCCCTCGGCCTTCAGTTCATCGATGATGTTGTATGTGGGCGCGGCCACGACAAGCGGGGCGTTGAACTCGACACTGCCATTGGCCTTTTCCAGGTTCTTCAGCATCTGGGCGACAATCTTCACGTCACCCTTATGAACCATGCAGGACCCGACAAAGCCCAGATCAACCTTCTTCTCCGCCGCGTAGTAGGAAATCGGCCGGATCGTGTCGTGGGTGTAGCGCTTGGAGATATCGGCGTTGTTCACATCCGGATCGGCGATCATCGGCTCGTTGATCTCGTCCAGATCGACGACGACCTCGGCAAAATATTTGGCGTTGCTGTCGGGGGCCAAAGCAGGCTTCTCTCCGGACTTGATCTCGGCAATCCTCCGATCCGCAATGTCGATCAGGCCCTGCAGAGTCTGACCGTCATTCTCCATGCCCTTGTCGATCATGATCTGAATGCGGCTTTTGGCGATTTCCAGCGATTCAATCAGCGTCTCATTTTCCGAGATACAGATCGACGCCTTCGCCTTCATCTCGGCGGTCCAGTCGGTGAAGGTGAACGCCTGATCGGCCAGCAGGGTGCCGATATGCACCTCGATCACGCGGCCCTGAAAGACGTTTTCGCCGAACTGTTTCAGCATCTGCGCCTGCGTCGCGTGGACCACATCACGGAAATCCATGTGATCGGCCATCGCGCCCTTGAAGGTCACTTTCACCGATTCCGGGATCGGCATCGTTGCCTCACCGGTTGCCAGCGCCAGCGCCACGGTGCCCGAGTCCGCGCCAAAGGCCACGCCTTTCGACATACGCGTATGCGAGTCGCCGCCGATGATGACCGCCCAGTCATCCACCGTGATGTCGTTCAGCACCTTGTGGATCACGTCCGTCATCGAATGGTAAACACCCTTGGGGTCGCGCGCCGTGATCAGGCCGAACTTGTGCATGAAGCTCATGAGTTTCGGAATATTTGCCTGCGCCTTCGCGTCCCAGACCGAGGCTGTGTGACAGCCCGACTGATACGCGCCGTCAACGGTCGGGGAGATGACCGTGGCCGCCATCGCTTCCAGTTCCTGCGAGGTCATCAGGCCGGTCGTGTCTTGCGAGCCGACGATGTTGACCTTGACCCGCACGTCGGACCCCGCGTGCAGAACCGCGCCTTCGGTGACGCCCACGGCGTTTTTGTTGAAGATTTTCTCAACCGCCGTCAGGCCCTGAGCCGGGTGCGAAACCTCCCGGGCCGGGGCAAAGGCCGATTTCAGTTCCACGCCCAGCGTCTCGGCCGCAAATGTCTGCAGCTTCTTGCCAAAGACAATCGCATAGGACCCGCCAGCCTTGATGAACTCGACCTGCTGCGGCGTGAAGGCCGAGGAGACATCCACAAGCTCTTCGTCACCGTCTTCGTTGCACAGGGTCTTGTCCTTGGTGTTGATGGTCAGAATGGTACCGGTCTCGACCGAGTATTTCTGTTCAAGGACCGGATTGTCGTCATTGTTCAGGATCGGGTTGCCCTCGGAATCCACCTTTTTGACCCAGTTCTTCAGGTCGATGCCGATGCCTCCGGTCACGCCCACGGTGGTCTGGAAGATCGGAGAGATCCCGTTGGTACCCGCCACAATCGGCGCGATGTTGACGAAGGGCACATAGGGGCTGGCCTGTTTGCCAGTCCAGAGCGCCACGTTGTTTACCCCCGACATCCGCGACGAACCAACGCCCATCGTGCCCTTTTCGGCGATCAGCATCACGCGCTTGTCAGGGTGCTGCAGTTTCAGCGCCTCGATTTCCTGTTGCGCCTTTTCCGAAATGAAGCACTTGCCGTGCAACTCCCGGTCGGACCGCGAATGCGCTTGACCGCCCGGCGACAGCAGATCGGTCGAGATGTCGCCTTCGGCCGCGACATAGGTCACAACCTTGATCTCTTCGTCCACGTCTGGAAGCTTGGTGAAGAACTCGGCCTTGGAATAGCTTTCCAGAACGTCCTTTGCCACCGGGTTCCCGGCCGCATAGGCCGCCCTGAGCCGGTCCGTGTCGGCGTCATACAGGAACACTTGCGTTTTCAGAACCTCGGCGGCCTGTTCGGCAATGGCAAGATCGTCGCCCAAGGCGATATCCAGCAGAACCTCGACTGAGGGGCCGCCTTTCATATGCGACAGCAGCTCGAACGCAAAAGCGGGCTTGATCTCGGTAACTTCGGCGGTGCCCAGGGCGATCTCTTTCAGGAACTGCGCCTTTTCACCTGCGGCGCTGGTTGTGCCGGGCAGGGTGTTGTAGATGAAGTGGTTCAGCGAGTCCGCCCGGTGCGCGTTCCCGGTGTCCTTGATCTGCGCGATGATCTCTTTCACCAGCGCGCCGTCTTCGATGGGCTTGGGGTTCAGCCCCTGTTCCTTGCGGGTTTCGATCTCGGTTAAGTAGTCTGTGTAAAGGCTCATGGCTATCCCGACGAGTAAGCGTTGAATCAGGCGAGAGCGCCGGGTCGCAAAGGGGGTTCGCAGGCCCGGCCAAACTCATTGTATGCGGCGGTATACTAATTCTCGGCAGGTTGCAATACACCCCGGCAGTGGCATGTTGCCCCATCTGGACCGGTGGGCCTCTGGTGCCCCTTAGTAGATCAGGTTCAGGGTCAGCAGCGAGACGATCAGGAACACAATTGTCATCACCCCGCCCGAGCGTACAAAATCCATAACCTTGTATCCCGCCGGACCCATGATCAGAGCATTCACTTGATGGGTCGGGATGATGAAACTGTTCGAGGTCGAGATCGCGACCGTCAGTGCAAACACCGCCGGGTTGCCCCCGGCAGCGACCGCGATGGACACCGCCAGCGGCACCAGCAGGACCGTGGCCCCCACATTCGACATCACCAGCGAAAACGCGGTGGCCAGAATGGCGACCCCGGCCTGTAGCGACCAGATCGGCCAGCCGTCGAGAATGACCATGATCTGTTGCGCGATCCATGCCGCCGTGCCGGTGTTCTGAACCGCTTGCCCCAGAGGGATCAGGCAGGCCAGCAGGAAGACGGTGTTCCACCCCACGGCGCGATAGGCCTCATCCACGCTCAGCACGCGGGTCAGCATCATGCCTGCGGCCCCGGTCAGCAAGCACAGGGACAGACGGACATCGGTGAACAGGATCAGCGACAGCGAGATGGCGAAAAAGGCCAGCGCCCAGCCGACCTTTTGGGGTCGTAGCTCGTCCTGCGGGAAATCCGTGGTAACCACCACGAAGTCCGGATCGCGCTTGATCCGCATCAGGTTGTCCCAGCGCGTATGGGCAACCAGCATGTCGCCCGCGTGGAATTTCTCGAGCCCGATTTGCGTCGACTGGTGGTCTTCGGTCTCGACATGGCTGAGCGTTTCTTCGCCCCGGTGAATGGCCAGCAGCGACATGCCGTATGTCTTGCGGAACAAAAGCTCGCGCGGGCATTTTCCGATCAGCTTGCTGTCGGGGGTGACGACGACCTCGGCGATACCGGCATTGGTGGGTGCGAACTCTTCGACGAATATGTCCAGATCGGGCAGGACGGTCAGGCCGAATTTCTTCGCAAACTCCTCGACCACCCAGCGGCGACCGATGATGGCCAGACGGCAGGGGGCGGCGATTTCCGCCGTCAGAACTTGAACCATTGAGGTTTTGCCGCGATAGAAGGTCGAGATGATATACAGATGGTTTTCGTGGTTGATATCCGCCAGAACCTGCCCCACCAGCGGGCTGTCGGCGGGGACGACCACCTCGAACACATCCGCATTCAGCCCGTAGACCCGTTGCAGGTATTCCTGCGTACCCTGACCGGTGCCGGTATTGTCTGCTCCGGAATCCCCCGGCAGAACCCAGCGGCCCAGCAGCAGGAAATACGCGATCCCCGACAGGATCAGAACAACGCCGATCGGGGTGACGGCAAACAGGCCGAAGGGTTTCATTTTCTGGCCGTCAGGCAGCCCGTCATTGGCCGTCTGGATCAGATCGTTCAGCAGGATCAGCGGCGAGGACCCGACCATCGTCATCGTCCCGCCCAGAATGGCGCAGAACCCCATCGGCATCAGCAGCCGCGACAGCGGGATGCCCGAGCGCGACGAAATCCGGCTGACGACCGGCAGGAACAGGGCCGCTGCACCGACATTCTGCATGAAGGACGAAATCACGCCCACGGTCCCGGAGATGATCGGCAGAACCCGGTTCTCGGACGTGCCACCGTATTTGAGGATAACCGCCGCCACCTTGTTCATGATGCCGGTCTTGTCCAGACCCGCGCCCACGATCATGACCGCGATGATCGAGATCACCGCGTTCGAGGCAAACCCGTCAAACAGATGCGGCACGTCAGCCAGGTTCTCAAGCCCCGGCGCATAGCTGAGCAGGCCGATGATCACCAGAACCAGAATGGCAGACAGGTCAATTCGGACGATTTCCGAGACAAACAGGAACACGGTAAAGGCCAACAGTGCGCAAACCACACCCATCTCGAACGTAAAGGTCACGTATTCCACAAAATTCACCGGGACTTAAAACTTGGCTTAAATGAGACAATTAGACTATCCCGAGGGGCTTGTCATGAAGTTTCGTTTTGGGTGGTGTGGGCGAAACATAATTTCCAGATTGGGGTGTTGGTGGGGTCTGCGCTCACGTTCTGCAATCGAAATTACGCTCGGCGGGAAAAGTTGGCCCAATTAGGTTTCGTCCTCGGCCCCGCCCAGTGACAGATGCAGAATATCTGTCACCTGTGCTCCGATCTGCGGGGCCTCCGACGCCCGCGGGCCCGCAATGTTCAGCGCCGTGGCGGGGTTAGATTCCAGCCAAGAGCGTATCTGGCGGGCGCAGAGCTCTGCCCCGTCCCGGACATCGACGATCAGACAGGGTTTCCCGGTCGCTTCCGCGAAATCCACCGTCAGTTGGGTGCCGGGGCTGGGCGATCCGTCCGAAAAGACCAGCAGCGCGTCGCTGGATTTTACGTTCAGCTTTGTGCGCACGCTGACATCTTCGGACTGTGTTTCAACCAGACCGCTGAAATGATCGGGGATGCGACCGGCCTCATTCATGCGGCCCTTGGGCACCCATCCGCCATAGGGAATGCCGTTCTGGCGCGCAAATTGAAGCGCCGCCAGATCGACCCCAGTTTGTCCGCCCGTCATAATTTTCACGTCGCTCGCGCCGCTCTTTATTGTTCATCGGTTCCGCATCATAGCAGATCACGGCCCGGATTTCCCGGTGACAAGGCGCATAACCGGTTGGCGGCAAAGTTCCGCAATGCGGAACACTTGACCGCATATTGATATCCTTTAGCATGCCCGCTGAACCGGCCACTTGCGCTCAGGGGGAAGGCAGTGCACCGAATTCACCAGTTGATCGACGGCAAACAGGCCTCGGCTCTGGCGGTCATCGGCCATGATGGCGCGCGCCTCAGCTATGGGGACCTGTCGGAGGCGGCACGCGTGGCCTGTGCCTCGCTTCGGTCACATGGCGTGCGCCCGGGTGATCGGGTCGTAGTGCTGGCCGAGAACTGCGCGACCTATGCGGTGGTCATTCTGGCGCTGAGCCTGCTGGATGCGTGGATCATCCCCCTCAACGCGCGGGCAACGGAGCAGGAGGTGGACACCATCATCGCCCATTCCGGCGCACGCTGTGTCATCTGCACCACCGAGGCCTCGGACGCGGCGCAGGCCCATGCGGACCGACTGGGCGCGGCTCCGCTCGGGCGGCTGAAAGTCTCGCCCTTAAACGAAACCGAGGTCGAATCGGTTGAGGCCGGGGCCGGGCAGGTGGCGGCGGTCCTTTACACCTCGGGCACCAGCGGAACGCCAAAGGGCGTGATGTTGACGCATGAGAACCTGCTGTGCGCAGCCAACGCCTCGATGCAGCGACGGCAGGCGACGGCGGCGGATCAGTCTTTGGCGGTGCTGCCCGGCACGCATGTCTTCGGGTTTTCCTCGATCATCCTGACAACCTTTCTGGCCGGGGGCAGCCTGCGCTTTCAGCCCCGGTTCGACCCGGCCCTTGTGATCGACGCGCTGCAAAACGGTGCCACGATGCTGTCCGGCGTGCCGCAGATGTTTGCGCTGATCCTGAAGCACTGCAAGGACAACGGCATTGACCGGATCGAGACCGGGCTGCGCTATATGTCCTCGGGCGGGTCCCCGCTTGACCCAAGCTGGAAGCGCCGGGTCGAGCAAATCTTTGGCCTGCCCATCCACAATGGCTATGGCCTGACCGAAGGATCGCCGGGGATTGCGACGACGCAGATCGAGAACCCGCCGCAGGACGACTGCGTTGGCCCCGCATTGCCCGGGATCGAGGTCCGGCTGGACAACCCCGGCACCGATGGTGTCGGCGAGTTGCTGGCGCGCGGACGAAACATCATGAAGGGCTACTACCGGAACCCCGAAGCTACGGCTGAGGTGTTCACCGATGATGGCTTCCTGCGCACCGGCGATCTGGCGCGGATCGAAGCGGATGGGCGCATCTATATCGTGGGCCGCTGCAAAGAGGTCATCATCCATTCCGGCTTCAACGTCTACCCGCCTGAGGTTGAGGCCGCGCTGAACGCCCACCCTTCCGTCACGCAGGCCGCAGTGGTTGGCCGCGCGCGCGACGGGAATGAGGACGTGCTGGCCTTTGTGACCCTGCGCGCCCCGGCGACGGCGGCAGAGTTGAACGCGCATCTGGGCAAGGCGCTGGTGCGCTACAAGCTTCCCCATCACATCGTGATTGCCGAAACGCTACCCGAAGCGGCGACCGGGAAAATCCTGAAACACAAGCTGGTCGAAACCTTCGCGGACGAACTGGCGCAATTGGACGAAGAGGCTCAGAATGCTTGACGCTTACATCTATGACGGGCTCCGCAGCCCCTTTGGCCGTCATGCCGGGGCCTTGGCGTCGGTGCGCCCGGACGATCTGGCGGCCCAGGTCATTGCCGATCTGGTCAAGCGCTCTGAACTTGATCCGACCGGGATCGAGGATGTGATTTTGGGCAATGTCTGTCAGTCCGGTGAAGACAGCCGGAACGTGGCGCGCTTTGCGGGGTTGCTGGCGGGTCTGCCGATTGAGGCCGGGGGAATGACCGTAAACCGCCTGTGCGGGTCCGGCATGTCGGCGGTTCTGGATGCCGCCCGCTCGATCACCCTTGGCGAAGCGCCTTTATACATCGCGGGTGGGGTCGAAAGCATGACCCGCGCGCCGTTTGTCGTCGCCAAGTCGAACGCCGCGTGGGCGCGGCAGCCCGAGATGTATGACAGCACCATCGGAACCCGCTTTCCCAACAAGCGCATCGCCGAGCAATTCGGTGAGTATACGATGCCGCAGACCTCGGACAATCTGGCGGCGGAATATGACATCACGCGCGACGCGGCGGATGCCTTTGCCCATGGATCGCAGCGCAAGTTCGAAGCCGCTCGCGCGCTGGGCTTCTTTGACGATGAGATCACGCCGATCACAATCACGGGCCGCAAAGGTGCGCACCATGAGGTGACACAGGACGAACATCCCCGCCCAGATGTGCAGCCTGAAAAGATGGCCGCATTGCCGACGCTCTTTCCGGGCGGTGTCACCACGGCGGCCAATGCCTCGGGCGTCAACGACGGGGCTGCGATGCTGATGATCGGGGCCAAAACCGAAAGCGCCGCGCCGCGCGCGCGGGTTGTGGCCGGGGCCGTCGCGGGCGTGCCGCCCCGGATCATGGGGATCGGCCCGGCTTACGCGGTGCCCAAGGCGCTGGCGCGCGCGGGCCTGACGATGGCTGACATGGACCTGATCGAGATTAACGAGGCCTTCGCCGCGCAGGTGCTCGCCTGCTGCAAACATCTGGGCCTCGATCCCGCCGACAGCCGCCTTAACCCCAATGGCGGCGCGATTGCGGTTGGGCACCCTCTGGGCGCGTCCGGCGCGCGGATCGTGCTGACTGCGATGCGGCAGCTTGAGGCCACCGGCGGGCGTTATGCCTGCCTTTCCATGTGCATCGGCGTGGGGCAGGGGATCGCCCTGATCCTGGAACGGGTGTAGCCCCTCATGTCGGACGCGGAACGAGATCGCCGGTTTGCCTCGACCCTCGCCAAGGGGTTGCAGGTGCTGCAGGCGTTCAAGCCCGACGATCCCTCGCTGGGTAATCGCGAACTGGCGCGCCGCACCGGGATGCCGCCTTCGACCGTGGCGCGGATGACCTTTACGCTGGCCTCGATGGGGTTTCTGGAACAGTTGCAGCCGTCCGAGACCTACCGCCTCGGGCCCTCGGTCATGGCGCTGGGATATACGGCGCGCGCGGGGCTGTCCTTTCTGCCGATGGCCGAGAACATGATGCAACAATTGGCCGACGACACCGGCGTTCTGGTCGCCCTGACCATGCGCCATGGCGGCGCGGCAATGCTGACCCGCTGCTGGCGTCCTCGCAACGCGTCCTCGCTGTGGTTGAGCGAGGGGCACCGCCTGCCGATGGAGCGCAGCGCGCCCGGGCGGGCAATGCTGGCGGCGGACCCGGCGCAGGTGCCTAACAGCGATCAGGCGCGCGCCGATCGCGATCAGTTGGAAAGCAAGGGCTACGTGACCTCGCTTGGGGGGTGGAACCGCGACGTCAACGCCTGCGCCGTGCCGTTCCAGTCCGCGCCAGGCACGCAACCCTTCGCGTTTTTGTGTGGGGCAAATGCGTCGGTGCTGGATGCCGGGGAACTTGAACAGACGGTCGCGCCGAAACTGCGCGACACGGTGCAAACGCTCAGGCTGAGCCTCGGGCATATGTGATTGATAAACAGGAGAGCTTCCATGGCTGCGGTCGAAATTCGCAAAGAGGGCGCGGTGGCGCTGGTCAGGATCGACAACCCGCCGGTGAACGCGGCAGGCTATGACGTGCGGATCGGGCTGGTGAACGCGGTGCGGGAACTGGCCGGGGACGATGCGGTCAAAGTCATCGCGCTCTATGCGGCGGGGCGGACCTTTGTTGCTGGGGCCGATATTCGCGAGTTCGGCCAGCCGCCGAAACAGCCAATCCTGCCCGAAGTATGCGAGGTCCTTGAGGACAGCGCCAAGCCCATCGTCTGTGTGCTGCACGGCACCACTCTGGGCGGCGGTCTGGAAATCGCGCTGAGCTGTCAGGCGCGGGTAGGGATCAAGGGGCTGAAACTGGGTCTGCCCGAGGTCAATCTGGGCCTGCTGCCTGGCGCGGGCGGCACTCAGCGCCTGCCGCGTCTGGTCGATGGGCAGACGGCGCTGAGTATGATCACGTCGGGCAAACCGATCCCGGCCGAGGTGGCGCTGCAGGCCGGCCTACTGGATGATCTGCAGGATGGCGACCCCGAGGGGGTTGCTCTGGCCGCCGGTCAGCAGTTGCTGGACGGCACGCTGAAACCCCTCGTAACGGCCGAACTGAACAACCGCATCACTGCCGAGGAACTGGACGCCTTCCGCGCCAAGGCCAAGGGTGAGGTCGCCGAACGCGCCCTGAAAGCGGCAGAGGCGAGCAGCCTGCCGCTGGCCGAAGGGCTGAAGGCGGAACGCGCCCTGTTCATGGAGGCTCTGAATAGCAACGCCCATAAGGGCCTGAAACACGCCTTCTTCGCCGAACGCGCGGTGGCGCATATCCCCGAAGCCAAGGCCGAGGCGCGCGATCTGACATCGGGCGGTGTGGTCGGCGGCGGCACCATGGGCTCGGGCATCGCCACCGCGATGCTGCTGGCCGGGATGCCCGTCACCCTGATTGAGATGGAGGAGGACCGCGTCGCCTTCGCCCGCGAGACGATCACCAAAAACCTCGACGGGGCGGTGAAACGCGGCAAGCTGTCCGAGGCGCAGCGCGATGCGGCACTGGGCACGCTGACCTGCACCACCGACATGGCCGCATTGGGGGAGGTGGATGTTGTGATCGAGGCCGTGTTTGAATCCATGGACGTCAAGCGGCAGGTCTTCGGCACTTTGGATCAGGTCTGCAAACCGGGGGCCATTCTGGCGACCAATACCTCGTATCTGGACGTGAACGAAATCGCCTCAACGACCAACCGACCGCAAGATGTAGTCGGGTTGCACTTTTTTTCACCCGCCCATGTCATGCGCCTTCTCGAAGTCGTGGTGGGCCAGGAGACCGCCCCCGAAATCGTTGCCACCAGCTTCAAACTGGCCAAGACACTGCGCAAGATCGCCGTGCGGTCCGAGGTCTGCGACGGCTTCATCGGCAACCGCATTCTGGCGCATTACCGCAAATCCTCGGCCTATATGCAGCTCGACGGCGCGCCGTTTGAACAGATCGACCGGGCGTTAGAGTCTTTCGGCTTTGCTATGGGCCCCTTTGCAGTGTCTGATCTGGCGGGGCAGGACATCGGTTGGGCCACGCGCAAGCGTCAGGCCGCGTTCCGCCCGGCCAACGAACGCTATGTCGAGATCGCTGACCGCATCTGCGAAGAGGGCTGGTTCGGGCGCAAGACCGGCAAGGGGTTCTACATCTACGACGGCAAGACACGCAGCGTGAACCCTGCCGTGGCCGAATATGCGCAAGCGGAGCGCGCCGCCAAAGGCATCACCGCCCGCAGCTTCACCGATCAGGAGATCGTCGAACGCTACATGGCCGCGATGGTGTCCGAGGCCGCGCGGGTGGTTGAAGAGAAAATCGCCCTGCGCCCGATCGACGTGGATGCGGTGTTCCTGTTCGGCTACGGCTTCCCGCGCCACTGGGGCGGCCCGCTGCAATATGCCGATATCACCGGGCTGGACGTGCTGGTCCGGCGGATCGAGCAGTACGCGCAGGAAGACCCCTATTACTGGCAAGTCCCCGGCCTGCTGCGCGAGTTGGCCGAGGCGGGCAAAGCCTTCGATGATCTGAACAAAGGGGGCTGAGGATGGACCTGCGTTTCATCCCCGAGGAACAGGCGTTCCGCGCCGAAGTCCGCGCCTTTCTGGACGAAAACCTGACGGAAGACCTCGCCCGCAAAGGCCGCAACTCCGAGCCGCTGACAAAGGCCGAGATGGAGGGCTGGCACGCCAAACTGAACGCGCGGGGCTGGCTGGCCGTGACATGGCCCGTCGAATATGGCGGCACCGGATGGGGCGCGGTCGAGCGGCATATTTTCGAGGAAGAATGCGCACTGGCCAACGCGCCGCGCATTGTGCCCTTTGGCTTGAACATGCTGGGTCCGGTGTTGATCAAGTTTGGGACCGAGGCGCAAAGGGCCGAGATTCTGCCGCGCATTCTGGATGGCTCGGACTGGTGGTGTCAGGGCTATTCGGAACCCGGCGCGGGGTCAGACCTCGCCAGCCTGAAAACCCGCGCGGTGCGGGACGGCGACGACTACGTGATCAACGGCCAGAAAACCTGGACCACGTTAGGACAATACGCCAACCGGATCTTCTGCCTCGTTCGGACCTCGACCGAGGGCAAGCCGCAGGAAGGCATCAGCTTTGTTCTGGTCGATATGGGCGCGCCGGGTGTCGAGTTGCGCCCAATCAGGCTGCTGGAGGGCGGGCATGAGGTGAACGAGGTGTTCTTTACCGATATCCGCGTCCCCGTGACCAATCTGGTGGGTGAGGAAAACAAGGGCTGGACCATCGCCAAATACCTGCTGACCCATGAGCGCACCAATATCGCTGGCGTGGGTTTTTCGGCGCGCGATCTGGAAAAGCTAAAAACCCTGTCGCAGCGACTGCTCCGGGGCGGCAAACCGCTAGCGCAAGACCCGCTGTTTGCCGCCGAAATGGCCGAAGTTGAGATCGACCTTGAAGCGCTGCGCGTCATGAACCTGCGCATGCTGTCGGCCGCCCGCGAAGGTGCAGCGTCCGGGGTGCAAAGCTCGATGTTGAAAATCAAGGGCACGGTGATCCGGCAGCGGATTCTGTCTCTGACCCGCTCGGCCCTTGGGGCCGCCGCATCGCCGTTTCCGGCCGGAGACCTGCCCGAAAACGCACTGACCGTGCCGGAGGAGGCCGCGCGGTCCGCCGCCACCTATTTCAACCACCGCAAGTTGTCGATCTTTGGCGGGTCGAACGAGATTCAGCGCAACATCATCGCCAAAGACCTGTTCGGAGGCTGACCAATGGATTTCACCCCGACCGAAGATCGCCAGATGCTGTCCGATACCCTGCGGCGCTATCTGGCGGAACAATATGATTTCGAGACCCGCAATGGCGTGATCGGCTCTGCCCCCTATCATTCGCTCGCCAAATGGGCCGAACTGTCTGACCTCGGCCTGATCGGGGCCTTCGTGTCCGAACAGCAGGGCGGGTTCGGAGGCGCGGGTTTCGACATCACCACCGTGTTTCAGGAACTGGGCCGGGGGCTCTGCCCCGAACCGATGCTGGCGGCGCTGATGAGTGTCCGCGCTGCTGCCGATTGCGGGGCGGCTGAACTGGTTGAACAGATGATTTCGGGCACAAGGCGCCTGCCGTTGGCGGTGTTCGAACCGGACGCGGACAGCCTGCCGCTGATCCGCGCCAGCGCCGATCAAACCGGCGATGGCTGGGTTCTGAACGGCCGAAAATCGGTGGTCTATGGCCTGCCCGGTGCCGACGGCGCGCTGGTCGCCGCGCGTACCAGCGCGGGCATCGGCCTGTTTCTGGTCGAGACGCCCGAGGCTATCGACTACGCCATGATCGACGGCGGCGGCGCGGGAGAGTTGATCCTCGAAGCCACCCCGGCCACCTGCCTGAGCGAGACAGCCGACGACATCATCGAAGCGGCGCTGGATGCAGGCCGTTTGGCGCTGTGTGCCGAGGCAGTGGGGGTGATGGAGGTGTTGGTCGACATGACGGTCGACTACCTCAAGCAACGCACGCAGTTTGGCCGCCCCATCGCCAGCTTTCAGGCGCTGCAACACCGGGCGGTGGATATGGCGATCGAGCTTGAGCAATGCCGCTCGATCACCATTCTGGCCGCCAGTAAGCTGGGCACGGATGAGGCCGGAACGTATATCGCCATGGCCAAGAACCTGATCGGTCGCGCGGGGACGCTGATCGCCGAGGAGAGTATCCAGCTGCACGGCGGGATCGGTATGACCTGGGAGTATCCGGCCTCGCACTATGCCAAGCGGCTGGTCATGATCGACCACCAGTTGGGCGACCGCTATGCGCAGTTGCACCGCGTCATGGCCGTGGGTGCGAACAGCTAAAAAGCGACACGGAACCCGAGTGCCGCGACGGCACGATTGAAGCACAGGCAAAGGCCCGGCACGGTGACCGCCGTGGAAGGGACCAAATGATCTTTGACTATGTGATTGTTGGCGGCGGCTCGGCTGGCTGTGTGCTGGCGCGCCGTCTGACCGAAGACCCGGATGTCAGCGTCTGCCTGCTGGAAGCGGGCGGTGGTGGCAACGGGCTGCTTGTCCGTATGATGCTGGGCGGGGCCGTCATGATCCAGAACAAGCCGGTTCAGATCAATAACTGGTGTATGGAGTCGGCGCCGCAGCCCGGTCTGAACGGGCGCACAATCTATCAGCCGCGCGGCAAGGCGTTGGGCGGATCCAGCGCGATCAATGCGGCGCTCTATGTGCGCGGGCAAAGGCAGGATTACGACGATTGGGCCAATCTGGGCAATGAGGGCTGGGATTGGGACAGCATGCTGCCCTATTTCAAAATGTCCGAGAACAACCAGCGCGGTGGCGATGCCGAACACGGCGCAGATGGTCCGTTGCAGGTGTCGGACCAACAGGACCCGCGTGAGATTTCCCATGCTTTTGTCGAGGCCGCCACCCACCTGCAGCACCGCGCCACCGACGATTTTAATCGCGGCGATCAGGAAGGTGTAGGCCTGTATCAGGTCACGCAATTCCACGACCGGGAAAAAAACGGCGAGCGTTGTTCGGCTGCTGCGGCCTATCTGTTTCCGGTGTTGGATCGCCCGAACCTGACGGTGATCACGCAGGCCTCGGTGAAGCGCGTGCTGACCGAGGACAAACGGGCGACCGGCGTCCTTTATCAGCACAAAGGGCAGGCTGTTCAGGTCAAAGCCAAGCGCGAGGTGCTGCTCTGCGCGGGTGCGCTGAAATCGCCGCAGACCCTGCAACTGTCGGGCATCGGTAACGGCGAGGATCTGGCGCGTTTGGGCATCAATGTGGTCCACGACCTGCCGGGCGTGGGCCGGAACCTGCAGGACCATCTGGATTTCTCACTGTCTTTCCGTACCACATACAAAGACAATCTGGGTCTCAGCGCCTGGGGCGGGGTGAACCTGATGCGCCACTTCTGGCGTTGGGGCCGGGATGGCAGGTCGATGGCGGCCTCGCCCGTGGCCGAAGGCGGGGCGTTTCTGAAAACCTCACCCGAACTGGAGCGCCCGGATATTCAGTTGCACTTCATGATGACCATCGTCGAAGATCATCTGCGCAAGATTTACCGGGGTCATGGCTATAGCTGCCACATGTGCAAGCTGCGCCCCGACAGCCGGGGCAATGTGTTCCTGCAAAGCGCCGATCCCTTTGCGATGCCGGGGATCGACCCCGCCTTCCTAAGCGATCCGCGCGATCTTGAGACCCTGATCAAGGGCGTGAAGATCACCCGCGAGATCATGAAGGCCCCGCCGCTGGTCGATTATGAACTGTCCGAGATGCACGGCACCGATACCGTCACGACCGACGCCGACTGGGAAAAGCACATCCGCGCGCGGGCGGATACGATCTATCACCCGGTGGGCTCGTGCAAGATGGGCGTGGACGAGATGGCCGTGGTCGATCCGCAGCTGCGCGTGCACGGGGTTGAAGGGTTGCGCGTAGTCGATGCTTCGATCATGCCGAACCTGATTTCGGGCAACACCAACGCGCCGACCATGGCGATTGCGGAAAAGGCTGCCGATCTCATCCGTACGGGGTGACGATTTGGCGAGGGCAACGGCCCTAGAACTTGCCGTTGTCATTTTTCCATTCGCTGCGTGGGGCGATGGCCTCGACCGTGTCCCAGTGCTCTACGATCAAACCGTCCTCAAGGCGGAACAGATCGTAGAAGCTGGAATGGACACCGTCCTTGCCGCCCTCGCTCATGCATAGGACAAAGTTGCCCTCTGCCAGCACGCGGTGCAGGCGGTGGTACTGAATGCGCAACGCGCCGTTTTGGGTGGCCTCCAACGCGGAACGCAAGGCAGTGCGCCCATCGGCAAGGTCAGGGCTGTGCTGGATCAAACCGTCAGCGACAAAGCGGTCGAGTTGGTCGATCTGGCGGTCTATAAGAATCGTCTCCACGAAGCTGCGCGAGAGGTCCCGGTTGGCCTCGGTCTTGTCCAGATCGGTGATCTCGGTGCTGCCGTCCAGCATGCCGCGCCCCGATGGGTTCGGGCTTTGGAGGGGCTGAATATTGTCCCAATGTTCCACGGCTTTGCCATCCTCGAACCGGAACACCTCGAAGGCGGCGCGCAGGCTCGAGAAATCGTATTCGTTATGCGCAAAAGCGAAATCGCCATCCTCGAACACCCGAATGAACCTGACCCGCGGGTTTGTTTTGGACAGGCGAGCGAACAATTCGGCCAGCCCCTCGCTACCCTCGTGGGTTTGCGGGTTGTGCTGAATGTACTTTTCCTCGTTCACCACGGCTGCGGCTGCCGCGTCTCCGGTTTCGATGCCTTTCAGAAGCTTCTGCAACAGCTCTTTTTTCGACGCCATGCGATTCCCCCCCCTGACCGGCACAGATGGATTTGTTTTATGCGCGTGCCGGGCGCTCATGTTCCCTGAACGTCCATTCTAGTTGGGTCGGGCACTAGAAGTCGAGCGACGCGTGCCGTCTTGCGGCGGTAGGGACCGCATCAATCTGCATTCGAAAAAATAAGGGGCTGGCCGAGGGGGGGTGTATGGGCGCCAGCCCCTTTCAGGTTAGTTCGGTTCGCACGACGAACCGCATATTTTTATGGGGAATTAGAATCAGATGTCCGGTTTGTCCGCCCCGAGTACGCATTTACCGGGAGTTGCTTGGATGCAGCTTTCCGGCCCAGGCATGCGCATATTCTGCGAAGTGATCTGACCTTTTTTGGCACAAAGCCGCCAAAGCGCAGGCCGCCCACATGGCGGCGACATATTCAGCGTCGTCCTGGTGCAGTCGGTTTGCATTCAGAACGGCTGTGTTTGCGGTCGATGGTTTGTGCACAGGTGTCCGCGTCCTTTCCGTTACGCGACAATAAAAGTCGCAAGGAACCCGATAAGGATCGCTGTCGATGCAACAGAGAAATTCAGAAAATAATCCAACATCAGACTTCCTCTCTCGATCATTGAGCGTTTGTCGCGATAGCGTCACCAGCGCGACTGTCTGCCACCCTGCAACAATCCAGTTGAATGCAGGGGAAACGTTTCGTTAACGTTCTGTTAATAATTCGGCATTTACGAGGCTTTTGGACCATCCTCGGACACACTGAAGCGCATCCGCCGTCTCAAACCCCTCAGAAATAGCGAGTGTACTCGGACCGGGAATCGCGGTGCATTGGCTCAAAGCAGCTGCCAGCAACCGTTATCGCCTGTCGCATCGCCTCTGGATGTGATGGGTGGTGTGAGGGGCTGGGTGAGGGGGTCTCGACCAGCCCCTCATCTAGGGGGCTACGGATTGGTTAAAGTGGTCCGTTGCCCGACGGATAGCAGCACTATCACGCCTTTGAAATTAGGGGTTTCCCGTACATCTATTCGGATGCGCCCTCAGCGTGAGGATCAATCAGGCTTTCATGGGCTGAAATCGCGGCCGCTCATCAACCCTGAAAATAGTGCCGGTACAAAACTTCCTGCATGTCGCATCTGCTGTGGCCGAGTTTTGCCAGCACTTTGTCGGACATCAAGTCCACCTCGCGCCGCTTCCCTTTGTACTCTGCCAGTTTCTGGCGCCGCGCCTTTCTTTTGGCCGATGCGAAAAAGCGAGAGAAGTAACCGCTTCCGGTAAATGTGTCTGCATAGGCCATCGCGGTTTCCTTCTGTTTCGTGACTGGCTGAGCTTGAACCAGACATCGTGATAGGTGCTGAACCCCGCATGGCCCAAGGGTTAATCTTCGTTCAGCAAGCTGCGCAAAACCGGCCTCGCGTTTCGCTTTCCCGACTTAACCGCGTATCCTGTTGTCATTGGATGCAATGATTTTGACATGGGCGGAGGATGATCAATGCGGGTTTTCTTCAAACAGGGGTTGGTGATCTTCTGGCTACTCTGGTGGGCCTTCGCGTTTCTGACAGACTTCATCGGCGGGCTAGAGTTGCTGGGCGTAACGTCGACCCCATGGTTTGACGGGCACAACTACCCGTTCCTGGTTAAGACGCTGGAACAGTTCGGCTCGACCACGGTGATCAATGTCGCCCTGTTTGTCGGCATCATCCTTTGGGCTTTGCTGTCAACGCTTCTGTTCGTCTTTGCAGCCATCACGCCCTATGAGCAACAAGACAAATGGCTTCGCCGGGTCGATATCGCCTTTATCGTTTCGCTCGGCCTTTGGCTTGCATTCTTTCTTGCGGATCAAACGGTCATGAAGTTTGATCTTGAGGAAAACCATATGGTGCAGGGCGGGTTTCAGCTGTTGTGTTACCTGACCATTCATTTGCTACCGGATTGATCCGGCGTACGCGCGTTGCCGGAAAACGCGGACCACCCGCCAATCGCGGTTTCCACGGCCTGCCGAATGAACTACTGTCCGCGCGAACGGATCACTGGGATGGAGCCTCATGTCGCGCTTTGATGGATATTTCCTGCGGCAATTGCTGATTCTGTTCGGCTTTTTCACTTTGGTCCTTGTCGGGGTGTTCTGGATCACCCGCTCGGTCAGCCTGTTTGACCGCGTGATCAGCGGCGGGCAGTCCGCGATGGTGTTTCTGGAATTCACTGCTTTGACGCTGCCGACGTTGGTCCGCACGGTCATGCCGATGGCTGTGTTCGCCGCCGCCGTCTATGCCACCAACCGGCTGAGCCGGGAAAGCGAGTTGACCGTGATGCTGGCCACCGGGTCCAGCCCCTGGCGTCTGGCCCGGGCGATCGTGCTATTTGGCGTGGTGACGGGGCTGATGATGGCCATCATCAGCGTGTTTCTGCGCCCAGCCTCGGTCGAACAGCTTGAGGTGCGACAGGCCGAGGTCGCAGGCGATGTAACGGCGCAGCTTTTGAACGAGGGTGAATTCCTGCATCCGGCCACAGGCGTGACCGTCTATATCGGGCAGATTGATCTGGACGGCACCTTGCATGAGGTCTTCGTCTCGGACCGGCGCGATGCGGAAAACGCTGTTAGCTACTCCAGCGCGACGGCGTATCTGGTCAGCAACGACACTGGCATCCATCTGGTGATGGTGGATGGCATTGCCCTGCGTCTGGACCAGCAGGGAAGGACCTTGTCATCGACCCTGTTTCAGGATGCCTCTTACGACATCTCTGAACTCACCAATACCAGCAGCATGACCCGCCGCAGCCTCGAGGCGATACCGACGGCAGATCTGTTGCAGGACCGCGCCGGGGTCGCCGCCGCCGACGGCTATAGCGAGGGGCAGTTGGTCGAAGAACTGCATCAGCGGTTTTCATGGGTGGCCATCTGCATCGCGGTCGCGCTGGCCGGATACTCGACCCTGATGCTGGGAAGTTTTTCGCGGTTCGGGCTATGGCCGCAGATATTAGCGGCCTTCACCATTCTGGTGCTGCTGGAAGGTGTTCGAGGGTTTGTGTCGCCCGTGGTCATTGCCGACCCCAACCTGTGGATATTGCTCTACCTGCCCGCGATCATGGGCGTTCTGATATCCTGCTTGTTTCTGCTGATCGCCGGACGTCCGCTGATGCCAGCGAGGCGGCGGAGCGATGCTGTGCCTTCGACCTGATCTCAGCCGCGCAGGTAGGTCAGACAAGTCAGGATGTTGGCAAATTCCTCGCTGTCCTTTCGCACTACAAGATACAGGGGCAGCACCAGGTCCCGCGCGCTGTCCAGACGCATCAACGTGCCCGAAGCCAGATGGTCGCCGATGACGTAATCGGGAAAATACCCGCACCCGCCGCGTTTCAGGACATAGCGCAGTGCCATCATGCAATTGCCGAGAAAGATCGTTTGGCCTGCCGCTTGCCGTGCTGTTGAGCGCACGTGATCCTGATAGATCTCGCCAAGTTCCAGATTAACGAATAACGGGGCGTCATCTGCCGAGTCGTCGGGAGTTCCGACCAGCGACAGGCGTTCTGGGGTCAGCTCGTGACAGATCACCCGGCGGTCCGAGGGTTTTTCGTGGGTCAGGGCAGCGTCCAGAACATGGGTCGCCACGGCTTCTGTCATGTTTAGGTCGTGGTCGTAGTTCAATGTCAGCAGCAGCTTGCCGAATTGCTGCTCGAACTGTACCGCAAGATCGACCAGAAGCGGGTCCCAGATGCTGAGTTGCGTGCCTAACCGCAGGGCCAGGCGGTCCTGCGTCTGCGCAGGCAAGTCGGTCGAGGCAAAGGACCACAGCGACAGCATCTGTTCGGCGTAGGGTTTGAATTGTCGCCCGAATTCGGTCAGCGCCGTGCCGCCGGCCCCACGTGTGAACAGTTGCTTGCCCGTCTCCTCCTCGATCAGCCGGATGCGGGCGCTGACGGCGGTTTGGGTGACATTGAGTTTCCGAGCAGCGGCGTGGAATCCGCCCGTATCAGCAACGCAGAGAAAGGTTTCCAGAGCTTTGATTTGCATACCGAAAGTATTTTTTGATCAAGGCGATAAAATCAATTCGTTTTTTTGATGTTGTGGCTTGCGGTATCCTGATTGCAAGAACCAGATCAAAGGACACGCCATGCTGGACAAAAGCCACAAGCCGACCTGGACCAGTTTTGAACAGGCCACCAAGGCCGACTGGGACGCGGTGATGGAGTATGAAGAGGCGTATAACGCCGCGCTGCCCGACCGGATTCTGGACGCGATCCGGTCTCTGGACGAGGAGTGGACGCCCTATCCGGTCAACCGCTACCAGCATAGCTTGCAGGCCGCGACGCGCGCTTATGAGGACGGCGCAGAGGAGGAGCTGGTGGTCGCCGCCCTGATCCATGACACGGGCGATATCCTGTCCCCCTACAACCATGGTGAGCTGTCGGCGGCGATGATGAAGCCCTATGTCGGCGAGAAAACCTATTGGATTTTGAAACATCATTGCGTGTTTCAGGGATACTACTACAACCACCATCTGGGCGGCGACCGTCACGCCCGCGACACGTACCGGGACAGCCCGCATTGGGAGGACTGCCGGTATTTCTGCCACGAATACGACCAGAAAGCGTTCGACCCGGATTACCCGACCAGACCGCTTGAGTTCTTTGAACCCATGCTGCGCCGCGTGCTGAATAAAGGCGAAGGCCACATGGAGTTGAACGAAACGTCCGAGGGTTAACAGGCCGCCATCAAGCGATAGACGATCTGTGCGGCGGTGAAATCCCACGCCGCATTGCCGTCCGGGGCCAATTCCACGACGTCAAAGCCCACGCAATTGCGTCCCTTGAGTGCGTGTTCTACCAGTCGCAGCGCCTGATAATAGCCAAGCCCACCCGGAACCGGGGTGCCAGTGGCGGGCATCTGTGACGGGTCCAGACCGTCCACATCAAAGCTGACATAGACCAGTTCGGGGAAATCCTCGGGCAGGTCGATTGCATGAAGGCCACCGGTCACCAACTCTTCGGCATCGACATGGAAGACATGGTTCTTCAGGCGGCTCTTAGCCTCTTCCGTGGAAAAGGCGCGGACGCCGAACTGGGCCAGACGGATGCCGTCCTCGGCCAGCAGGTGCATGACCGAGGCATGAGAGTGTTTCTCGCCCTGATAGGCATTGCGCAGATCGGCATGGGCGTCAATCTGGACGATGCCGAGGGGCTGGTTCAGCGCGCGGGCCACGCCCGTCACCGCGCCGTAGCTGAGGGAATGTTCTCCGCCCAGCGTCACCGGCACCTTGCCTGCGCGGATGGCGGCCTCGGTGCGTTGGGCGAGGCGCTCCATCACCTCGGCCAGCGGGCCGTCGCAGTCCAGCGGGGGTTCGGTAAAAATCCCCTCGACGCAGGGTTCGGCATGGCCGGTGATACGCTCCAGCTCATTGCTGGCTTCGATGATGGCACCGGGGCCCTTGGCCGTGCCCGCGCCATAAGACACGGTGCGTTCCAGTGGCACCGGGATGACGCGGAACCGGGCGTCTTCGCTGCGTTCCGCGGCGGTGAGTTCGCTGTCGAGGAAGATGCTCATGAGAGTCTCTCTTTGAAGTCGTCATAGCCGAATTGTCGGATGATTTTCAGCTCGTCCGTTTCGCTGTTCCACAGGGCGATGGTGGGCAGGGGCACGCCGTTGAACGTGTTGGTCTTGACCATCGAGTAATGCGCCTGATCGAGGAAGGCAAAGCGCTGACCGATCTCCAGCGGCTTGTCCCACGTATAGTCGCCGATCACGTCGCCCGCGAGGCATGAGGGCCCGCCCAGACGGTAGGTATGGCCTGCCTCTGCCTCGTCCATCAGGGCGGGGCGATAGGGGGCTTCGATCACGTCGGGCATGTGACAGGTGGCCGAGATATCGGTGATCGCGAGGTTCATGCCATTGGTCGGCAGGTCGAGGATTTCGCCCACCAGAATGCCTGCGTCCAAGGCGACGGCCTCGCCGGGTTCGAGGTAGATATCGATGTCATATTCGGCGCGGATGGCTTTGATGAAAGCCACCAGTCCGTCGCGGTCGTAGTCATCGCGGGTGATATGGTGCCCGCCGCCGAAATTCAGCCATTTGAGTTGGCCGAGGAAGGGTTTGAGCTTTGGTTCGACTGCCGCCCATGTGCGTTGCAGCGGCTCGAACCCCTGTTCGCAGAGCGTGTGCATGTGTAACCCATCGACCCCGGTCAGGGTCTCGGCGGTCAGTTGGCTGACAGGGGTGCCAAGGCGCGAGCAGGGGGCGCAGGGATCGTACTTTGGTATCTCGCCTTCGGAATGTTCGGGGTTGATGCGCAGGCCGACCTGAACCTTCGCGGCCTTTGCCTTGGCAAGAAACCGGTCCTTCTGCGCCCGAGAGTTAAAGATAATGTGGTCGGACAGCGATAGGATTTCGTCAATATCGGCGTCCTTGTAACCCGCGCAGAAGGTAGCGACCTCGCCGCCATATTCCTCGCGACCCAAACGGGCCTCGTAGATGCCGCTGGCGCAGGTTCCGCCGAGGTGCTGACGCACCAGCGGGGCCAGTGAGAACATCGAAAACGCCTTGAGCGCGCTGAGGACATGCGCGCCGGATTGGGTGCCGATGTCGGCAAGAATGGTCAGGTTGCGTTCGATTGCCTTTTCGTCGACCACGAAGCAGGGGGTGGGGACGCGGGCCAGATCGAACTTGCGGAAAGCTTTGGCGTCGCCCGCTTGGGTGGTCATCATGTCGGACATTGCCGGCGTCTCCGATTGTGGAGAGGCCGGGGGGCCAGCCCCCCGGACCCCCCCGGGATACTTTTGGCCA
>NZ_JBQFOO010000009.1:0-190900 GCF_056533565.1 Ruegeria sp. G12
AAGAACACCTGGCGCGGGGTGGAGCAGTCCGGTAGCTCGTCAGGCTCATAACCTGAAGGTCAGAGGTTCAAATCCTCTCCCCGCAACCAAACTTTAAGGTCGGAAAACAAGCACTTAGCGCCCCAAGGGGCGCCGCTCGCGTTTGAGATATCCGCACTCGGTGCTACACCAGTGCTACGCCACACAGCAAAGTGCAGATACGTCTGTGTAGCGAATCCGAGGTTTGTCGCGCCGAATCTGCCTCACAATGAAGACCTGCCCGGTTCCATCGTCTGCACTGTCAGTGCTGTCAGCACCGCACGTGTTTGGTTCGAGTCTGTCTGGAACCCTAATTGAAAAATGTTAACATCATAGCGAACAGTTACTTTGCAATCACCTACTGGCCGTTCGCCTCGAGGTATCGTTTCCCTCAATGGTATTGAGCAAACTATCCAAACCCAAATCAATCAGTCTATAAACAACGGCATGAAACGAAATTTGATCTAAGACGTCGAAATAAGTCTCTACAGTTTCAAAATCAAACTCTCCTAGAACGATCTCGCGTTCTTGCCCAGTCAGATCGAGGGGGTACTCACTTGCGCTATTTTGTTTTGAGCCATAGCACTCGGCACCTTGGCGAATGATAGTCGAAACTGTATTTTCCAGCGTATCCGATTTGGTTAAACCTTTTAGTTTCTTGATGCTCGACAGAGTTTTGGGCGGCAATAGTAAGGAGACCTTCGGCTTCTTGGGGCGCATCGCAGTTTGCCCTTCCTGAGCTTCAACTAACTGCGCGAGTAAAACCTCTTCGGTCATTGGGCTGGGAAATTCTGCACACTCCATGTACGCCCCGATTAACGAAGCGCCTGAAAAATCCCATTGTCGCAAATCCTTGTAGCGCAGATCGATACCTGCCAGATCGGCGCCCTTCATTGCCGATGACGCTGGAAGGCCAGCCAAAGTCATTAACTCAACAACATCATTGGTTTTGGCGAAGACTATGTCGTCTAGTCGCTCAAACATTTAGCTCTCCCTCGCAATCGCATCTCCCAAGAGGACTTCGGAAAATTCGTCGTCAAACTCAGCTTCTTTCAATCCTATCGCCATTAACTCAGACTTTATGTATTGCTCCACAACCATTTGTCTGGGCCGTGTCAATTTGCTCCAAATGGGATACGACGCACCGACAAATTTTATGTCTTCGATTATCAGGTCTTCTACCAAGCAACGGATTTCCACCAAAAGTTCAGGAACCTCTCCGCGTTTACGATGAGGTTTAGAGTCTTTTATTCTCATCGCCGGTACTTCGATATCGAAACTTTCTCCAACTAATCGATCTCCCAATGAGGGAGATAGAACAAATCGATATCCGTTGTCTGTTTTACTTCTTAATATGTTTATAGGCTGTAACTCTTGTTGCACATCAATCTTCTTGGTGGACATAGTTGATTTTCGTTTCTCTGCCGCGCCAGACAAGTCTAATTTGCGGTCAGACAAGGAAGCCCTTCCGTCCCCCTCAAAGTGACTACCTTTGCTTTCTTCGTCACTTTGCGATGAGCTAATTTCTGGTCTCTTTTGGCGGTAGACTGAAGAGGAGATAATTTTGACCACCTTAGCGTGATCTTGGACTACATATATCTCAGCTTTTTTTAATGATAGCCGAAAGCGAACCGGGTCGTCATGGCGGCCCACTGGCGTTTCAGGATGGAACACAGCGTCTATGTAGAGATTAGCGGTTGCGTGTTGCCCATCAAACTTTGTTCGCCAAACATCCAGCCCAATCGCCTTGGCAAACACTCTTGGATTGTTATCACCTGGAACGTTTCTCATATTTCACATCTTTTCCGTACAACTCTTAAATGAGCTTACAACGGCTACTCATAATTGCGAATGTCTATCGCGTTGACCGAACAATTCTTAGCGAACAATGATTTGCACAATTCATAGTGACAGCCCGTGTTACATTGCGGTCGGATGCCATTAAGCGTTCCCTAATGCATTTCAGCCAAGCTTCGAGTCATCGAAGGATCTCTTTCCCAGCGCTAAATTTTCGCGGTAGGTTTCTTGCGCTTAGAGGGCGAACGCTGAGCGCAGCACAGCTCTGAAATACAACAACAAAAGCGCCCGATCTTAGCAACCGGGCGTCCTTCAAAATTTTGCGAATTCTGGCTTCACCGGTTGGTCAATTCAATCACCCGCATCCCCGCTTTGCCTTCACGGCTGAACGCGACGTTCACACCCTGACGCCGCAATACCGGCTGAACCCTCCGCAGCGCTGCACCAAATCGCGCCTCGGATCGCGGAAAGCTCTGGCTGTCTTCTGTCAGCGCCGGAAAGCGATCTCGCAGAACCTGCTTCAACTCGGTCGCGGTTCCGCTCCAATGTTGCCGCCCCTCCATCAGCGACAGAATTGCCAGCGCCACAGGGTTGGCCTCAACGGCGGCTTGATCGCTACGAGCGCGATTGGCCGCGTAGGAGTCCAGAAACGCCCCCTGCGTCCACCCAAGCGAATCTTCGGCAGCGACCACCCATTTGGCGAAGTCGGCCATTCTAGGGGCTTCTGAGAGGCTCACAAAGTCAATCCGGCCCAAGGCGCAGGATACCGCGTCCAACAGCGCGCCCAGAATGTAGGGTTTGGCCTTGCTAAAATCGCGGTTGAACGCGCCCAAGGTTTTGCGCTTGCCGGGTGGGATCACCGGCAGATGAACCCCAATGGCACGATCCGCCAGATCAGGCCGCGCGGCCAGATCGGGAATACCGTTCAACAGGCAGGGCCGGGTGGCATTGAACAGAACCTCGTCGCTGTCCGTATGTAGTTTCCGAGTGCCAAACCCACCGCCGGTGGCAATCCGGCAGAACGCGTCTGCCATCATCGGGCGGATGGTCGAGAGATTGTCAAAGCTCAGAACATGGTTGTGCATGGCGGCAATTACCAAATCCTGTTCGGAATTGGGCGTGCTGCGGGTGCTGGGGCTGGCAGGGTCGATCAGATCGCGCAAGGTCTGCGCGGTGGTGCTTTTGGCGCTGCCCTGTTCGCCGGACAGGATCAGGATAGGGTAGGGTCCTTTGGGGTGGAAACATCCCAGAACCCACGCCACCAGCATGCGGAAATCATCCTCGCTGTCCACGTTCAGGAAATCGCGCAACAACTCGATGCCCTGTTCGTGCCGTTCCGGTACTGGGAGTGCTTGCATGGCTGGTGAGCGCCGGAACCGGGCGGGCGAGTGGCTGACCACCTGCCAGCCCTCGGACGTGATCGCCACAGCCTGCCAGCCCGCGTCGCCGAGGTCGAGATAGACCGTCCGCCCGATTGAGGTGATGCGGCTGGACACAGGGTAGGTCTCGCCTTCGAACCGTGCCACCCCTTCCAGCATGCGGCGCTTGTCATCCAGCGCGGCATTGGACGGGGCTTTGCCCTCGGCCTTGTAGTGGGCATAGGCCAGATAGTTGCGGAAGGTCGACGATCCGACAGGCCAGTGCTCAAAGTGACCCTTGGCCCGTATCGTTACATAGGGCTCACCCTGCGGCGTGTTCCAAAGCTCAAGCCCATCCACCAGCGCCGCATTCTCGTCCCTACGTATACGTGGCGTTTCTTCCCTATGTATAGGTAACGTATACGGGTCGGGGCTTTCCTTATGATACATAGGGGGATGCGGGTCATTGGCGGCAGGCTGAACACTACTCGTCAGGTAAGCGGCGGTTGCATCCGGCAGATCACCCGCCACGCTGTTTATCAGGGCATCGATCTCACCGCGTCCCCAACCTGCGGCAATGGCATCGGCCACATCCCAACCCCTATGTATAGGTATAGGAATCAGGCCTGCTGTATCATGCGCCTGAACCAGCGCGTCATTGATCGGCAGGATCAGCGGCGTTGCCCCATGTAACGTAACGAGCTCTTCGGCCAGCTTGGCCGCATAGGCCTGCCCCGGTTCATCATGGTCAGGCCAGATAATGACAGTGCGGCCCGCCAGCGGGGAAAGGTCTGTCTTTGCCAGCGCCTTGCTGCCGCCAAAGCTGGTAGAGGCCAGATAGCCAAGGGCGGTTAGCGCATCGGCACACTTCTCTCCTTCGACCCAGATCACCGGCTGATCCGGGTGTGCCTGGGCGATCCTTTCCAGATGATAGACCGGGCGGGATTGAGGCGCTTTCCACGCCTCTTTGGTCACGTCATAGGGCAGGAAGAACTTACCTTTGCCGTTGCCCTCATAGCGATTGGCCACAAGCACAGGCGCACCTGTTTTGCTGCGGTAAATGTACTGGGTGTCAGCCAGTCCGGCTGATGGGTGGCGAAGTTCTTGCAGAGCGTTCATGCCTGCACCCCCAGACGCTGTGCCAGCGCACGGGCGGCCTGTCCTTGCTGCACCCCGTACAGATAAGCAAAGAGGCTGATGGCATCGCCGCCTTTGTCGTCCGTGGCAAAGTCTGCCCAAAGCCCGCTATCGAGATTGATCCGAAACGACCCGCGCGACCGATCTGCGCGGGTGGGGTTGAGCGCGACCCATTCGCGCCCAATGATCCGGCCATCCGGCAACCATTCGGTCAGAAGGCTTTGCAGATTGATCCGAGCCAGTTCCGCAATGGCGGCGAATTCAATGGGCTTCCAGTTACCAGTCATTTGCGACCACCTCCTGAAGACGCGCGATCTCGAATGCTTCCACATCTCCGATGCGATAGCGGACCAAGCGGCCAACTTTGACATAGGCCAGCGGATAGCGCTTTGTGCAGCGCCATGTGGCAAGGGTGGTTGTGGATACGCCAAGGCGGTCCGCGACTTGCTCGGGTTTGAGCAGGGTGTCTGCCTGTTTTGCGATCATGATTTTCTCCATCACATTAGATCAATGAAGAGAAACCTAGAGAGCGGTTGGACATGCTGAAACGCGTGAAGCAGGCCCCGAAAAAACACCTCTTACATAGGAAAATAGGCCAGTTAATTGCCACGCAATGTGGCGAAAATGTGTCTAGATCACCCTCATCACGGTGACGACGCGGGCGCGCGTTAGGCCCGGGTCGAGCTTCCGACCAATCAAGTGAATCGCGTCAACAGCATATGCCTTGTTCTGCTTAGTGGCCGGGTCGTAGCGACCGGCGTTGAAAGGGCGCATGGCGTTGCGCTCCCAGTAAGGTCGAAACGCGCGGGCCAAAGCTGCAATCGGCTGGCTGTCGGTCTTCTTTGGCCTGCGCACCCAGCGGTCCAGATCGGTTCGGTAGTAGCTGCTTGGGCTGTCATTCTCACCGAGAGCAACCGTTTTTGCTGTGGCCTGTTGCAACAGGTCGAGAAACGCCGCGATATGGCCGACAGGATCACCGGGACCAAACGCGCCTTCGATAAGGTTCACTATTCCGGCAGCGCTTGGATCGGCTGATCGTGCCAGTGTTTCCAGCGCATCGGCCAGTTTCCCCGAGCAGTTGGGTGAATCCTGCACCCGAGCAAGGTCTTCCGAAACCGCCTCAAGCTTAGCAGACAATGCGGACAGTCGGCGGTATTCCATCGCACCCGGTTTGCGTCGGCGCATATTACGACGCTCGCGGATGTAAGCCCGCACTGCCGCCTCAACCCCTTTGCTCACGTCTTCCATGTCCGGATTGGGGGCGGCCATCAGCATCTCAAGTTCGAGCATGAACCGCTTATCGTAGAGGCCGTGTAGCTCAGACAGAAAGCCATGACCCGCCATGAGGCGCTGCCAAGGCGCGGTTGATCTTGCTTCGATGTCGGGGAGGGTGTTGTCAGCCTGTTCCATAGTGCTGCTTGTTCAGGAAAAGCAAGCAAAACGCCAGAGGCTGACAGGGCTGACAGTGAAACTTGGAATTGTCCACCTTATCCGCATGCGGACAAAGGGAGGCTAGCTAGTGATCAGCCCTGCCTTAGTTAGCCCCAGCAGAAAGGCAACCAAGCAGACCTTCGCTGCGTTTGCGGCACCGAGCACCACGAACGGCAATAGCGCGTGACAAACTGGACTTTGCAAAGTTTAACGAACGACCCTTTGCGGGCAGTTGCTCGCTGCGGCATCGATCAGCTATGGGCTCGCAGTTGACCGAGGAGGCAGCACAGCATCGACCAAAAATCAGACCACGATATCCTCGTGAACGGCCCATATCCGCTCCCCGCTGCAATACAGAAGTGGCTCGCCGATCCGAAACTGGTCGATTGCGCCTCTTCTTTGATTTTCTGCCGTGACCACCGTAAGCTTACCAATGAGATAAATTGGCTTTTAGGAGCGTGGTTAGGGGGTCTCATGTCGAAAGTTACTATTGCGATTGTACTCCTGTGCACCTTTTTCGCTGGAATCTTGCCCGCAGCAGCGTCGCCAGCAGACGATGAGAATACCTTTTGGGTTGAACGATACTATCTTCACAGAGAACCAGGAACCAAAGGGGCTCGACTTCTTTTGAGGATCAATCAACTTGGCCTTATCGAAGCTTATGTTTCGCAAGAAGAAATCGACAACAACCAAGGTCCGAACAACGGTATGTTTGGTTGGGGTTTGATGCAAAACAACCCCGAATTGATTAACGAACTGATGCCAAAAGTCGGACCGGACGGGGGTAATCGCTCCGGATTGGTTCGGATGCTTCGAGACACTGGTGTCAGTATTTCCGACTTCGATGCCGCAGTTGAGAGCGAGCATACTACGCTTTTTGACGGGGGTTGGGGTTACCTCACGCAAACCGCTGTAGAAGACAAGATTGTGTACATTAGTTTTTGGAAACAAGAAGGAGATATACCGGCGGATGCTGCCGTCGTGGACAATCCTTACTACCGGAAACCATCCGTTGGGTATGTTTTTGTGGATTCGCCAACCGCTCTACAGTTCCGGGACAGCAAAGAATTCGCCAAATGCTCGCAACAAGCGCTCTTGGACGCTGGTTTCGACCCCCAAGGCGTCGATGGTGCACCGGGTAGAGGGGCGCAGGCAGCCCTCACCGCGTGGGCTGAAGCAAATGGTGTTACGGCTCCAATCTGGGACCGAACGAACTCATCCCAGGTTTGCTATCTGCTAACATCGGTTTTGTGGCGTCATGCGGGCCTGCAATCGGCGAGCCGCATTGTGTACCCCGGCATGGCGTCCGCCATGTGGGGTTCGAAGTCAGGCGGGCTTCATGATTTTGAAGGCATAAATCAGGGCATGCTGATGGACGGTGAAGACATCGCTCAAATTAGCTGGCTTGATTTCGGACCAGGTATCACCTTTTTCGCGGACGGTGACCCGAATACGAAAGTTCGAGAACCATTCCCCTTAAGCGGCACCGTTATTTTGCATGGCACCGACAGCGACCGTGCAAGCACACTCTTTAAACTACTAGAGCAAGATCCAACTAAATTGCGGAAGAACATCATCGAAAGCCAAGGGGGCGGTTGGCAGTCTGACACGTTAATCAACCGGCTCCGGAATGGAACGGAAACGATTCTATATACGGTGATAGGTGAAGTTGACGGATCGGAGGTCGTGCTGGCTGAAGCCTTTTCACCAAAATGGCAGGACAACATTCGCGAGGTAATTGTTTTCACCGACGACGGACAAGGAGGCGGACAGTTGCTTTACACTTGGTTTCAAGCAGGTTGGACCAGCGGCATTGTTCCGACTGAATTCGTTGTGGGCAAAATAAAATAGGGGCTAGCAGGCCTTTTGTAGTGCGCGCGCTAACGGACACTGTGTCGGCAGCGCAGTTGCATTTCAGGTGGCGGTGGCAAGCCTGAAGTTGCGGGTTATAGGGAGAATTTTGTGCGTCAAATTTTGGTGGCTTTAACTCTTCTGTTTTTTACTTCATCAGCGCTTTATGCGAACGACAAAGAGACCATCGCTCGCTTGGACGCCGCTTGGACGAATTGGGCAAAAAGTAATGGTATTCGAAAAGGTGCAATCCTCGTAACGCGTAACGGAAAGCCGGTTCACAAAACGGCTATTGGCACTGATCCTAGTGCAACATTCGAAATGGCGAGCCTAAGCAAGGCTGTCACAGCGAGCTGCGTAGATGGATTGGTTCGCGGTGGAAGGATCAAATACAACACTCGGGTGTCCGGCATTCTTGAAGGTCCATTTGGAGACTCTCGCACTGCCGAAGTCACGATTGCGCAACTCATAGCGCATTCGTCAGGAATTGGGCCGGACAGCACTCAGCGATCCATGGGTAACTGGTACGGAAGCGGCCAATCACGCCATGAAACCGTGACACAAACCGCCCTGGGACGCCCAAGGCAGAACGGCACCCCCGGTCGTTACTTCTATAACAACGAGAACTACGCGATCCTTGGCACGATAATTGAGAAAGTGACCAATCAGAAGTACGCGAATGTGTGCGCGCGGTCTGGAATGCAATTGTCACGAAAAACTGGCGGGTTTGCACCTTGGGGGGGATGGTCATCGACGCTCGGTGGCTACGCTGCCTTTCATTCAAAATACTTCGGTTCCCGCAAGCCAAACTCCAAAGCGAAAGTGTCTCTTGGTGGGGGTGCCTACTATGGAATGGGCACCCTTTGGCGGAGTTCGGGTTCCCGGTACAACTACTGGCACTTTGGAAAGCACTGTTTTCCGGGGCGCTTAAACGCAGGCTCGTTTGCCGCAAGTTGGCAGGGAATATGGGGCGTGTTTGTCGCTTACGACATCTGCGCAAGCGACACACAAAATGGTCAACTTGATGCCGCTTTGGCACAAGCTGTCTTTAGATGAAGTTTTTATTCGCATAGGGTGGTACGGCGGTGCTGGAACAGCGTGTCCAAAACGCCCGGAACGAAGGTCCGCTTTGGGCTGCCGACCAGACGAAGGCATCCGCAGCGCTAGACCGTTGTAGCAATGACCGGTCAGGGCTCTTTTTCGCCCTAGGTAGACTTTGAAAACATCAACTCTGTCGCCTTGTCCACACTCTCCCTGACCGGGTCTAGGTTTAACCTTGCGTAGATTGCTGTGGACTGTTGGGACCGATGCCCGAGAGACTTACCAATAATGTATCCATTGGCCCCTGTTGCTGCTTGATAGCTGCCCAGAGTGCGGCGCAAGTCGTGAATGCGCAGGTTTTCGATTCCAGCTTGTTTCAAAATACGACTCCAAGCTTTCTTTGGGTCGGCAAGGTGGCCGCTTTTGCCCGAGCCTTCAAACACATAAGGGCCGTCTGACTTCAGTTTCCGTTCGATCAGTAGCTCAACTGCCTGTTGGGGGAGATGAACTGTCAACGGGTCTGCATTCTTGGTTTCTTCGATCCGCCATGTGGCCGACTGGAAGTTGATATCCTTCCACATCATTGCCAACGTGTTCGACTTTCGCGCCCCTGTCAGCAGGGAAATCATAAAGAAATCCCGTGCGGCTTCGTTTGGTTCATTCGCAAGCGCCTCAAAGAACCGAGGTAACTCGTCAGGTTGTAAAAACCTGTCGCGGCTTTGTTCCCGAAACTTCTTAATGCCGATTGCAGGGTTCACACCCTTCCAACCCCATTCAATCGCCTTGTTGAAAATGGACCGGATACGTTCAAGCAAACGATTGGCCTGATAAAGCCCATTTTCCCTGCCAGTCTTTGCGTGAAGCCGTTCGACCTCGGCCCGCTCAATGCTAGATATCTTTCGGCGGAACCAATGCGACAGATACTTGTTCACTTCCCTTTCGTCATATTTCCACGACTTCTTATGTATCTTGGAATACTTGTCCATGTATTCGGCAAACAGCGCTCCAAAGGTCATCTCATCTCGAACGGCCCTTTTGTCCTTTTGAGGGTTAGCACCTGACGCAATGCCTCCTTTGGCCTTGGCCGCTGCCTTTCGGGCTTGTTCCACCGTCATGTCTGGAAACTTACCCAGCAACAGCCGCTCGGGTCGCCCTTCAATCCGCTTGTATAGGTAGAAGCTCTTCGATCCTGTCGCCGTTACGGCCAATATCAATCCCGCTTCACGTTCGTCATAGTAGTAATCCCGCGATCCTTTCTTGGCGGCTGGTGCTTTCAGAAGAGCGGCTTTGGTAAAGTTCAAACGGTGACTGGCCACGGTGTATCCCTGAGTTGTCTTGGTGCTACCAAAAGTTGACGGTGCTACACTGGTGCTACATCGGGAAGCAAATATGAGCAATCTACATGTACAATGAACTAGAGCTAATTTGCTCTAAAGTACTGAAAAATATGTAAAGAAATACGATCAGCAAGCTACGTCAATAATAAGCCCATGAGGCTCATAACCTGAAGGTCGTAGGTTCAAATCCTCTCCCCGCAACCAAATTCCAAACGCAGCCCGTTCGATCTACAAACAGTCCACCGGACTGTTTGCTTAACGATCAAACCTCGTCAGGCTCATAACCTGAAGGCTGAGGAGGAATAGTGGTCGATCCGGTGGATCAATCACCCGACGAACGCGCCGGACCAAAGGTTCAAATCCTACCCCGTAAACCAAACTTCTAGCTAAGAAATTAATAACTTAACGCCTTCACCGCACAATGTGCCGAACCAAAGGTGAAAAGCGCAAGCTATGGAACAACATACCCAGGCAGGCTCAGTTGGTATGTCGATCCAGTACTCCGACAGGCTCAGAAGCTCCTAGCACTGTGGTTACAAATTCGCGCGATACATAGTCGGCACCTCTGGTTTCCATCAATGCGAAATCGGTTTCCGACGTTTCGCCGATGCGGCGATGGAAGGCTGAGAGACTGGTTTGATTTAGGTACTCCCAAACGGGTCTGCCTTCTTGCAGGTCGACCTCCAAAACCTGCCCGGTTTCAGATACCGATACCAGAGCACGTTGGTTGTCTTCGCTCAATCGGACGACACCTTGTTCTTCGGAAAACAGCGTGTGCTTCGTATCGCCAGCCAATGGGAAAAGTGACGTACCAAAGCCGGAAGCTGGGTCAATTTCGAGTATGCGGGATCCACCTTGCGAGGCGAGGCCGCCAAGATTGTCGAACAAAACGAATGTACCGCGCTGGGTGACGACGGGTGAATGCTGTGCGACCATGGGGCCGACGATGACGCGATGAACAATATCGTCATATCGATCTACGATAATCAGCGAGCTTGAAGACCGCAGTGACATGGCGATATCACCGGCCTCTGCCCCCTCGATCTTGGCGGCGGTCGCTTCATTTAACTCTACAATCCCATTGATGTGGTAGGGATCACATCCTTCGCGCGCAGAGTACGCCAGCCCCATCAACCCATTCTTTAGAAATAAGTCTTCGAAGCGCACTGCACGTATTCTTTCCCCGGCTCGGTCAAGGATTTGGAAGCCTTCTTCGTAAACGGCCCCGTATTCCGAGCAATTGGTGTCGATCCGGGTTGAGCCGATGAACTGCCCCGTGGGCCGTTCCAGCTGTGCCCAGGGCAGCAACGCGTCGCTGTTATCCGCAATATGTGGCCAATGATGTCCGTGATTAATAAAGGACCAAAGAATATTGCTGTCCCGATCAATCCGCATCGAACCGATATGGTAGGGGAACATGTTTTTGGCTTGAAATGTGACAACCAGATCGCCGTTGTCATCTAAATCCACGCCTATCACGTTCACATTGTCCCGTCCGGGTTGTCCGCTGAAGCCTTCAAATTCCTGTCCGTCAAAAAGCTCTGCGCGTGGCACGCTCCAGGTGTGGAACACGTTCCCTTCCCGATCCATGATCCAGGCAACGCAACCCAGTTCGGGGCACAGCTCGGGCTGCTCATCGAAGCCGCCTGTAATCAATAGCAAATCATCGTAGTCTCGCGGCTCGGTAAGCCAGGTTGTCAAATCGTCCCGAGGAACGGAAACGTCCGACACTTTTCCATAGATGGTTTCTTTGGCTTCAAGTTTTCGCCATGCGTCAAACCCGGCCTTGGCCTGTTGCAGAATTGGAATTGGAAACCACTCGAGCTTATAGCTGACCACGCCATAGACATATGCGGCGCTTAGTATTGAGAAGCCGAACAAAATCACGGAAAACTTCTCGGTTAGAAATCGTACCAACTGCATGTGCGTTACCCATCGCAAACTTAACGTTGCAATTAAAAACCATGTCGGTTGAACTTGCGCGGAACGGCTTGTTCACAGTCAATTCACATTGAAAACGTTGAATTTTTGATGGGTTTATGTGACGCCGTGCAATCGGAAAGAATGCCATTAGTGACATAGACCAAGGGTTAGAATGAACGCGGCGTGGCACCCGGATTTTGACGGATGCCACGGGTCCTGCTGCCCAGTTGAAGACGGGGTGTTTGGGGGCAGTTTCAGCGCAAATGGCAAGAGCGGGCGCTCTGAAAGCCGTTGCGCTAGCTTTGACTGGTCTCGCTGCTTACATCAGACGGGGCTTTTTTGCTGCGAAGCAACCGCTTGAGCGGAAACCAGACCAGTCCAACCAGAAGAAAAAGGCCGCCCAGAAGGACAGCGATCGTGACCGCAATAGCGCCCAATCCGGCACCGGGGCCGATATAGGCATGTGCCGGGGTTGCCAGCGTCAGACATGCCAACCCACCAACGAACCACATCGGGACAACTCGGCCCCGCGACCGCGTCTTCATCAACCTTTTCATTGCGTGCATTCCTTCCAATCGGTTTCAAAATAACTCAGCGGATAAAGCTTCGCATTGGTGATCTCGCCTACAAATTCGTCGTCGTACTTGTTGACGAACTCCCAGGTCACATTGCCGGTTCCATCCACTTCCAGAACCCGACCCGCGTCAAACTCGGTGATCAGAACTCCACCGCCGTTCAGAACCTCATGTTGACCCCGAATGACTGACAGCATCTCCTGTCCGGGTTTGCTGCCGAATATGACTTCGGATTCCCGACTGACCGGATCAATGGTCATGATGTTTGTGTCCCGAGGCGCATCAAGCCGCGTTTTGTCGCTGCGGGTGTAAGACGTCAGATATGCATTGTTGTTGAAAACAGAGATTTTGCCATCTGGGCGGAACTCGGGGTCGTGTTGCCGAATCCATGGGCCGGTCTGATGCCACTTCACTTTCCGTGTGGCCGGGTCCACCACGATGACAAGGTTGAGCCCTCGCATCGAAATGATCCAGTCTCCGGCATCGAACAGAGGAAACCTGTCGGCCAGGTTAGATGGCAGTTCATCAATCTTGTTGGCGTGCAGCAATTCGCTACGTGCGACGCCCTTGGTTTCGAAGTCCTGATTGTTGGCTGTTAGCAGCGCGGTCAGGCCACTGTCGATGATCATGTCGGGGATCGATATCCGTTCCAGAACCTGACCCTGCTCATCAAGCCTCAGCACTGTGTCTTCCCAGATCGGCTGGTCTTTGGCCGCGGTGAAAAACGGCGGGAAGCGGTCAGTGACCTCGGCAGCGGTCCAAGTGTCGCGGCCGACGGTCAGATACCCGCCCTGTTCGGAAGCAACCATCGAGTGATGCGAATTTTCGTCAAGCGTCCAGAGCAGGTTGGAACACTGGTCCAGTTTGGCCGCCCCACAGTATTCATAGCTGAACACAAGCTCGCCCTTTGGGGTCAGTAGCGCGCCGTGCACATCCGTCTCAAGGGGGGTGGTAAGGGTGCTGCAGGGGCGGGCCTGAGCGTCTGGGTAGTGGTCGAAGTAGTTCAGCGACCATTTGCGAATCACACTGCCATCGCGTTTAACCAGCCGGGCTTGGTTTTCTCCGTCAAAGAACCCCATCAGCAGGATGGCGTCCTTGCGGTCAGGCGTGTCATTGATCATGACGCCATCCCCTTGCCCGCGTGAGGGCTGAAGGTGCTTTTGATACGCCGCGCCTGTCAGAGATTGATCGACAAATATCGCCCTGTAGGCAATTCGAAACTGCGGAGCCGGTGGCCACTGTTTCATTTGCGCCGTAATCCCGTACAGGACCGATGCGCAAACGATGGTCAGAAACAGGCAGATCCAGAACAGCCGCTCTGGCAGGTTCTCAAGGGAACGCTTCATTCTTCACTCGTTGAACTCTTTAACACAAAACTAAAAACTACCCTTTTGAATTAAGGGTCTAAGTGGAGACTTCTTGCTTGAGACAACTGTTTGTTTTTAAACAGGCTGGCGAGCGCTGCTTCGATAGGAGGGAAGCGGGTTTCATTCGAGTTCGTTATGTCTTGCACCTGGCAGGATGCTGCAGAACTCGATGGTTTTCCTGCTTCCGAACTGTGCCGACGTGTAACCAACGTGGTGGTCTGGTCCATGCCTTTCCCCTTCGGTTTGATCGAACAATAGTCTTCAGATCCGAAATCTCGACGTTCAGTATGCCTCAGGTTGGTTGAATGCTGAGAGAATGCGCCGTTCACATTCGGTTAATGTTGTTGCCTGTCGTCATAAAATGGCCGCCTCAGAACCTGCCGTCGTTGGTAACACGCAGGTTCAACACGGACCGCCTTTCAGGCTTTGAGACAATAAGAGTCCGCTCCCAGAGGGAGCGGACCCACCCGGACCTGAGGGTAGAAACAGGCCGGGTTTGCACCGCCGTAAGTGGTGGCATCGGTGCTCGTAGTCAGTAGAGGCCCAGCATAGCTTTGACGGTCGCTTCAACTTCGTCTGTCACCGGTTTGTTGGCTGCATTCTCCAGCGCCTCACGTTCGGTAAGAGCCTGCTCTTCGACCTGGTCTTCCAGATCGGCGACTTCGGTAACGGTTTCATCGTATTCGACAGCATCGCGCCGTTCATCGGCCAGAGCTTCGGCCTCTTCGACCGAATCCTGCAGATCGGATCGGGCGGCATCCAGTTCAGCCTCGATATCCGGATCAGTCCCGCCGACATTGTCCAGCGCTTCTTCAAGTTCGGTCACACGATCCTGATTGGTCTGAACATCCGACAACGCGGCTTCAAGATCGGCATCGATTTCACTGACAGGCCGGTCCGGCGGATTCAGCCCCTCAAGGCGTTCCTTCGCCTCTTCGAAGTCTTCGCGCAGCGCATCCCCGGCCAGAACAGTGTCGCGATAAGTTGCGATGCGACCGACCCGGGAATTGGGCGACGCATTCTGCAGCGCGGTTTCGCTGGCATTGGCCGCGTTCAGGGCGCCGAGTTCCGAGGGATGCGCCCCCAAAAGTTTTGCGAATTTATTGCCTTTTGCCCGGACCTCAGGCCGAATTGATTCTGTGACCTGAACGGATTTCGTGGTTTTACGCGTCACGCTGCGGGTCTTTTGGCGGGTTTTTGCTGTTTCGGTGCGGGACTTTTTACCCGTAATCAGCTCCTTCAGGGAAAAACCTTTTGTCTTTGAAGACCTGGATTTAGCCTTGTCAGCTTTTGAACCGCTACGGCCCGACGTTCCGACCGATTTCTGGCTGTTGTCCTTGGCAGCGCTTGATCCACCGCCCTTGCTGTTACCTTTGCCGTTCCCGCCGCCATTGCCGTTCCCGCCACCTTTGTCACCGCTGTTGCCTTTTCCGCCCCCGTTGCCACCACCGTTGCCCTTGCCGCCGCCGTTACCCTTGCCTTCTTTCGCGTAGGCGAAATCAGGAAATGCAACTGTTGCGACAAGCGAAGCTGATCCTAGCAGAGCGATAGCGATGGCAGTGGTTTTCAGCAGGCCGGTTCTTTTGGTTTTCATAACATCCTCGCAGATCGGGGGCTGATTTTATTTGAGACTCAGGCATGTTGCCGTGGAATCACAGCGCGTCCCTATTTGATCCGATCTTCGTTGAACTCACACGAAACCGGTTGTTCATCGTCAGTTCACATAGAAATTGATAAACCTATGAAAGGTTTGCAGGGTTCAGAGTGACAAATATGTGGAAGCTTCTGGCGATGGTGGTTCTGACCAGCCTTCTTCTTGTCGAAGAAGGGCAGGCCGCTGCGCGCGAACTTAAGCAATCCGAACTGCGCAAGGCCACGACATCAGGCAGTGCCATTCGACTGAACCGGGTCATCCGGGGTGTGGAAAAGGTGTTTGGCGGCACCCCTGTCGATGCGCGTGCTTTCCAAACCGACAAAGTTTACTACCGGATTTTGGTGAAAAAGCCGAATGGCAAGATCATCAGCGTCATCGTCAATGCTCAGACCGGTGTCGTCGTGCCAAACCGATCCAGTGTCGGCCGCCAGATTACCGAGGCCGCCCGTTCGAAACCGGGCAATTCCGCCAGCGCCAGGTCGCAGGGAAACACCACCAAGGGGAACAGCGCCAACAGCAACCGCGGAGGCAACGCTGGTGGGAACAGCGGCGGCAACGGAAATAGCGGCGGCAATGGTGGTGGCAACGGGAACAGCGGCGGCAATGGTGGTGGCAACGGGAACGGCGGCGGAAACGGTGGCGGCAACGGGGGCGGTGGTGGCAATGGCGGCGGCGGCGGCAATGGTGGCGGCAACGGGAACGGTGGTGGCAATGGGAACGGCGGCGGAAAGGGCGGCGGCAAAAATAAGTGATGAACCAACGCCCGAACGCCGCTAGTTTCAAGCTATGAGAGTCCTGCTGGCAGAAGATGAGCCGCACCTGTGCGAGCAGATCAAAAAACTGTTGAACGCCGAAGGGCGGGTTGTGGATGTTGCCCATAGCGGACTGGATGCCTTGCATCTGGGCTCGACGGAACCTTACGACATGATCATCCTCGATATCGGTCTGCCTGAACGCGACGGCATTTCGGTTCTGCGCGAGTGGCGCAATGCGGGTGTTCAGACCCCGGTGCTGATCCTCACTGCCCGTGACGGTTGGAGCGAGCGGGTCGATGGGCTGGACGCCGGTGCCGATGATTACATGACCAAGCCTTTTCACATGCCGGAACTTGCCGCGCGGGTGCGGGCCATTCTGCGGCGGCAAAGCGGGCAACTGAATCCGGTGATCGAGATGGGGAGTGTCATCCTTGACACCAGAAACGGGCGGGTCACATCCGATGGCGTTCCGGTCGATCTGACCGCCCAGGAAATCGCCGTGCTGACCTATCTGGCCCATAATCCCGGGCGTCTGATCTCGCGTACCGAACTGTCCGACCACATCTACGAATATGACGGCGACCGGGATTCGAACACGATTGCTGTTTTCATAACCCGCCTCCGTAAGAAACTGGGTCCCGATCTGATCACAACGGTTCGGGGTCGCGGATACATGATCGATTCCATCTGATGCTGTCTCTGCGACAACGGGCTTTGCTTGGAGGTATCGCATCCGGAGCTGTGTCCGTGGCGGTCGGTACGCTTGGGGTTTTTTCCTATATCGATTCCCGCGTGTCGGATCAGTTCGACAACACCCTCCGGGACCGTCACACACAGCTTGTCGTCGGGCTAAGCGTCTCCACCGACAACCCCGAAGCGCTGCGCGATCTGATCTTCGACCCGGCCTATGGCGCGCCCTATTCCGGGCGATACTGGCAAGTGACCAACAGTGACGGAGAGCTTTTCACCTCTGCCTCGCTTTTTGACGAAACCCTGGCCGAGCCTTCAGCGGCGCCGGACGTCGCGACGATCTGGAACACCCGGGGCCCGGAAAATGACCAGGTGCGCAGCATCTACCAGAAAATCACCTATGAGGACGGGTCGGTCTGGGGCATCAGCGTGGCTGAAAGCCGGGCGCAGTTGGTCGCCGAACGCCGCGCCGCGCAGCGCAGCCTGTTGCCGGTCTTTGCACTGGTCGGATTGATCGGTGTCGGCGGGTCGCTGCTGTTGATGTCTGCCATTCTGGGCCCCCTGCGGAAGCTGCGAACGGATGTCGCGCATCGGTGGGACCAGGATGAGGATCTGAAACCTGCGGACTACCCGGAAGAGGTATCCCCTCTGGTCGAGGACCTGAACCGGCTTCTAAGCCGCAACCGGGACATCGTCGCCGGTTCGCGCCGGCAAGCGGCTGATCTGGCCCACGCCCTGAAAACGCCGGTCGCGGTTCTGCGAAACGAGTTGGCCAGCCTCGCCGAGGCCGATGCGAAAACCGAGATCGCACAAGACGCTCTGGACCGGATTGATGTGCAGATCAGCCGTTCGCTGGCTCGGATGCGCGCCATGAACACCGCCGAACTGACCCATTCCCGCACGGATTTGTCCAACTCAATTGACCGGCTGGCCCGGCTCTTTTCCAGTATGTCCGAAAGGGAAGGCAAGACCCTGACCGTAGCGCGTGAACCAAATCTGTGGGTCCGGATGGATGCGCAGGATATCGAGGAGGTTCTGGGAAACCTGCTGGACAACGCAATGAAATGGAGCCGTAAATCCGTAAGCCTGACCGCCAGCCTTACGGACGACAAGATTGAAATCCATGTTGAAGATGACGGCCCCGGGGTCCCGGAAGGAGCGCGGTGCGAGGCGCTGCGATCCGGCGGCCGACTGGACACCTCAGTCGCTGGCAGCGGATTGGGGCTGGCGATTGCCGTGGATCTGCTGACAGCCTACGGCGCGGAATTGCATCTGGGCACATCAGATTCACTTGGTGGTTTGAAATGCTGTGTCGAGATTCCGCTCCACCACAACTGATCCTCTGATCGGCCACTGATTGTATTCGTGTCATCTGCGTCGACCCACGGAACGCGATGCGGGTTCAGCGCCCTGGGCTGTATTGGACGGGATGGGCCGATTGAAACGCGTCTTTCAGGCCAGCCCACAACCCACAGCGTTGTTTACACAGACGCAATTCCCTGCGTACGATCCGGTAGAATTCTTCCCATTTTAAGAACCAAGGGTTTGATACCATGTCAGAAACACTGGACCTGCATAAGTACGAACACCTAAGCCCCTTCCAGATCAAAGATGAGCTCATCAAGCTGGCGCAGAAAGAGGCGCGACAGATGGCTTTGCCCTATCTGAACGCGGGGCGCGGCAATCCCAACTGGATCGCTTCAAAGGCGCGCGAGGCGTTTTTTCTGCTGGGCCAGTTCGCGATGACCGAGGCGCAGCGGCATCGCAATGAACCCCAAGTCGGCTTGGCCGGAATGCCGCTGGGTCCGGGGTGTTATGACCGGCTCAAGGCCTATTGTGCGGAGTCGATTGAGAAGAACGGTCCTCCGGGGGCGGACACGCTGGCGGCTGTGGTGGATTTCGCGATTGAGAAGTTTGGGTTCACGCCTGACGATTTCGTGCTGGAACTGACCGACGGCATCGTTGGCGACCACTACCCGATGCCCGACCGTTGCATGGAGCATAACGAGGCGATCGTCCATGAATATGTGATGTGGGCGATGTGCGCCGGGCATCGACCTGATGCGAAGTTCGACATTTACGCGGTTGAGGGCGGAACCGCCGCGATGTGCTATATTTTCAAGGCGCTCAAGAACCAGCGTTTGCTGAATGCGGGCGACACTATCGCGCTGGGGACGCCGATCTTTACGCCCTATCTGGAAATGCCCGTGCTCGAAGACTATGGGCTGAATGTGGTGGATGTATCCTCGGCAGAGGAAGACCATTTCCAGCTGACCGACGATGATCTTGAGCAATTGGCGGACCCGAAAGTCAAAGCTCTGTTCCTGGTCAATCCGGGCAACCCGTCCTCGGTCGCGATCAGCCCCGAGGTCATGACCCGGCTGGTCGAGTTCGTCAAAACCCGCCGCCCCGATCTGATCATTCTGACCGATGATGTCTATGGCACGTTCATTCCGAACTTCCAATCGGTCATGGGGCATCTGCCCGAGAACACGATCGGCGTCTATTCCTATTCCAAGTATTTTGGCTGCACCGGATGGCGTCTGGGGGCCATTCTGGTGGCCGAAAACAACATCTTCGACAATATGATCGCCGAGGCCCCGGACGAAACCAAAGCCCTCGTCAATGCGCGGTACGAGACGCTGACCCCTGATCCGGATTCGTTCAAATTCATCGACCGGATCGTTGCCGACAGCCGGGATGTGGCACTGAACCATACGGCGGGTCTGTCACTGCCGCAGCAGGTGATGATGACCCTGTTTTCGCTGGTCGAACTTATGGACGAGGATAAGGCCTATCAGAAATTCTGCTGGGGCATTCTGAAACACCGCTTTGACGAGTTGGTTGACGGCATGGGCATCGAAGTACCCGACAACCCGCTGTTCGACCGGTACTACGGCATTTTGGATTTTGAGTTCTGGCTGCGCAAATATGTCGGCGAAGAGGTGGTCGCTTGGATCAAGGAAAACGTCCACCCGCTGGATATTTCGTTCAAGCTGGCGCAGGACCATGGGATCGTTCTGCTGAACGGGTCGGGCTTTGATGCACCGGACTGGTCGGCGCGGGTGTCCTTCGCCAATCTGGACGACAGCGCCTATCGCCAGATAGGGCGCGCGGTGCGGGCCGTGGCCGTTGGCTATGTGCAGGCCTATCGCGCCTCGAAAGGCCTGCCGTTGCACGGTTAGGGCACGAAGGCCACGACCAGCGGACCCCAGAGCGTCAGGAAAATGTTGGCCACCGCATAGGTCATGGTGAAGGCGGGTGTTGGGGTCGAGTTGCCCGCCTTTTCCAACAGCGTCGCAAAGCCGGGATTGCCCGAGCGTGAGCCGGTGACGACGGCACAGGCCTCGACCGGGTTCTTGATGCGCAGGACGAAATAGTTGATCGGGAATTGCACGATCATTGGCATCAGCGTTACGAGTATGCCCAGCAGCAGCAGGGTAATTCCGTATTCCTGAATCGCCTGCAGCGCGGGTTGCCCGGCGTTCAGGCCGACAACCCCAACAAAAACCGCCAGACCAAAGCTTTGCAGGAAATTCGCAGCACCCCGGTTGATCCCGCCGATTTTGGGGCGTCTGATCCGCGCATAGCCGATGATGAGACCGGTAACGAGGCATCCAAGCCCCGAGCCAAGCGCCACTTTGGTGCCTGCGATGACAAAGCTGATCTCGCCAATCAGATAACCAATGGCCACACCGATCCCCAAAGCGATGAAATTTGTGATCGAGGCCGAAGGCGGAACGTATCCCGCCTGTTTAGCCACCCGGTTCAGATCGTCCTTGTGGCCGACAATGCTGACCTCATCACCCGCGTGGATCTGAGTGTTTTGCAGGACCGGCACATCATGTCCCATACGCGTGATCTTCGAGATATGGACGCCCCGGCGCTGCTCTGCCGTCAGGGCCTCGCGCAGTTCTGCCAGGGTTTTTCCGGTTAGTTTGCGGTTGGTGATGACCACATTGCGCCGCTCTTCCACGATGGTCAGTTCCGGCGGGTACTCGCCCACCTCACCGCCTGCGGTACCCTCGAACTGCGCCAGTTGTGCGACAAGGCCGGAGACGACGATTACGTCGCCCGCGCCTACAACCGTCTCAGGCGTCGGGTCGACCGGCGCGCCATCCTGAAGCAGCCGTTCCACAATCAGGTCGCCGTCATAGGCCATTTCGATGGCCTTTACGGATTGGCCCGCGACTTTCGCGTCGGGGTTCACCTGATAGGCGCGGGCTTCAAAGCGGTTCATGGGAAGGAACTCTCCTTCCTCAAGCTTGCGGCCACCGCCGCTTAGTTTCTGGGCCAGCTTGATCGCCTCCTGACGCAGGTCGCAGCGCAGGATGATCGGAATGATGCTCACCGCCAGAATGGGGCCGATCGAGCCGAAGATATAGGTGACCGAATACCCCACGGCGATGTTGGTCTTGAGCTTCTCCGCCTCGTCCGAGGCCAGCCCCAGCAGATCAATCGCGTTGCCCGCGGTGCCGATAATGGCCGATTGTGTCAGCCCGCCAGCCGCCAGACCTGCGGCCAGGCCCTTGTCCAGCCCTGCCAGTCTGGCCACGACGATCACGAAGAACAATCCCCACAGGGTCATCATGAATGCGGCCAGCAGCTTGGTCAGCGCGGTTCGGTTCAATGCCGCGAAAAACTGCGGGCCGCCATTGTAGCCGACCATGAAGATAAACAGCGAGAAAAAGACGTTCTGCACGTCGGTGCTCAGGTTGATGCCTCCGATCTGCCCGACAAACACCGCCACCAGCAGGGTTCCGGCGATGCCGCCCAGTTCAAACTTGCCGACCCGGAATTTCCCGACGCCGTATCCCAGCCCCAGACACAGAAAAAGCGCCATGATCGGAAAGCTGCGTAGCTGTTCAGTGATCAGTTCCATCATCAAATCTCCGGGCATCTGCACTGGTCGGTTCTACGCCTGCTATGGTGTCTCATGGCGCTGAAAAATCATAAAGATTCAAGCCTCTGCCAGCGCGCCGATGTCAGGTAATCATCGAGAGCGGATTCTGTCAAATCAAGACGTATCGGGATAGGAGAATGTGGTTTGTCAGGCAGACTCCAATGGCTCGCATTGCAAGGTCAGGCCGCCCCGAGCGAACTTCGGGTCACTATATTTGTCCCCAGTTGAACCGAGCGGCCCGGCACATTCTGTTCGATCATCTCAATCAGCCCGGCGGCGGCCTTGCGGCCCATTTCCCGGTGCGGAACGTGAACCGTGGTCAGGCCGGGCTGGGTCAGTCCGGCCAGTTCGATGTCGTCGAAACCGGTGATCGAGACGTCTTCGGGAACCCTCAGACCCATCTCACGCGCCTGCCGGATGGCCCCGACCGCCAGAACATCGTTACCGCAGAGCACCGCCGTTGGCCGATCCGCGCGCGACATAAGATCGTGAAACGCACGGGCGCCGTTGTCGATGCCATAGGGGGTTTCGATGATCGGCATCTGGTCAGGTGACAACCCGTTGGCGGTCAGAGCATCCCTTACGCCTTCGACCCGCAACCGCGCGCGGTCGTTTCCACTGCGAATGCCCGAAATCACCGCGATGCGGGTGTGCCCCAACGCGATGACCTGTTCTGTCAGGTCCTTCATGGCCTGCCGGTTGTCGAAGCCCACAGCCGGTGCGCGCGCGCCGGGGCTGAAGGACCAGGCTACCAGTGCCGGGACTTTCTGGCGATCCAGATAGTCATAGATCTCGCCGCCCCGGTCATGTCCGATCAGCAGCAGCCCGTCTGCGCCTCGGGCGACCAGGTTTCGGATTTGCTCTTCCTCGGTTTTGGGTTTGTAGGCGGAACTTGCGACCAGCAAGGTGTAGCCGCGCTGGTGGATCTCTTCCTGAAACGCCTGCAGACCGCGTGCAAAGATGGCGTTGTCCATGGTCGGAATGATCGCGCCGATTGTGAAGGACCGCTTGGCCGCCATGACCCGCGCGGCAAAGTTGGGCGTGTAGCCCAGCGCATCCACAGCCGACAGGACCCGCTTGCGCGTTGCCTCGACAACCCGCTGCGGATCGTTCAGGCATCTCGACACTGTTGCGGTCGAAACACCCGCTTTCCGGGCCACGTCATTTAACGTTGGGGCTGACCGAATATTTGGCATTCCTGAACCCAAGTTTCACATTTCCTTAAGACTAAACGCTTCGAAGGGCGGTGAAAAGCAATAATGTAAGCGCTTGCATTTTTGATGTAAGCGCTTACAAATGAGTTAGGGCCGAATCCAAAAGGAGTCCCCAAAAGTGTTTCTTGCAGCCTCAATCCTCGTGTTTGTCATCTATTTTGCGAACGTGGCGCTGGGGGCGTTTGCGGGCAGCGCTTTTCTTGGGGATGTCGGAGAAATGTTGGTTCTGTTCGCGGCGTCGATCCTGTTCGTTGTCGCAATTCTGAAAAAGGAGGCTGACCGCGACGCAGAAAGCGACAGCTGAATTTTTGCTTGGGAGGGCAATCATGAACAACGACAAGACCGAACTGGCGTCTGCAGAACGCCGCAATTTCCTTAAACTCAGCGCCACGGGTGCGTTTACCGCCGCTCTGGTGGCCGGGGCCGGGGGCGTCCTATGGTCGTCCGAGGCGGCGGCGCAAACCGCCAAGGAAGAAAGCGAGCGTGAGAAGGCAGCGGACCACGTGATGACCATCGCGACCGCCTATGTGCTGGGCGCGTCCCGCAGCTATCCGATCATGCAGTTGGACCTGAAAGAGAACATCCAGAACGCCACCAACGGCAAGGTCTATGTCAAGCTGGCCCCGGGCGGCCAGTTGGGGGCTGGCGGCTCGCTTGTGCAGAAGGTGCAGGGCGGCACAATTCAGGCCGCGCAGCACTCGCTGTCAAACTTTGCGCCGTTTGCGTCCACCGTAGACCTGATCAACATGCCGTATCTCTGCGGCTCGAACCAGCGCTTCACCAACCTCGTGCATTCAGACACATGGCAGAAGGAAGTGCATCCCAAGGTCGAGGCTGCCGGGTTCAAAGCGCTGTTCTATGTGGTGATCGACCCGCGTGTTGTTGCCGTGCGTCAGGGCGGCAACGCCATCGTCACACCCGCCGACATGAGCGGCGTGAAGTTCCGCGTGCCGGGCTCAAAGATGCTGCAGCAGTATTACCGCATGGTCGGCGCGAACCCGACGCCTGTGGCATGGGGTGAGACACCCTCGGCCATCAAGCAGGGCGTGGCGGATGCGCTTGATCCTTCCGTGGGCGCGCTGTTCGTCTTTGGCTTCAAGGATATCCTCAGCCACGTGACCTTTACGCAGGCGGTGCCGGACAGTCAGGTCTATTCCTGTAACCTCGAATGGTTCAACTCGATGCCTGCGGATGTGCAGGAAGGCATCATGTGGGGCTCGGAAATGACCAGCCACCAGAACCTTGCCAAAGTGCCCTCGGCCCGCGCCTATGCCATGGCTGAGCTGAACAAGGCGGGTGTGCAGTTCCAGTCCCTGACCGGTGATCAACTGGCCGAGTGGCAGGATGTCGGCGGCTATCAGCGCTCGGAATGGGACCCGTTCAAGACCGAACTGGCCGGGTCGATGGACGCGTTCGAAAAACTGGTCGAGGCCGCCGGAACGCAGGGCAAATACTACGTCCACGACGCCTGATGCCACTTTGGGCACCCAGCCCCGGGTGCCCGGTTTTTTGCACTGACAGTCAGGCCTGAAATGGCCCAAGACAGAAGGCCTGTGCCTGACTGTTCCATCGCCGAGGGACCCGGATGACCATTCTTCAGAACATAGACCGAAACGCCGAACGCTGGCTGCTGCTGGTGTTCTACGTGATGCTGGTCATCACTATGGCCATCGAGGTCCTTCGGCGCGAGATTTTCGCCTTTTCCTCCATCTGGGGCGAGGAGATTGTCCGCTACTCTTTCATCTACCTCGCGTGGATCGGCGCGGCGGCAGCGGTCAAGGAACGTGCGCATATCCGCATCGACGTGATCATGCACTATCTCGGGCCGCGCCCCAAAGCGCTGCTGTATATCTTCGGCGATCTGGTGATGTTCGTCGTCGCTGTCATCGCCTTGTATTGGTCGTATGAGGCCGTGCATGTCTCGGCCAAGTTCGGATCGGTCACGGATGGGCTGCGGGTGTCCAAGGTCTGGTTCCTGATGGCCGTGCCCACCGGATTTGCCCTGATGATCTGGCGTTTGATCCAGTCGTTTATGCGCGACCTGAAATCCCTTCGCGACGGCACCCCCGTCTTCGAAGGCGACAAGCTGTTTGACTGAGGAGAACCCGGATGCTTTGGAATTCCCTCAATCAAACTGTGGAACTGGGCTGGGATTTCTACGTCCCCGTCATCCTCTTTGTCGGCCTGATCGCGCTGGCTGTTCCGGTTTGGGCGGCCATCGGGACAGCCGCCATCGTCATGCTGGTTATGTCCGGCGACCTGCCATTGAGCCTCGTGGGCGAAAGCCTGTTCACCGGCATCGACGCCTTTGCCCTGACCGCCGTGCCTTTGTTCATCCTGACTGGGGACGTACTGGTCCGCACCGGCCTGTCACGCAAATTCCTGGACGTGGCCGAGGCGCTGACCTGTTTTGCCAAGGGCGGTTTTGGTTCGGCCACTGTTCTGGTCTGCGGCATGTTTGCTGCGATCTCGGGCTCGGACGCCGCAGGGGCCGCCGCGGTGGGGCGCATGACCATCAACCGTCTGGTCGAAAGCGGCTACCCGCGCCCCTATGCTTGCGCTTTGGTGGCGGCGGGGGCCTGTACCGGCATCCTGATCCCGCCCTCGATCGCTTATATCATCATCGGTTTGGTGCTTGGCATTTCTGCCTCGACGCTCTTTTTGGCCGCGCTGATCCCGGGTTTGGCCATTCTGGTCTCGATCCTGATCACCAACATCATCATGAACCGCATCTACGCCTATGAAGGCGGCGGGATGATGACCATGGGCGAATGGCTGGCCAATCTGGGCAAGGCGCTGAAATCCGGCTGGTATGCCTTCATCGTGCCGGGGATCATCTTCTACGGCATCTTCTCGGGCCGACTAACGCCCACCGAGGCCGGTGCCACGGCCGTCGTAGTTACCATTATCATGGGCTTCATCCTTCGTACGCTGACACTGGCCGACTTCCCCTCGATGCTGGTCAGTTCCGCCAAGGTCAACGGGGTGATCCTGCCGATCATCGCCTTTTCGGCCCCTTTGGCCGAGGCGCTGGCGATCATGGGTGTGCCGCAGGGGTTCGTGACATCCGTGACCAACCTGACCGACGACCCGTATCTGCTGATCCTGCTGATGATCGGCATCTTGATTGCTGCAGGCTGCGTCATGGAGACGACACCGAACATTGTGATCCTTGCCCCCATCCTGAAGCCGCTGGCGGACAATATCGGAATGAACGAGATTCAGTTCTGCATCATGATGATCACCGCGCTGGGCGTTGGGTTCATCACCCCGCCGCTGGGTCTGAACCTGTTTGTTGTTTCCGGGATAACCGGAGAATCAATTCTAAAAATCGCAGCCCGTGCTGTTCCCTTTGTCTTGACCATGCTGATTGTGGTTCTGTTGATTGCGTATGTACCAGCAGTCTCAACCACATTGCTTCCTGAAATCTACCAATAGGATTTGCTGAAAATGCCGCGTGATTACTTGAAAAAGGCGACTTTGACGGCGCAATCGCATGCGTCCGAGGTGCACGATACGGTCAAAACCATCCTTGCCGATATCGAGGCAGGCGGCGACGCCAAGGCGATGGAATACGCGGCCAAGTTCGACAAGTTCGACGGCAACGTACTGATGACGCAGGCCGAGATCGACGCCGCCATCGCTTTGGTGCCCGAGAAGCTGAAGGCCGATATCCGCTTTGCCCATGACAACGTGCGTCGCTTTGCTGAGGCCCAGAAAGCGACCGTTTCGGATGTCGAGGTTGAGATTGTGCCGGGCGTCATCGCCGGACAAAAGGCGATCCCGGTCGATGCGGCGGGCTGCTACGTACCGGGCGGTCGCTACAGCCATATCGCGAGCGCGATCATGACTGTGACCACAGCCAAGGTCGCCGGATGCCGCCACATCACCGCCTGCTCTCCGCCAAAACCAGGTGAGGGCGTCGCGCCCGCGATTGTCTATGCCGCGCATATCTGTGGCGCGGACAGCATTCTGGCCATGGGCGGAGTGCAGGGCGTGGCCGCAATGACCTACGGCCTGTTCGGCTTGCCGCGCGCGAATATCCTCGTGGGTCCCGGCAACCAGTTCGTAGCAGAGGCCAAGCGCATCCTCTACGGCAAGGTCGGCATCGACATGATCGCGGGCCCGACTGACAGCCTGATCCTGGCTGATGGGACCTCGGATGCGCATGTGGTGGCAACGGATTTGGTCAGTCAGGCCGAGCATGGGTACAATTCGCCCGTCTGGCTTGTGACAGATGACCGGGTGCTGGCGCAGAAGGTTATGGACCTGGTGCCCGCCCTGATCGAAGACCTGCCGGAACTGAACCGCGAAAACGCATCTGCGGCGTGGCGCGACTATGCCGAGGTGATCGTCTGTTCCGACCGCGAAGAAATGGCCACCTGTTCCGACGAATACGCCCCCGAACACCTGACCGTTCAGGCCGAGGATCTGGATTGGTGGCTGGACCGGCTCACCTGCTATGGCTCGTTGTTTTTGGGCGAAGAGACCACCGTGTCCTACGGAGACAAGGCCACCGGCACCAACCACGTACTGCCGACCTCAGGCGCGGCCAGCTATACTGGCGGACTGAGCGTGCACAAATATATGAAGATCGTCACCTGGCAGCGGGCCACGCGCGAAGGATCGAAACCCATCGCCGTGGCAACCGCCCGCATTTCCCGTCTGGAAGGGATGGAGGGGCATGCGCGCGCCGCCGATGTGCGGCTGGCCAAGTATTTCCCTGATGAACAGTTTGACCTGACCGCCGATGGATGACCCCCGCGCGCTATTCGATCTGTCCGGTCGGGTCGCCTGTGTCACCGGAGCAAGCGCGGGTCTTGGGCGGCGTGTGGCGCAGGTGCTGGCTGCTGCCGGGGCAAAGGTCGTGGGCGTGGCGCGCCGTGCGGAGGCACTGAACCAGCTTTGCGACGAGATTGGAGAGCGGTGCGCGGCGGTTGTTGGAGATGTGGCCGACCGGGCGCATACGGGGGCGATGGTCGAAAGCGTTTCCTCTAAATTCGGACCACCCGACATTCTCGTCCACGCCGCCGGGATCAACACGCGCGAGGTGGCGGATGACGTGACTGAAGACGGCTGGGACACGACTCTGGCGCTGAACCTCAGCGCGCCGTTTTTTCTGAGTCAGGCCATGGTGCCCGCGATGAAAGCGCGCGGCTGGGGTCGGATCGTTAACTTCGCTTCGCTGCAGACAACCCGCGCCTTTCCTGGCGGCATTGCCTATGGTGCGACCAAAGCCGGGGTCGGGCAACTGACCCGCGCCATGGCCGAGGCCTGGTCGCCCCACGGCATCACCGCCAACGCCATCGGGCCGGGGTTCTTCCCGACCGAGTTGACGCAGACCGTATTCGACGACCCCGAACGCGCGGCCCGCAATGCGGCGCAAACCTGCATGGACCGCAACGGACGGCTAGAGGATATCGACGGCCCGATCCTGTTCCTGTGCTCGAAAGCCTCAAACTACGTGACAGGCCAGATCCTCATGGTTGACGGGGGGTTCACGGCGAAATGAAAGCTCTGGTTTATGACGGCGTCGAACAACTGACGTTTCGGGAGGTTCCCGATCCAGCCCCCGGCCCGGGTGAGCATCTGGTGCGGGTTGAAACGGTTGGCATTTGCGGCTCGGATATGCACGCCTATCTCGGGCACGACGCGCGGCGGCCCGCGCCGCTGATACTGGGGCATGAGGCTGCGGGCGTGATTGTGGGCGGGCCACAGGACGGCAAACGCGTCACCATTAACCCCCTGATCACCTGTGGAACTTGCCCGGCCTGCACGGCAGGGCGCGAGAATATTTGTGCGAACCGTCAAATCATATCGATGCCGCCACGCGAAGGAGCCTTCGCGCAATTTGTCGCGATGCCCGGGGCCAATCTGATCGAGGTGCCCGATCACGTGCCCTTGTCCAAAGCCGCACTGGCGGAACCTCTGGCGGTCAGTTGGCACACGGTACGGCTGACGGTTGAGGCCTTGCACCCCTCGATGGACAGACAAGCGTTGGTCATCGGCGGCGGCGCGATTGGCCTCGCGGCAGCGCTGGCGCTGCAGGCGATGGGGATTGAGGACATAACCATTTCTGAGCCGCACGATCTGCGGCGCGAGTTCCTTGGCAAACATTGCGCGTTCAATCTTGTGGCCGCGCCCGAGGCCGAGTTCCCGCTGGTGATCGACGCGGTTGGCTATGCGGCGACCCGCGCCACCGCCTCGATCTGTGCGGCACCCGGCGGCGTCATCGCGCATGTGGGTCTGGGCGAGGATACCGGCGGCCTAGACATCCGGCGCATGACCCTGCAAGAGATTTCCTTCATCGGTACCTACACCTACACCGCCGACGATTTCCGGCAAACGGCGCAGGCCATATTCGATGGTAGGCTCGGCCCCGTGGACTGGACCGAAGAACGGGCCTTGTCCGATGGCGGGCAGGCCTTTCGCGAACTGCGCACTGGCGCGGTTGCATCCCCCAAGATTATCCTGAACCCGTGGGACTAAACCTGCAGCAGAGGAGGCAGACATGTATAAGAAAATCCTTGTTCCGATGGCGCTGGACCACGGCATTTCGCAGCACACGCTGGAAGTGGCCCGCGCGCTGTCCGCAGACGGAGCCCAAATCATCGCTCTGCATGTCTATGAGATGCCGCAGGGATCAGTCAGTGCCTATCTCGACAAATCCGTCGTCACCGAAGCCTATGAGCGCGCGCGCAGCCAACTGCTGGACAAGATCGAAGGGCTGGAGGGCGTGACCGCCGATATCGTCAAGGGCCACACCGCCCGCACCATCATCGACTACGCTGCCGAACACGCGGCGGATTGCATTGTCATCGGGTCGCACAAGCCCGACCTGAGCGACTATTTCCTTGGATCGACCGCGTCACGGGTCGTTCGACACGCCCCCTGCGCCGTTCACGTGCATCGCGGGGTCTGACCGTTCAATCGCGCCGCGTGCGCCCCAAACAGGACTGACTGCTGGACATGAATATCGACAAGAAGATCACTGACGATCTGGTGGCGAACGATATCTCGTTCGTGACCACCGTCCCCTGCAAGCAACTGGCTGGCGTCATCGACGAAATAGACCAGCGGGACGGTATCTACCACATCCCCTCGAACAAAGAGGATGAGGGGATGGGCCTGTGCGCAGGCGCTTGGATGGGCGGCAAGCGCCCGGCAATCATCATGCAGAACACCGCCATCGGCGTGACGATCAACACGCTGGCGACTTTGATCCAGTACTACCGGATGCCGCTGCCAATGCTGATCTCGTACAGGGGGGAATTGCGCGAACCCATCGCCTGTCAGGTTGAAATGGCGGTGCACACCAAAGCCCTGTTGGTGCAGTTGAACATCCCGACCTACCACTTCCACCACCAGCAGGATGTCGAGGAACTGGACGCGATCCTGAAATACACCTTCATGTGCAACAAGCCGGTCGCCATCCTGACCGACGCCAACTTCTGGGGAGGCTATGGCGACCAATGATCCGTTCTGAAATCCTGAAAGAAATCGCTCCGATCCTGCGGGATCAGCTTGTAGTCTGCAACATCGGCATCCCCAGTCAGGAGTTGCACGCCATCGACGATCAGCCCACCAATTTCTACATGCTGGGCACGATGGGGTTGGCCTCGTCCATCGGTCTGGGTCTGGCGCTGGCGCAGCCGAAACCGGTGATCGTGATCGACGGCGACGGCTCGATCCTGACCAATCTGGGCACACTGCCGACCATCGCCAACAACGTCGCCGACAATTACATCCTGCTGATCGTGGACAATGGCTCTTACGGCTCGACCGGCGATCAGCCCACCTATGCCGGACAGAAGACCTCACTGTCGAAGATGGCCGAGGCCGCAGGATGTGAGCGCGTGATCGAGTGTCAGGCGGAAGACACGGGCCGGGTGCTGCAAGAGGCGCTGGACGCGAAGCAGATGACCATCATCGTCAGCAAATGCGAAAGCGGTAACGCCAAGATGCCTCCGATCACGATGGACCCGGTGGTAATCCGCGACCGGTTTATGAAGGCCGTTCAGGCCTGATGCCATCCAGCGCCATTCACAGCGCTGAGGACGCCCGCCGCCTCGCGCGGCGGCGTTTGCCGTGGATGGTGTTCGATTATATCGACGGGGCCGCCGGGGCGGAAACCGGCGCGGCCCGCAACCGCGCTGCGCTGGACGCGATGACCTTGCGGCCCCGTATTCTGCGCGATGTCAGCCAACGGTCGCTGAGCAGCGCGATCTTTGGCAAGCCTGCCCAGCGTCCGTTCGGCATCGCCCCGATGGGGATGTGCAACCTGTCCGCGCCGGGTGCAGATCTGATGCTGGCCCGACTGGCCGCGCGCTGGACGGTGCCGCTGGGCGTGTCCACGGTCGCCTCGACCCCGATGGAGGACCTGATTGAAACCGCCGAGGGCAACGCTTGGTTCCAGCTTTACTTCAGCGGCGACGGCTCCGGCACGTTCAAGCTGGTGGACCGTGCCAAGGCGGCAGGCTACGAGACCCTAGTTCTGACCGTGGACGTGCCCGAGGTCGGTCGGCGACCGCGAGAGTTGCGCCACGGGTTTCGAATGCCGTTCCGTATCGGTCCGCGCCAGTTTGTCGATTTTGCCCTGCATCCGCGCTGGTCGCTAAAGACTCTGATCAAGGGCAGGCCGCAAATGGCCAATTTCCTGATGGAGGGGTACGCGTTCGATCGCACCGAAAGCCGTGCAAAGGCGGATTGGGATACGCTGGGCCGGTTGCGCGATCAATGGCAGGGCAAGCTGGTGGTCAAGGGCGTTCTGGACCCGGAAGATGCGGTTGCGCTGAAACAGGCCGGGGTGGATGCGATCCAGGTCTCCAGCCACGGCGCGCGGCAGTTGGACAGCGCTCCTGCGCCGTTCCTGATGCTGCCCGAAATCCGAAAGGCGGTCGGGCAGGATTTCCCCCTTTTCTACGACAGCGGCCTGCGGTCCGGTGAGGATGCGTTAAAAGCGCTGTTGAGCGGTGCCGACTTCGTTTTCTTTGGCCGCATTCTGCAATTCGCAATCGCTGCAGAAGGCAAAAACGGGCTGGACCAGCTCTGGTCCGTTCTGAGCGATGAAATGAGCGTCGCTATGGCACAGATCGGCCTGACTTCGGTTGGCCGAACCTAGCCGCCTGCCGTCTCTGGCCGTTTCGGCTTTCCACCAACCGCTGCGGTGATATCTCGGGCCGCTGCTGCGACCAACGCACCGAACCGGGTCACGGAAGCATCCCGAAACCGCGCGGTGGGGCCGGATACCGAGACACCAGCGAAGGGTTCACCCTGTTCGTTGTAAATCGCGGCCCCGATGCAGGACATGCCCGAATGCCGTTCCTCTTCGTCAAAGGACCAGCCCCGTTCCCGAATGCGGTCGAGATCGGACAACAAGGCCTCGACATCTGCCAGGGTGCGCTGCGTGAAACCTTCGAACCGCGCCCCGGACAGGATTTTGTCCAGCGCCGCGCGCGACATGGCCGCCAGCAACGCTTTGCCCGTACCCGAGGCGTACATCGGCGTTCGTGACCCGGCTGGGAAAAACGCACGGATCGGGTTGCTGGTTTCGATCTGGCTGACAAAGACCACATCAGCACCATCCGGCATCGCCATATTCGCGGTTTCGCCTGTGTCGTGCATCAGCTTGCGCATGATGGGGCGGCCGATTTCGACCACATTGTTGCGTTTCAGAAAGGACGCGCCGGTCCGGTAAGCCTCGATCCCGACCATCCACTCCTGCCGGGTTTCATCGAAGCTTACGAAGCCCCGGTTGGACAATGTGGTCAGTATCCTGTGCGTCGTCGCGGTGGGCACACCAGTTTCGCGGCTCAGATCGCTGAGTGTGCAGCGTTCCAGCTGCGCCACCGCGCTGAGCGTTCCCAGCGCGCGGTCCAGTGATTGCATCGTTCCGGCCGAACTTTCCTTGAACTGCGATTTCGGACGACCCCGCGCGCGTTGCTGAGTTTTCACCGTTGATTCCTTGTTTTTCACACTGGCTCACAGGTGTTTTCGCATATTTTTTCATTAATGAAAAATGTAACCTCAAAAATGAAAAAATATCTGATCCTTCTATTACAAGGCTTTGGGCCAGTTTTTCGCCTGCCAAAAAACATTTTCGAGAAAATTGCAAAACTCCGCGTCGGATAAGATGCTTTTACCAAAGCGGAGGAAGATGCGATGTCCAACCAAAACCCGGTGTTCATACCCGGCCCGACCAATATCCCGGATCGTGTGCGTTTGGCCATGCAGGTTCAGACGCAGGACCACCGCGCGCCGGATTTCGTGGAAACTTTCGCGCCTGTGCTGCAGGACACCAAGAAGGTTTTCGGCACAACCTCGGGTCAGATCGTCACCTTCCCGGCCAGCGGGACCGGCGGGTGGGAGGCGTCGATCACCAACACGCTCAGCCCCGGCGACACGGTTCTGGTCGCGCGCTATGGTATGTTCAGTCACCGCTGGATCGATCTGTGTCAGCGTCACGGGCTGGACGTGCGTATCATTGATTGCCCATGGGGCAGCGGTGCCCCGGCAGACAAGTTCGCGGAGATTCTCGCCAACGATACGGGCCGCCAGATCAGGGCGGTTCTGGTTACCCATAACGAGACAGCCACCGGCGTCCGGTCGGATATCGGCGCAGTGCGCAAGGCAATTGATGCCAGGGACCACCCGGCAATGCTGTTTGTCGATTGCGTCAGTTCGCTGGCCTCGATGCCGTTCGAGTTTGATGCGTGGGGTGTAGATATCGCCGTCTCGGGCTCGCAGAAAGGGTTCATGCTGGCGGCGGGAATGGCCATTCTATGCGTCAGCCCAAAAGCAATTGACGCGATGGAACAGGCAAAGTTGCCGCGCACCTATTTCGACTTCCGCGATATGATGTCGGCGAACGCTTCAGGCGGGTTTCCCTATACACCGCCGCTGCAACTGATCTATGGCATGCGGGAAAGCCTGAAGATGCTGTTCGAAGAAGGCCTCGACAACGTTTATGCGCGCCACTTCCGTCTGGCCGAGGGCGTGCGCAAGGCCATTGCTGCGTGGGGGCTGCAGTTGGTTGCACAGTCGCCGGACCTGTATTCCGACACGGTCAGCGCGATCTATGTGCCCGACGGGTTCGACAGCAACGCTTTGACCGACCACGCGTTCAACGCCTATGGCGTCAGCTTCGGTATCGGTCTGGGTGAGATGAACGGCAAGGCCTTCCGCATCGGCCATCTGGGCAGCCTGACCGACGTTATGGTTCTGTCCGGCCTCGCGACGGTCGAGATGGCGATGGCCGATCTGGACTATCCCATCGCGCTGGGCAGCGGCGTTGCGGCGGCGCAGGAGTTCTTTCGCTCGGGCAGCGCGAACTCTTTGCAATCCGTGGCTTGAGGACAGTTCCGATGCTTGACGACATGACGACAGCCGATTGCCTGACCCTTGCCGATATGCAACAGGCGCATGACCGGATCAGGCCCCATATCAATCGCACTCCGGTTATACGGTCGGCCTTTCTGGACGATGTGACCGGTGCGCAGCTTTTCTTCAAATGCGAGAACCTGCAGGAAGCCGGGGCCTTCAAGGTCCGCGGGGCCTGCAACGCGGTCTTTGGTCTGAACGATGAGGCCGCAGCGCGCGGTGTCTGCACCCATTCTTCCGGCAACCATGCGCTTAGCCTGTCCTATGCGGCGGGTCGGCGGGGTATTCCGTGCAACGTGGTGATGCCGCGCACAGCGCCGCAGGCCAAGAAAGACGCAGTGCGCCGCTATGGCGGGATCATCACCGAATGCGAGCCGTCAACAACCTCGCGCGAGGCGGTGTTTGCCGAGGTCCAGGCCAGCACCGGCGGCGAGTTTGTGCACCCCTATAACGACCCGCGCGTGATTGCGGGGCAGGCGACCTGTTCGGCGGAATTGCTGGAACAGACGGACGGGCTGGATGCGGTGGTCGCGCCGATTGGCGGGGGTGGCATGATTTCGGGCACCTGCCTGACCCTGTCCAACCTTGCGCCCGACGTGAACATCTATGCCGCCGAGCCGGAACAGGCCGATGATGCCTATCGCAGTTTCAAAGCCGGGCACATCATTGCCGATGACGCGCCCGTAACCGTCGCCGATGGGTTGAAGGTGCCGCTAAAGGACAACACTTGGTATTTCGTGTCGAACTTCGTGTGCGATATTCACACGGCCAGCGAGCAAGAGATCATCGACGCGATGAAGATCACCTGGAAGCACCTGCGCATTGTGATGGAGCCCAGCAGCGCCGTGCCGTTGGCCACCATTCTGAAGAACCCGGATGTGTTCCGGGGCCAGCGCGTTGGGGTGATCATAACCGGCGGCAATGTGGATCTGGATAAACTGCCCTGGATCAGGGGCTGAGGAGGAAGTCATGAACAAGCCTGTAAACATAGATCAACTGGACGTTGGCTTCGACATCCCAGCCGCCATCGGCATGGATGAGGCCGAGATTCAAACCCCCGCCCTGGTGCTGGATCTGGACGCGCTTGAGCGTAACATCAAAAAGATGGGCGACTATGCCAAGGCGCACGGGATGCGCCACCGGGTGCATGGCAAGATGCATAAATCTGTGGACATCGCGCAGTTGCAGGTCGATCTGGGCGGGGCCTGCGGGGTCTGTTGCCAGAAAGTGTCCGAGGCCGAGGTTTTTGCCCGAGGCGGCATCAAGGATGTCCTGGTCTCCAATCAGGTGCGCGACCCGGCCAAGATCGACCGTCTGGCACGGATGCCCAAACTGGGCGCGCGGACGATCTGTTGCGTGGACGATATCGACAACGTTGCAGACCTGTCCGAGGCCGCGCAGCGTCATGGCACGGAAATCGAATGTCTGGTGGAAATCGACTGCGGTGCAGGCCGCTGCGGTGTGACGACCACCCCCGAAGTGATTGCCATCGCCAAGGCCATAGATGCCGCGCCGGGGCTGAGGTTTGCGGGCATTCAGGCCTATCAGGGTGCAATGCAGCACATGGACCGCTACGAGGACCGCAAGGCCAAGATCGACATCGCCGTGGCACAGGTGAAAGACGCTGTAGAGGGTCTGAAAGCCGAAGGTCTGGACTGTGACATCGTCGGCGGCGGTGGAACGGGTTCGTACTACTTCGAAAGCACCTCGGGCGTTTACAATGAGCTGCAGTGCGGCTCCTACGCCTTCATGGATGCCGATTATGGCCGCATTCTGGACAAGGATGGTAACCGTATCGACCGGGGAGAATGGGAAAACGCGTTCTTCATCCTCACCAGCGTCATGAGCCACGCCAAGGCGGACAAGGCCATCGTGGATGCGGGCCTCAAGGCGCAGTCGGTGGATAGTGGCCTGCCGGTGATCTTTGGGCGCTCGGATGTGGAATACATCAAATGTTCGGACGAGCATGGCGTTGTTGCCGACCCGGACGGGGTTCTGAAAGTCAACGACAAGCTGCGGTTGGTGCCGGGGCACTGTGACCCGACGGCCAATATGCACGATTGGTATGTGGGTGTGCGGGGTGGCAAGGTTGAAACCCTGTGGCCGGTATCAGCACGCGGCAAGGCGTTTTGAGCCGAGGGGGAGGAGCATGAAGGACATGTCTGAGAAGGGCCTGCTGATCGTCGGAGAAGACCTGTGTCAGCAACTGGTCGGGCGTAAGGATGCGTTCACCGCGGTCGAGGCCGTGTTCGCGGCCATGGCCCGCGGCGATGCCTATAACTTCCCGGTCATTCGAGAGGCCATTGGATATGCCGACGCTTTATACGGCTTCAAATCCGGCTTCGACCGGGCGGGGCAGGTGTTGGGTGTAAAATCCGGCGGGTACTGGCCGGGAAACATGGACAAGGGCCTGACCAACCATCAGTCCACCGTGTTTCTGTTCGACCCCGATACGGGCCAACTGGCCGCGCTGGTTGGCGGTAACTATCTGACGGCTGTGCGGACAGCCGCATCATCTGCGGTGTCGATTGCCCATCTGGCGCGACAGGACGCCAAAGTGCTGGGCATGGTCGGTGCGGGCCACCAATCCGCGTTCCAACTGCGCGCGGCTGCCGAGCAGCGCGATTTCGAGAAAGTGGTCGCCTGGAACCCGCACCCGGATATGCTGCCGCGTCTTCAGGCAGTGGCGGAGGAGATTGGTCTGGAGTTCGAAGCCGTCTCGCAACAGGAACTGGGCGCGCAGGCGGATGTGATTATCACCATCACATCAGCGTTCGAACCGCTGTTGATGCGGGACTGGATCAAGCCCGGCACCCATCTGGCCTGCATGGGCACCGACACCAAAGGCAAGCAAGAAGTCGACCCGACGCTGGTTGCAGCCGCCACAGTGTTCACCGATGAGCCCGCCCAATCCACCACCATCGGCGAGGCGCAGCACGCGATTGCAGACGGATCGTTGACGCCAGATCAGATCACACCGATCGGTGCTGTGATCAATGGCGATCTTCCGGGGCGGAGCAGCGCTGACGAAATCACTCTGTTCGACGGAACCGGTGTCGGTTTGCAAGACCTCGCCGTGGCTTCGGTTGCCGCACGGTTGGCGGAGGAAAAAGGATTGGCGCAGCGGGCAGCCCTCTAGCGTCTGCCCAAAGCTGGGATTCAACAGATCACCGCGACAGCATGCGGCGCTTTTCGGCCATAGCCTCCCGGCGGCTCTGTTCGATCCCCAGCTTGAAGGATTCCTCGACAAAGTCGATGTGATCGGTCGCCGCCTTTTCGGCGCGCGCTTCGTCGCCGTCGATGACTGCCCGGCCCAGTTCCAAGTGCTGCTGCAACAGCTTCTCGCCGGTTCCGTCTATGCTTCGTAGAAAGTCGCGATTGTAGAACACGCCCCGGCGGGTCAGGTCATAGATTGACGCCATCATGTGGATCAGCGTGGCGTTTTGGCTGGCATCCACAATCGCCGAGTGCAGGGCAAAATCCGCCTCTTGCGAAGCTTTCGTATCGCTTTCCCGCCAGGCACGCTCGTTTTCGTCCAGAATCTCGGCAATCCGTTCCTTGTCGGCCTTTGTTGCCCGTCGTGCGGCAAGCCGGGCGGCAAAGCCTTCCTGCTCTCTGCGATATTCGAGATAGTCGAAAAAGGCGGGCTCGTGCCGTTGGTACAGGGCCAAAAGGGCTGGCATCATGGCTTGTCCTGTCAGCGCAGCCACAAACGTGCCTTCGCCATGTTGCGTGGTGACAAGTCCGCGTTCTTCTAGCACCGCTAGCGCTTCACGCAGCTTCGGGCGCGACACGCGCAGCATCTCGGCCAGATCACGCTCTGACGGGAGTTTGCGGCCCTGTTTCAGGATACCCGAGGCGATCAGGTCTTCGATCTGCGATATCACGGCTTCAGCCAGCGATTCGTGTCCGACCGGTTCAAAAATCGCCATGCTGCTCATGTTGGTCCGCCTCTGTTTGATCCGGGCACAGTGCCAGTGGTAAACAAATATAACCATATCTGCAAAAAATTCAAGCGGCTGAATTATTGGATTGAGATCGCTGTAGAGCCCTAAATATAAATGATTTTTAACGACTGACGGCACGACGCAGCATGGTGCGGCGCCGCGCTTTCATCAGAAATTGCGGCACCCAAGCTCGCCTTGGTGGACCTCAGTGGTAAATAAAATTATTGACTGGATGGTGATGGTAAAGTTAGTTTACCACCGGAGAGGCGCTGGAAGAGCCTGCGCCGCTGATCGGGCAAACATCCCGACCAACCCTGGAGGAGATTTCATGAAGAAGACCCTGACGAGCCTCGCTGTGGCCGCCAGCCTAATTGCCGCACCTGCGGTTGCGGCTGACAAGCTGCTGCTGAAAACCCCGATTGCATTCTCGACCGAACTGCCGGGTCTGGGCTCGCCCATTCCGCGCGTTGCCGAACAGCTTGACCTGATGTCGGGCGGCACGCTGAAGATGAAAGTGTACGAGCCGGGCAAACTGGTTCCGCCGTTCGAGATTCTGGATGCCGTTTCCACTGGCAAGATCAACTCGGGTTACACCACCGCTGGTTACTGGGCTGGTAAAATCCCCGCCGCGCCGCTGTTCTCGGCCGTTCCTTTCGGCCCCGAGGCAGGCGAATACATGGCGTGGCTGTATTACGGCAACGGCCTGAAACTGTATCAGGAAATGTATGATCAGGCGGGCTACAATGTGCACGTCATGCCCTGCGCCATCATCGCGCCCGAAACCTCGGGCTGGTTCGCGACCGAGATCAACAGCCCCGAGGACCTGAACGGCCTGAAGATGCGCTTCTTCGGCCTGGGCGGCAAAGTGATGCAGAAGCTGGGCGTTGCAACCTCGCTGCTGCCGGGTGGTGAAATCTTCCCCGCACTGGAAAAAGGTGCCATCGACGCGACCGAGTTCTCGATGCCCGCCATCGACCAGCGTCTGGGCTTCCACAAGCTGGTCAAGTTCAACTACTTCCCCGGCTGGCACCAGCAGGCGACCGTGTTTGAACTGATGATCAACAAGGACGTCTGGAACGAGACCAGCGATCAGCACAAGGCGATCATCGAAACCGCCTGTAAGGCCTCGATGGCAGACAGCTTTGCCGAAGGTGAAGCCATCCAGCACGCCGCGTTGATCGACAACGTCGAAAACAACGGTGTCACCATCAAGCAGTGGTCGCCCGAGATGCTGGACACGTTCCGCGCCACCTGGGAAGAAGTTGCCGCCGAAGAGGCTGCCAATGACGCTTTCTTCGCTCAGGTTCTGGCCGACATGAACGAGTTCCGCGAAGGCTATGACCTGTGGAAGACCAACGCCTTCCTCCCGCGTCAGTAACCTCCTGACTGACGAAACCGGAGCGGCGGCAACCGCTGCTCCGGTCACTTCTTTCCAAACCCGGAATTTCTAACCTTTCACTGCCCGCGCGCCGGGCTGCTGAGTGAGGAATGACCATGTCCACCCAAAAGAACCTTAATGATCCGGTCGAGGCCTATGAAGGCCTTCTGGAACATCCCGAAACCGACCGCCAGAAAATCGCCGTGGCGATCGACACAGGGGTCAAGGCCGTGGGTCATGTGGTCATGTGGGCCAATGTCCTGCTGATCGCCGCGATCTTCACGCAGGTTTCGCTGCGCTATCTGCTCAGCCAGAACTATCCCAAACTGGACGAGATCCAGTGGCATTTCTACGGCATCGTCACGATGATCGGCATCTCGTACGCCCTGATCACCGACAGCCATGTGCGTGTGGACGTGCTGCATATGCAGCTTTCCCGCCGGGCACAGCGGGTGATCGAGGTGATCGGCATTCTGACCCTGCTGACCCCGTTCATCTATCTGATGATCGATCAGGGCTACGACTATTTCTACGAAAGCTTCCGCGTCAACGAACGCTCGGACAGCCCCACCGGCCTGCCTGCGCGCTGGGCGTTCAAGGCGGTCATTCCGATCAGCTTTGTGCTGCTGGCGCTGGCTGCACTGGCCCGATTGATCCATGACGGGCACGCGCTACTCTACGGACCGGCTTCGGAACGAGAGGGCGCGTCGCTGCGCCGCATCCTGCTGGTGCTGGCCGTTTTTGCCGCCGTCTGCGTGGGCCTGACCTTCCTTGTCGAGACGACCGAGGAAAAGTTGGTCATTGCGATGTTCCTGACCTTCATCGCGCTACTCTTCACCGGCTACCCGGTGGCATGGGTTCTGGCAGGTGTTGGTGTGGCTTACTGCGGTCTGGCCTATCTGTTCGACAACGACCTGATGCTGTGGACCGGGCTGGAAAGCACCTTTACCGGGCTGGATTACCTGACCCTTGGCGCCGTGGTGAACCGGGTCTATGCGACCATGTCGAACGCGGTTCTGGTGGCCCTGCCGATGTTCATCTTCATGGGCCTGATGCTGGACGAATCCGGTGTGGCCGAGCGTCTGATGTCCTCGATGCAGCGCCTCTTTGGCACCGTGCGTGGGGGACTGGCGATTACCGTGACCTTGATCGGGATCATTCTGGCGGCCTCAACCGGTATCATCGGAGCCTCCGTGGTTCTGCTGGGCGTGCTGTCGCTGCCATCAATGATGCAGCAGAAGTACCAGCCGACGCTTGCGGCTGGCGTGGTCTCGGCTTCGGGCACGCTGGGTATTCTGATCCCGCCGTCGATCATGCTGGTGATCATGGCCGACCAGATGGCCCTGTCTGTGGGCGACCTGTTCATGGCTGCGGTCTTCCCCGGCGTTATCATTGGTGGCCTGTACCTGACCTACATCTTCATCCTGGCTCTGGTGAAGCGTGACGCGGCCCCCGTGCCCGAGGGTGCCAAGGCCCCCGACTGGGCCGCCGTCAAGGATGTTTTGATCGCCGTCATTCCGACGCTGATGCTGATCCTGGCAGTGCTCGGTTCGATCTTTGCGGGCCTGACCACCCCGACCGAGGCCTCGGGCATCGGTGCGCTGGGTGCCACTCTGCTGGCGCTGGGTTATCGCAAGCTGACTTTCACCAAGCTGTGGAACGTGCTGGTGTCGACCTTCAACACCACCGCCTATATCTTTGCGATCTTCCTTGGTGCGACCGTGTTCTCGTATGTTCTGCGTGAACTGGGCGGGGACGAGCTGATCGAGCATGTGGTGCAATCCACCGGCTTCGGGGCCAACGGCACGGTTCTGTTCATCCTGTTCATCGTCTTCCTGCTGGGCTTTGTGCTGGACTGGATCGAGATCACGCTGATCGTACTGCCCCTGATGCGCCCCATCGTGAACGGGCTGGGCATCGACATCCCCGGCTTCGGCGTTCTGGATGAGCCTGCGCTGGTCTGGTTCGTGATCCTGGTGGCAGTAACGCTGCAAACCAGCTTCCTGACACCGCCGGTGGGCTTCGCCCTGTTCTACCTGAAAGGCGTCTGCCCGCCCGAAATCAAGCTGATGCACATCTACAAGGGCATCATCCCCTTCGTGCTGCTGCAGCTGACCGGTCTGGCGCTGGTCTTCCTGTGGCCGACCCTCGCCACCTGGCTACCTTCGGTCGCCTACTAAGGAGCTGTGCCATGCGTCTGAACCAATGTCATAACTTCCACGACTTCCGGCGGCTGGCCAAACAGCGGCTGCCGGGGCCCATCTTCAACTACATCGACGGTGGTGCGGATGATGAGGTGACGTATCGCGAGAACACCAATTCGTTCGACCGCTGCGATCTGCTGCCCTCGGTCCTGCGCGGGGTGTCAGATGTGGACATGTCTGTCACGGTGATGGGGCAGAAGCTGGACATGCCGATCTACTGCTCGCCCACTGCCTTGCAGCGCCTGTTCCACCATCAGGGGGAACGCGCCGTGGCGGCAGCGGCCGAGAAATACGGCACCATGTTCGGGGTGTCCTCGCTGGGCACCGTGTCGCTGGAGGAACTGCGCCAGAAACACAAGAACCCGCAGGTCTATCAGTTCTACTTCCACAAGGATCGCGGACTGAACGCGGCGATGATGCAGCGCGCGAAAGAGGCCGGGGTCGAGGTGATGATGCTGACCGTGGACAGCATCACCGGCGGCAATCGCGAACGCGACCTGCGCACCGGGTTTTCGATTCCGTTCCGGCTGACGCTGGGTGGCATGATCCAGTTTGCGATCAAGCCGATGTGGGGCATTAACTATGTCACCCATGAAAAATTCCGCCTGCCGCAACTGGAAGAACATGTGGATATGGGCGGCGGTGCCAGCTCGATCGGCGGCTACTTCACCGAGATGCTGGACCCGTCGATGAACTGGGATGACGTGGCGCAGATGGTGCGCGACTGGGACGGCCAGTTCTGCCTGAAGGGCATCATGACGGTCGAGGATGCCAAGCGCGCGGCTGAGATTGGCTGTACCGGCATCATCCTGTCGAACCACGGGGGCCGCCAGTTGGACGGCTCGCGCACGCCTTTTGACCAACTTTCCGAAATCGTTGACGCCGTTGGCGACAAGCTGGACGTGATGATGGACAGCGGCATTCAGCGCGGCACCCATGTGCTGAAAGCGCTGTCGCTGGGCGCCAAGGCTGTCGGCGTCGGGCGTCATTACCTGTACCCGCTGGCCGCCGCCGGTCAGCCCGGTGTCGAACGGGCGCTGGGGCTGATGCGCGCCGAGATTGAGCGCGACATGAAGCTGATGGGCGTCACCAGCATCGACCAACTGAGCCGCGAGAACATCCGCTTTCGCGCCGCATAGACCGTAACGGAGGCTGCCATGACCAATGATGAACTGATTACCCATTTCCGTTCAATTGTTGGTTCGCGCCATGTCCTGACCGGCGAACGGGCCACCGAACGGTTTCGCCGCGGTTTCCGTTCGGGTGAGGGCGAGGCGCTGTGCGTCCTGCGCCCTGGTAGCTTGCTGGAGCAGTGGAAAGTGCTTCAGGCCTGCGTGGCCGCCGACAAGATCGTGATCATGCAGGCGGCCAATACCGGGTTGACCGAAGGCTCGACCCCTTCCGGTAGCTATGATCGCGACGTGGTTCTGATCAACACCCGCCGCATGGATGCGCTGGTGCCGCTGAACGAGGGCGAGCAGGTGGTCAGCTTTCCCGGTGCCACCCTGTTTGCGCTTGAGAAACTTCTGGCCCCTCTGGGGCGCGAGCCGCATTCGGTGATTGGCTCGTCCTGCATTGGCGCCTCGATTGTCGGCGGTGTCTGCAACAATTCCGGCGGCTCTCTGGTCGAGCGGGGGCCGGTCTATACCGAACTCTCGGTCTATGCGCAGATCACCGAGGCCGGTGAGTTGGAGCTGGTCAACCATTTGGGCATCGATCTGGGCGAGACGCCCGAGGAGATCCTGGGCAACCTGGACGCCGGAACTTTCGACCGCGCCCCGGGGGCGACGAATAAAAGGGCCTCGGCCAGTGATTACGCGCAGATCGTGCGGGACGTGGATGCCCAAACGCCGGCCCGGTTCAACGCGGACAAGGCGAAGCTGTTCGAATCCGCAGGCTCGGCCGGGAAGCTGGCGGTCTTTGCGGTGCGGCTGGATACATTCCCCAAGAATGAGGCCGAGAAGGTCTTTTATATCGGCACCAATGACCCGGGCGATCTGGCCGCGCTGCGTCGGCACATCCTGTCCGAGTTCACCTCGCTGCCCGTTTCAGCCGAATACATGCAGCGCGAGGTGTTCGACATCACGGCGCGCTACGGCAAGGACACGGTTGTCATGATTGACAAGCTGGGCACCGACCGGCTGCCGATGTTCTTTGCCCAGAAAGGCGCGGTGGATGCGCGACTGCGCCGTATCCCGGTGCTGCGGAACTTCACCGATCGTTTCATGCAAATGGCGGTGGCGCTGTGGCCTCGGGTCTTGCCCAAACGGATGACCGAGTTCCGCGATCGCTATGAACACCACCTGATCCTGAAAATGAAAGACGGCGGGATTGATGAGGCGGCACAATGGCTCCCCGATTTCCTCGGTGACCGCGACGCCGACTTCTTTGAGTGCACCGCGCGTGAAGCTAAGATCGCGGGTTTGCATCGTTTTGCGGCAGCCGGGGCTGCGGTACGCTACATGGCGATCCACGCCAATGAGGTCGAGGATATCATCGCCCTCGACGTCGCCCTGCGCCGGAACGATCTTGACTGGCTGGAAAAACTACCGCCCGAGATCGAAGATCAACTGGTTCACAAGCTCTATTACGGCCACTTCATGTGCCACGTGATGCATCAGGACTACGTGGTCAAGAAAGGCGCGGACCCCAAGGCGCTGAAGGCTGCGATGCTGGCGCTGTTTGACGAACGCGGCGCGGAATACCCCGCCGAGCACAATGTGGGGCATTTGTATAAGGCCAAGCCCGATCTGGCGGCGCATTACAAATGTTGCGATCCGACCAACTCGTTCAACCCCGGCATCGGGAAAATGTCAAAAGCCCGCAACTACGGTGAAGGGGCCGAAGGTAGCGATCAGACCAGAACACCTGCCGCCTAGACCTTAGGCCGTGATGAACGGCGTGTAGGCTTGCACTATGTCGCCCGCGGCGTTCAGAGCCAGAGTGAGTCTGTGAAGACGCGGTGAACGATGCGTTCGCGCGTCAGGCCGCGCTTCTGCAGTTCCTCGTCGCTCAGTGATTGCAGGTAGTTGACTTTGCGGACGCGCGATTGCGCCTCGGCCAGGCTGACCAGCGCGTTCGTGATCGCTGAGCCGAACTTTGCAATCAGGCCCAGGACAGAGAAACCGGTTTGCGATTGATGTGCTGTATGTGCCATCAGGACCCCCATAGGAATTGGTCCTCCCATCGGTTGTATATGGCGTGGTGTCACCCTTACTGTGAAGGGGGTGTTTGGTCATGGCGGCCTTGCCCATACCGCAACGCAGCCGGGATGCGGGTCGTAAAACCAAGAATAACCCTGCCGCGTTAGCTGTTGTCTTTTGGGCGGTTGTGAAAGGCGCTCACCAGATCCTGGCCGGTTTCAAAAATGAAGCTATCTCCGACCTGTTGGACCAGCCCATATCGCGTCAGTTCCGCGCGCACATCCGGTTCCACCATGGCAAAAACCAGCCTGATACTTCGGGCCTGCAGCTCCTTATGGATGCTGCGCAGCGTGTATCCGGCGGTGAAATCGACCGTGTCGATGGCTGAGGCATCAATGCAGAACCAGTCAATCTCTGGGCCCGAGCCCCGGATAATCCCGATCACATCGTCCGAGAGCCGCTGCATGTTCGCGTAATACATCCCGTGGGAAAAGCGATAGATCACAAGGCCCGGTTCGAACTGGTTCGGAGGCGACAGCGCCTTGGAATGCCAGCCGCCATCGTCGGTCTGAACGATCACCGAGTTCTTGGGCCGGTAGCCCCGGCGCGTATGATCGACCAGCGAAAGGACCATCGCGAAGATGATGCCCTGTTCAACGCCCACCACAACGACAACGGCAGCGGTTGCAACCGCGACCCAGAACTCGGATCGCGCCTGCCTATAAATGGCGGCCAGCCCGCGCAGGTCGATCAGCTTTACGCCGATCAGGAACACGATGGCCGACAGCGCGGCCGTCGGCATAAAGGCCAGAGGTCCGGTCAGAAAAAGGATGACCACCAGTACGATCACCACGGTGGTCAGTTGCGCGATCTGGCTGCGCCCACCGGCGCTGGCGACCATCTCGGTCTTGGTGGGGCTGCCGTTGACTACGAAGGTCCCCGTGACTGCAGCGCCCAGATTGGCAAGGCCCAAGCCGACCAGATCAGTGTTCTCTCTGAACCTCTCGTCATACCGGGCGGCATAAGCGCGCGAGGTTGCAGCGCTTTGGGCCAGAATGACCACAAAGATCGACAGGGCGGTGGGCAGCAGTTGTTTGAACAGCGACCAACTCCACTGCACATCCGGCAGCGAAAACGAGGGTAAACCGCCGGGCACTGTGCCCAGCAGCGCGACGCCGAGCGTATCCAATTGGAACCCCCAGCTGCACAGGATCACAGCGACAACGGCGATCAGCGGCCCCGGTATTTTGCGCGACAGGCGCGTGAGGCCCACAACCGTCGCCAATACGGTCGTGGCAACCGCAAGGGTTGGCCCGTTGATTTGACCGAGGTTCTGAAACACGCCCCGCAGCTTGGTCAGGGTGCCGTGGCCTGCGACTTCGAAGCCCAGCATGCCGGGGATTTCGCCGACGGCGACCTGAACCCCGACGCCGGTCAGAAACCCGACCAGCACGGTTCTGGACAGGAAATCCGCCAAAAACCCCAGCCCGATCAGCCGCGCGGCGATCAGAAGCACTCCGGCCATCAGCGCCAGAAGCGAGGCAAGCGCCAGATACTCCGATGATCCGGAGACCGCCATCCCGGCCAGCGCCGATGCGGTGATTGCAGCCGTGGCGGAATCCGCGCCGACGACCAGATGCCGCGACGATCCGAACAGCGCAAAAAGCGCCATCGGGATCAGGATCGTATACAGCCCGGTGATAACCGGTGTTCCGGCGATTTTGGTGTAGCCCATAACCTCGGGGATCGCGAGGCAGGCAAAGGTGATGCCAGCCAGAATCTCGGTCGGAAGGTGCGCCCGGTCGATGGGCAGAATGCCCTGCAGAACAGGGGAGGAAACCGGCCTTGCGCGTGTGCGATTCGTCCCCATTTCCGTCCTCTTCCCTTCGGTTTGGGGTGTTTTTATGCCCAATTATATCTTTTTTAGCGTCCAAGCGGTGTCTGGACCAAGACTGTAAGTGCAGAAAAACGCTTGCTAATTTTTGGATCAAAATGATCCTTTATGTATGAGTTTATAGCCGTTTTTGTCTTTCTACGGGAAACCCCCAATTTCGCCGCCCAAGGGGATTCGGTAGAAAGAGTACAACCACCCGGTCTGCGATGACCGAACACTTTTCCCCCATGAGGGGCTGGTCCACACCCCCTCGGCCGGCCCCTCAATAATTTTTGGGGGTAGAGTGTTGGATTTCAGGCAGGCTGCCCCGCGATGCGGGTGACGAGCGCGGGCAAATCCGAGGCGCTGCCATAGCTGGCATCATGCGGAATGTCGTCCACGGGTGATTTCCGGTACCCTTCGGTGAACAGCAGAAACGGCACCTGCGCGCGTTTTGCCGTTTCGGCATCCACTTCGCTATCGCCGACAAACAGGCAAGGGCCTTTGGCCGACAGGGCACGGAAGCTCTCCGTCAGATGGGCCGGATCGGGTTTTCGGACGGGCAGGGTATCTCCGCCAAGAACGACCTTGAAATGATGGGCCAGATCGAGCGCTTCCAGCACGTGGCGCGCCGGGGCTTCGGGTTTGTTGGTACAGACCCCAAGAACACAGCCCATGTCCTGCAATTGGGCCAGCGCTTCGGTTATGCCGGGATAGGGCCGGGTCGTTTCGCTGGCGGCGGCATTGTAGTGGTTCAGCGTTGCTCGGGTCAGGTCTGCATGGCGATCTATTGGCAGGTCGCAATGGCGCATGACCCGTTCAACCAGCTTTGGCAGGCCATTGCCCACGAATCCCCGGATCACGTCTTGCGGCAACGGTTCGTGTCCGACTTCTGCCAGCATCCGGTTCGCGGCCCCGGCCAGATCACCGATGCTGTCCACCAGAGTTCCGTCCAGATCAAACACAACTGCTGTGGTCATATGCCCGCCTTCCTGCCTTGTTTGCCAAGACCTAACGCGGGTTTCCCTGCAGCGCAATTGCGCCAATACCGCGCGTCCGGAAAGCCGGGCTTGACATACCTTACTAAAATAATCAGATTAAGGGTAGAAGTCATCAGCCAACCCAGCATTGGGTCAGCCAGACCGATAGAAAAGCGAACAGATCAGGCCGCTGGCCTTAAAACCCCTGGAGTTGTCCGATGAACGCGCAGACCCCGACCGCCACCCAATCCTATGCCGTTTCCATGTTGCCTGCCCACAAGGCCGAAGACCTGACCAAGGGCGGCAATCTGGCCCATATCGAGCTGGGCGATCAGCTTTACACGCTGCGCATCACCCGCGCCGGCAAGCTGATCCTGACGAAATGAGCGCGCCATCTTCGCGAGGCGGGGCGGCTGTTGGCCGCCTGTCAGACCTCGACCCGATCGAAGCGGGCGCGGTAATGTATCTGCGGCTTTGGGCGGACGGGCCCGGCGGGCAGGCCGATGCGGCCAGCGATTTCGATATCGCGCTCGGCACGGATCACGGGCGCACGGCGATGCTGGCGCTGGATCGCTTGTGTTCGCTTTGTGCCCATCACGGGCGTCGTCCGCTGATACGGCATGGTTTGGGGTGCTCGTGTCTGGGCGCGGACGAGAATTGTTTCGCGCAGATGATCACGGCGGCCTCGGAAGGCGCGCGTGAGGATGCGATGATGATGGCCTCGCTCATCGTGCGCCCGGATTTTGCCCCCGCACTGGCCTCGCTGTCCGAGGAGCTGGGTCTGGCCCTGCGCAGAATGACCGCAGCCATACCTTTGCCAACAACCGGTCACAGGACCCCCGCGACCGTCGTTCACTGAGTGGCAAAGCCAGACCCCGGCCCGCGCAGCCGGGGTCATTTTCTAACAACAGCCGCAGCCGTGGTGGTGGTGATCATGGTCGCAGACCGGTTCGGGGGCGTAGTCGCCAACCTCGGCCAGAACCTCGCGCAGCGCCCATAGGATCATGTCCACATCCTCGGCCTCGATGGTCAGGGGCGGGCGGATTTTCAGGATGTTGTCTTTCGGCCCTTCGCTGCCGATCAGAATGCGGTGATCGCGCATCCGGTTTTTAACGTAGCTGCAGATCTCCGTGGCTTCCGAGCCGTCGGGATTGACCAGTTCGACCCCGACGAACAGCCCCATGCCGCGTACGTCGCCGACGCAGCCAAAATCGGCTTCGATCGCGCGCAGCCCCTCCATCAGACGCGCGCCCATCACGCGGGCATTGTCCTGCAGGCCTTCGTCATCGACAATATCCAGAACCTCTTTCCCGATCCGGCAGGACAGGGTTGAGCCGCCGAAGGTCGAGAAAAACTCGATCCCGTTGTCGAAGCTTTTCGCGATCTCTTTGGTTGTCACCAACACGCCCAGCGGATGCCCGTTGCCGATGGGCTTACCCATAACGACGATATCCGGCAGCGCCCCCTGATGTTCGAAGCCGAAATAATACTCACCCAGGCGCCCCAGCCCGGTTTGCACCTCATCGGCGATACAAACGCCCCCTGCCGCGCGGATTTTCTCATAGACCGCAGGCAGATAGCCCTTGGGCGGGATGATCTGGCCCCCGACCGAGGGGAAGGTCTCGGCAATAAAGCCCGCCACGCCGTGGCCCTTGCCCTGCAACGCGGCAATCGCAGGGTCTACCAAATCCGCGAATTTTGTCGCGCGCTCGGGATCGTCGCGCCGGAACGATCCGCGATAGTCATCCGCGACCTCGACCAGTTCAACCCAATCCGCCTGACCAATCCCGCCCGGCTTGTTGAACTTGTAGGCCGAGATCGCAACGGCGGCATTGGTATTCCCGTGATAGCCATGATCTGGCGTCACAATCCCCTTCGCGCCGGTATGCGCACGCGCCAGCCGCAAGGCGAGTTCATTGGCCTCCGTCCCTGAGTTGACGAAGAAGCAGACCTGTAGTTGCTCCGGCAGTTTCGAAAGGATTTTCTCAGCAAATTCAGTCTGCGCAGGATGCAGATAGCGGGTGTTCGAGTTCATCCGCTTCAACTGATCCGCCGCCACCGCCTGAATACGCGGATGCGCATGACCCACATGGGGGACATTGTTGTAGGCGTCCAGATAGGGTCGGCCCCATTCGTCGAACAGGTGATGTTTCCACCCCCGCACCAGCATGACCGGATCGTCATAGGTCAGGCTGAGGTTGCCGCCGAAATGATCGCGCCGATCTTGCAGGATCGCCCGCTTGTCGGTTGGGCGATAGGCCACCTTGTCGTCGGCCAAATTCAGCAGAGCCGCCGGGTTCGGGCAGACCGCGTTCCATAGTTCCAGCTCATCCGGGTCGGCCACGCCAGGCCAGTCGGCCTGCATCCCCTCTGTGGTCAACGCCAGTTGGAAATGCACATGCGGGGCCCAGCCGCCATTCTGCGAAGCGTCGCCAAGGCGGGCAAAGACCGCGCCCTGCGCCACCGGATCGCCGGGTTTCAGGCGATCACAGACTTCGGGGTCCAGATGGCCATACAGCGTATAGAACGGATCGCCCTCGGGCGTTTCGTGGTGCAGGATCACCACGCCGCCATAATCCAGATGCGCGTCCCGGTTTTCCACAGCCTCAACCCGCCCACTCATGGGCGCGTGCAGAACGGTGCCTGCGGGGGCAAAGACATCCACCGCCAGATGCAGCGTGCGCCGGTCCGAGGCTTTCCACGGCCCCTTACGAAACCCCGGCTCGGCATAGATCAGGCGTGGCTCGTTGTAGTACCCCAGCCAGAGGCCTTGGCCGAATTCCTCACCCACGCGGGCGGCTTCTTCCAGGGGCATGTGAAACGGGTTCTGCGGCCAGAGCGAGTTCTCAACCGACAGCGACCCCATCGGCGCATCGCTCAGATCCTGCCCGGACATCTGCGCGAAATGGCCGCGATGATCCTTCAGATAGGCCTGCACCCGTTTGGCGCCATCTGTCACCGGAAACCCGCAGGCCACTCGCAACCGCGCAGGCATCAGATCGCCGTTGACTGAAGCGTTTTTGATAAACCGCCACGCAGGTGCCTGCGAAATAGTCACATAGGGATCCTCCGGGTTCTCGAGTGCCATCAGGGTCGAGTTCACCACCGACACCGCCAGTCGCATGCGCAGCAGCGGCCAGATCAGATCGACCTCTTCGGCCTGCAAGCGGTTGGCGGCGTGATAACCACGAACCAAAGCCGCCAACGCGCGTTCAGGCTTCGGATGGTCCAGCACGATATAGGCCCCGGCGATGGCCAGATCACAGATGCGCGGCGCGGCGCACATGTCGCCCAGATCAATCAGCCCGGACACCGAATGCCGACCCAATTCGCCGTCAACCAGAATGTTGTAGTCGTTGGCATCGTTGTGAATGGCCTGCTTCGGCAACGCCTGCAGCGCACCCGCGATGCGGTCATACCCCGCCGCAATGCCCGCCAGCAGATCGCGCCGGTCCGGATCGGGAATCGCGTGCAATTGATCTCCGATCCACCCAGCCTGCATCAGATCCCATTTGAACGAAGGCCTGTCCAGACCATCATGCGAGAACCCCTGCAGCGCCCGGTCGGTTGCGCCCAGAACGCGGCCCAGCTTCAGGATCAGTTCCTCACTTTCTGGCGCGACCTTGGCGTAGCAGGTTCCCGGCAACCGTTCGAGCAGCCAGACCAGCCGGGCCTCACCCGCTGTATCTTCTACTTCTGGTAAAAGCGCGCCGTTCAGATCGGGAATGACCTTTGGAAACGGCAGACCCGGAGCCTCAGCCGCGATATGTTCCAGCGCCCTGATCTGAAGATCGACCAGATCCGCCTCGCAGCCTGCACGCATGACCTTCAGAACATAGTCCTGCCCGTTTGTGGCCTGCGCCAGAAAGTTCAGGTCATATTCCCCGTCCAGCCGCGTCAGCTTAACGTCGAACCCCCAGCGCCCGCGCACGGCCCCGGCCCAGAATGCAGTCAAATCGCTCATATGTTTCCCAGTCCAGATACCAAATGGATCCCCTTCATCTGTCCAAAAATATCCTCGGGGGGGATCGCGCCGCCTGGCGCGATGGGGGGCAGACAGCCCCCCTCTGCCGTCACCCCAAAGCGACCCACGCCGATAAGTTCCACCGCCCGCCAAGACCAATAAAGTACCATCTGGGGTTTCTCTCTGTTGTTCAGCGGAGACAAAGCAAAGCTGAGATGAAAGGGCAACCCCTAGGCCTTGCCACCCAGATCCTGCAGGATTGGACAATCCGGCCTGTCATCGCCTGCGCAGGCGTCAATGAGGTGGCTCAGCGTATCGCGCATGGCGTTCAGGTCGGCGATTTTGGTCTCGATCTGGGCCAGATGATCCTTTGCTACCTGTTTTACATCTGCGCTGGCGCGGGTCTCGTCTTCGTATAGCGCCAGCAGTGTCCGACAATCCTCGATGGTGAACCCAAGCGCGCGGGCGCGGCCCAGAAAGGTCAGCTTATGCACGTCCTGCTCGCGAAACCGGCGATAGCCGTTGTCGTCGCGCAGAGGTTTGATCAGGTCGATATCCTCATAGTACCGGATGGTTTTGGCGGGCAGGCCGGTGCGGGTGGCGACATCTCCGATATTCATGCGGGGGCCTCCTCGGTTGCGGGCAGGGCGGTCTCGGGCGCGCTGGCACGAACGCGGCGCAGCCGCAGGGCGTTGGTGACGACAAAGACGCTGGACAAGGCCATCGCTCCGGCGGCCAGAGCGGGCGAGAGCAGATGGTCTCCGAATGGATAAAGCACCCCCGCCGCCACCGGGATCAGCAGGGTGTTGTAGCCAAAGGCCCAGCCGAGGTTCTGGCGGATGTTGCGCATGGTCCGGCGGCTGATTTCCACCGCGTTCACCACGCCGCGCAGATCGCCCGACATCAGAACCACATCCGCTGTTTCGATGGCCACATCCGTGCCGGTGCCAATAGCAACGCCAATATCCGCCGCCGCCAGAGCAGGCGCGTCATTGATCCCGTCGCCGACAAAGGCCACCGTTCCGTATTGGGCGCGCAGGGCTTGGATTGCCTCCAACTTACCGTCCGGCAGAACCTCGGCGGTGACGTGGTCGATGCCCAGATCGTCGGCCAGAGCGCGGGCGGTCCGGGCATTGTCGCCGGTGATCATGGCCAGCTTCATTCCCATCTGGTGCAAGGCTGCCAAGGCCGCGCGCGTGCCGGGCTTGACCGGGTCCGAGACGGCAAGGCTCGCCGCCGCCAGACCATTGATGGCCATGAACAGGGGGGTCGCCCCCGCAGTGGCGCGGGCTTCGGCCTCCGACTGCAGATCGGCGATGTCGATCCCCTGCTGCTGCATCAGTTTATGCGAGCCGATCAGAATGCCCTTGCCCTCGACCCGCCCCTGCAGCCCGAGGCCGGTCAACGACTGAACCTGCGACACCGCTGGCAAGTCCGAAGGGCCAGCGCGGGTGATGGCGGTGGCGATGGGGTGCTCGGATCGCGCTTCGAGCGCGGCGGCCAGGCGCAGAACCTCGGCCCGGTCAAAACCGTTCGTCGTGGTCACATGGTCCAGTTCCGGGCGGCCTTGTGTCAGAGTGCCGGTCTTGTCCAGCGCGATGACCTGCGCTTGCTGCAACTGCTGCAGCGCGTCGCCCTTGCGGAACAGAACGCCCAGCTCCGCTGCGCGGCCTGTGCCCACCATGATCGAGGTCGGCGTGGCCAACCCCATAGCACAAGGGCAGGCGATGATCAGGACCGAGACCCCGGCGACCAGCGCCAGCGGCAGGGCGGGGGCTGGCCCAAAGATCAGCCATGCAAGTACGGTCAGGATCGCCACGGCCATCACCGCCGGGACAAAGCGATATGTGATCCGGTCAACAAGTCCCTGAATGGGCAGCTTCGCGCCCTGCGCCTGTTCGACCATCTGGATGACCTGCGCTAGCACGGTATCTGCGCCCACACGGCTGGCCTGCACGCGCAAGGCCCCTGTGCCGTTCACGGTGCCGCCGACCACCTGATCGCCTGTGGACTTGCCAACGGGAACCGGCTCACCGGTGATCATGCTTTCGTCGACATAGGAGGTGCCCTCCAGAACGTCACCGTCCACTGGAACGCGCTCCCCCGGTCGGATTTGCAGGATATCGCCCACTGCGATTTCGGCGATGGGGCGGTCTACGGTTGCGCCATCCTGTTCGACGCGCGCCGTCTTGGGTTGCAGCCCGACCAACTTGCGGATCGCAGCGCCGGTTTTGCCCTTGGCGCGCGCCTCCATCAGCCGTCCCAGAAGGATGAGAACGATGATGACGGCGGCGGCCTCGAAATACACATTCGCCGTACCAGCTGGCAGCAGATGTGGGGCGAAGGTTGCCACGACCGAATACAGATATGCCGCGCCGGTCCCCAAGGCGACCAGCGCATTCATATCGGGCGCGCGCCGCAGCAGTGACGGGATGCCCTTGGCGTAAAACACTCGCCCCGGTCCGATCAGCAGGGCCGAGGTCAACGCGAACTGGATCAATTGGCTGGTCTGTGTGCCGATGGTCGCCTGCACCCAGTGATGAAACGCCGGGATCATGTGTCCGCCCATCTCGAGAATGAAAACCGGCAGGGCCAGCGCGGCGGCCAGCAGCGTTGAGCGAGTCAGGTGGCTGATTTCGTCCGCCTTGGAGCTGGCCTCTGTGCTTGCCGCCCCAGCCGGTTGCGTAGGATAGCCCGACCGGGTCGCAACCTGCGCCAGAGACGCCGGATCGGTCGTGCCCTCGACATACGTCACCGTGGCCGTTTTGGTAGCAAGGTTTGCAGTGGCATCGACCACGCCGGGGCTGGATTTCAACACCCGTTCGATCTTGGCAACGCAAGAGGCGCAGTTCATGCCCTCGACCGCCAGAACGGTTTGTTGCGAGGCAGCCGGATGGCCTGCGGCCTCCAGCGCATCGGTCAGCGCGGATACTGGACCGTCAAACGCAACCTGTGCGGTTTTGGTGGCAAAGTTCACCGCCGCGTTGTCCACGCCCGGAACATCCCGCAATGCGGTTTCGACACGGGCAACGCATGAGGCGCAGTGCATGCCTTCGACCTTAAGGTGATATGTCTGAGGGTCCGCCATTCGACTCGAATCCCGGCAGTTTCTTTGCCCCTCAAATGGGGGTTCCAGTGACGGGAAGGTCAAGAGGGGTGCGTCAAAATTTCCGCAGAGGCTCAGGTCGCCAACTGCTGTTTAAGCCGCTCATTTTCCGCCTGAAGCTGCGCCAGTTGCTGACCAAGGGCATTCAGATGGGGGCGCAGTTCCGCCTCGGTGAAGCGGGGCGTGATGTGGCGGGGGCAGTTCCAGTCCAGCGCCTCGACGCGGATGATTACGGCGCGCTCCGCCGGGGTTTCAGCGCCCTCGGGGTACAGGCTTGCGGCGGCGGCCTCGCCCTCGGTGATCTCGACACGGCCCAGGATCTTGAGGCGGCGCTGGTTGGCGTAGTCCATAAGGATCATCGCAATGCGATCATTGCCGTCCAGATTTCCGCGCGAGATATACTGTTTGTTCCCGGTCAGATCGGCATATCCGATTGTCTGCGGTCCCAGCACCTTCAAGAACCCCGCAGGCCCGCCGCGAAACTGAACATAAGGCCAGCCGGTTTCTGAAACCGTCGCCTGATAGAAACCGTCGCGCGCTTCGATAAAGGCTTTCTCAGGCTCGCCGATCAGATGGCCCTGCTGTGGGCCGCCTTCGATGAACTTGGCATAGGTCTGCGCTGACCCCATCCGGTCCTGATGCGCCCGCACAGCAGGGGTGAAGGTCAGTTCGGAAAAAGCACGCGGCATGGCTGGTCCTTTCACAGGCCCAAGGCTGGGCGTCGTCTGTCAACCTGACAAAGCTGGGCCGTGCGATCAATCGGCCGTGCTTAGGCCAGCGATGCGGCCAGAAGGGCAAGGGTCAGCAGAAAAGGCACGTATTGGGGCGAAAACGGGCTGGCGCGGCGTTGCATTCCTTGGCTCCTTTGGTGGACTGATCGGTAAACTTTTCTCAAGGTGTACCGATCAGTCCGCCTGATCAATGAAAATGTGCAGCAGAGCGGTCCAGCACACGGGAAGGTGAAAAATGTTCCGAAACGGGGCAGGCGGTTATCGCGGCCAGATTGCATTCATGCACCGCGGGAATTATGTGCTAATCAGTACACCTCGGAGGGGTCTATGCGTCCAAACAAACGGGATCAACTGGTTCGAAAAGCGCTGGATGTGTTCTATCGGGACGGGTTTCACGCCACCGGAATGGACAAGCTTGTGGTGGAAACGGGTGTGTCCAAAACCTCGATGTACAAGCATTTCCGCACCAAAGAGGACCTGATCCTTGCTGTGTTGCGCCTGCGGGATGAGAATTTTCGCGACTGGTTCCTGCAACGGGTCGAAGAGATCGCGGACAACCCCGCCGATCAGTTGATTGCCGGGTTTGATGTCATACGAGAATGGTTCGAGGAAGACGGGTTCCGGGGCTGCATCTTCGTCAAGGCGGGTGCGGAATACCAGAACCCCGACCACCCCATCCACATTCAGGCAGCCGAGAACAAGCGCCTGGTTTTGGATTATTTCACCTCTCTGGCGCGCAAGGCCGACGCGCGCGAGCCTGAAAAGCTGGCCCGGCAGGTGCAATTGCTGCAGGAAGGGGCCATCGTGTCTGCGGTGATGTTGAAGAACTGCGATGCGGCCATTGACGGGAAAGAGGCGGCAAGGTCTTTGATCGATGCAGCGCGGGTCTGATCCACGACGGCTGATGCATTGATGGCAAGAAACGTTGCGTAGCACATTGCCCAAAACGCGGCGTCACCCGGATTGGCAGCGGACAAATCCGACGATAGCCTCTTCTGAACAACAGTTTCGGAGAGCCATACATGTCGCTTTTTACCTCCACCGCCGCCTGGGTCACGGATGAACACCGGATGTTTGCCGACATGGCAGGTCGGTTCATGGATGACGAACTGACCCCCAATATAGAGCGCTGGGTCGACAACGGCGTTGTGGATCGCGACTTCTGGACCAAAGCGGGCGAAACCGGGCTTATGGCCGGGGCGATCGCCGAAGAATATGGTGGGGTCGGCGGCGGCATGGGGTTCGACTCGGTCACGATCTACGAACAGGCCGCGCGCGGGGATGCCGGGTGGGGTTACGGAATCCAATCCATCGTAACCCATTACATCACAGCCTATGGCAGCGAGGATCAAAAGCGCAACTGGCTGCCGAAACTGGCCTCGGGTCAGATGGTTGGTGCGCTGGCCATGACCGAACCCGGTACCGGATCAGACGTGCAAGCGGTGCGCACGACGGCGGACCGCGATGGCAACTCCTACCGGCTGAACGGGTCGAAGATTTTTATCACCAACGGTCAATCGGCGGATCTGATCATTGTTGCCGCGAAAACAGACAAGTCCCTGGGTGCGAAAGGCGTGTCTCTGATCGTCGTTGAGGCCGACGGCGCGGACGGGTTTCGCCGGGGGCGGAACCTCAAGAAGCTAGGGATGAAGGGCAACGACACGGCCGAGCTGTTCTTTGAAGACGTTAAAGTGCCGATGACCAACCTGCTGGGCTCCGAAGAAGGGCAGGGGTTCTACCAGTTGATGAACCAACTGCCGTGGGAACGTCTGACCATCGGATTGATGGCATTGGGCGCGATCGACTTCGCCATCGCCGAGACGGTGAAATACGTGCAAGAGCGCAAGGCCTTCGGGCAGCGCGTCATGGATTTCCAGAACACACGTTTCAAACTGGCGGAATGCAAAACCAAGGCCGAGGTTCTGCGCAGCTTCGTCAACGATTGCATCGGCAAGCTTGAGGCGGGTGAGTTGGACGCGGCCACCGCATCGATGGTCAAATACTGGGGCTCGGAGGTGCAGAACGAGATTATGCACGAATGCCTGCAATTGTTTGGCGGCTATGGCTTCATGATGGAATACCCCATCGCCCGCCTTTATGCCGATGCCCGCGTGCAGATGATCTATGGCGGCACCAACGAGGTGATGAAGGAACTGATCGCGCGGTCGATTGACGTGTGAACAGGGCGCTCCCGCCCGTCGTCACCGTTCCTAGCGGAACGTCTCCTCCCGTTGGGCCGGGCAGGTGCGGGTGCAGCCCGCACCTGCCCGGCCCACCTGCCGTCCGCAGGACGCAAGGCCGAAGGCCGCGCAGTTTCTTACGCTATGAGGACAGTTGCTCCTCTAGCCAGATCCGAAACGATTTCAGCGGTTCTGCCTCGGCCCGTCCGTTCGGCCAGACAAGGTAGTAGTCGCCAAGGCTGACCTCTGGCCCGTCGCAGGCCTGCACCAGCCGACCGCTCTGCAGGTCTTCGGCCACCAGATAACCGGGCAGCAATCCTACGCCCAGCCCATGAATAGTGGCCTGAATCATTGTCGAGAACTGGTCGAACATCATCCCGCGCTGTCCGCTGGCCGGGTGCCCTTGAGCGGCGAACCATCGGTCCCAGCCATCCGGGCGCGTTTCAAGATGCAGCAGAGGGGCCTGTGTCAGCCACTCAATTCCTGACGGCTGGTCTGGCAGAAGCTCTGGCGCGCAGACCGGAAGCACCACTTCGTGCATGATCTTCATATAATTCACCCCGCTCCAGTCCTTCTGACCGAAGTGGATAGCGGCATCGAATGGCTCGGTGTCGAAGTCGAACGGTTTCAGGCGGGTGTTCAGAATGACCGTCACCTCCGGATGGCGGCGGGCGAAATCCTGCAGCCTTGGGGCCAGCCAGTGCATACCGAAAGCCGGAAGGATCGACAGATGCAGGGACCCGCCGGTGGGGTTCGCCTTCAGCTTCAGCGAGGCCTGCGCCAGTTGCTGCAGGGCCGCGCGCGCCGTCTGGACATAGTCCTTGGCGGCTGGGGTCAGGTGCAGCCGCATCTGCGTGCGCTGGATAAGGTCGACGCCCAGCTGCTCCTCCATCGCTTTCAACTGACGGCTGATCGCGCTTTGGGTCAAAGATAATTCCTCGGCGGCAGCCGAGGCGCTGCCGAGCCGGTCCACCGCCTCGAGCGCCAGCAGGGACGATATGGATGGCAGAAAGCGGCGGGGCGCAATCATATGACATTTCCTCATACCTTTGCTTCTGATTATCACTGGCTTTTTGCTTGCGCCAGCGGGATATAAGGGATGTTTGGCGCAGGGATGCGCCCAGATGTCGGGCATGCCCCACCCCGTTTGAAAAAGGCCAGACTATGGACCGCGCCCAGATCGTTCATGAAAACTTCCTGTCTCGGGTTGCAAATCGCGACTTTCCCGACGGGCCGCCGCCACGTGTGGGCCTGACGGATACGGATGCGGTGTCCCTGTTCCGCTCGCAGGTGCTGAGCCGGGCGCTGGATCGCACCAGCAGGGCGATGCAAAAGGCAGGGCAGGGGTTTTACACGATCGGGTCCTCGGGTCACGAAGGCATGGCTGCCGTCGCCCACGCCCTGCGCCCGACCGATATCGCCTTTCTGCACTACCGGGATGCTGCGTTTCAGATTGCCCGCGCCGAGCAGGTGCCGGGCCAGCAGATCGCTTGGGACATGTTGCTGAGTTTTGCTTGTTCTAAGGAGGACCCGACCTCGGGCGGGCGGCACAAGGTGCTGGGGTCGAAGGCGCTGACCATACCGCCGCAGACCTCGACCATCGCCAGCCATCTGCCCAAGGCTGTCGGGGCCGCCTATTCGCTGGGCGCCGCGCGCAGGCATGACCCTGAGCATCGGGAATTGCCGTTGGACGGGATCGCCATGTGCTCGTTCGGGGATGCCTCGGCCAACCATTCGACCGCGCAGGGGGCGATCAACACGGCGGGCTGGACCAGTGTGCAGTCCACGCCTTTGCCGCTGTTGTTCGTATGCGAGGACAACGGGATAGGCATTTCGGTAAAAACGCCGAAAGGCTGGATTCAGACCTCAATGGAGCATCGTCCGGGGATCAAGTATTTTCAGGCCAACGGGTTGGATATCTATGAAACATACGCTGTGGCCCAAGAGGCGGCCCACTATGTCCGCACGCGTCGCAAGCCTGCCTTTCTGCATCTGAAGACCGTGCGTCTCTATGGTCATGCCGGGGCGGATGTGCCGACAACCTACCTGAGCAAGGCTGAGGTCGAAGCGGATGAGGCTAACGATCCGTTGTTGCATTCGGTCCGGTTGCTGGATCAGGCCGGGGCGTTGTTCCCGGATGCGGCGTTGCAGATTTATCAGGACACGTGCGCCCGCACCGACCGCGTCGCCGCCGAGGCCGCGACCCGCCCGCATCTGGCAAACGCGGAACAGGTGATGGCCAGCCTGATCCCGCCCAAACGCGCCTGCAAGCCCACAAACGGGCCCACCGCCGACGCCCGGGCCGCCGCTTTCGGTGGCGACATGCGGGCCATGCAGGACCCGCAGCCAATGAGCCGCCTGATCAACTGGGCGCTGACCGATCTGATGCTGGAGCATGGCGAAATCGTCTGCATGGGTGAAGATGTGGGCCGCAAGGGCGGGGTCTATGGCGTGACCCAGAAACTGCAGCAGCGCTTTGGCCCGGACCGGGCGATCGACACGTTGCTGGATGAGCAATCCATTCTGGGTCTGGCCATCGGCATGGGCCATAACGGATTTGTCCCGATCCCAGAAATCCAGTTCCTGGCCTATCTACACAATGCCGAGGATCAGATCAGGGGAGAGGCTGCCACCTTGCCCTTCTTCTCGAACGGTCAGTTCACCAACCCGATGGTGCTGCGGATCGCGGGTCTTGGGTATCAGAAAGGCTTTGGCGGGCATTTCCACAATGACAATTCGCTGGCAGTTCTGCGCGACATTCCGGGCGTGATCATTGCCTGTCCTTCCAACGGCGCGGATGCGGCGATGATGCTGCGCGAATGTGTGCGGCTGGCGCGCGAAGAACAGCGGGTGGTTGTGTTTCTGGAGCCCATCGCGCTCTATCCTATGCGCGATCTGCATCAGGCGCAGGGTGGCGGGTGGATGACGACCTACCCCTCGCCCGACCAGAGGATTGCGCTGGGCGAGGTCGGAGTGCATGGGGATGGCGACGATCTGGCCTTCGTGACCTACGGCAACGGGCACTACCTGTCTCACCAGGCGCTGCCCGAGTTGCAGGCGGCGGGATTAAAAACCCGGATCGTCGATCTGCGCTGGCTGGCACCGTTACCTGCCGAGGCACTGCTTGCGGCGACGCGTGGCTGCAAGCATATCCTGATTGTAGACGAATGCCGCCGCACCGGCAGCCAGTCCGAAGCGCTGATGACTTTCTTCCAAGAAGAAAGTTCTGCGACCCCGACCGCCCGTGTGGCGGCTGATGATTGTTTCATCGCAACCGGCCCGGCCTATGCAGCACCACTGCCGTCGAAAGACGGTATTGTCGCCGCCGCCTTGACCCTGACCGGAGGCAAAGCATGACCCGCACCGCTGTTGTCATCTGCCCGGGCCGTGGCACCTATAACAAGCCCGAGTTGGGCTATCTGCATCGGCACCATGCCGACCGGGTGCAGATGTTCCGCACATTCGACGCCATTCGGGAAGAAACCGGGCAAGAGACTGTGACGGCGCTCGATGCCGCAAGCCGCTTCACGGTGAGCAAATATTCCCGCGGCGACATTGCCTCACCCCTGATCTACGCCGCGTCTCTGGCGGATGCGCAGACGCTGGCCGAGGATATTGAGGTGGTCGCGGTCACCGGGAACTCGATGGGTTGGTACATTGCGCTGGCCGTGGCCGGGGCTCTGAGCGCCGAGAATGGGTTCCGCGTCGTCAATACGATGGGAACCCTGATGCAGCAGCATCTGATCGGCGGGCAACTGGTCTATCCCTTTACGGACGACACTTGGGTCAATGATCCCGTTCGGAAACAGGCGCTGCTTATGGACGTTGCGCGTATCGACGCGAGCGAGGGGCAGGATCTGGCCCTGTCGATTGATCTGGGCGGGATGCTGGTTTTGGCCGGAAACGAGGCCGGGCTGGCCGCGTTCGAGGCGTCTCAGCCCGCGATTCAGGATCGCTTCCCCATGCGCTTGCCCAACCACGCCGCGTTCCATACCCGTCTTCAGGCGTCCGTGGCAGCAGAAGGGCGGGCGCAACTGGCGGCAAATTTATTCTGGCAGCCCCGCCATCCGATGATCGACGGGCGCGGCAAAATCTGGTGGCCGGGCGCGACAGACACGGATGCGCTGTGGGACTACACGCTGGGCCATCAGGTGACCGAGCCGTATGATTTCACCCGCGCCGTGCAGACGGCCGCGCGCGAATTCGCGCCGGACCTGTTCATCGTGACTGGGCCGGGCGCGACCTTGGGCGGGGCGGTGGCACAATCGCTGGTCCTGGCCGAATGGCGCGGCATGACGGACAAGGCCGCGTTTGTAGCGCAGCAGGAGGCCGCGCCCCTGCTGATCGCCATGGGCCGCGACGACCAGAGGGCGCTTGTGACCGGATAGCCGTCAGACCGAGCGGGTGATGCCTCCGTCCACCCGGATGTTCTGTCCGGTGATGTAGCCGCCGCCGTCCGAGGCCAGCAGGGAAATGACCGAGGCGATTTCGTCATAGCTGCGGCCATAGCGGCCCATCGGGATGCGCGACCGGAATTCCTCTTTCTCTGGCAGGCTGTCGATGAAGCCGGGCAGCACGTTGTTCATGCGAATGTTGTCGGCCGCGTATTTGTCCGCGAACAGCTTGGTAAAGGCGGCCAGCCCGGTGCGGAATACGCCGGAGGTCGGAAACACCGGATCAGGTTCGAACGCGGCGAAGGTCGAGATGTTGATGATGGCCCCGCCGCCCTGCGCCTGCATGATCGGCGTGACCAGCCGGGTCGGGCGGACGGTGTTCAGGAAATAGACATCCATGCCGGTGTGCCAGTCGTCATCGGTCAGTTCCAGAACCGGGGCGCGGGGGCCGTGCCCGGCAGAGTTGACCAGCACATCGACCCGTCCCCAGTGGGCCATCGCAGCATCGACCAGATTCTGCAGATTGTCGCCGGATTGGTTCGATCCGGTGATGCCGACACCGCCCAGTTCGCTTGCCAGTGCCTCGCCCTTTCCGGATGAGGACAAAATCCCCACCTTGAACCCATCTGCCGCCAGTCGCCGGGCCGCATCCGCGCCCATGCCGCTGCCGCCCGCCGTTATCAGCGCAACCTTGTCTTCCATTTCTTAATCTCCGTTTCCTGTCTGCGATCAACATGGGGCCAGAGCCGAGATTTGACCAATCAGTTCTTCTGCCATAAAGCTGTAGAAAATCTACTGAGTTGCGACATGCCCGCCCTTCCTCCGCTCAACGCCTTGCGAGCCTTCGAGGCTTCCGCCCGACACCTGAATTTCCGCCTCGCCGCTGAGGAACTGGGCGTCACCCAGGGTGCCGTCGCGCAGCAGGTGCGCGGGCTTGAGGCACGGCTGGGCGAGGCGTTGTTCGACCGCCTTCCGCGTGGATTGCGCCTGACCGAGGCGGGGCGGCGGTTTCATACCCCTCTGCGCCGCGCGTTTCGTCTGATCGAAGGGGCGGTCGAGGAGTTCTCGGGCCAGCATCAGATCGTGATCTCGGTCACCCCGAGTTTTGCCTCGAAATGGCTGGTTCCGCGCTTGCCGGATTTCACGAGCAAAAACCCCGATATCGAGGTGCGCGTTGACGCCCGCGAAGGGCTGGCGGATTTCAGCCGGGACGGGGTCGATATTGCTGTGCGTCAAAGCCGCAGACCGGTGGCGGCAGGTTTGCAGGCCCAGCCGCTGTTCTCGACCGAGTTCATGGTGGTCTGCGCGCCTGATCTGGCCACGCAGGTCTCGGGCCCGGCCGATCTGATGCAGCGCGTGCTGCTCAGCGATTCTCATGGGCTTTGGCCTTTGTTTCTTGAACATGCCGGGGTGCAGGGCAAGCCGCGCATGATGACGTTCAACCAGACCGGTCTGGCGATTGATGCCGCTGTCTCGGGGCAGGGTTTTGCGCTGGCCAATGCCGCTTTGGTGGCGTCGGAGCTGGAGAGCGGACGGTTGGTCAGGCCCTTCGATCAGGTTCTGGTCGATGATCTGGGCTTTTACGTAGTCGTCCCCAAAAAGCCGCGCCATCCCGAACTTGTAGGTAAGATGCGGGACTGGCTGCTCTCCCAGGCCTGAAATGGCGCGGTAGATTTCTTAAGCACCTGAAATCACGCCGTTAAGGCCCATTCGTGGCTTTTGTGAATGGATTTGCCGCCCATGGCAGGTTAGGGGGTTAGGGAAGACAGGAGGCTTAGGATGGGGATCCGCTTTTTCTCGGACAAGAACCGGCCGGTTCATATGGGACCATTTCCGCTGGAACGTTTGGCCCGGCAGGACCACCTGCCTGATCTGTCCGGCACGCCTGCGATGCCGGTGCTTAGCTTTCACAGGCCGGATCAGCCCGAAAGCATCGTGAATGCGATGGGTGAGTTTCAGGCCATGCTGGACACGATCCGGGATGGGTTCGTGAACCCGGTGGCCTCCGAGATTCCGTCCGACCCGCAGGACCGCGCCAACCATCTGAAAGCGTTCGGCTATTTCAACGATGCCTCGATGATGGGTTGCGGTCCTCTGCCGTCCGAGGCCCTGCTGGACCAGCCGCGCCGCAACCCGGATATCGACCGGCTGGCCCATGCCCTGCGCACGCGTCAGACCAAAACGCTGGCCTCGGGCATCGACGTGATCATGGCCGATCTGAAAGACAGTATGGAGGCGACGCCGGGACCGCTGGATGCGCATCGCCACGCCATTGTCTTCCTCTATGAACACAATCGCGATCCCGACCCGGATGAGCCCGGCGCGGAGTGGATCGGGGAGGCGCAAGACCATCGCGCCTGTCTGCTGGCCTCGGAAAACGCTGTGGTGATCGCCAATTACATCCGCCTGCTGGGCTTCGATGCACGGGCGCATACGGCCATGTCCTCGGATGTCGATCTGGGCAAACTTGCGGTGGCGGCGGGGTTGGCCTCGGTCGAGGGTGGCGACCTTGTCGTCCCATGGCTGGGCCCACGGTTTGGGCTGGCGGCTGTCACCACCGAGATGCCGATTGCCCATGACAAACCTCTGCAGCCGCTGGCGCAACAGCCGTGGTTTCGCACGCAAGGCCCGGCGTGGTGGCTGGGGGTGGGGTTCGCCAAGAACGCTTTGAACCGCGATCCCTACGCGAAGCGGCGCTATGTGGACGGGGCGCATCCGTTTGAAGCCCTCAAACGCGTGGAGGACCCGACCACCTATATCGACGAGGGAAACGTCGCCCGCGTGCCGAAACGGGCGGACATGTTCGCGCGGGCGCAGTTTGGCGATATGGGCAAGCATCTGCAGGATGCGGCGAAGGGCGGGCATTACGTCCGCAAATCCGCCCCGAGCTTTGCCCAACGTCGCGCGTTGGGGGCCTTTGTGTTGCTGCAAGATGGGGAAAGCGCGGACGTGCCCAAGCCAACCGATGCGGCGCGCAACGCCGCCAATATCAAAGCGGCGGCCTATTTTCTGGGGGTCGATGCGGTGGGCCTCAGCCGCTGCCCGGACTGGGCGTGGTATTCCCATGATGCGACCGGTGAGGAAATCACTCCGCCCCACGATCAGGCCATCAGCATGATCATCGACCAGGGCTATGAGACGATGGAAGGTGCCAGCGGCGACGACTGGATCAGCGTCGCTCAGTCGATGCGGGCGTACCTGCGATTCTCGCTGCTGGGCGGTGTGATTGCGCAGCAGATCCGCAACCTCGGGTTTAAGGCCAAGGCCCATACGGTAATGGACGGCGAGGTGCTGCAGCCGCCGCTGCTGCTGCTGTCGGGGCTGGGCGAGGTCAGCCGGATCGGCGAGGTCATTCTGAACCCTTATCTCGGCCCGCGTCTGAAATCGGGCGTGGTGACGACCAATATGCCGATGGCACATGACAAGCCGATTGATTTCGGTCTGCAGAGTTTCTGCGAGGCCTGCAACAAATGCGCTCGCGAATGCCCCTCGGGCGCGATCACTGCCGGGCCCAAGCTGATGTTCAACGGCTATGAGATCTGGAAGTCCGACAGCCAGAAATGCGCAACCTACCGGGTAACCACTCCGGGCGGTGCGATGTGCGGGCGGTGCATGAAAACCTGTCCGTGGAACCTGGAAGGTATCTTCAAGGAACGCCCCTTCCGCTGGGCCGCGATGAACATCCCCAAGGCCGCACCCGCCTTGGCCAAATTGGATGATGCCGTGGGCAATGGCGGGCTGAACGACATCAAGAAATGGTGGTGGGATATCGAATTGGAGGCTGACGGGGCTTACCGCCCTTCGCAGCATCCGTTGAACCGGCGGGACCTGCAGACCGATCTGGACCTGAAATACGAGGATCAGACGCTGGCCGTCTATCCCGCCCCACTTGCACCGCACCCCTGGCCTTATCCATTCCACATGGACCGAGAGGCAGGGATCGCCGCCTATGAGGCGATGGTCGGCGCCGACGACTACAAGACCCGCAAGGCGGCGGGTGACACGTCCGTCATCCACCGCTATCAGATCGCAGGTGACGCGCCGGTGATGCGGGTGGAACTGACCAAGGTCGACAAGATGACCGCCGATGTCACCAAGTATGAGTTCTCGACACTCGACGGCGCACCTCTGCCGGACTGGACCGCAGGCGCGCATCTGGACGTGTTGGTTGCGCCGGAATTTCTGCGGCAATACTCGATGTCGGGCGATCCCTCTGATCGGGCGAGGTATCAGATTGGAGTGCTGCGTGAGGATGAAGGGCGCGGCGGCTCGGCCCTCATGCACCGCATCTTCAACGAAGGGCGTAAGGTGTTCATCTCGAAGCCGATCAACCATTTCGAACTGGATGAAACCGCGACCAAAACCTTTCTGATGGGCGGCGGTATCGGCATCACTCCAATGATTGCCTTTGCCCACCGGCTGCATGCTTTGGGCAAACCGTTTGAACTGCATTACTCCGCCAGCTCCCGCGCAGGGGCCGGGTATCTGGACGATCTCGCCGCAATGCCGTGGGCAGACCATGTGCATTATCATTTCTCGGACGAAGGCACGCGGGCCGATCTGGATGCGATCCTTTCGGGCTATCAGGACGGCTGGCACGTATACACCTGCGGCCCGGACCGCTTCATGGACGGCGTGATGCAGGCGGCTGAGGTGCAGGGCTTCCCCGAAGAGGCGCGGCATCTGGAATACTTCTCGGTCCCCGAACAGCCCGACTACGAAAACCATCCCTTTACGCTGAGGCTGGCGAAATCAGGCCATGACCTGACCGTCCCCGCTGACAAGGACGCAGCCCAGGTGCTGAACGAGGCGGGCGTTCACGTGGATGTGAAATGCTCGGACGGTATCTGCGGCGTCTGCAAGTGCGGTGTGATCTCGGGCGAGATCGAGCACCGCGATTTCGTGCTGTCCAACAAACAACGCGAGAGCGCTATCATCCTGTGCCAAAGCCGGGCCGCGCAACCGGGCGGTGTGATCGAGATTGATCTGTGACGCAAAGTCTGGAAACGACATTTTGAATCCGAAAAATTGGTCGTTCCAGCCATGGACGCCGCCCCAATGCTGCACTAACGTCCCCAGCGAACCCCAGTAATCCCTGATCAACAGGTGCGAGGTATTTTCATGGAGTATCACAGCCCCGCCAGCTTTGCCGAGGCGTCGGCACTGGCTGCAAACGCAACGGGCGTCACCCGGTTTCTGGCCGGTGGAACGGATGTGCTGGTGCAGTTGCGCTCGGATCTGGTGACGCCGGATACGCTGATTGACATCAAGAAGATCGTCGGTGTTGGTGACATCACCCGCAACGGTGATGGCAGCTGGACGCTGGGCGTCGCCGCCACCGGGGCCGAGATGAGCGAGCATCCCGATCTAGGCCGCGACTGGCCCGGTGTGGTCGAGGCGATGGACCTGATCGGATCGACTCAGGTGCAGGGCCGCGCGACGCTGGTTGGCAACCTGTGCAATGGCTCTCCGGCGGCGGATTCGGTGCCTGCGATGATTGCGGCGGGTGTGACTGTGACGGTCACCGGCCTGGACGGCACTCGCGAGGTTGCGGTCGAGGATATCCCGACCGGACCGGGTAAGACTTCGCTGGCCAAGGGCGAAGTGATCTCAGCGGTCAATATCCCGGCGCGCGGGGGCAATGCGGGCGATGCCTATCTGCGCTTCATTCCGCGCACCGAGATGGACATCGCTGTGGTCGGCGTTGGAGTCAGCCTGCGTTTGGACGGGGATACGGTTACCGAAGCCCGCGTCTCGCTGGGCGCTGTGGCCCCGACCGTGCTGCTGGTCGAAGACGCGGCCCGTGCGATCATCGGCTCAACGCTGGATGATGCGGCTCTGGAAGCGCTCGCCGCAGCGGCCTCAGCCGCCTGCAACCCGATTGACGATAAGCGCGGCACGATTGCATTCCGCACCGAAGTGGCTGGAGTTCTGGCCAAACGCGCTGCGAAAATCGCCTATGCCCGCGCGAAGGGAGAAGACGTATGAGCAAGTTCCACGTATCCACCACCGTCAATGGCGACGCGGTCGAATACCTGTGTGACCCGCGCGAAACCCTGCTGGACTGTCTGCGCGACAAGCTGAACCTGACCGGCGCGAAAGAGGGCTGCGGCACCGGCGATTGCGGCGCGTGCTCGGTCACCGTTGATGGCCGTCTGGTCTGTTCCTGCCTGATGCTGGGGGTCGAGGCCGATGGCAAGCAGATCGAAACCGTCGAAGGCATCGCGGATGGCGACATTCTGCACCCGCTCCAGCAAAAGTTCATCGAAAATGCCGCCCTTCAATGCGGTATCTGCACGCCGGGCATTCTGGTGGCCGCTAAGTCGCTGCTGGAGAAAAACCCCAACCCAACGGAAGAGGAAACCCGGTACTGGCTGGCAGGCAACCTCTGCCGGTGCACCGGTTATGACAAGATCATTCGCGCCGTGATGGAAACGGCGGAAGAGCTGCGGGAGGCTTCGTAATGGCACTGGACGACCGTAAATCCGATTTCAACTTTGTCGGCACCCGCCCGAACCGCCCGGACGGGTTGGACAAGGTCACAGGCCGCGCCAAGTTCGGGGCGGATATGTCCGCCCCCGGCATGCTGCACGGCGCGATCCTGCGCTCTCCGCACGCGCATGCGCGGATCGTCAAGATCGACGCCTCCAAGGCCGAGGCGCTGAAGGATGTCAAAGCCGTTGTCACCCGCGCGGATTTTGCCGATGTGCCGTTCAAACCCGGTCTGGAGGGCGAGTTTTACAACGTGCTGGAAAACGTCATGGCGGGTGAAAAGGCGCTGTATGACGGGCATGCGGTTGCGGCTGTCGCGGCCACATCGGCGCTGGCGGCGCGCGACGCGCTGAAACTGATCGAAATTGAGTACGAAGTCCTGCCTCACGTCACCGATGTGGATAAGGCGATGGCCAAGGATGCGCCAGTTATCCGCGAAGGCGCGGCGGACTATTCCGTTCCGCAAGGCATGCACCCCAACGTCGTACGCTACCATGAAAGCGGTCACGGAGATGTCGAGGCCGGGTTTGCCGAGGCCGATCTGGTCATGGAAGACAGTTTTGTCACCGAAGCGACCCATCAGGGCTATATCGAACCCCACGCCTGTCTGGCGATGCTGGGCAATGACGGCAAGGGTGAGCTGTGGTGCACCACCCAGGGCCATTGGATTGCGCAGAAAACCTGCGCGGCCCTGCTGGGCATTGAGACCTCGCAGCTGCGCGTCACCGCCTCTGAGATTGGTGGCGGCTTCGGGGGCAAGACCACGGTGTTCATCGAGCCGGTGGCCTTGGCGCTGAGCCGCAAGGCCAACCGCCCGGTCAAGCTGGTGATGTCTCGGTCCGAGGTGTTCCGGGCCACGGGGCCAACCGCCTCGGCCTCGATGGATATCAAGATCGGCATGAAAAAAGACGGCACGATCACTGCGGCGCGCGGCGAATTCCGCCTGCAGGGTGGGGCGTTCCCGGGTGCTCCGGGCGATATGACCGCTATGTGCGCCTTTGCGGCCTATAACCTCACCAACGTCAAACAGATCGGCTATGACGTGATGGCCAACCGTCCCAAGCAAGCCGCCTATCGCGCGCCCGGCGCGCCGATGGGGGCTTTTGCGGTCGAGTCGGTGATTGACGAGATGTGCAAGAAGCTGGGGCTCGACCCCATCGACGTGCGCCTGAAAAACGCCGCGCACGAAGGTACCAAGGCCAGCTATGGCCCTCGCTACGAACGCATCGGTCTGGTCGAAACGCTCGAGGCCGCCAAGGCGCACCCGCATTACTCGGCCCCGCTGAAACCGGGGCAGGGGCGCGGGATCGCTTGCGGGTTCTGGTTCAACCACGGCGGCGAGACCTCAGTGACACTGGCGCTGTCCGAGGATGGCTCGGCGCAACTGATGGTCGGCACGCCCGACATTGGCGGCTCGCGCGCGTCCATGGCGCTGATGGCGGCTGAGGTGCTGGGTATTCCGTACGAGAACATCCGCGTGACCATCGCCGACACCGCCTCGCTGGGCTACAACGACGTCAGCCACGGCTCGCGCGTGACCTATGCCAGCGGCCTTGCGACCATCAAGGCGGCGCGCCACGCGGTCGAAAAGCTGAGCGAACGAGCCGCGGCCAAATGGGGCATCCCGGTGGACGCTGTGAAATGGGAGAACGGCTGTGCGGTGCCATCTGGCCCCAACGCGGGCGACTTCGACCCGCTGCCTTTGGCCGATATCACCGCCAACATGGGGCGCACGGGCGGCCCGATCTCGGGCCATTTCGAAGCTACCCCGGAAGGCGCGGGCGTATCTTTCGGCACCCATATCGTCGATGCCGAGGTCGACCCTGAAACCGGCAAGACCAGCGTCACCCGCTACACGGTTATTCAGGATGCGGGCAAGGCGATCCACCCCACCTATGTCGAAGGCCAGTATCAGGGCGGTGCCGCGCAAGGCATCGGCTGGGCGCTGAACGAGGAATATATCTACGGCGAGGATGGACGCCTGCAGAACTCGATCTTCCTCGATTACCGCATACCGGTGGCCAGCGACCTGCCGATGATCGACACAGTGATCGTCGAAGTGCCCAACCCCGGCCACCCGTTTGGTGTGCGCGGTGTGGGCGAGACGGGCATCGTGCCGCCACTGGCCGCCATCGCTAACGCGGTCTCGCATGCGGCGGGTGTGCGAATGAAAGAACTGCCAATGTCACCTCCGCGCATTCTGGCGGCGCTGAAGGACAATGGTTGAGGTCCATCTCTGGTCCGGCCTCCGGTCTCTGACCGGGGGCCAGCAGGTGGTTGAGGTTGAGGCCAAAACCACCGGCGACCTGCTGCGGGAACTGGTGCGCGCGCACCCGCAGCTCAAAGGTCCGATTGATGCCGGGGTGTCCGTCGCCATTGACGGGCGCGTCATCGCCACCGGCTTGACAGAACCCATTCCCGAAGGCAGCGAAGTCTATCTGATGCAGCGCCTGAGGGGCGGTTAACGGGGCGACCAAGGCGCGCGCCCGACCATGCGGTCGGCCTCGGCCGTGATGTCGTTCATATGTTGCTCAAGGTTTTGGCGAAGGGCCTCGATTTGGTCTTCACTAGCCTTGCGCGGCACCGTTTCGGTCCATTCCCGGCACAGAAACACGCCCTCATTCCGCCAGGGGCGCGGCATCAGTAGTCGGTCCCAAGTGCCTGCCTCGCGCCCATGTCTGGCCGAGAACGTGATCCCGAACACCCGCTTGCCCGAGGTCCGCGCCCACACCAGAGGCACGGTCGACAGCACCCGTTCCGGCCCGCGCGGCCCGTCGGCGGCGATGCCGATCGAAATCCCCTCTTTCATCTTCCCAAGCACCTGCCGCGACAGGGCCACGTGGCGGGTTTTGCTGGCCATAGCGATGGTGTCCATGCCGAACAGCTTTTGCACCCGCCCCACCATGCTGCCCGCCCGCGCCGAAGAGGTGATCGAGCAGATACGCCCCTTGTCCAGCGGAAAGAAATACGGGGATTGCGCCAACCGCTGATGCCACAGCACCACAATCACAGGCTCGCCCTGTTCGGCCAGCTGGTCCAGTTCCTCATACCCGATGCGTTGCCAGCGCGTGTTGCGGTTGACCATCCGGATATAGCTGGCAATCCGCCGCGCGGCCCAGTTCAGGACGGCTTCGCTGTCTGCAATCTTTTTGCGTATGCTCACCCGAGGTTCCTTGTGCTGACAGAGACTTGTCTTACCGGACTGCGCGCCACGCGCAACTTGTTTGTCCCTGAAGGAGCCGCACAGGAATTTAAAAAAGCCTCTTGAGTCCGCCGCGCCGCTGGCATATCTGGGGGCTCACCACAGGGGTATAGCTCAGTTGGTAGAGCGACGGTCTCCAAAACCGTAGGTCGCGGGTTCGAACCCTGCTGCCCCTGCCATTAAAATCAATCCACTACATGATGTTTTCCGTAAGGCGCGCCAACCTGTGTGCCTGTTTTGAGTTGCATGCGTGAATCGGGCATGGCCATCGTCGTAGTGGGCAATCCCAATAAAGTAACAAGCTCTTCGCTTGAAAGCCCTGACGTCGGAGATGCAATGGCATGTCGCGGGTAAGACTGCAGTTTCTATAGGGGAATTCTGGTAGCGGAGGAGGGACTTGAACCCCCGACACGCGGATTATGATTCCGCTGCTCTAACCAACTGAGCTACTCCGCCACGAGTGAGAGGCGATGTAAGCGAGGGGCCCGAGAGGGTCAAGAGGGAAATGACCCCGCAAACCGGATTCTTTTGGGTGCGGGTTTATCCCCGCGTGCTGGCGGCCTCTGCCTTGTCCTTCTGACCTTCGGCCATACGGCGGATGAAGGCGGCGCATGCGTCGGGGGCGGTCAGTGGGATCATGTGTCCCAGCCCCTCGATCTGTTCGTTGGACAGGCCGAACCGTGTCATCGGCGGCCCATGGACCGAGGCCGACAGGATGACGTCCTGAGCGCCGTACAGGATGCCTCCGGGCACGGTCAAGTCGGGATAGCGGGCTACCTGTTGGCCCAGGCTTTCATCCAGCCCCACGACATCCTGCGATCCGGTCACATAGGCCGAGGGGCGCAGCCCCAGTGCGCCGCCGGCGCGGTCCAGAAAATCGGCCGGGGCCGGTTCGGGGGCAAAGACGGTGTCCAGCGTGTGGGGCGCGGTTTTGGCGGCGATGGGCACGGCGATTGTGTTGGCGATGAAGCTGCGCAGCCATTCCGTTCGGATCTCAAGCGGTTTGAAAACCGGAGGTGTGCCGGGCAGTTTCTGCGTCAGCGGAGCCAGCAGGGCGAGCGCCTTGACCCTGTCAGGGTAATCCAGCGCAATAGCCAGCGACACGGCCCCGCCCAGAGAATGGCCGACCAGAACCGCATCTGTTACGCCTTTGGTATCCAGAAACTCTTGGATCATACGGGCCTGTTCGGGTAGGCGGCCCAGATCGGCTGTGTCGCGGGTCGAGTATCCGCAGCCGGGGCGGTCGAGGGCGATGACGTGGTACTCTTCGGCCAGCACATCCACCAGCGCATAGGTGAAGTGCTGCAACTGGCCCGTCAACCCGTGGATCATGACAAGGGTCTGTTTCGACGGGTCGCCCTTTTCCACATAATGGATATTGCCGCCCCGCACGGGAGTGATCTGCCCCGGCTGGGGGACGCGGATACTGCCCTCGCGGGTTAGTTTACGGGTCCACAGGTGCATGACCAGAAAGAAGGCGGCGATCAGAAGGACGATAATCAAAAATGCGGTCATCTTACGTGTCCCGATTTGGGGGTGAGTCGGAAAGATATTGCTCGAGCCCCGATTGTGCCATGCGCTTTTCGAATTCGGCAACGGTTCCCGGCCACAATGTCGTGTTGCGCCCCTGCGCGTCCTGATACCAGGACGTGCAGCCGCCGACCTGCCAGACGCTGTTTTGGTGACGGCCCTGCATTTCGCGGGTAAAGGCGGTTTGTTTTGCCGGGTCGGGGGCGATGGCGGTCAGGTTCTGTCGCTGCATCTGGTCAAGGACGCGGCCGATATGGCCGACCTGCGCCTCGATCATCAGAACGACCGAGTTATGGCCCAGCCCGGTATGCGGGCCCAGCAACATGAAGAAGTTCGGAAACCCGGAAATGGCGGTGCCCAGATGGGCCTGCATTCCGTCGGCCCAGGCTGCCTGCAGGGTCAGGCCATCGGTGCCGGTTATGTCCAGCCGCTCGACCACGTCGGTGACGTGGAACCCCGTGCCCCAGATCAGAATGTCGGCCTGTGTCACACTTCCATCCGCAGCTGTGATCCGGTCCCCGTCAATCGAGGTCACGCCGGACGGGATCAGGGTAACGTTGTCGCGGGCCAGCGCGGGATACCAGTCGTTGGAACTGAGAATCCGCTTGCAGCCGATCTGGTAGTCAGGGGTCAGGTGCTGCCGCAGGGTTGGGTCAGAAATCGCCTTCTCAAGAGATTTACGCCACATTTTCATGGCAAAATTCACCATCCGCTGCTCGCCCCGGAAGACCCGGTGGCGATGCTCGAACACTGTGTAGATCAGCTTGCGCCGCAGGCGGGGCAATAGAGGTATGCGACTATAGAGGCGGCGTACCCACGGCGCGATCGGCCCGTCCGGGCGGGGCAGCACGTAAGGCGCGCTGCGCTGGAAAACGGTCACGTGCGCGGCGGTTTTGGCAATCTCGGGCACAAATTGAACCGCCGAGGCCCCGGTGCCGATGACCGCGATCCGCTTGCCCGCAATCACCGCATCATGATCCCATTGGGCGGAATGAAAACACGGGCCGGGGAAGCTGTCTGCGCCGGGAATGTCGGGAATGCTTGGAATATGCAGCGCGCCGATGGCCGAGACCAGAAAGCGCGCGGACCAGCGGTCTCTGCTTTCGGTTTCCACCTGCCAGCGCGAACCGTCCCATTGGGCGGATTTCAGCTGCTGATAGAAGTGGCACAGGTCATAGAGCCCCTCGTCCCTCGCGACCTTCTGCAGATAAGCCTGAATTTCCGCGCCACCGGCATAGGCGCGGCTCCAGTTCGGGTTGAGGTGTGTGGCCATGGAATACAGATGCGAGGGCACATCGCAGGCCACACCGGGATATGTGTTCTCGCGCCAGGTGCCGCCGATATCATCGGCTTTCTCCAGAATCGCGATGTCGCGAATACCGCGTCTGCGGGCTTCCAGCGCCATGATCAGGCCTGAAAAACCGGCACCGATGATCAGCATGTCTGTGTTGTGATCCAACCGCCCGTCCCTCCTGCGCCGAACACAAGGCGTCTGAGGATAAGTATATGCGCTTGCGGTGACCTGAACAGGGTCCCGTTAGGTCAACCTTGGGATCAGAACGTAAGCCTGTGCGCTCGGCCGTGGCTAGCCAGACGGGCGTTCAACGCGTCGGCCTGCGGTGCGCCAGCTTCGAGTGCGAAGACAAAAGCGTGTGTCAGAAAGAAACAGGCGGCGTCGATATCGCCTGCCTGCTCCCGTTCATCAGCGGCCAGAGTGTAGAGCCGCACCAGATCGCTCAGGTCGTTTCTCGCATGCGCATCCAGTAATCGGCGGTCCAGATCGCCTGTACCGTCACTCGGCTGCGGTTCGGCCATTTTCAACCTGTGTGGCAACCCAGTGGTGGAAATTGTGGGTCGGCCCGTCCATGGCCGGCGAGAAACGCCCGCCGTCGAACAACAGGCCGTGACGGCCCTTTTGCATGCCTTCGACGACAAAGACGTCCTCTTCGAACACAGCCTGCCATTGATGCGCGTTTGCGGTGCGCAAATCGTCCAGTTCCGGGGACTCGGTTTCGCTGACAGAGTAGTAAAGCTCGATATGTTCCACGGTGTGTTCGTGATCGACCGGTTCGAGGATGATCGCGAAGCTGTGGTCGCGTTGCACGCCCAGCAGAACGTTGGGGTAGACCGCGATGTATTCGGCACCCTCATTCCACTTGTCGCTGAGACCTGCGAAATCGGGCAGCGTTGCGCCGTCCTCATCCTTTAACTGGCGATAGACAAGGGTGCCCTGACCAGAATACTGCCCACGCGCTTCGATGTTGTAGTGATCTTCCAGCCGGGAATAGCTATTCAGGCCGGGATGCACCCAGGGTAGGTGGTAGCTTTCGCAGAAATTCTCGACCGCCAGCTTCCAGTTGGTTTTGACCTCAAGCTTGAGGGACGACACGTCGCCGCCATGAAACAGAGGCTGTTCGAACTCGGCCCAGCGCTCCAGCAGCGCGGCATGGGCGTCTTCGAATGCGGGCGCGGTGCCGTCGACATTGACGAAGATCACATCGCGCCAGACATGGGACCGGATGCGGATCAGCCCAAGGTCCTTGTTGTCGACGTCTTCGTGCTTGTTCTGCCCTGGCCCGCCCACATGAGGGGTCGCGCGCAATTCACCTTTCAGGCTGTAGCACCAGCTGTGATAGGGGCAGCGGATGGCGCCGCCGATCTTTTTCGGCGCGTCCACAAGGATCATGCCGCGATGACGGCAGGTGTTCTGGAACACGCCGATCTGGCCGTCCCGGTCCCGCACGATCAGCAGGGGCATGCCCAGAAAATCAACCGGCTTGGCGTCGCCTGCTTCGGGCACGTCCTTGCCAAACCCGATCCCGGACCAGTTGGAGTAGAGGACAGATTGCCGTTCCTCGGCAAATACCGTGGGATCGATATAATGTTCGTTCGGCAGACCGTTGGCGGTGTTGACATCGGCCAGAACGGACGAAAGCGCGCTGTGCTTGTTCATCGAACTCTCCTATGGCTGGGATTACCCTGACTTTACCCTATTGGCCGGGTCAATAGGCGCGGCGCAATATCAGAAAAGCTCATCAACGGTTTAACTGATTTCATCCGAGCCGGTGCGAACCTCGTCAATGATCCAGTTCTTGAGGGCGCGGGCATTGTCCGAAAGCTCATCGTCGGGGCGGCCCACAAGGTAGAACTGATTGGGTGCGGTCAGGTGATGTGGTCCGATGGCCACCAGTTTTCCCGATTGCAGCATCGGCAATATCAACCGCTGCCAGCCCAAAGCCAACCCGGCCCCCTTGCGCGCCAGTTGCAGCGCGACCGAGTAGCTGTTGACCCGCGAATCGACCGGGATGGTGCCGGTATAGCCAAGCTGCTGAAACCAGTCCGGCCAAGTTGTCCAACTGCGATCATCCGACTCCAGATGGATCAGGCGCTGGGCGGCCAGGTCCTGCAGGCTTGCACCGGACAGTTTTTTGGCCAGGTCCGGGCTGGCGACGGGGATCAGATGATCCCGGTACAAGGGCGTATGCGATAGGCTGGGGTCATTGTCACGGCCATATCGGATAAAGAAATCCACATCCGGCCGATCCCGAAACGGGCGATCCTGCGAGATCTGGTCAACACTCACCTCCGGGTTTTCGCGCCAGAACCGGATGATTGCGTGCGAAAGCCACAGGGCCGCCACCGCCGTCGTCGCCCCGACAGTGACCTTTTCGCCGGTGGGCCTGTCGCGGATGGCCGCCAACACCTTGGAGATGCGGGTGAAAGAGGTCGAAAGCGCCTCATACAGCGCCTTGCCGTCATCGGTCAGATCGACCCCGCGATGCTTGCGCTGAAACAGGGCGGTCTCCAGATCACCCTCAAGCGCCTTGATCTGATGGCTGACCGCGCCGGGGGTGACCGAAAGCTCTTCGGCGGCGTTTTTGAAGCTCAGATGCCGCGCTGCCGCTTCAAAGGCGGACAGGGTGGTGAGCGGCGGTAAATTGTAGTGGCGTCTGGACATTTTTGCAGGTTTCCGGGCTTCGGATGAACTGGCCTCGCTTGACTATTAAAATTTTTCCCGTTGAAGACCAGCGAATGATACGCTGAAGGTACATTTGAGCGTCCGGTTTGCGACGCGGGTCGCCGAAGCGGCAAATTACGTCGGTTCTGGTCACGCCACCTGCCGGGCAAACCTATACGCAGGCGAACCAACACACGTGGCAATCGACACCCTGCCCGGAATGAAAGCTCGGGCACAGTCAATCGCTCCCGCTGAAACCTGTTTGGTTTGAGCAAACGGGAACTGGCAAAGGACTGACGATGAACAGACAAAGCGCAGAATGCGATTGCCTGCCTGCTTTGGGCAATGCTCTGAAACATCAAGCAAAAACAAGAATAAAACAGCGGCTGTAACGGCAGTCGGAACCATACGGATCGACAACACGGGAGGAATAATATGTCGGTACCTGAGCCATTTACGGATCTAGAGATAGAAACGGCGGATGCCGGTTTCTATGAAAATTACAGCGTACCGATTGCGCTGATCAGCAAGGCCATTATGGTTGGTCTTGTGCTGTGGGCGCTGGTCTTCCCGGCAAATGCCAACAGCACGCTGGGTAGCCTGAACAGCCAGTTGCTTGAGCTTTTCAACAGCTTCTACGTCATCATTGTCGGTTTGTTTTTCTTCTTTCTGGCAATCGTGGCCATTATCCCGAGCACGGGCAAACGGATCATGGGCACGCCGGGTGAGAAGCCCGAGTTTTCCAATTTCTCGTGGTTTTCGATGATGTTTGGTGCCGGTCTCGGCGTGGGCCTGATGGTCTTTGCCACAGCCGAGCCGCTGGGCCTGTGGGGATCGAACCCCGTTGTCGTTTCGGGCGCGGTCGAGGGGAACTCGCCCGACGCACTGCAATCGGCGTATCGCTTTACCTATCTGCACTACGGTTTCCACGCCTGGGCGATCTACGTGGTGACGGGTCTGTCGCTGGCCTATTATGCCTATACTCGCGACATGCCGCTGACGATCCGATCGGCGCTGACGCCGCTGTTCGGTAAGCTGATGAACGGGTTTCTGGGCCATGTGGTTGATGTGTTGGGCGTTGTCGCCACCATCCTGGGTGTGTCGGTGACAATCGGTTACGGCGTCAGCCAATTCATCGACGGTCTTTATGCCATCACCGGCATGGGCTGGGTCATGGATTTGGGCGGCGAGGTGCCGACCCCCAGTAAAGTAGGTCTGATCGCTGGACTGGTTGTTATCATGAGCCTGTCGATCATCTCGGCTGTGTCCGGGGTTGGCCGTGGCGTTAAATACCTGTCGAACCTGAACCTTGTACTGTCGATCATCCTGCTGGGTACGTTCGTGGTGTTCGGCTCGTTCGTCTTCGCGATGACCACCTATGGCTCGGCGATGGTTGACTATATTCTGCACTTCCTGTCGCTCAGCTTCAGCGCCTACGGCCCGCTGTCGACCGAGGCCTTTGCGGCCTCTCTGCCCGAGGCCGCACAGGCGCATGCCAATGACCTTGTCGGCGGTGCGACCAATGCCTGGGGCAGCTTTGCCGGCTTCAAAGACGGTCTGGAAGGTGCAGCCGCCGAGTTGGATGAGGAAACGCTGGCCGCAGTCTATGCCGCAGGCGAGCAGGGCCGACAGTTCGGCTGGCAGGCCGGTTGGACCACGTTCTACTGGGCCTGGTGGATCGCGTTTTCGCCCTTCGTGGGCCTGTTTCTGGCGCGCATCTCCAAGGGTCGTTCGGTGCGTGAGTTCATTCTGGGCTGCGTGTTCGCTCCGGCACTGGTCTGCTTTGCCTGGATGACCGTTCTGGGCGGCACCGCGATCGATCTGGAACTGGCTGGTGCTGCAGAAGGCGCAATCATCGGGGCCTCGAATACCAACAAGCTGTTCGTGACGCTGTCCTATATGATCGACGGCGGGCTGCTTTCGATGCTGAACATCATGTGCGTGATCCTGATCATGACCTTCCTGGTCACATCCGCTGACTCGGGCATTCTGGTGATGAACACCATCATGTCGGGAGGCAGCCAGGAAACCGGCATCAAGCACCGGATCATCTGGGGCGTAATCCTGACCGCCGTGATCGGGGCGCTGATCCTGGCAGCAGGTGACAACAACCCGATGGACGCGCTGCGCAATGCGATGATCATAGGCGCGCTGCCGTTTACAATGGTCATGGGCCTAATGTGCATCGCACTGGCCAAGGCGCTGTTCCGCGACGGTCAGCGCGACAAGCAGGGCGCCGCCACACAGGCCGCTGAGTAAGCGATCCGCATCACCTGACACCAACGCCGCCCCCTAACCGGGGCGGCGTTTTTTCGAGAATGGATTACCGAATGGTCTTCCCGACATGAGCACCACGCCGTATCGGCGCGGTCGCCAATCGGGAAAGCCGGGTTTTCGGACGCGGGACCTTTATTCAGGGTTATCAAGGCGGGGGGAGTGGTTGGGCCACTTTCAGGGCAACCAAACGCTCGCCCCCTATCCCGCCGAAGACCCCCTCGTTAAAACCGGACTAATCAACATATCGGCAGGACTAACTGCTGATAGAAACAGAACAGGGCATAACTATTGCGACAACGTGTCGGATGTAGGGTTTGTTCCGCCACAAAGATTAAGGTGTCGAAGAAGGTCTGCGTTTTTGCCAGCGGAAGCGGGTGACCTGCGGAAACCACTAGTCGCGATGTTCAAGACTATTACACAAAGGGCTGTCCAGTTCGATGGCCTGACGCGCATCGATATTTTAACGTGGGCACACTGAGCAGCGCGGAACCGCAGTAGTCGCCTAAGCCGAGTCAAGCGGGGGCGCTGCCTGCCGGATAGTACTGACGCTGAAATGTTAGGATTTTGGTGGAGCCTAGGGGAGTCGAACCCCTGACCTCTTGCATGCCATGCAAGCGCTCTCCCAACTGAGCTAAGGCCCCACTAAGGTACCGCTGCTGCGGTGGACGGACGTTTATGAGACAGCGGGGGCGAGTGCAAGTCCAAAAATTGCTTTGAGGGAAAGAATCCGCGCCGCGCAGGGAAGGGTGATGAGGCGGGCCGGGTCCGCCTCAGACCCGGATCAGTTTTCGTCTTCCGACGACATGTCGGTGATGTCGTCCAGCGAGACATCATCGTTGCTGTCGTCATCATCGTCCAAAAGATCATCGTCCAGTTCGACATCGACATTGTCGTCGTCATCCAGAACCATATCTTCTTCCGATGCGTTTTCGCGCGCTTTGGCGGTCGCCGCATCTTCGGCGTCGGCGGCGATCATCCGGCTTTTGCCGGTCTCAAGCTCCACGATCTCGCCCGTGTAGGGGCTGACGATCGGGTCCTTGTTCAGGTCGTAAAAGCGCTTACCAGTGGTCGGGCAAACACGCTTTACGCCCCATTCTTCCTTGGGCATGTCAAATCCCCTTGATATCAGGTGAGTCGTCTAAAAGATTCAGTTCACGTGCCACAAGCGGCGGGGACTGTCAAAGCCTTTGCGCAGGGAAGGACTGGATATGGGAAAGCACGCCTTGCCGGGGACGCCGCCGGTGCCGCTGACACTGCGCAAATCGGCGCGGGCGCGGCGCATCAGCCTGCGGATTTCCCAGTTGGACGGGCGGGTTACGCTGACCTATCCGCAAGGCGTCCCTGAGGCCGAGGCGCTAAGTTTCGCCCAAACCAAAGAGGGATGGATTCGCCAGCACCTTCTGGACCGGCCCGATCCGGCGCGGGTTCAGTTCGGGCAGATCATCCCGATTGAAGGGATCGACCGGCGAATCGTTCCCGCAACCGGGCGCAGGGTGTTGCTGCAGCCGGATGCGGTTGCGGTTCCAGCGGGGGCAGAGGCGCGCCGTCTGGCCCGGTTTCTGAAAGAACTCGCACGAGATCGCTTGACCGGAGCCTGTGATGATTATGCGGCAATGCTGGGCCGCCCTTACACCAGCCTGACACTGCGCGATACGCGGTCCCGCTGGGGTTCGTGCGGGTCCCATGGGGGGCTAATGTTCTCGTGGCGGCTGATACTCGCACCGTCCGACGTGTTGCACTACGTGGCCGCGCACGAGGTGGCACATCTGGCCGAGATGAACCATTCGCCTGCCTTCTGGGCGCAGGTCGAGCGGCTGTTTGGCCCGTATAAAGACCCGCGCAAATGGTTGCGCGACAATGGCGCGGCGCTGCATCGCTATAGGTTTGATGCGCCTCCGAGTTGACCCTGCGGGATTTTGTGATCACATGGGCTCATGTTGACTCCGCGCCCTTCAGACTCCCACACCGCCACCCATGATCGGGTGTACCGCGCCCTGCGATCCCGGATCATGCACGGGGACATTGCACCCGGGCAGGCGCTGACCCTGCGTGGGATCGGCAAGGAATTCGGCGTGTCGATGACCCCCGCGCGCGAGGCCGTGCGCCGTCTGGCCGCCGAGGGTGCGCTGTTCCTGTCCACGTCCGGGCGGGTTTCGACCCCCGAACTGACCAATGACCGGATCGAGGAGCTGGCCGCGTTGCGAGCCTTGCTCGAGGTCGAACTGGCCAGCCGCGCCTTGCCCCGCGCGCATATCGCGCTGATCGACCGGCTGCAAAGCATCAATATGAACGTGGCCGAGATGGTGACGAAGCGCGATGCGGTCGGCTATATCCGCACCAACCTCGAATTTCACCGCACGCTCTATCTGCGCGCGCAGGCCCCCGCGATGTTGGCGATGGCCGAGACCGTCTGGCTGCAGCTTGGACCGACGATGCGGGCGCTTTACGGGCGGCTGCGCCGCACCGAACCGCCGCATTATCACAAGCTGATCATCGCCGCGCTAAAGGCGGGGGATGAGCCCGGATTGCGGCTTGCGGTACGCTCGGACGTGACGCAGGGGCTGCGGATGCTGGTCAGCTAAGCGGCATACCGCCGACAGTAAGAATGGCCCCGTTTGGGCGGGTGATTTTCTGGCCTGCGCGACCGGACTGCGATACGCTGAGGCAAATCACAACAAGAGCAGATTTCAGTCATGATCAATCGTCGAACCTTTTCCGCCGGGCTTGGGGCAAGCCTTCTGGCCGCCTGTTCCGGCGGCGGTACTCCGGCCAGCGCGCCCGCATCGCGGATGCGCCCGGTGCCCAACGCAGGTTGGGACGCGTGGGTTGCCAGCTTCAAGGGCCGCGCCGCGTCTCAGGGTATTTCGCAACCCACGCTTAACCGCGCCTTTCAAGGCGCAGGATACCTGCCCGAGGTCATTGAACGCGACCGCAATCAGGTGGAATTCAAACGCTCGCTCGAGGATTATCTGGCCATTGCCGCCTCGGATGAGCGGATCAGCACCGGCAAGCAGATGATGTTGCGCCATGCGGGCACCCTGTCGCAGATCGAGGCGCAGTATGGCGTCGACAAAGAGGTGGTCGTGGCCGTCTGGGGGCTGGAAAGCCGCTATGGCGCGCGGCGCGGGGATGTGCCGGTGATCTCGGCCACATCAACGCTGGCCTATGACGGGCGGCGCGGGGCGTTCTTTGAAAAGCAACTGGTGGCCGCGCTGAAGATCATTCAGGAGGGCGACACGAGCCCTGCCAACATGACCGGCAGCTGGGCCGGGGCGATGGGGCACACGCAGTTCATCCCGACCTCGTATCTGGCCTATGCGGTGGATTTCACCGGCGACGGGCGACGCGATATCTGGTCCGAGGATCCGGCGGATTCGCTGGCCTCAACAGCCGCCTATCTGGCGCGCGCCGGATGGGTGCGCGGGCAGCCTTGGGGTGGCGAGGCCGGTACAGTTTCCGGCACACCGGTAGCTGTTCTGCAGCCGCAGACGCCCGGGCCGCGCATTGCCGTGTTCCGCAATTTTCAGGTGATCAAGCGGTACAACAACTCGGACAGCTATGCGATTGGCGTGGGGCATCTGTCTGACCGGATTGCCGGGGGCGCGCCGTTTCAGGCCTCGTTCGGGCCGGATGAGAACGGGCTGACGCTGGAAGACCGCAAGGAGTTGCAGCGCCGCCTGACCGCCGCGGGGTATGACACGCAGGGCGCGGACGGGGTGATCGGCAAGAAGTCCGAGGCGGCGATCAGCGGCTATCAGCGCGCCAATGGCATGGCCGTGACCGGCACGCCATCGGTTGACTTGCTGCGGCGTCTGGGCGGCTGACGGCCTAGGCCGCCAGACCCTTGGAACCGATATCGAGGAATTTCTGACGGCGGTCCTTGATCAGGGCCGCCGCATCCTTGCCGTCCAGCTCTTTCAGCATGGCCGCGATGGCTGCGCGTACCGATTCAACCGTGGCAGGGCGGTCACGATGGGCACCGCCCTTGGGCTCGGTGATGATCCGGTCGCAGACGCCCAGTTTATAGAGGTCTTGCGCGGTCAGGCGCAGCGCCTCGGCCGCTTCGCGCATCTTCTCGGAATCCTTCCACAGGATCGAGGCACAGCCCTCGGGCGAGATCACCGAATAGACCGAATGCTCCAGCATCGCCACGCGGTTCGCGGTCGCGAATGCAACCGCACCGCCCGAGCCGCCTTCGCCGATGATGACCGACACCAGAGGCACGCCGATCTTCAGGCACATTTCGGTTGACCGCGCGATGGCTTCGGATTGGCCGCGTTCCTCGGCCCCTTTGCCGGGATAGGCCCCGGCAGTGTCGATCAGGGTGATCACCGGCAGGCCAAAGCGACCCGCCATCTCCATCAGGCGCACGGCCTTGCGATAGCCCTCGGGGCGGGCCATGCCGAAATTCCGTTCGATCCGCGATTTGGTGTCGCTGCCTTTTTCGTGACCGATCACCATGACCGGCTGGTCGTTGAACCGGGCCAGACCGCCGATCACCGCCAGATCGTCGGCAAAGTTCCGGTCCCCGGCCAGAGGCGTAAATTCGGTGAACAGCGCATGGACATAATCGTTGCAATGGGGGCGTTCGGGATGGCGCGCCACCTGACATTTACGCCAGGGGGTCAGATCGGCATAAAGCTCGTCCAGCAGCTTGGCGGCCTTGGCGTCCAGCGCGGCGGCCTCTTCGGCCACGTCCATCTCTTCATTGGCGCGGGCCAGCGCGCGCAGCTCTTCGGCCTTGCCTTCGATCTCGGCCAGTGGTTTTTCAAAATCCAGATACTGGGTCATGACGCCTCTCAACGCGGAAGTTCCCCGCTATATGAACTTGCCGCCACCGGAATGCAACTCAGCAAGATTTGCGGATGCTGAATATGCGATCCCGGTTGGGCAAGGGAAAGGAAGGATGCCAATGGCCGCCAGCTACGAAGACCGCATTCTGCGCGTTCTGGATTATATCCACGACCATCCCGCAGGGGACCTGTCGCTGGACGCGCTGGCCGATGTCGCCGCCATGTCGCGGTTTCACTGGCATCGCGTGTTCCGGGCGCTGACCGGCGAGACCTGCGCGCAGGCCGTGCGCCGGGTCAGGCTGCACCGGGCGGCCACGTGGCTGTTGCGCAGCGACAAGCCCGTGGCCGAGATCGCGGCGTCGGTGGGCTATCCCAACCTGAACTCCTTTGCGCGGGCCTTTTCCGAGGCCTACGGCAGCAGCCCCACCGCCTTTCGCAAGGCCGGGCAGTTTCTGCCAGCCCATCCCTACTTCAAAACCGGAGGATATCCGATGCATCCCGTCACGACCCGAACCGAACCCGCCCGCCGCGTTGTCGCCTTGCCGCACAAAGGGGCCTATGCCGAGATCGGCAAAAGCTTTGAGGCTTTCAGCGCGCTGTGCGAATCCCGCCAGCTTTGGCCTAAGCTGGGTCCGGTGATTGGAGTGTATTGCGATAGTCCTGACGAGGTGCCCGAGGATCAGTTGCGCAGCTACGCGGGCGCGGAATTCATGGGCGACACAACGCCCGAAGGGATGCAGCAGCTTGATATTCCCGGCGGCAAGACTGCCGTGCTGACCTATAAGGGGCCGTATTCCGGGATTGCGTCCGCCTATCACAGCCTGTTCGGCAACTGGCTGCCCAGTTCAGGCGAGGAGCCCGCAGATCAGCCCTGCTACGAAATCTACCTCAACGACCCGCGCGAGACCGCGCCCGAGGAGTTGCTGACTGAAATCTGCCTGCCGCTGAGATAACTCAGGTCGGCCAAAGAACCGGGTAAAGCGAGGCGACCAGCAGCGCTGCCATGGTCCAGTTGAACGCCAACAATCGGCGCGGGTTCGTGAGTACTCGCGCCATTTGTTGCCCCAGAACTGTCCAGGTGCTGACCGACGGCAGGTTGATCGCGCCGAAGACCAGCGCGACGATCAGGATCGCGTTCAGCGTGTGATCCGGCGTGTACGCGGTGGTTGCCGTCAGCGCCATCGCCCACGCCTTTGGATTGACCCATTGAAACGCCGCGGCCTGCAGGAAGGTCATCGGCACACCCGCGGCCTCGCCTGCCTTGGCCGGGGCCGCGTGGGCAATCTTCCAGGCGAGGTACAGAAGATAGGCAACCGATACGACCTTGAGCACGGTGTAGCTGATCGGAAACCGATCAAAGACCTGCACCAGCCCGGCCCCCACCAGCAGCACCATGAAAGTGAAGCCCAGCCCGATGCCCAGCATGTGCGGTATCGATCGCCGGAACCCGAAATTCGCCCCTGAGGCCATCAGCATCAGGTTGTTCGGCCCCGGCGTGATCGAGGACACGAAGGCAAAGGTGATCAGGGCCAGCAGGATGTCGTAGGTCATGCCGCGAATAATTGCCGAACAGAGGGGAAATGAAATTGCGTTTTGATGCGCCTTAGCGCTACGATCACAACAAATGACGAAAATTGACCCAATAAACAAACATATATTGCGCGAGATTTCCTCGGACGGACGTATCAGCAATCTGGACCTTGCGGAACGGGTCGGCCTGTCGCCCTCGGCCTGCCTGCGCCGGGTGCAGGAGCTTGAGCGCGCGGGCGTGATCGCGGGCTATCGCGCGGTGCTGAACCCGGCGGCGTTGGGGATCGGGTTCATTGCCTATATCGGTGTCGGGCTGGGCGAGCATACAAAAGCCGCTCAGGAAGGGTTTGAGCGCGCCGTTAACAGTGCACCGGAAGTGGTCGAATGCCACAACATCACCGGCACCATCGAATACCTGCTGCGGGTCGAATGCGCCGATCTGCCCAACTATAAAACCTTCCATACCGAGGTGCTGGGAACCCTGCCGCATGTGATCTCGATCACGACCTATGTGGTTATGGATTCGCCCAAGGATATGCGGGCGTGACCATGGAAAAGTGATGTTTAACCGTCTTGCAGGGTAATTTTGCACGTCTTAGTGTCATCCTGACGGCCTACTCATAAGGGGAAAATCCCAAAAGGGCCAAACTCAGGGAGAAGACCATGACATTCCTTCGGACCGGAGCGCTTGCCGCAGCCATGGCGTTGATCGCCGGGGCGGCCCTGTCGGCGCCGCTGAAACTGCAACCCGCGAACCCGCAGCCCAGCCCCAAGGCCGGGCTGGATGTGCAATATGCGTGGGAGGGTAATCCGCCACGCAAGATTCAGAACCTGACCAAGGTCAAGCAGATGGGCAAGAAGATGAAGCCCGGGCAGCCGCTGCGGGGTCTGGACTATCGGGACACGGAAGAGGGCGATCCGGTTCTGACTTTCAACAAGGCGTTCAATGTAGCGGCAGAGATCAGCGGTTACATCCGCTTTGACTCGCCGGGCATCTATGAGCTTGAAACATGGTCCAATGACGGCATCGACGCATGGGTCGGCGGGCAGCAGATTGGCTATTTCAACGGGCGTCAGGTCTGCGAGGCCAATCAGCGGACTGAGGTCGAGGTGCCGCAAGCGGGCTGGTATCCGCTGAAGATCAGCTATTTCCAGAAATACGGAACGTCCTGCCTGATGATGAAATGGGGCAAGCAGGGCGAACGGTTTACCTGGACGCCCAACGACGTCTTTGGCCGGTAAGAAATAGGCACCCCGAAGGGTGCCTTTTCAGGTCTACCTGTTTGCAATCAGTTCGGCCTGCGCCACAATCACCTCGGCCTGTTTTATCGAGGCGATGTCGACCAGACGTCCTTTGTAAACGGTCGCGCCTTCGCCGCTGGCCTTGGCCTGCTCCATCGCCGCCAGAATCTCGCGCGCTTCGCCGACTGCCTCGTCGGACGGGGTGAAGACCTGATTGGCCAGCGCGATCTGCTTGGGGTGGATCGCCCACTTGCCGACCATGCCCAAGGTGGCCGAGCGTTTGGCCTGCGCGATGAACCCCTCATCGTCCGAGAAATCGCCGAAGGGGCCATCCACCGGCAGCACACCATGGGTGCGGCAGGCGGCGACGATGGCGGCCTGCGCCCAGTGCCACGGGTCGGACCAGTGTTTCTGGCCCTCGTGCAGCATGTAATAGTTTTCCTGCGTGCCGCCGATGCCCGTTGTCTGCATACCCATCGAGGCAGCGAAATCGGCCGCCCCGAGGCTCATGGCCTGCATGCGAGGCGACGACGCGGCGATTTCCTCGACATGCGCGATCCCGGCGGCGGATTCGATGATGACCTCGAAGCTGATCGGTTTGGTGCGGCCCTTGGCGCGCTCGATCGCGGTGACCAAAGCGTCCACCGCGTAAACATCCGCCGCACAGCCGACCTTGGGGATCATGATCTGGTCCAACCGGTCGCCTGCCCGTTCCAGCAGATCGACTACGTCGCGATACCAATAGGGCGTGTCCAGACCGTTGATGCGGACCGACATGTACTTGCTGCCCCAGTCGACGGTGTTCAGCGCCTCGGTCACATTGGCGCGGGCAATGTCCTTGTCCGAGGGGGCGACCGAATCCTCTAGGTCCAGATTGATCACATCCGCCGCCGAGGCCGCCATTTTCGGGAACAGTTTCGTGTTCGATCCCGGCCCGAACAGCTGGCAGCGATTGGGGCGCGCAGGGGCGGTGGGTTGAATGCGAAAGCTCATCTGGACCTCGTGGAGGAAAGGAAATTACGATTTTCTTGGCTAATGAGGTATTAAATTGCGCGAAGCGGTGCAAGGACCTTTGTGCGGACGCAGCATTGCATTCGCAGCATAATCTACGAAAGGGCGCGATTCCGGCGAGTAAAGTTTAATCATTTTGAAATCCCGCAATATTGTTGCGAGAATTGGCAAATCCACGCGAATTTTTCCCGTGCGAGCATTCACCGTCGGGTGGAATCGGGACACACTCGTTTGCTTGGTCCCATAGCCTGCATCGGAATCAAAGGAGGGCACCGCAATGATCGAGACACCGTACCTGCTGTTTTTGGGCGATGCGCCCGACCATCTGGCGGCTAAGGTCGCTATCGGCATCCGCGACTGGCGTCCGGAAAACGCCGTGGGCCAGTTCCGCATGGAGGGCTGTAAGGCCAATCTGGGCCTGACCGACCTGACCTTGGCCGAGGCCAAGGCCGCCGGGGCAAAGACCCTTGTGATTGGGGTTGCAAACCGGGGCGGGGTGATTAGCCCGGCATGGAAGGCGGTTCTGATTGAAGCGCTGGAGATGGGATATGATCTTGCCTCGGGCCTGCATAACCTGCTGCGCGACGAAGGTGATCTGGTGGCCGCCGCGCAAACCCATGGCTGCACCCTGCACGATGTGCGCGTGCCGACTGTTGGTTACCCGATTGCCAATGGCCGCAAGCGCCGTGGCAAGCGGTGTCTGGCCGTTGGCACCGACTGTTCGGCAGGCAAGATGTACACCGCGATGTCGATGGATGCCGAGATGCGCAAGCGCGGGCTGAACTCCACGTTCCGCGCCACCGGACAGACGGGCATTCTGATCACAGGGCAGGGCGTGCCTCTGGACGCGGTTGTCGCGGATTTCATGGCCGGCGCGGTCGAGTATCTGACGCCTGAAAACGATGAGGATCACTGGGATCACATCGAAGGTCAGGGTTCGCTGTTTCATGTCTCGTATTCCGGGGTCACCATGGCGCTGATCCATGGCGGGCAGCCGGACGCGCTGATCCTGTGCCACGAGCCGACCCGGACGCATATGCGGGGCCTGCCCGAATATTCTCTGCCGACTCTGCCCGAACTGCGCGACACAGCTTTGCCATTGGCGCGGGTTGCGAACCCGGCCTGTCAAGTCGTTGGGGTTTCGATCAACACGCAAAACCTGAGCGAGGATGAGGCGCGGGCTTACATTGCCAAGGTCGAGGCCGAGATGGACCTGCCCGCCACCGATCCCTATCGCTTTGGCGCGGGCAAACTTGTGGACGCGCTGGCGGCCCTGTGATCAAAGAAACCTGCCGGAGGGCCGCCTCCGGCGGGAGTATTTTTGAAAAGATGAAAGGGTAGGCGCGTGCAGATTGATGTTTCTCGGGATGTCTTCCGGCTGGCGCAAGTCTTTACGATCTCGCGCGGGTCGCGGACCGAAGCGAAGGTGTTGACCGTTCGCCTGTCTGATGGGGCCCATCAGGGGTGGGGCGAATGCGTCCCTTACGCCCGTTATAACGAGACGTTGGAGTCCGTTGAGGCGGAGATTTTGGGCCTTCCCGGCGATGTCACACGCGACCGGCTGCTGGACCTGCTACCCGCCGGGGCGGCGCGCAATGCGGTGGATTGTGCGCTGTGGGATATTGAGGCGAAACGAGCGGGCAAGCGCGTCTGGGAACTCGCCGGTTTGACTGCGCCGGGTCCCGAGATTACCGCCTATACCTTGTCGCTGGATACGCCCGAGGCGATGCAGGCGCAGGCCGCCACGCACGCGCATCGCCCGCTGCTGAAAATCAAGCTGGGTACACCGGATGACATGCCCCGGCTTGAAGCGGTGCGCGCCGGTGCGCCCGAGGCGCGGATCATAGTGGATGCAAACGAAGGCTGGTCTGCCGAGGTTTACGCCGATCTGGCCCCGCATCTGGTGCGACTGGGCGTGGCGCTGGTCGAGCAGCCTTTGCCTGCGGGCGAGGACGAGGCCCTGATCGGCATGGACCGTCCGGTGCCCGTTTGTGCCGACGAATCCTGCCACGACCGCGCCAGCCTGCCTGCGTTGAAGGGCAAGTATGACGTGGTCAACATCAAGCTCGACAAAACCGGTGGGCTGACCGAGGCGTTGGAGTTGCGCAAGGCGGCGCTGGCCGATGGGTATAAAGTCATGGTCGGGTGCATGGTTGGCAGTTCGTTGGCTATGGCGCCCGCGACACTGCTGGCGCAGGGTGCGATGGTAACGGACCTTGACGGCCCGCTTCTTCTGGCCGAAGACCGGAAAAACCCGCTGATATTTGATGACGCCGGAGTGCATCCGCCCAGTTCGGACCTCTGGGGCTGAGGAGAACCATATGACCCGCACCGTGTATGTGAATGGCGAATACCTGCCCGAAACCGAAGCCAAGGTTTCGATCTTCGACCGCGGCTTCCTAATGGCGGATGCTGTTTATGAGGTCACGAGCGTTCTGGGCGGCAAGCTGATCGACTTTGACGGCCACGCGGTGCGTCTGAAACGCTCGTTGGACGAGTTGCAGATGGCCGAGCCCTGCAGCAAGGACGACCTTTTGGAAATTCACCGAAAGCTGGTGGAGTTGAACGGCATTGACGAAGGGCTGATCTATCTGCAGGTCACGCGCGGCAGTGATGGCGACCGGGATTTCGTGTTCCCGTCGGCGGATACGAAACCGACGCTGGTTCTGTTTACCCAGAACAAGCCGGGTCTGGCCGACAGCCCGGCGGCCAAAAAGGGTGCCAAGATCATCTCGATCGACGATATCCGGTGGGGCCGCCGCGACATCAAGACGACGCAGTTGCTGTATCCCTCACTGGGTAAGATGATGGCCAAGGCCGCCGGGTGCGATGATGCCTGGATGGTCGAGGACGGCTATGTCACCGAGGGCACCAGCAACAACGCCTATTTCGTCAAGAACGGCAAGATCGTGACCCGACCGCTGTCGAACGACATCCTGCACGGGATCACCCGAAAGGCGGTGTTGCGCATGGCCGCCGAGGCGCAGATGGAGGTTGAGGAACGCCTGTTCACCATCGACGAGGCGAAAGAGGCGGATGAGGCGTTTACCACCTCGGCCAGCGCCTTTGTCATGCCGGTGGTTGAGATCGACGGGGTGCAGCTGGGTGATGGCACGCCCGGTCGTATCGCGATGCGTCTGCGCGAGATCTATCTGGACGAAAGCCGCAAGGCCGCGATCTGAAGACAAAGCCCGCCGGTTCGGCGGGCTTTGTCGTGTCAGTCTTTTTTGCCCACATTCTGTTCGAAGGCGACTTCGAAGGCGGCTTGTTTTTCGGGGCTGGCCTCGGTCTGATAGTTGGCTTTCCATTCGTCCATGGTCATGCCGTAGAAAATCTGACGGGCCTCGTCCTTGCCCATCTCGATGCCCTTTTCATTGGCGGCTTCCTGATACCAGCGGGACAGGCAGTTGCGGCAGAACCCGGCCAGATTCATCATGTCGATGTTCTGAACGTCCGTGCGATCCTCCATCAGGTGCTGTTGCAACCGGCGAAACGCGGCGGCCTGAAGTTCGATTTCGGTTTGGGTGTCCATGAGGGTCTCCGGCTGAAGGGCGATGTTACGCGTCAGAGTTAAGCGTCTTGTCCCCGCGTTGCAACAAAGGGGCAGGACTGCCTGCGATCAGGTCAGTTTCAGCGCCAGCCAGGGCACCACGCAGAATACGATGGTCAGTAGCTTGTACTTGGCCAAATACCGGAAATAGGCCTGTTTCAGATTGGGGCGGCCCATGTGAAACAGGCTGCTGTGAAACTCTGCGATCCGGTCTTGCAGGGTGACGATCATGACTGTTGAAAATAGTAACAGTCCGATATTGATAACGGACATCCAGCCAAAGAAAGTTATCAGTGTTTCCTGTGACATAAGCACATCCTTTCCCCTTTAACATGGGGTCTGGCGGGGCCGCTCACAAGAGGATCGCGATGGCGCTCAAAGGCCGCTTTGGCCCAGAGCGTCTTCTAGGATGGTGGCCAATCTTTCCGCCCACCGGCGCTGTCCGGCGTGATCGGCAATCAGGTCGTTGCGTACTTCAATCAACGCGTTCGGACGGCCATGGGTGGTGCAGTGTTTATCGATGGCATCGCCGGGCAGCACGCCGGTATAGGGCTCGTTTTCGCCAACGCACAGGTCCCCTTCGGCGTTCAAACGGTCGATTAGGGGGCGCGAAAACCGCTCATCCGGCGTGTGCAACACGCCGATATGCCAGGGGCGCGGGTCGCGGCCGCGCAATTGGCGGGTGAAGGAGTGCATCGAGATAATCACTGCGTGCGGCAGGGCGGCCAGGCGGGCCAAGGCGTCATGATAGGGGCGGTAGCACATGTTCAGCCGCCGCTCCCGCTCGGTCGCATCTGCGTGCCGGTTGCCGGGAATGATCGAGCCATCATACAGCTTCATCAGCAGGGTGGGATCGTCCTCACCTCGGTTCGGGTCGATCACGAGGCGCGAGAAATTAGCGGCGATCACCGGTGCGTTCAGTATCTCGCCCAGATGCTTTGAGACCTCATAAGCCCCCACATCGTAAGCGATGTGCCGTTCCATATCTTCGCGCGGCAGGCCAAGGTCGCCGCCATTGATTTCGGGCGGTACCGTATTGGTGGCATGGTCGCATGTAATCAGCCAGCGGGATGGGCGATCCTCGCCGTGAACAAAAAACGGAGTGTACGTCATAAGCCTGTCATCAAGTTTGCCGCAGGTGTAGGACAGTTGCGTCCAAAAGGGAATTGCGCAATAAGCATGCCAAGCACTGTTTGCGGTAACATGGACGAGAGGGACAAGATCGATGCGACGCCTGAGAAATGTAAAAATCGTGGCGACGCTGGGACCGGCGTCCAATGACTATGACACCATCCGCGCGCTGCACGAGGCCGGGGCAGATGTTTTTCGCCTGAACATGAGCCATGGCAGCCACGACGAGATCCGCGAACGCCACCGCATCATTCGTCAGGTGGAAAAGGATCTGGACAGCCCGATTGCCATTCTTGCCGATCTGCAAGGCCCAAAGCTGCGCGTGGGCGTGTTCGCCAACGATGCCGAGGAACTGGAAGAAGGGGCAGCGTTCCGTCTTGACCTCGACCCGGCACCCGGAGACCTGTCGCGAGTCTGTCTGCCGCATCCCGAGATTTTTGCCGCGCTCGAGCCCGGTGCCCGCCTGTTGGTCAACGACGGAAAGATCCGCCTGATCGTCAAGGATTGTGGTCAGGACTACGCCAATTGCACGGTTGAAATCGGCGGAACGATCTCGAACCGCAAGGGGGTAAACGTTCCCGATGTGGTGCTGCCGCTGGCGGCGCTGTCGGCGAAGGATCGGGACGATCTGGAATTTGTCTGCCAATTGGGCGTGGATTGGCTGGCGCTCAGCTTTGTGCAGCGCGCCAAGGACGTGTTCGAGGCGCGCGCGCTGGCCGATGGCCGTGCCTCGATCCTGTCGAAGATCGAAAAGCCTGCGGCGGTTGAGGCGTTTGACGACATCCTTGATGCATCAGATGGCATCATGGTCGCGCGGGGCGACCTTGGCGTGGAACTGCCGGTGTCCGCCGTACCGCCGATCCAGAAACGTCTGGTGCGCAAATGCCGGGGCGCGGCGAAGCCCGTCATCGTGGCGACCCAGATGCTGGAAAGCATGATCGAAAGCCCGATGCCCACACGGGCCGAGGTTTCGGACGTGGCCACCGCAATCTATGAAGGCACGGATGCCATCATGCTCAGCGCGGAATCAGCCGCCGGGTCCTATCCGGTTGAGGCGGTTCAGACCATGAACAAGGTCGCCATCGAGGTCGAGGCTGACCCGACCTATGACCAGATCATCGCCGCCTCGCGGACGGCAAAGGGGACAACCATCGCAGACGGTATCGTTGCCGCCGCGCGTGAGATCGCCGAGAAAACCGATATCAAGGCGATCTGCTGTTTTACCCAAAGCGGTACAACCGCCCTGCTGACCGCCCGCGAACGCCCGGGCGTTCCGATTATCGCCATGACCCCTGCGACGGGAACCGCGCGCCGCCTGTGCCTGAGCTGGGGCTGCCATTGCGTTCTGACGCCCGAGTTGGAGCGGTTCAAGGGGGCCGTGGTCAGCGCGGCCCGCGCCGCCCGCGCCGGAGGGTTCGCGTCCGAAACCGATCAGATCGTTGTCACTGCGGGTGTGCCGTTCAACGTGCCGGGCACGACCAACATTCTGCGCGTGGCGCCCTGTGATGAACGGCTGATTTACAGCACCGATCCTGAGTAACCTTCGCAGGTCAATGGCAGGTGAATCTAACCGCCCCCGTGCCGGGGATTGCAGCGGATGAGGGGACTATCGTCGCTTAACAGGCCCGATAACCCCTTAATTTTCAGCGGAATTTGACCGCAACGCACGAATTTGCCAGAATAAGTTTCATTTCTAGGTGGAAATGCCTAATAAATGACCTAAGGGCAGTCACACTACATATGTTCCAAGTTCCGGCTGCTCTGCCGGGGGCACGGGCCCCGGATAAATTAACAATAACGGAGGAACGAGATGACAACAAAGATTGTCATAGGACTGGACGGAACAGAAACCGGAGAGCGCGCGATTGCATTTGCCAAGGACATGGCGGAACGCATCGGTACCTGCGAGCTTTTGGTTGTGTACGTCATCGAATGGTCCCCTTTCACTTTCCAGACACCGGAAGAGAATGCGCTGCGCCATAAACGGCGCGAAGAGGAGATTGAACTGGCGACAACACGGGTCATCACACCTGCGGTCGACGCTTTGAAAGCAGCCGGGTTCGAGGCGCACGGCATCGTGCAGCATGGCGACGTTGCCGAAACGCTGAACGCCATCACCGTCGAACATGGCGGTTCGCAGATCGTTGTCGGGCGGGCCTCGGCGGACGGGTTCAAGAAACGCCTGTTCGGCAGTTCGACGCAGAATCTGGTGATGCACGCCGACGTTCCGGTCACGGTCGTAAATTGAGGGGAGGCATGGACATGAATAGGTTTAAAAAACTGGGCCTTCCCGCCGTTATGGCGGCGATGATGGCCAGCGCCGCCTCGGCGCAAGAGGCACCGGGCTTGGACGAGAAGATCAATCAGGCCTTTGCCGATTTCACCGGACCTTTCGTCAGCTTTATCTTTGCCCCCTTCCCGGGAACCGGATTCCCGTGGATCGTGGGCTGGCTGGTGATCGCGGCCACCGTTTTCACGCTGTATTTCGCTTTCGTGCAGCTGCGGTTCTTCAGCCACGCCATCAGCCTTGTGAAAGGCGACTATTCCGACCCCAACGACGCGGGTGAGGTCAGCCACTTTCAGGCGCTGGCCACGGCGCTGTCGGGCACGGTTGGTCTTGGCAACATCGCCGGTGTGGCGGTGGCCGTCGGCATCGGCGGGCCGGGCGCGACCTTCTGGATGATCGTCGCAGGCCTGCTGGGCATGGCGTCGAAATTCACCGAATGTACGCTGGGCGTGAAATACCGCAACGAATACGAAGACGGCACCGTATCGGGTGGCCCCATGTATTACATGTCCAAGGGTTTTGCCGAGCTTGGCCTGCCGGGCGGTAAGATTCTGGCCGTTCTGTTCTCGATCTTCTGTATCCTTGGCGCGTTGGGCGGGGGCAATATGTTCCAAGCCAATCAGGCGCACCAGCAGATCGCGGGCATCGTCGGTGATTATCCGGGCTGGATCACGGGTCTGGTCTTTGCGGGCATCGTGTTCGCGGTGATCGTGGGTGGCCTGAAATCCATCGCCAGCGTGACCGAGAAGGTCGTGCCGTTCATGGGTGTGATGTATGTGCTGGCCGCGCTGATCATCATCATCATGCACGCCGATCAGATCGGCTGGGCCTTTGGTCAGATCTTCGCAGGTGCCTTTACGGGTCTGGGCGTTGCTGGCGGCATGGTCGGCGCGCTGATTCAGGGCTTCCGTCGTGCGGCGTTCTCGAACGAAGCGGGCGTGGGTTCTGCGGCCATCGCACACTCGGCCGTGCGGACCAAAGAGCCGATCACCGAGGGTTTTGTCTCGCTGCTGGAGCCGTTCATCGATACGGTCGTGATCTGTACGATGACGGCGCTGGTGATCATCATCACCCAGCAGCTGATCATCGACCCGGATACCGGCAACTACATGCTGAACGAAGCGGGCAACGCGATTGCAACCGTTGACGGCAACTCGGGCGTCAGCCTGACCTCGGCCGCCTTCGCAAGCGCCTTCGGCTGGTTCCCCTACGTGCTGGCGATTGCCGTGGTGCTGTTTGCCTTCTCGACCATGATCAGCTGGTCCTATTACGGCCTCAAGGCCTGGACCTACCTGTTCGGTGAAGGCCAGACCAAGGAGCTGGTGTTCAAGATCATCTTCTGCGTCTTCGTCGTCATCGGTGCGGCGGCCAATCTTGGCCCGGTCATCGACTTCTCGGACGCGGCGATCTTTGCCATGGCGGTTGTGAACGTCTTCGCGCTCTACTTCCTGATGAAAGTGGTGCGGCAGGAGCTGGCATCTTACGCCGAGCGGCTGAAGAGCGGCGAAATCCGCAAATTCGAGCACTAAATCAATTCACCGGGGCGGCCCCGCAGCTGCCTCGGTGCCTGACCTGTGCGGATTCCGCAGATTCTGGTCGAAACCCCCTTGCCAGTATGATCGAACTTGCGTAAACGGCGCATCTGTTGCGTGACCGGCCGAGATGGCATGCCGAGTCGCGTCTGAAACCGAACCCGAGAATAGGAGACGGAAATGCCTAAGATGAAGACCAAGTCGAGCGCCAAAAAGCGCTTTAAGGTGACTGCGACCGGTAAGGTCCTTGCTGGCCAGGCCGGCAAACGGCACGGCATGATCAAGCGGACCAAGAAGTTCATCCGCGACGCCCGTGGCAACACCACCCTGTCCGCCCCCGACGCAAAGATCGTCAAGGGCTACATGCCCTACGACCGCTAAGAGGAGATTTGAGAGATGTCCCGCGTTAAAGGTGGAACCGTAACTCACGCCCGTCACAAGAAGATCATCAAGGCCGCAAAAGGCTATTATGGTCGTCGCAAGAGCAACTTCAAAGTTGCCACTCAGGCCGTCGACAAGGCCAACCAGTACGCAACCCGCGACCGCAAGAACCGCAAGCGCAACTTCCGCGCCCTGTGGATCCAGCGCATCAACGCGGCTGTGCGTTCCCATGACGAGGCTCTGACCTATTCCCGCTTCATCAACGGCCTGAACCTGGCCGGTATCGAAGTGGACCGCAAAGTTCTGGCCGACCTGGCCGTGCACGAACCGGAAGCGTTCGGCGCGATCGTCGCCAAAGCTCAGGCCGCTCTGACCGCCTGATCCTCTGATACAGAGACAGTGAAAGAAGGGCCGCTCCCGTTGGGGCGGTCTTTTTTGTTTTTTATTTGGAAACAGTTGACGGCGCTCCGCGGGGAAAGCAGGGGTAAGGGAAACCCCTCTGGCCAGAACACTTTTTTGATGTAAGGCTGTGGCAATAACACTAATTGGTTGAACGCAGGAATATTTGAAGATGTCTTTTATCAAAGAGTTTGCACATGCGGCCATGATCGCCTCGGTCCTATCCTTTGGCCTGTCATCGGCGGCCCTTTCACAGGAGCAGGTACCTGAGTCGGACGCGCCGGTTGTCATCACCGAGTCGTTCGATGGTGAGGACAAAACCCTGATGCTGGGCGGGCAAATCTTCTTCAACCTGACAAAATCAAATTGGGTGGTCTATGTCGCGGACGGTGATCTTGTGATGGAAAACCGCGAAAACCCGCAAAGCCTGCATTACAACGACATTGCTTGGGTCAAGTTTCCGGATACAGAGTCCGTGGAGTCCACCGAAGAGCTGATGATTTCTGCGGTGGTCGACAGCCAGAATGATGGGCGTGGCGGCGCGGGAATTCTTGTTGGCAGTGGCAAGTCCGGCAAATACTTGGCCTTTGCGGTGGATGGGCAGGGCCGATTCCATGTTCTGCAGAAAGACGGCCGTCAGCTTCGGTCCGTGCACAGTGCCAAACATGACGCGGTGCTGGTCGATGGCTCGAACGAACTAAGCTTCAAGGTGCGCGGCGCGCATATCCAGTTCTACGTCAACGGAACGAAGGTCATTCAGGTTCCCTTTTCAAAAAGCGGCGCCAACTCGCGCAATCAGGACGGCGGGACCGGTATCGGCCTCGCCGCGTTTGGCACCGGTGCGTTTCATTTTGAAGAGGTCGAGATTTCCAGACCCAACTGACTATTCTACCGCACCAATTGCGCTGCAAAACCCGTTGAAAAAGGCAGACACCCCGTCGTTTGTGTGACAAGAACGTCCTCGGTACGAAATCCTGCCAGCATACTGGCCAAAGAACCAAAGCGCGATGACACCTCATATCATTTTTCATCTGGGGCCGCAGAAGACGGGCACGACATCCATTCAGACCCTGCTGGACCGCAACCGGGCAGCGCTTAAGCCGAAGGTAGAGAGCCTTATCCATCCGCAGCAAACCCGGGATCTGTTTCGGGCCGTGGGTGCGTGGATTTCGAACCCAAACCAAGGTACACGCGAGCGCATCGAACAGGTTGTAAAAGGCGCGATTCAGGCAACGAGTGCAGAGTGCCAGACGCTTATAATTTCAGAAGAAATGTTGGTCAGCCGACGCCTGTTCGCCGACCAGACCAACTTCATCGAAAAATGCGCCCGCCTGTTGCCGCTTCTGGCCCAGATTGTCGGCCCTTCGAATTGCACATTTGTTGCCTATCTTCGCGACTATGAAGGCTGGATCGAGAGCGCGTATCGGCAAGACGTCAAGGAGTTGTCGGAAACCAGAACCCGAGCAGAATGGATGGCGGCGCTGCCTATTGACCGAGAGTGGCCTTCGGCCCTGCGCTCGGAACTCGACCCAGAGATAAACCTTGTGTTTATAGATATGCGCGAGGATTCACGTCATCCGCCACTGGGGCGAGAGTTACTGAAACTCGCAGGACTGACGGATGACGAAGTCGACGGGCTGGCCCCCGTCCAAAAACAGAATGAGCGTCTGCCAGACGGGGCGATTGCCTTCATGCGCGAAATCAACCGCCTGGGTCTTGGCCCGCGGCTGGAACGGCGCATTCGGCGGGTTGTGCGCAACAACCAGAGCGCGTTCACCGACGATCACGAGCTATAGGGTTAGGGTTGGCGTCTGAAACCAAGGCCGCGCAGTAAGGCGCTAATTGCTGCCATCCTTCTTCACCAGTTGCGCCGCAAAGGCCACGCCCGTTCCCGGACCGGCATAGGTGACCATCAGCACGTCATCCAAATAGACGCCGTTGAAGATGCCGGACGAGACGTCATCGCCCGATATTCCCGCCTCGGCCAGAACAAAGCGGGTGGGGTCGTCTAGGGAAAAAGTGCCCATCGCCTCTTCGACGATCCAGTCTTTGTCGCCGATCCGCCGCCAGCGGTTGGTGGCGGTGATCAGGTTACCGTCCAGTTTGGTGATCTCCAACTCCATCTCGGTCTGTAACAGACCCTTATCATGGTTCGGGTTGGATTTGGCAAAGGCCACCAGATAGGTGCCGTGCCAGGTGCCGACGATCTGGGGGAACCCGCTGCCGTCATCAGCGCTGACCGGGGTGGCGAGGGCGAGAAGGGAAGCGGTGGCAAGGGCGCGTAGCATCGGGGGTTCTCCTGCGAGGGGTGCGGTACGTACAGGCTAACCGAGTTCTGATTTTTGGCAAATAACCGTCTGCAAAAGAAAAACCGGCGCGGGATGCGCCGGTTTCAAAGGGGTCGGACCCAAAGGATCAGGCAAATACACGCCCCAGCGCGCCATCGACCGCGTCGGTGATCTGGTCGATATCATCTGCCGTCGCGATCAGCGCGGGCGAGAAGCACAGCGTGTTGTTCTTACCGGGGACCGAGCGGTTGGTGACGCCGATGATCACACCCTGCGCCATGCAGTCGGCCACAACGGCTTGCGCCAGTTTCTCATTCACCGGCTCGCGCGAAGACCGATCCGCGACCAGTTCTGCCCCAAGGAACAGGCCCTTGCCGCGCACGTCGCCGATCACCTTGTGTTTCTCCATCAGCGCCTGCAGGTTGCCCATCATGCGGTCACCCATGGCAGCGCAATTCTCCAGCAGGTTCTCATCCTCGATGATGCGCATGTTTTCAATGGCCGCTGCAGGACCGGCGGTGCAGCCGCCGAAGGTCGAGATATCGCGGAAATAGTTCATCGGGTCGTCGGCATTGTCTTTGAACATGTCAAAGATTTCCTCGGTCGTGACCAGGCAGGCAATTGCCGCATAGCCCGAGGCGACGCCCTTGGCCATCGTCACGAAATCAGGTTTCACGCCGTATTGCTGGTAACCGAACCAGGTGCCGGTCCGGCCAACACCGCAGACGACCTCATCAATATGCAACAGGATGTCGTATTTCTTGCAAATCTCCTGCACCCGCTGCCAGTACCCTTCCGGCGCTTCGATGACGCCGCCACCGGCGGTGACCGGTTCAAGGCACAGGGCACCCACCGTGTCAGGGCCTTCGCGCAGGATCACCTCTTCGATCTGATCAGCGGCCCATTCGCCAAAGTTCTCTTCGGGTGCGCCGTTAAGTTCATGTTTGCGGTATTCCATGCAATGGGGCACGCGCACGAAGTCAGGCGCAAAGGGGCCGTATTGCGCGTTGCGCTCGTCCTGCCCACCCGCCGACATCGCCGCCAAAGTCGAGCCGTGATAGTCGCGGTCGCGATACAGAATCTTGGTCTTCTTGCCGCCATAGCGTTTATGCGCGATCTGGCGAACCATCTTGAACGCCTTCTCGTTCGCCTCGGACCCGGAGTTCATGTAGTAGACCCGGCTCATGCCTGGCATCTTGCTGATCAGCTTTTCAGCAAAGATCGACCCCGGGATCGAACCTGCGGACTGCGCGAAGTAGCACAGTTTCATCAACTGGTCATAGACCGCCTTGCAGATGGATTCGCGGCCATAGCCCACGTTCACCGTCCAGACCCCACCTGAAACCGCGTCCAGATGTTCTTTGCCTTTCTGGTCCCAGACGCGCATGCCTTTTCCTTCGACAATGATGCGGGGATCATTGGTTTCAAAGGGTTTGTGCTGGATCAGATGGTGCCAGATATGGGCGCGGTCGGCCTCGACCACGCGGGAAAGATCGTTTTCGTTGAACGTGCCGTCCATGACATGTCCTTTCAGTCAGATGCGATATGCAGGATGCGGGACCTGCCCCACAATAGCATGGAAATGCGATGGCTCAGATCACCGCGAATGCCCGCCTGAATATAGGGCCAGATGCCATGATCCCGTATCGCCAGACGGGGGGATCGGCGTATTTCTACGGGTTTGTCAGACGCACGGCTTTGTGATCAAGTCGCAGACAATAGGATTTGGGAGGATTGACCGATGCAGCCCGCCAATATGTATGAGCGTCATCTGGACAGAAACCGCGCGAATTACACGCCGCTGTCTCCGCTCAGTTTTATCGAACGGACGGCTTCGATTTACCCGGATTACCCCTCGGTCGTGTATGGCGAGCGCCGTTACACATGGGGCGAAACCTATGCGCGTTGTCGCCGTCTGGCCGGGGCTTTGGCCGTGCGTGGGATCGGCAAGGGCGATACGGTGTCGATCATTGCCGCCAATATCCCTGAGCTTTACGAGGCGCATTTTGGCGTGCCCATGACCGGTGCGGTTCTGAACGCGATCAACACCCGTCTGGATGCCCCGATCATCGCCTTCATCCTGAACCACGCCGAGGCCAAGGTGCTGCTGGTCGATCCCGAATTCTCGGGCGTGGTGAAGCAGGCGCTGACGCAGGTGGATCATGATGTTCTGGTGATCGACATCGAAGATCCCAGCTTTGACGGCGGCGAACGGTTGGGCGCGCTGACCTATGACGCGCTGTTGGATGAGGGCGATCCGGACTACGACTGGTCCCTGCCCGAGGATGAATGGGACGCGATCACGCTGAACTACACCTCGGGCACGACCGGAAACCCAAAGGGGGTCGTCTATCACCACCGTGGCGCGGCACTGAATGCGCAGTCGGACTTGCTGGACTGGAACATGCCACGGCACTCGGTCTATCTGTGGACCTTGCCGATGTTTCACTGCAACGGCTGGTGCTTTCCGTGGGCGATGGCGGCCAATGCCGGGGTCTCGGTCTGTCTGCGCGCGGTGCGGGCCGAGCCGATCTACGCCGCGTTCCGGGACGAAAAGGTCACGCATTTCTGCGGTGCGCCGATTGTGCTGAACATGCTGGCGCACGCGCCCGCGCACCTCAGGGATTTTGACCACCAGATCAAGGTGATGACCGCAGGTGCGCCGCCGCCTGCCGCCGTGATCGAAGCGATGGAGGCGATGGGCATCGAAGTCACCCATGTTTATGGCCTGACCGAGACATACGGGCCCTCGGTCGTCTGCGCGTGGAAGCAGGAATGGGACACCAAAGATGCCCATGACCGGGCCGCGTTGAAGGTCCGGCAGGGCGTGCGCTATTCCGCTCTGTCCGGCCTGATGGTGGCCGACCCCGAGACGCTGGAACCGGTTCCAGCAGATGGCGAAACCATGGGTGAGATTTTTATGCAGGGCAATGTGGTCATGAAAGGTTACTTGAAGAACCCCGACGCGACGGACAGCGCCTTCAACGGAGGCTGGTTTGCCTCGGGCGATTTGGGGGTGATGCATCCCGACGGCTATATCGCGCTAAAGGACCGCTCAAAGGACATCATCATTTCCGGGGGCGAAAACATCTCATCGGTCGAGATCGAAGGCATCCTCTACAAACACCCTGCAGTGATGGAGGCCGCAGTGGTGGCCCGCCCGGACGAGAAATGGGGTGAAACCCCTTGCGCCTTTGTCGAACTGAAACCGGACACAACCGTCACCGAGGCGGACCTGATCGCGTTCTGCCGGGATAACATGGCCCATTTCAAGGCCCCCAAGACGGTGGTGTTCGGAACCCTGCCCAAGACCTCAACCGGCAAGGTGCAGAAATTCGTGTTGCGGGATCAGGCGCGCGACCTGCCCTAGCTGAGGTCAGACCAAACCCACAGCCCCCTGCTTCTTCTGTTTAAAAATACCTCGGGGGCGCCTAGCCCCCTGTGGGGATGGGCGGGGGCAGAGCCCACAACCGGCCTGCCTGGGACGCGAGCAAACCCGTCAGTCAAAGATCGAAAGGTCAAGCTCCAGCAATTCCCCCATCCACAGCGCGTGGTCGCGGTGATCAGCGAGGTGATCGCCTGTTTCCGGGTGAGTGAACACGGTCAGTCCCTGCCGGTTCAGCATTAGCCAGGGAATGACCTGATCGAACGCCTCGGGCGCAAAGCCCAACTGGCAGCTCCACCGGGGATGCGGGCCGACATTGCGGGCGTGCATTCGACCCATCTGAACAGGGAACAGGCGGGCGGCCTCTTCGCAAATCTGCTGCGCGGTGTCCTGCGTGGCGGCGTCGAAATAGACATGGGCGTGATAGCCGGTGATTTCTGACATCGGGACCTCATTTGTCTGACACGTTCAAGCTAGGCGAACCCGCCCGCTCTGCCCACCCGCACAAGCACACAGGGTCTGTGCGGGTTTTACGCCGGCGCGTGCCTGTCAGGATGCGCCGCCGCGAAAGCGGGGTGGTCGGCACAGGCGGCCTCGACGCTCAGCAGGCGCGGCATGTCTGACAGATCCAACTGCCACCGGCGAGCGTTGTATAGCTGAGGGATCAGGCACAGATCGGCCAGACCGGGCTGCGACCCGACACAATAGGGCGCTTGGTCGAACCCGCCCAACAATGCCTCGAAGGCCATCAGCCCCGGACGGATAAAGTGCCGCATCCAGTCGCCGGGCATGCCCGAGGCATCAGCACTAAGCGCCGTTGCGTGCCGCGCGACCGACAGGTTGCAGACCGGATGGACATCCACCGCGACCGAATGCGCCAGCGCCTGAACCCGGGCGCGGGCCTCCGGATCATCGGGGAGCAGCCCAATCTGCCGTGTCTGATCGAGGTATTCGAGAATGGCCAGTGACTGTGTCAGCCGCAGCCTGTCGATCTCCAGCACGGGAACAAGGCCTTGCGGATTGCGCGCCAGATGCGGGTCGCTCCTTTGCTCTCCGCTCGTCAGGTCGACCGAGACCGCCTGATAGGCGATCTCGGCCAGATTCAGCGCAATCCTGACCCGGTAACTGGCCGATGAGCGCCAGTAATCATAAAGAATAACCTCGCTCAAACACCGTCTCCGTCAGGGTTTCTGCAGCGTCGCGGCCTGAATGGCCTGCGTCAGAACCGAAGCATCGCCGATATGGTTGGCCAGAACAAGAACAAGCCGCGCATTCAGCGCGTCGCTGTCCGCCTTGTCCAGCCCCTCATGCGCCGCCAATAAATCCGCATAGAAATCATCGGCGTTTTGGATGTTGGGAGAGAGGATCAGATCGGTCATATCGCTTACTCCTTGCCAATGGCGCGGCGGATTGCGTGGCGAAAGGCGTTTTCTTCATATGTGTCGCGCCGGTCCGCCACGTGCTGATCCGGGCGGATCAGATACACGGCACTGGAGGCATCACCCAGATAACGGCGTTTCAGCGCCAGCGTCTGGTCGTCCTTGACCGACAGCGCCAGCCGCGTGACCTGCACCCCGTCTTCTTCCAGCAGGTCAGGCGCGTCAGCGTCAATCGTCAGCAGGGTAAACCGGCCCTCGAGTTTGGGCAGCAGGAACCCATCCCCCAGCGGCACATCCGGGCAGGCCGAGCCCGGACGCGTTCCGGGCGGCCCACTCAGCGCATCCGCAGAATTCAAAGGCGATCCATCATAGGTGCAGGGCTGGCTCAGCCGCCCGGAATTCACCAGCGGGCGCGCGAACTCATAGGCTTCGCTGAGGTCCAGAACCGCATCACGGAGCAAACGCGACATGTCGGATTTCGGAGTGATGAAATCGGTCGAGCGGCTGGATTTCTGGATATTCTCGTCCGCGCCGTGAATCCGTTCGGCATCATAGCTGTCCAGCAGGCTTTCCGGAGCCTGGCCGTCCAGCACCAGTTTCAGCTTCCAGCACAGGTTATCGGTGTCCTGCAGGCCCGAATTGGCCCCGCGGGCCCCAAACGGGCTGACCTGATGCGCGCTGTCCCCCGCGAACAGGGCGCGGCCTTTGCGGAAGCTTTGCATCCGGCGGCACTGGAACGTGTAGATCGAGACCCATTCCAGCTGAAACTCCACATCCTCACCCAGCATAGCCTTGAGGCGGGGGATCACGTTTTCGGGCTGTTTCTCGCGCTCTTTGTCGATGTCCCATCCAAGCTGCAGGTCGATGCGCCAGACATTGTCGGGCTGTTTATGCAACAGGGCCGATTGCCCCTTGTTGAAGGGCGGATCGAACCAGAACCAGCGTTCCGAGGGGAAGTCGGCCTCCATGATCACGTCGGCGATCAGAAAGTTGTCTTCGAACACGCGCCCGTCGAAGTCGATCCCCAGCATCCGCCGGGTCGGAGAGTTGGCCCCGTCGCAGGCGATCAGCCACTCAGCTTCGACCGTATAGGGGCCTTCGGGGGTATCGACCTCGAGCCGGACGTGATCGTCGTGCAGGCCGATGGCCTCGACCTTGTTGCAGCCGCGCAGGTCAATCGGCGCGCCGCTGGCCTGCAACGCGCGCACGCGGTCTACCAGGAACTGTTCAAGGTAATATTGCTGCAGGTTGATAAAGGCCGGGTTGGCAAAGCCTTCCTCTGGCTGCAGGTCAAAATCGTAGACCTGCCGTTCGTCAAAAAACACCTTGCCGCGATCCCACTGGACGCCCTTGTCCACAAGGGGCTGCCTGAGGCCCAGCCGGTGGGCGATATCCAGCGTGCGCTGGGAAAAACAGATGGCGCGGCTGCCGAAGCTGACCTTGTCATTTTCGTCCAGCACCACGACCTCGACCCCTTGCTGGGCAAGGTCAATCGCCGCAGCCAGCCCGACCGGGCCTGCGCCGATTACGATGACCTTGTGCCGCACCGGCATGGCGGCGTCCTGATCGGGGCTGCGGTCATAGGCGTAGAGCGGAACTTCAAAGATCTTGTTCATGGGTCTTCCCCTTCAATCTTGATGCGCCGAGGCGGAACTGATCGTTCACCGGCAGCAGGTGCCGGTGGCCTTGGGTCTATGGTTTCACCGATTCCCGGTTGGGAAAACGATCTGGATCAAACGCTGAGTATTCTTAGCCTTGCAGGGCCTCCCACATCTCAAGATCGCGTTGGGCGGTCCAGATGCGGGGAGTGTCGATGCCGCGCGCCTCGTCATAGGCGCGGGCGACGTTGAAGGGCAGGCAATGTTCGTAGATCGCGTAGTCGGCGAATTTCGGGTCGCATTCCGCGCGCACCGCGTCCCAGGCCTCTTTCAGGCTGCCGCCGCGCGCCGCGACCTTCGCCGCCGGGCGATAGGTGCTTTCGACGAAATCGCGGGTGTTTTCGATGGCCGCGTTGACCATGTCCTTGCCGATCAGGGCATCGCCCCGCCCCGGGGCAATCGCGTCGACGTCGAACCATTTGATCTCATCCAGAGTGTCACCCCAGTCGCTAAAATGCCCGTCGCCGCAATAGCAGGCCGAGTGGTATTCAACGATATCGCCCGTGAACATGACATTCTGATCGGGCACATGGATGACAATATCGCCTGCCGTATGGGCGCGGCCCAGATGCATCAGATCGACCCGGCGGTTGCCCAGATAGACCGTCATCGTATCGCTGAAGGTGGTGGTCGGCCATGTCAGGCCGGGGATGCTTTCATGCCCTTCGAACAGGCGCGGGAAGCGTTGGAATTCGCTGTCCCAATCCTCTTGCCCGCGTTCCACGACCATGGCGCGGGCCATGTCCGACATCAGGATCTGTTGCGCGCCGAAGGCGCTGGCCCCCAGCACGCGGACCGCGTGATAATGGGTCAGCGCCACATGGGTGATCGGCTTGTCCGTCACCGAGCGCACGCATTCGATCACCTTTTGGGCCAGACGCGGGGTCGCCTGCGCCTCGACAATCATCACGCTGTCATCACCGATAATGACGCCCGAGTTCGGGTCGCCCTCGGCGGTAAAGGCGTAAAGCCCTTCGCCCACCTCGGTGAAGCTGATCTTTTTTTCCGACATGTCCCCTTGGGACGCGAATGCTTTGGCCATGTTGGGTTCCTTTTTCGAAACGTGTGCGGTTTGCGGTGTTGCACCGCCTCCGGCGGCCGTATTTTCAACGAGAAGAAGGGCTGGGATTACCTTTTGTAGGGGTCATCCAGAGCGGACAGGACAGTGCCGGTGCAATCGCCGAACCCGATCGTGTAGCCATCGCCTTTGGCCGCGCCGGTCAGGGTCAGGGTGTCGCCGTCCTCGATAAAGCTGCGGGTTTCGCCGGTATCGAGCGTCAGCGGCTCTTTCCCGCCCCAGCTGAGTTCCAGCAGCGAGCCGCGCTCGGGCTTGGTCGGGCCCGAGATGGTGCCCGAGCCCAGCAGGTCGCCGGTGTTCATCGGGCAGCCAGAGGTCGTGTGATGGGCCAGTTGCTGCGCGGCGGAGTAGTACATCTGGTTGTAATTGGTGCGCGCGATGGTGGTGGCGTCCTTGCCGTCGGGTGCCATCGTGACGGACAGGTCGATGTCATAGAGCATCGGGCCGTGGTCTTTCAGGTGATCCAGCAGCTCGAACTCGCGCACGGGGGTGTCGCAGCGGAACGGCTCTAGCGCGGCTTTGGTCACGATCCACGGGCTGATCGAGGTGGCCGTGGCCTTGGCCTGAAACGGGCCCAGCGGTTGGTATTCCCACGCCTGAATGTCGCGGGCGGACCAGTCGTTCAGCAGCACGTAGCCAAAGATGGCGTCATCGGCTTCCTGCACCGAGATCGGGCCGTCTGAAGGCGTGCCGACAATCGCGCCCATTTCCAGTTCGATGTCGAAGCGGCGGCAGGGCAGGAAGGCAGGCACGTCCTGATCGGGGGATTTCAGTTGGCCCCAAGGGCGGCGGATATCCGTGCCCGATACAACAACCGAGGACGCCCGGCCATTATAGCCGATGGGGATATGCAGCCAGTTCGGCGGCAGCGCGTTTTCGGGGCCGCGGAACATGGTGCCGACATTCTGGGCATGGTTCCGGCCTGCGTAGAAATCGGTGTATTCGCTGACTTCGAAGGGCATGTGCATCTCGGCATCGCTTTGGGCGATCAGCAGGGGCTCGACGCGGGTCTGGTCTTCCGAGCCTTCGGCCAGAAGCGCGGTCAGCCGGTCTCGAAGTGCGGCCCAGACGGCCGGGCCTTCCTCCATCAAGGGGTTCCAGAAGGGCAGGTCGAACAGGGGCTCGTCGCTGAGTTCGATCAGGCCTTCGGTCTCGGCTGTGGTCACATCCAGAATCATATCGCCGATGGCCACGCCGCAGCGCGGGTCGATACCCTCAGTCGAGAAGACCCCATAGGGCAGGTTGTTCAGCGGAAAGGGATGCGCCGCGTCATTGGCCGATGTCACCCAGGATTTCATCAAAGGCATGGTGTGTCCTTATGTCAGTTGCGCGTGCGCATGTGTCTACGAGGTCGTGCGAAGCGATTTCAGCCCCAGCAGGATCGCCGCGAGTATCATGAAGCTGCCGCCAATTCTGTCCAGCCACAGTTTTGCCGGACCCCTGAGCCGCGCCGCCAGCCAGCTTGCGCTGCCGCCATAGGCGGTCAGGAACAACCCGTCTAGGATCAGGTAGGTGGCCGTAAGCAGCGCGAACTGAGGCCAGAAGGGCAGCGCCGGGTCGATGAACAGCGGAAACAGGGCCGCAAAGAACACCACCGCCTTAGGGTTCGCGGCAGAGGTGATGAACCCCTGCATCCACAGCGCCTTGCGGCTGGCTTTGGGGGCATCCTTGGCGGCGTTGCTCTTGGCCCGCAGGATCTGGCGCAGGCCCAGGAACACGAGATAGGCAACGCCAAGCCATTTGATCACGGTCAGCGCGTTTGCCGAAGTCGCGATCAGCGCGGCAAGGCCCAGCCCGGCGGCCAGCATTTGCAGCAGGTTCGCCGTCAGATCGCCCGCAGCAGTGAACAACCCGCGCCGCAGTCCGTTGGTTGCCGAGTTCGACAGCATCAGCAACTGGCTGGGGCCGGGCGTGCTCATCAGCAGCAGGACCGTGACGACATAGGTGATCCAGGTCTCGGTGCTCATTTCTTGCCCGGCGTGCCGTCGAATTTCTTCTCAAGCGAGGTCCAGCAGTCGATATAGTCGTCCTGCAGAGGGGCCTCGGTCGCGGCAAAGGCAGTCAGGTGCTGCGGGAAGCGGGTTTCGAACATGAAAGACATGGTGTTGTCCAGCTTGTCTGGCCCTAGGTTGGAATAGGACGCCTTGTCGAACGCGTCCTTATCGGGACCATGGGGGATCATCATATTGTGCAGGCTCATGCCGCCGGGGACGAAGCCTTGCGGCTTGGCGTCGTACTGGCCGTAAATATTGCCCATCAACTCGGACATGATGTTCTTGTGATACCAGGGCGGGCGGAACGTATCCTCCATCACCATCCAGCGTTCGCGGAACAGGACAAAGTCGATATTGGCAGTGCCCGGTTGCCCTGAGGGCGCGGTCAGAACGGTAAAGATCGACGGATCGGGGTGGTCGAACAGGATCGCGCCGACCGGGCAATAAGTGCGCAGGTCGTATTTGTAGGGCGCGTAATTGCCATGCCATGCCACCACGTCGAGCGGGCTGTGGCCGATTTTGGTGGTGTGGAACTGGCCGCACCACTTGATTGTCACGGTCGAGGGCACCTCGCGGTCCTCGAACGCCGCTACGGGTGCCTTGAAGTCGCGCGGGTTGGCCATGCAGTTGGCGCCGATTGGGCCGCGACCCGGCAGTTCGAACTTCTGCCCGTAATTCTCGCAGACAAAGCCGCGCGCGGGGCCTTCCAGAACCTCGACCCGGTACAGCAGGCCCCGTGGCAGGATGGCGATTTCCTTGGGTTCCAGATCAATGATCCCCAGCTCGGTCGCAAACCGCAGGCGGCCTTCTTGCGGCACCACCAGCAACTCGGAATCGGCGGAGAAGAAATAGTCATCAACCATCGACTCCGTGACGAGATAGATATGGCTGGCCATGCCGACTTGCGTGTTCACATCCCCCGCCGTGGTCATGCTGCGCATACCGGTCAGCCACGTCAGGCCGCTGTCGGAATGCGGCACCGGGTCCCAGCGGTACTGGCCCAGGCTGATCACATCCGGGTCAATGCAGGGGGCCGATTTCCAGTAGGGCAGGTCGATCTTTTCGTAGCGATGCGAGTGCTTTACGGATGGCCGGATGCGATAGCACCACGTGCGCTCGGGCGGGTTGGCGGTAAAGGCGGTGCCGCTCAGCTGCTCTCCGTACAGGCCGTAATTGCAGCGCTGCGGGCTGTTCATGCCTTGGGGCAGCGCGTCGGGCAGGGCCTCGGTTTCGAAGTCGTTGCCAAAGCCCGGCATATAGCCGGCATGGGTTCCAACAGGCGTGGCGGCCTGCGTCAAAGTATGCGGATCGGTCGGACGATTCATTCTGTGTTCCTCCGTTTGCTGCTTGTCGGATAATAGTTGATTTTGTAACTAACAAGCATGGCAAATGATGAATCCGACAAAAAAGATGAGTTTAACCTGCAAAATTTCCTGCCGTTCCTGTTGAATCAGGCCGCTGAAGAAGCCTCGTTGGAGTTTCAGCAGGTCTATAAAAGCCGCTACGGGATGCTGCGCACGGAATGGCGGGTGCTGTTTCACCTTGGTATTTTTGGCGAATTGACCGCCAGAGATATCGGGGAGCGGGCCAAAATTCACAAAACCAAGATCAGCCGCGCTGTACATAAGCTGGAAAAGCGCCGGTATCTTAAGCGGTCGCGCGACGAAAAGGACCGCCGGGTCGAGTGGTTAACCCTGACGCCCTCGGGGCAAACTGTGTATCGTGAGCTGCGTGGGGTCGCGCAGGACTATGACAGCAAACTTGCCGGTCTGTTCAGCGCGGAAGAGGCCGACCTGCTGCGCCGCATGTTGCGGCGGCTGGCCGGGATGCAATGACCTCTGGTAATTCACCGCACCGGCCCCCAGATGATACCTGAACGGACACAGGAACGTGATATGACAGCCTCGGACCCCAACGCGGCGAATGCAACTGATTTAATTGACTGGCTTGTGACGCGCGGACTGGAAGGCGCAGACAAAGAAGAACTGCTGGACGGCTATTGCAACAAACTGCTGGACTACGGCGTGCCGCTAATGCGGTTTCACGCCGCGCAGTCGGCCTTGCACCCGGTCTATGGCGGAACTGGCTATAGCTGGTATCAGGACAAGGGCGGTGAGTTTGAAACCTTTGCCTATTCTGAAGTAGCCAGCGAGATGTGGCAGCAGAGCCCGCTATACGCGATCCTAAACGAAGATATCGACGTTGTGCATGAACGCATGGTCGATCAGAACCAGCCCAGCCGCTATCCCTTGGTGAACGACCTGCGCGAAAACGGCGCGACCGAATATTACGCGACCGGTGTCACGTTTGACACGCCCACCCATAGCAGCCCGGCAGACGCGAAAAAGGCCGTGGGCGGTGTTCTGTTGTCCTGGACAAGCAATGCGCCCGAAGGGTTTGGCGAGGGTGATCTGGACCTGATCAACACCGCCCTGCCGCATCTTGGTCTGGCGCTGAAATCGGCCTCGAGCGCGCGGGTCTCGCAGGATCTGATGCGGGTTTATCTGGGGCGCGATGCGGGGCAGCGGGTTCTGTCGGGAGAAATCCGGCGCGGCTCGTTGCAGCAGATCGACGCGGTGATCTGGAACTTTGATCTGGAAGGCTTCACCAGCCTGTCCGAAGAACTGCCGGGCACCGAGATCATCGACATGCTGAACGACTATCTGGCTGTGGCCGTCGATGTGGTTCACAAATGCGATGGCAGTATCCTGAAATTCATGGGCGACGGGCTGATGGCCATGTTCGATGTCGGCGACATCGACGCGGATGCCCGCGCGGCGCTTGAAGCGGTGGCGATGCTGCAGGATGAAATGGCCGAGTTGAACGCCCGCCGGACCGAGGCCGGGCTGCGCGTCTCCAACTACACGCTGGCGCTGCATGCCGGAGAAATCCTCTACGGCAATATCGGGGCCGAAAGCCGTCTGGACTTCACCGTGATCGGCCCAGCCGTCAATCAGGCCGCCCGTATTGCGGGCATGCACCGGTCGCTGGGCCAGCGCATCCTGATCTCGGACGACGTTGCCCGCGCGGCGCAGCCTTGCGGGCACGAGTTGATATCCTTGGGCCGCTATATGCTGCGCGGTGTGCCGGAACCGAAGGAGTTGTTTACGGTTTATAATGCGGCAGGTTAGTTTCGTTTGATCGAAACAGGTTGCGTCCGGTTTGGGTGTCAACCGTCAACTGTTTCAGCGACCGTTTACATCAAAGTCCGAAAACTCTCCGTTTTTCAGATTGTAGAGGATACCCCATGATGATGGACCTCCGTCGCACAAAATGATCACCTTGCCGGTTTCAGCTCTATTTAAATTGGAGTACGAGCCGTAAATATATCTATCGGTCCCGAAGCCAAATCCGACATGCTGTCCCCGGTATGGTCGGAGCGACCATCGGGGGTCAGTAAACCGTTCGCTGCCAAGCGAAGCAAAGTACTCGACAAGCCTTTGCTCCATCTCTGTGATTTCTTTTTCGGATGGCAGCCAGATTGGCCCGACGGGTTTCGGTGCGGATCGAGAGCACTGTTGAAACAGCCCGGGCGCTTGGTCCAGATCAACTGGCAGCGGACCGTCGCTGGACAGCCCGGACCATTCTCCGGCCAACAAAGGAAACGCGACAGTCACGAGGACCAGCGAGGGCAGGGCTCGTTTTCTTAGCAGTCGAGGCAAGGGGTAATCTCTTTAGCAGAAACAATTGGCTGAAACATACCCATCTTTGACTTCTTGCCAGAAGCCTAAACTTGTCCGGCAACCCGCAGGTTGTCAGAAGTCAATCTCAACCCCCGGCAGGTTCAGCTCTTTCATCATGTCGCGCAATTCTTGCCGCGCGGCGATGTTCGAGATGTTCAGTTGCTTGACCCCGATATCTTTGAGGTCCAGCAGGGTCAGCCCGCGCGGGAACAGCTCGCGGAATATCACCCGCTCGGAAAAGCCAGAGGCGACGCGGAAGCCGATGCGTTGTGACAGCATCTCAATCGCGCGCTGCATCTTTTCCTTGTTGACCATGCGCTGGGTGCCGACCCGGTTGCGCACGACGACCCAGTCGATGGGTTTCAGCCCCGCCTGCGCCCGTAATTGGCGCGCGTTCCAGACCATCTCGGAATAAACCGAGGGCCCCAGAATTTTCTCACCCTTGGTGTCGATCCGCGCCAGCAGGTCGAAGTCAATAAAGCTGTCATTCAGCGGAGTGATCAGCGTATCGGCCAGCGAATGCGCCACCTGACTGAGCCTTGTGTGCGAGCCGGGGCAGTCGATGAGGATGAAATCGCTGTCGCTTTCCAGCTCGGATACGGCTGCGGACAGGCGGTGGTCATAGATGTTCTCACCCGGTTTCAGCTTGCTGGCGTCGATCTCGGGCAGGTCGTGGTGGCGGGGGCTGGGCAGGGCAATCTCTGAGCCGTTCAGGAAGTTGCCGCGGTTCTCGAAATAGCGACCGAGGCTGCGCTGGCGCAGGTCCAGATCCAGCGTGCTGACCTTGTGGCCCAACCGCGCCAGCGCGGTCGCCACATGCATGGAGACGGTCGATTTGCCTGCGCCGCCCTTCTCGTTCCCCACTACGATGATATGTGCCATGCCTGTATTCCCATGTCCCGCCGTGCTTGCCCACACGTTGTTGCCAGCCACTATATGTTGTGTTTGCGGGGAAGAAAAGAACCTCAAGCGGCCGTTTGGGGCTTTCTGTGGCCCAAATCCGGAAAACCAAACGCAGGTCGCAGGTTACGAGAGACGCGCTTGCCAAATCGCGGCCCGTGATTCACTGTCCAACTCAGGGTCCGGGAAGGAGAGCGCGGGTTGGAGCACCTGTTTCTGAACGTTCTGAACGTGGTTCTGCCCGTTCTGATCTGCGCCGGAATCGGCTATTGCCTTGCGCTGATCAAGGCCCCGTTCGACAACAAGGTGATCGGCGGCATCGTCTCGAAGGTCGGGTATCCGACGCTGATCATCTCGCACCTGTCCACCACCAGTCTGGCCGTTGGTACCTTTCTCGACATGATGGCCGCTGCCGCTTTGGCAATTGCTGGGTTCGGCGTTCTGGGGTTCGTGGCGCTCAAGGCGCTGCGCCTGCCGGTAAGGGCATTTCTGACGCCCCTGATGCATGGCAATGTGGGCAATATCGGCCTGCCGATCACGCTGCTGGCGCTGGGCGATGCGGGCATGGCCTATACGATGGGATTTGTCGTCGTCGTGCTGATCAGCATCTTCACCGTCGGCATGTGGATCCCGGCGGGGCAGTTTTCGCCGAAGAAACTGGCGAGTTCTCCGATCATTTACGCAGTAGCCCTGTCGCTGATCCTGATGGCGACGGGCACCAGCCTACCACGGCCGATTGCCAAATCCTTTGACATTTTGGGTGGGCTGTCGATTCCGCTGATGCTGCTGACGCTGGGGCATACTCTGGCGACGCTCAGGATCAAAAGCTTGGGCCGGGCGGTCCTGCTGACAGTGTTGCATCTGGCAATGGCCATCGCAATCGCAAGCGCCCTGATCTGGCTGTTCGGCTTTACCGGGGCCGAGCGTGGCGCGCTGATCCTGTGCTGCCTGATGCCGTCCTCGGTCGCGACCTATTTGTTCATCGACCAGCATGTGCCGGAATACGGGCCGGATGTTGCGGGGTTCATCCTGGTCTCGACCCTGACCACGATAGTCGTCCTGCCGGTGGCGTTGTCCTACTGGATTTAACGCGGCCCCTATGCGCAGACATCGGAATTTGTTTTAATGTCTTTGTGTTAGCCGCAGACAGATTTCCCGGGCCCCGGTGGCCCGGTCAGATTTCAGGGGCGTTTTGATGTCGAACACCGAGTCTACCCAATCCTCCGACATGACCGGCCCCCGCGTGGTTCTGGCGATGACGGCGATCTGCATGATGGTTGTCGGCTTCAACACGACCGCCGTTGCCACCATTCTGCCCAACCTCAAGGCCGAGTTCGATCTGACGCCGTCCGGCCTTCAATGGGTGATGGCAATCTACACGGTGGCCAGCGCGACCCTTGTCACCATCGTCAGCCGGCTTGGCGACATAACCGGCAAGATGGGCGTGTTCTTCTTTGGCATGATCGTCTTTGCCTGCGGCTCGGCCACCGTTTTGGTTGCGCAGGACGGCACCATGCTGCTAATCGGGCGCGGCGCACAGGGGGCGGGCGCTGCGGCTCTGTTCGGAACCTCACTTTCGGTGCTGACCGCCGCTACTCCCGAGGCACAGCGCGCAGGCGTCACCGGGGCATGGGGTGCCATTGTCGGGTTGGCCGTCGGGGTGGGGCCAATCGTGGGCGGCAGTTTTGCCCATTACATCAGCTGGCGCGCGGTTTTTGCCGCTGATCTGATCCTGCTGGCGGTGGCATTTTACATCGGCCTGCGGGTCAGCAAGCGAAAATACGTGCCAGACACGCGGTTGGAGGGTGCAACCTTCGACTACCCCGGCGCAATTGCCATCGTTCTGCTGCTGGGCCCGCTGTCCTTCGCCCTCAGCAATGGCGAGAGCAGGGGCTGGGACACCGCCTTGACCCTTGTGCCGCTTGGCATCGCCGCAGTGGCTGCTGTCGCGCTGGTCATCACTTCGCGGCGCAGCGATGACCCGTTGATCGAGCTGCGCTATTTCCGGCATCCACGGTATTTCATGGCGGCGGCAGGTATGTTCTTTGCGGGCTTCACGCTGTTCTGCTTTTTCGTCTATTTCAACGTGTTTGTACAGTCGCCAGACACCTTCGGCTACTCGTCCATCAGTGCAGGCATCTCGATCCTGCCGCTCAGCGTCAGCATGTTCGTCATCTCGGTCACGGCCCCACGCTTTCTTGCACCCTACAGTTTCCAATGGCCGATTATTCTGGGGATGGGGGCGATGGCCTGCGGGTTCTGGCTGCTGGTGACGACAACGAACACCACTGACTATGCCGAGATATGGTGGAAGCTGGTGATCGTCGGCGTTGGGATCGGCATCTGTTTTTCCCTGCTGCCCCGCCTGGGCCTGCGTCTGCTGCCGGAAGAGCATATGGGGCAGGGGTCAGGCGTGATCAACGCGTTTCTCTACTTTGGCGCAACGATGGGCGCGGTGGTCGGTGGCCTTGCCGAGGCCATCACAACCCGCTCTGGCCTGACCGAGGTCATCAACGCGCTGCCCGCCGGGTCTACCCAACGCGAAGACCTGGCTCATGCCCTGACCCACGGCACGCCGGGTCAGGTGCAGCAACTGATCGCAGGGCTGGACCCGGATACCGGAACGGCCTTGGCCAAGGCGCTGCGTGATTTGCAGGACAACGCGTTTGACAGCGCGATGTTTGTAGCCGCCATCGCGGCACTGATCGCCATGGTGCTGGCGCTGTTGCTGGTGCGGGGGCCGGTGCCGCCATTGCACAGCGCGGTGGAATTGACACGGGACAAACAGTGAAGGCTCTGTAATCCCTTTATTATGGATGCAGTCGGGTTTAGTCGCGACTGCCTGTGCCCCGAGCGTGCAGATCGGCGGGGGCACCGGTTGAGCTACAATCTGCGGTGGATTAAAAAACTGCGTTAAACCTGCTTGAAATCCCGAAGCTCCGGAAGGAAACGCAGAGCATGATTGCCTACGTTACAGTCGGTGCCGACGACATGGCACGCGCGAAACGGTTTTATTCGGCCGTCTTGCCTGCTCTTGGCTACGAGTTGGAGGAGGGGCCCGAGGGGCTCAGCTATGCGCTGCCCGTGCACCCGGGCCAGCCACCCGTTTTACCCGAGTTCTACGTCAAGCCGCCCTTTGACGGACGCTCTGCCTCAGCAGGCAACGGGTCCATGGTTGCGTTTGAGGCGCGTAACCAAAAGCAGGTTCGCGATCTTCACGCGGCGGCGCTTTTGGCGGGCGGCTCCGACGACGGCCAACCGGGTTTTCGCGCCTCTTATGGTGCCAATTTCTATGTTGGCTACCTCCGCGATCCTCAAGGCAACAAGATTGCCCTGTTCTCCAGCAATCCGAACGAACCGGGGCGAGACGGTTAATGTGAACTTAGCAAGCTGCGAAATCCATCCGCAAATGGCGGGAATACGGTCTTAAAGCCCGCCCACTCAAATCCAAAAACAAAAAAGGCCGCCCCAACGGGACGGCCTTTCGAATGCGAACCGGTTCAGGCTTAGAAGCCCAGACCTTCGTATTTCTTCTTGAACTTCGAGACGCGGCCACCGGCATCCAGCAGACGCGACGTTCCGCCGGTCCATGCAGGGTGCGAGGAGGGGTCGATTTCCAGAGCCAGCTGGTCGCCCTCGGCACCCCAGGTGGATTTCATCTGAACCACGGTGCCATCGGTCATTTTGACGTTGATGACGTGATAATCGGGATGGATGTCTTTTTTCATCTTTCCGCTCCTTACGCCTCGGCGCCAGCCTTGGGCTTGTAGTTGGTGACCTCTGCGATACGTGCGGATTTACCGCGACGAGTACGCAGATAGTACAGTTTGGCGCGACGGACGCGGCCACGGCGGACAACGGTGATGCTGTCGATGTTGGTCGAATACAGCGGGAACACACGCTCCACGCCTTCGCCAAACGAGATTTTGCGGACGGTGAACGATCCGGCGATGCCTTCGCCGTTCTTGCGCGCGATGCAGACGCCTTCGTAGTTCTGCACACGTGTGCGCGACCCTTCGGTCACCTTATAGCCGACACGGATGGTGTCACCGGCTTTGAAATCGGGGATGTCCTTCCCCAGGGCGGCAATTTGCTCCGCCTCAAGCTGTGCGATCAAGTCCATCGCAGGTACTCCTATCTGCTCGTGGTTGGTCCACGAAGTTTGGGCACGGCCTGAGAGCTCTTGGTCTTCACCGGGTCCTGCGTACAGCCCGCCAGAGGTCAGATCGAATGTTCCTTTGGTCCGGTCTGCGCGGACGCGTCCTTGCCGAAGAAAGCGGGACGTCACGCCATGTAGCAAACCAAAACACCGGAGTCGCTTGGCGCGGCACCGGATTGCGGTCGTTTAAGGAATTTGCGGACCGGGATCAAGCCTAAATCGCATTGTTAGTGGTGAGTTTCCGCCACCTTGAAAATGCGCCGTTGCCTTGTGCGCCGGATCGGGCATTCTGAGGGGAATTACAAGAGCAGAAATATCAGGCAGGACCCAAACGATGCGATTTGCACTTACGTTGGCGGTTGCCGGGATCGTACTTCTGTCCTGCGGGCGAAGTGGCCCGCAGCCTCAGGTGATCGAGCCGTCACAAGTCGTGGACCGGACGGCCCCGTCGGTGATCTATCCGGATTTCGGAGACGCCGATCCGCATGACTGGGACGGGCGGCATCCCGGCCATTATCCGGTTCACGGGCTGGATGTCTCGCGATGGCAGGGGCCAATTGACTGGCGCAGGGCCAAAGCCTCGGGCGTCAGTTTTGCGTTCCTCAAGGCGACCGAGGGCGGCGATGTGGCCGATCCTATGTTCGACGACCACAGGCGCGGCGCGCAGGCGGCGGGTGTGCCGTGGGGGGCTTATCACTACTATTACTTCTGCCGCCCGGCGCATGAACAGGCCCGCTGGTTTATCGAGAACGTTCCCAAAGGGGCCGATCTGCCGCATGTGCTGGACATGGAGTGGACCCCGCATTCCAAGACCTGCACCCTGCGCCCCGACGGCAAAACCGTAAGGGCCGAGGCGCAGCGGTTTCTGAATATCCTCGAACGTCACTTCGGGCGCAGGCCGATTGTTTATACGACCGTGGATTTCTACGAAGACACCGACATCGCGCGCCTGCCGAAAACCGAGTTCTGGCTACGCTCCGTGGCGGGCCATCCGCGAGAGGTTTACCCCCGTACGATTTGGCGGTTCTGGCAGTACACAGGCACCGGGCTGGTCCCGGGCGTGCAGGGAGGTGTCGATATCAACACTTTCAACGGCACGCCGGAACACTGGGCCGCCTGGAAGGCGGGCGGGTCTTAGGTGGGAGATCCGTAGGTTTCGATCGTTCCGCCGCCAATCAGGTGATTCAGTCGCCGCTCACGCTCTTGTCCGAATGAGTTGCGAAGCCAGAAGGATTCGCCCTGGGTCAGTTCGCGGCGTTCAAAGCCCTGCTCGCGCATGCAGCGGTCCACCTGATCAATCTCACCCTGCGCCCGCAGTTGGTCTTCGAAGGGAGCGGTTGCCGCAGGGCCGATAATGATGCCCCAAAGCAGGATGTTTGTCGCATAGGCGCCGATGACGGCGCTGGTGCCACCCTCATCGGCTTGCTGGGCGCAACCGTCCAAGGCGACCTTGGCCGAATAGGCGTTGTGACCGTCTTTCGTGGGAACCGAAGGCGCAAGAGGTTTGGAACTGCAAGCGGATGCAAGCAGAAGGCTCAAAAGTATAATCTTTTTCATGGTTTGGTCTGGGTATTCTTCTTGTTTGGCTATTCAAAAGTCGTCGATTTTCAGGATGAGTATCCCGCGCTTTGATCAACTTCAAAGGGTGTCGTCGCAAGTTTTCCACGTGCGACCCGTAAGCCACAGTCGCGCCGTTCAGTCGGCTGCGTCGCCCTTGGATTTCGCGTAGGCGTCCCAAATATCTGGCCGTCTTTCCCGAGTGATCTCTTCAGCCATTTGGTGCCGCCATTCGGCGATACGGCCGTGGTGGCCGGACATCAGCACATCGGGGATCGGGCGGCCATTCCACTCGGCGGGGCGGGTGTATTGGGGGTGCTCCAACAGGCCCGAGGAGAAGCTTTCCTCCTCGGTCGAGGCCTGATTGCCCAATACACCGGGGATCAGGCGCACGGTGGCGTCGATCAGAGCTTGTGCTGCGATCTCACCACCGGTCATGACGAAATCGCCCAAGCTGACCTCCTGAACGCCGTAATGCTCCAGCACCCGCTCATCGACGCCTTCGAACCGGCCACAGAGCAAAGTCATGCCATCACAGCGCGCGAGGTTTTGCATCATGCGCTGGTCCATCCGGCGTCCACGCGGGCTGAGGTAGATCAGCGGCCAGTTGCCTTGCACCCCGGCCATCGTGTGCTCGATTGCCGCGCCCAGCACATCGGCGCGCAGCACCATGCCCGCGCCGCCGCCCGCTGGCGTGTCATCGACGTTTCGGTGCTTGCCGATGCCAAACTGGCGCAGATCAACAGTCTCTAGCTGCCACAACCCTTCTTGCAGCGCTTTGCCGGTCAGGCTTTCCCCCAGAACGCCAGGAAAGGCCGAGGGGAACAGGGTGATGATCTTGGCCTTCCACACCCCGTGCAAATCCGGCGTGGGCGTCAAGAGCTCTCGCGGTTTCAGGGTTGGGCGGATCGCCTTGCGTCCATGAGATTTTGAGGGCGTGTCGGTCATCAGTGGCGGGTCAGTTCATCTTGGGCGGATTGAATAAGCGCCTTCTTTTGCGCCATTAACGCGCTGTCGTCCAGCGCCGAGCGGTTCAGCGCCAGCATTTCCGACAAGACCGCATCGGGCAGGCTGGGATTGGCTTTGCGCGGCAGCACTAGCTGCATGGCTTTTGAGCGCGGCAGGTCCAGGAATTTGGCAAAAGGTGCGCCGGGGCCGAACCGGCGCTGTCGCAGGTCTTCCAGCCGTTCTGTCTGTACGGTGACATCGGGAAGCGCATCGCGGATTGCGTCGGCTGTTTCGCGCAACTCGGGCAGGTGATCGAGATTGGCGTGGAAATCGTCGAAATCCTGCACAAGGCGCGTGCGCTGCAGGTCGTGGGCCCACAGGCTGCGCAGCCAGTCGGGCTTTTCGCGCAGGGATACGTAGACGGTTATGTCCACCTCCTCGCCAATCAGGCGGCGCTTTACCGCACTGACCAGAGTGGCGGCCAGAACGGGGGCCGCAGCGTAGCCCTCGGCGCTGTTTCTGCTGGGGCGCAGGCCTGCGAAATTCTCTTCGCTCAGGATCAGGCCGCGGCGGGTTCCGAAATCGAGCGTGGCTAGAAATTCGTTCAACTGGCCGCCGAAATCGGCAAGCGTGCCGTCCAGCCGGTAGATCGAGTGGCGCGTGGCGGCGTCGGCCAGTCCGTTCTTGCGGGTCTTGTAGGGCAGAACCAGCGAGAAATTTGGCCAGATCAGTTCCCGGTTTTCATAAAGGAACGACTGTGCTGCAGTGGTCCCGGTTTTGTGCAGACCCAGATGCAGCAGAACGCGCCGCATCAAAACAGGCCTTCGGGCGGGTCGGCGATGATGCGGCGCTTGTCCAGATCGACGGTGGGCACGCTGTCCAGCGTGAACGGCAGCAGAACGGTGGCTTTCAGCCCCGGTCCCTGTAGTTCCAACAGGTCCGCCGCGCCGTGGTTCTGCACCGCCTTAACCTTCCCCAGAAGGGTGCCGCCGGTGTCATAGACCTCAAGCCCGATCAGGTCGGTGTGGTAGAATTCATCGTCTGGCAGCGAGGGCAACTGATCACGCCGCGCATAAAGGCGCAGGCCGTTGATCGCGTCGGCCTGTTCCTTGGTCTCAACCCCGCCCAACCGCGCGGCAAAGCCGTTCTTGATCGACCGGGTCAGGACCAGCGGATAGCGCTCCTTGCCAGCCTCGTCCGTCAGGGGCGAATAAGCCTCGATATCCTCGGGAACGGCGCAGAAACTTTTCAGCCGCACCTCGCCGCGCACGCCATAGGATCCGGCAATGCTGCCGACGCAGATCAGATCACTCATTTTTACTACCCGTCACACATAGCCCGTCCTGCCATTGCCCGATCCCCTCGCAGGCCTCGCGCTGGTTGCTGCGTTCAAAGAACACGCCGACAATAAAGGCGATCATCAGCAGGATGGGAAGCCGTAACAATCCGAACATAGCTATCTTACCTCGATCGGCAGGGCAGAGGTCCGGTTTTCCCAACCGACCTGTTCCAGTTCCGGCGTGTCCGACAGGGTTTCCGGCCAGCCGACGCAGAAATAGCCGATCAGCCGCCAGTCATCAGGCACATCCAGATCGCGCGCCATTTGGTCGGGGTCCAGAATGGAGACCCAGCCCAGCCCCAACCCCTCGGCCCGCAAGGCCAGCCAGAACAGGGTGATGGCCGAGACCACCGAATATCGCCGCATCTCGGGCATCGTACCCGCACCCAGCCCCTGCCCCTTGTCGGTGGCATCGTCGCAGAACACGGCCAGTTGCACCGGGGCCTCTTGCATCCCCGACAGCTTTAGCTGGCTGTATAGCTGCGCCTTTTCGCCGGAATAACCGGTCAGCGCGTCGCCATTGGCGGTTTGGAAATTCTGCAGCGCCGCGGCGCGCGCGGCCTGACTTTCGACGCGAATGACGCGCCAGGGTTCGCTCAGCCCCACCGAAGGGGCCAGCCGAAACGCGTCGAGGCAGCGCGTCAGCACTGCCTCGTCCACAGGATCGGTGCGGAACCGGCGCACATCGCGCCGGAGCCGCAGCAACAGATCGAACTGCGTGCGAAAATCGTCTGAAAAAGCCTGATCCCGCACGTGCCCGCCTGCTTATTCTTCCGCAGCCGCTTCTTCAGCTGGTGCTTCAGCAGCTTCAGTTGCCTCAGCGGCCTTGGCTGCTTTTTCTTCCGCGCGCTCCTGAGCTTTCTTGCCCGGGGTGCCCTTGTTGGGGTTGTTGCGCTCGGCCTTGTCGCGGGCGCCGGCTGCTTCCAGCATGCGGGCGATCCGGTCGGTGGGCTGCGCGCCCTGATCCAGCCAGTACTGGATGCGCTCCATGTTCATTTTCACGCGCTCTTCGCTGTCTTTCGGCAGCAGCGGGTTGTAGGTGCCCAGCTTCTCGATGAAACGGCCATCGCGGGGCATACGGCTGTCAGCCGCAACAATGCGATAGAAGGGACGCTTTTTCGAGCCGCCGCGGGCGAGACGAATTTTCATTGCCATGGTGGTATCTCCTTTGAATGGCGTATCCGGGGTAAGCCCGGTTTAGTTCTGATGCTTCTTATGGTGTCGGATGACTTCCTGAATGATGAAATTCAGAAAAGCCTTGGCGAAATCAGGGTCCAGATCGGCCTCCTTCGCCAGGTCTTCTAACCGTGCGATCTGCGCGGCTTCGCGCGTGGGGTCGGACGGGGGAAGGTCGTGTGTCGCTTTCAGCTTGCCAACAGCCTGCGTGTGCTTGAACCGCTCGCCCAGCGTATAGACAAGGATCGCGTCCAGCCGGTCGATGCTTTCGCGATGCTCTTTGAGCAGCGTGGCAGCCTGTGTCACGGGGTTGGTCATGGGCCGGTCCTCTTGTCGGTCAGGTCGGTCTGCGGGTGACGCCAGATCTGGGCGGTCAGGCCCAAAAGCTTGGCATTCTCAACTTCCAGCTTTGCGCCAAGGCGTTCGGCCAGGGCGCGCGAACGGTCATTTTCGTGGGCGATGTACGAGATCACGCCGTTCAGCCCCTGATGCCGCGCGGCATAGTCGCGGGCGGCCTCTGCGGCCTCATATGCCAGACCTTTCCCCTCGGCTTCAGCTATCACGGTCCAGCCCAGTTCAGGTTCGGCCCACCCCGGCACGTCGATGATACCGGCCCAGCCGACAAACGCGCCGCTGAATTCCTCGGTCAGGTGCCACAAGCCATAGCCGCGCAGCGCCCAGTGTCCCAAACGACCGGCCAGCGAGGACCAACTGCCCAGCTCATCCTTGGGCCCGCCGACCATGTGGCTGCGTTCCGAGGCGTAAAAGGCAATCATCGCAGGCAAATCGTCCAGATGCGGCGCGCGCAGGATCAGGCGGTCGGTCTCGATGGTGGGGATTGTGAACGAGGTCATGCGTAAGCCTCCATCCCGCCATTCACCAGATCGCCCGGAGCCGGGTGCCGCCAAATCTCGGATTTGCCGTATTTGGGGTGTTCGTAGAGGTATTCGAACTGCGCACCCAGACGTTTGGCCACCGCCTTGCTGGCGTGATTGTCCAGATCAATCAGCGAGATCGCCGTCTCCCAGCCCAGCACATCATAGGCGTGGCTACGTGCAGCCTGCGCCGCCTCGGTCGCATAACCCTTGCCGGTGGCATGGGTCATCAGGGTCCAGCCGACTTCGGGCTCGGGCCAGCCTTCGGGAAACCACAGGCCAATGCGCCCAACATAAGCGCCGGTGTCCTTTTCATCGACGCTCCAATACCCGTAACCGCGTACGGCCCAATGCCCCAGAAGCGAGGCAAAGACCCGCCATACCTCATCCCGGCGCAGCGGGCCGCCGACGAACTTGGCCGCATCGCTGGCAAAGAACGCAGTGTCCGCGTCCAGATCAGCCTCGGACGGGGCGCGCATGATCAGGCGCTCGGTCTCAAGCCGGGGGATATGATCGTCGATCAGGTTCACTTTTTCTTACCAAACCCGCTGAGGCCCGGAGGCAGGCCCATGCCGCCGCCCAAGCCGGGCAGGCCGCCGGGCATCTTGCCGCCCATCGCCTTGGCCGCCTGTTCCAGCGCCTTGGGGTCCATGCCTGCGGCCATTTCCTCGGGCGAGGGGCCGCCTTTGCCGAACATGCCCTTCATGGCCTGTTTCAGCATCTTGCCTTTGCCCATCTTGCCCATCTTCTTCATCATGTCCGACATCTGCCGGTGCATCTTGAGCAGTTTGTTGAGGTCGCTGACCTCCATCCCCGAACCCGCAGCAATCCGTTTCTTGCGGCTGGCCTGCAGCAGCTGCGGGTTGGCACGTTCGCGTTTGGTCATCGACTGGATCAGGGCAATCTGCTGGCGTAGGATTTTGTCGTCGAGACCGGCCTGATCCATCTGCTTGGCCATTTTGTTCATGCCCGGCATCATGCCCATCATGCCCTGCATGCCGCCCATCTGGATCATCTGTTCCAGCTGCATTTTCAGGTCGTTCATGTTGAACTGACCCTTGACCATGCGCTTCATCATGCGCTCGGTCTGTTCCATCTCCATCGTTTCCTGGGCCTTTTCAACCAGAGCAACGATGTCGCCCATGCCCAGAATACGACCGGCGATCCGTTCCGGCTCGAAGGTTTCGAGCGCGTCCATCTTCTCGCCCAGACCCACAAAGCGGATCGGCTTGCCGGTAACCGCGCGCATCGACAGGGCCGCACCGCCGCGTCCGTCGCCATCCATCCGGGTCAGGACCACGCCCGAGATGCCAACCTTGGCGTCGAACTCCTCGGCCACCTCAACGGCGACCTGACCGGTCAGGCCGTCGACCACCAGCAGGGTCTCGCGCGGGTCGACCGCGTTGCGGACCTGCTCAACCTCGTCCATCAGCACTTCGTCGATATGCAGACGGCCTGCGGTATCGAGCATGTAGACGTCATAGCCGCCCAGCGTCGCCTGTTGCTTGGCGCGTTTGGCAATGTCGACGGGCTTCTGGCCGGGTACGATCGGCAGCGTATCGACGCCGACCTGCGTGCCGAGCACCGCCAGCTGATCCATCGCCGCCGGGCGATAGACGTCGAGCGAGGCCATCAGGACTTTCTTGCCCTCTTTCTCTTTCAGCCGTTTCGCCAGCTTACCGGTGGTCGTGGTCTTACCCGAGCCCTGCAGGCCGACCATCAGGATCGGGACAGGCGGGTTGTCGATTTTCAGCGTACCGGGGTCTTCCTCGCCGCGCAGGGTATCGACCAGCGCGTCATGCACGATCTTGACGACCTGCTGGCCCGGAGTGATCGACTTGGTGACAGCCTGACCAGTCGCCTGTTCCTGCACCTTTTTGACGAACTCACGCGCCACCGGCAGCGAGACGTCGGCCTCAAGCAGGGCAACGCGAACCTCTCGCAGGGCGGTTTTGACGTCTTCTTCGGACAGGGCACCCTGTTTGGTCAGCCGGTCAAAGACGCCGGAAAGGCGTTCGGATAGATTTTCAAACATGCCTTCGGCCTCCTTAGCCGGTTGTCTGGTGGCGCTTCTCAGATAAGAAACGCCGGTTAATGCACAATTGCCCCCACGGGCGAAACTCGCTGGTGGGGGGCGATCCCTGAACGACTCAAGGGACCGGAAGGGTACTCTCTTCCGGATGTTTGGGGCGGCTTATGTAAATCAGTTCACAGAGTCAAGACCGGGCTGGCTGTAGACCTGTACTCCGTCATCGGGCACGGTTTGCCTGAAACGCGGTTTTGTGGCACGCTGCTGGGGTATTTTTTACTGGTTTGCGTGGTGAGGGGTATTTTTATGAAAGTATTAACGCATGTGGTGAAGAAAGGCGAAAATCTGAACAAGATTGCCGCCAAGTACGGATACAAGAACTTCGACATCATTTATAAGCACAAGGAAAACGCAAAGTTCCGGAAATTGCGGCCGAACCCGTCGAAAATAATGCCGGGGGATGAAGTCAGGATACCTCCGGCAAATTCTGCGGCGATGGTGGTGGACAGAAAGTCGCTTAAAGAAATTGAAAGCGTTCTGGCCAGCTTGAAGAAAAACCGGAAAGAGGCCGCACAGGATTTCAAGGCGCTTCGCAAGGATGTCACGTCGGAATACCTCAAGGTGAAAAAGGCCAGCGACAAGAACGATCTGAACGCGCTGTTGCTGACCCTTGGTACGGGTTTGGCGTTTAAGGTTGGCGCGGCCTACAAAAGCACGCAACTGGCAGGCAGCAAGCTGATCCTGCACAACAAGAAATTCCTCAAGCAATTCGTGATCGACAAGGGCATTCAGGATTCCCAGTTCATCGCGCAAGCCTTCCGCGACGATATCAAAGAGACCACCACCGCCGGGCTTTGGGGAAAGCGCGCTGTCTCGGTTATTGCGGGTTTGATGACGCCCTCGTTCTGGGCCGGGGCGGCGATTGAGGTCGCCAAGGGGAACTGGGACCCGGTCAAATGGACCAACGCGCTGAAACGGATCGAGAAATCGGCGCTGAGCAAAGTGGGCGAGGTTGAAAAGAATGCGTTGCAGAACCTGGACCTGCGTATCGCGAAATACGAAAAAGCGCTGAAGATGGCGCGGAGCATGGCCAAGGGCTGATCCCGAAATAACTTCCCCGGTTGCATGTCAGCGCAGGCTTCGGCATCACGCTTGTGTCGAAGTCATTTCCCCGGGGGTGCTATATGACCGCATCGGATACCTAAGCCGACAACCTGCCCATCAGTTCGGACGCGCTGCTGGCGCAGCTTGACGCGTGGGGGCTGCCCTATCGGCTGCACAGTCATATCCCGCTGCGAACGGTCGAAGACGCAAAAGGGGTCGAGGATCAGTTCATGGTTCCGGGCGAGAACGCCTTGCGCCTCAAGAACCTGTATCTGCGGGACAAGAAAAAGCGGAACTATCTGGTGACGTTGGAGCAAAGCCGCGAGATTGACCTGAAAGCCCTTGGGGCCGAGTTGGGGATCGGCAGCCTGTCTTTCGGGTCGGCGGATCGGCTGATGCAGAACCTGGGCATTCGCCCCGGCTCGGTCAGCCCGCTGGCGATGATCACAGGGGTCGGGGCTGGGGTGCGGTTCTTTATGGACGCTGCCGCCCGGCAGGCGGATGTGATCTATATGCACCCGCTGGTCAATGACCGGACCGTTGCAATGGCGCGCTCGGACGTGATGGCGTTTTTTGATCGGATCGGGTGCGAGGTGGGCTGGTTGCCCTAGGGGACGCGCCTTGCGGCGCAGGCCGGGGCTCCGCCCGCTCGGGCTGAAACTGTCCTCCGGACAGTTTCTGTAACGCCCCTCACCCTCCGGCGGAGGTATTTTTGAACAGAAGAAGGAGCGGGGGCTTTAGGGTCCGGTCAGGGCTTTGTTCAGGGCCGCCGCGACATGAGCGGCGGAGGGGTTGATGAACAGATGGCCGTCTGCTTCGAACATCGGGTCGTCGAGGTGATCGGGGAAGGCCAGCGGCAGTTCGGTGCAGGCCAGCAGGATCGCCGTGCCCGGTTTGGCTTGGCGGTTGCAGAAGTCCAATAGGCGTTTGTGGGCCGTTGCTGACGCGCCTCCGTAAAAGTCGGTGTCGATCATGGCCTGCATTTCGGCGATGTCGTCCTCGGGCAGGCGGTCATTGGCGCGAATACCCTCGGTGGCGAGGCGGTCGGCGTAGTTGGTGGCCTGCATTGTGACGGTCGTTCCCAGAACCAGGGCGTCAGAGGCGCCGCTTGTGGCTGTGACCTCGGCGGTGGCGTCGAAGATGCTGAGGATCGGTATGGACACGCCCTGACGGATCGCGTGCAGCCGCGCGTGCGGTGTGTTCGAGGCGATGATGCCGAAATCGCAACCGGCGCGTTCCAGCGTCAACAGGGCATCGCGGAAGACCGCGTCGAAGGCGGCCCAACTGGCTTCATCCCCCGCCACACCGCGCAAGGCGCGGGTTTTGGCCTGCGTGACGGATTCGATGGTCATCGGCGGGATTGGGAGAGGCGAGCCGTGGCCGCGTTCGGCGAAATGGCGCCCGGCACCTTCGGCAATTGCCCTGTAGTAGTCCACGGTCGAGGCCCAGCCGACACCGCCCAGAATTCCGATTTTCTTCATGAGAAACGCCCAGCCTGCCAAATCCTGTTTCGGTGCAGACTGGACGTTTCGCGGCACAAAGGCCAGAGGGGATCAGGCGGCCAGTTCCGATACCGCCTTGTGGGCGCTGTTTAGTGCAGCTTCGGCGTCCAATGCCATCTGATCGGCGGCTATGACATCGACATCGGTGATGCCGATGAAGCCCAGCACGTGTTTTGCGTAGTTGGTGGCAAAGTCGATCTCGGACCCGACCGCCGTGCCGCCCGAGGCGATGGCGAGGATCGCGCGTTTGCCATCCAGTAGACCCTTGGGGCCAGCCTCGGTATAGGAAAAGGTCAGGCCCGCGCGGGCGACCAGATCAATCCAGGCCTTGAAGGCGGCGGGGACCGAGAAATTGTAGATCGGCAGGCCGATGACAATTGTGTCTGCGCGCTGCATTTCCGATACCAGCTCGTCCGACAAGGCCAGCTGATCGCGCTGCACTTCGTCACGCTGATCGGCGGGGGTGAAGTTGGCGGCGATCCAGTCCTCCGTCAGCAGGGGCAGAGGCGTGGCCAGGTCGCGGCGGATGATGCGCCCGGCGTCCAGATGGCGAACGATCCGGTCGGACAAGTCGCGAGTGGCCGATCCGGTGCGGCGGGCTGAGGCGTCGATATGCAGGATGGTCTTGGTCATGGTTTTGGGGTCCTTCTGGTCAGGGAAATCTTGCTGCCCCCAATATGAATGTTGCATTGGTGAACAAAACTCGGATACATCAACATTGAATGTTGGAAATTGCACAGAAGAAGATGTGTCATGGACAATTGGGATGAAGTGAGAACCGCTTATCAGGTGGCGCGCATGGGAACCGTCAGCGGCGCGGCCGAGGTTTTGGGCGTGCACCACGCCACCGTGATCCGCCATATCGACGCCATCGAGGCGCGGCTGGGAGTCAAACTGTTCCAGCGCCATGCGCGGGGCTACACGCCAACCGAGGCTGGTGAAGACCTGTTGCGTGTGGCGCAGGCGACCGAGGATCAGTTCAACCAACTGGTCGGACGGATGAAGGGGCGGGGCGATGATGTCTCGGGCGAGCTGGTCGTGACGTCTCTGGCCTCACTTGCGCCTTTGGTGGTGCCGACGCTCAGCGCGTTTCAGAACGCGCATCCCGGCCTGATCGTGCGGTATCTGACCGGCGACCGCCTGTTCCGGCTGGAATATGGCGAGGCGCATGTGGCCATCAGGGCCGGGGCTGCGCCGGATCAGCCGGACAACGTTGTGCAGCCCTTCATCTCGCAAGAGGTCGGGTTGTTTGCCAGCAAGGACTACATCGCGCGGCGGGGGAAACCTTCGGGCGTGTCAGATTTCGCTGATCATGCGTTTGTGGGCAATGACGATGAAAACAGCCGCGCCCCGTTTGCCCGATGGCTGCGTGAAAATGCACCGGCCGAGGCGATCACCTTCCGGTGCTCGAACAATTTCACCGGGGGCGAGGCGGTTTTGGCCGGGGCGGGCATCGGGTTCATGGCCCGGTGGGAGGCTGCGCGCCACCCCGATCTGGAAGAGGTCATGGCGCCGTTGCCGGAATGGTCCGGCAAGCTGTGGCTGGTGACCCATGTGGACCTGCACCGGACGACCAAGGTGCAGGCGTTTTTGAAATTTCTTAAAGAACAGGCCAAGGGCTGGCTACCATGAGCCCACAGGCGCGCGGCCATCTGGCCATGCTGACCTTTTCTGCGCTGGTGGCGGGCAGTTTCTCGCTGGGCTCGATCATCGCCAATGAGATTGCTCCGGCGGCGCTGAACGCCATGCGCTTCGCCATTGCTGCGCTGGTGATCGGGGTTGCGGCCCTTGTCACCACCGGCTTGTCGCGTGATGCGGCGCAGGCACCGTGGCGGTACCTGATATTGGGCGGGTTGTTCGCCACCTATTTTGTATTGATGTTCTACGGCCTGCAAACCGCCCCACCGGTCAGCGCCGCTGCTGTGTTTACCCTGACGCCTGTCATCTCGGCCCTTGCGGGCTGGGTCCTGTTGCGGCAGATCACGACGCCCCGCATGGCGCTGGCCCTGATCGTGGGCGCAATCGGGGCGCTTTGGGTGATTTTCCGAGCGGACTGGCAGGCGTTCCGCCTGTTCGAGATCGGGACCGGAGAAATCATCTATTTCTGGGGCTGCGTCGCGCATGCGGTCTACACGCCGATGGTGCGCAAGCTGAATCGGGGCGAGCCTGCTGTGGTGTTCACCTTCGGCACGCTCGTTTCGGGCTTTCTGGTTCTGCTTGTATTCGGGTGGTCCGACATTGCCGCGACCGATTGGCTGAACCTGCCGTTCATCGTCTGGCTGGGTATTCTATACCTGTCATTCTTCGCAACAGCGGCGAGTTTCGTTCTGGTCCAGTTCTCGGCCCTACGGCTGCCCTCGGCCAAGGTCATGGCCTATACCTATCTGGTGCCAAGCTGGGTCATCCTGTGGGAGATCGCTTTGGGCAATGGTGTGCCCACCGGCCTGATTTTGGGCGGGGTTGTTCTGACCGTTGTGGCGCTGTTGCTGTTGTTGAAAGAGGAGGCTCCGACACCAATCCGGCGCTTGTCCGATTGAGGCTTGCTTTCCGCGCAAGCCATGTAAAGCTCACCCCCTAAACGGGGCAATCGAAAGGACGCAGAAAAATGAATCGGATCTTTGTCGCCGGGGTTGCGCTTTCGATCTCTGCGTGCAGCCAAACAGGCACCTCTGAGACGGACCTGCAGGCCAGTTGCGAGGCGCTGGTGGTGGCCGAAACAGGTGTTCAGGCCGACGGGGTGCGCGCCACGGGCACCCAGATCGCGCCCACCGGCTCGGTCACAACGGTCGCTGTAGAGGGCGCGACGGCCCCCTGGTTGTGCCGCGCAGATGCGACCGGGGTTGTGACAGGGGTGGAGTTCAGCCAGGAAGGCTAGCCGGAAGCTTCCCGTTCGAAACTGTCCGTTGAGGCAGATCAAGGTCGATATATGCACATTTCCCTATGCTTTGCGGCGAGGAGGAATTTGCCATGTACAAACATATCATGTTCCCGATGGACCTGCATCTGCCGTCCGAGGTTCGCAAGGCTGCGGACGTTGCAGCCGAGGTAGCCAAGTGGCAGGGCGCGAAAATCACCGTTGTCAGCGTAACCGGAACTGATCCGGCTCAGACAGACTCGGCGGTTCATAAAGATTTGCGTGCGTTTGCGGATCAACTGTCCAGAAACAGCGGGACCGAGGTCGCGTTTCGCAATATCCACTCGGTCGACGTGGCCGTTGAAGTTGACGGTGATCTGGCCAAGGCGGCTGACGAGATCGGCGCGGACCTGATCGTGGTTGGCACCCATGCGCCGCGGATCACCGACTATATCTTTTCTAGCCACGCGGGGTTTCTGGCGAAGCATGCCGGCGTGTCGGTCTTTGTAGTCAGATAGCGCTAGTCGTCGCCCGCGGGCAGTTCGACTTCGAGAAACCGTTCAAACGCATCCAGGTTGACCGGTTCGAACTGCCCGAACCCCTGCATCCAGACCGAGGCTGCGCGCAGGGCGTCTGGTTCCAGCTTGCACCACTTCACCCGACCGCGTTTCTCTTGGCTAATCAGCCCGGCTTTGGTCAGAATGACCAGATGTTTCGAGATCGCAGCCAGCGACATCTCGAACGGTTCCGCCACGTCCGTGACGGCCATATCATCCTCAAGCAGCATCGCAAGGATGGTGCGGCGGGTGGGATCGGCAAGGGCCGCGAAAACGGTGTCGAGGTCGTTGGGCATGCCCGTGCTGAACCACAGCCCCGAAGTTTGGTCAACCATTTGGTTGAATATGCGGATTCAGGTCTTTTGGCGTGTGGCATCCGGATTGGCCGGAATCCTGATTAGGCTACGAGTAACGAATTTCATTTAAAATCAATATTTTAATGTGCGACAATCCAGGCGCGCAACCCCGTTGACTCTGTGCCCGCAGCCCCTTAGCACCCTACCCAAGACTGTACGAGGGACCCGCCCGTGACCGATGATGACCAAAAGCAGCGTATGGCGCAGCTTGAGGCCAAGATCGAAGCGGCGAAAAAGGCCAAAGCGCCCAAGCCCCGCGCAGATGCTGACGTGTCCGGGGGCGAGCTTGCCTGGAGGATGGTCATCGAAATGGTATCCGGTCTGGGGATCGGATTTGGCATCGGATACGGGCTGGACAGCCTGCTCGGGACGATCCCGATTTTTCTGGTGCTGTTCACATTGCTGGGCCTTGTCGCGGGCGTGAAGGTTATGCTCCGCAGCGCGAAAGAGGTTCAAGAGAAACAAGCGGCTGCAAGCGCAGCCGAGAAGGACGAGAGGGACTGAACGTGGCGACCGAGACCACCGCAGCAGAAGGCAGCAGCCTGGTATTCCACCCGATGGACCAGTTCATCGTCAAGCCGCTTTTTGGCGACGGTGCGATTGCCTGGTACACGCCCACCAACGTGACTTTGTGGATGTTCCTGGCGATTGCCGCGATTTTCGGCCTGCTGGTGCTCAGCACGTCGAAGCGCGCGATTGTACCGACCCGAATGCAGTCGGTGGCCGAACTGGCCTATGGTTTCATCTACAAGATGCTGGAAGACATCTGCGGTAAGGAAGGCGTCAAGTACTTCCCCTATGTCATGACCCTGTTCATGTTCATCGTCTGCGCGAACTTCCTGGGTATGATCCCGACATCCTTCACCACCACATCGCATTTCGCCGTGACCATCCCGCTGGCGCTGGCCGTGTTCCTGACCGTAACCGTTCTAGGTTTCGTCAAGAACGGTGCCGCGTTCTTGGGCCTGTTCTGGGTCTCCAGCGCGCCTTTGGCGCTGCGTCCGGTTCTCGCGATTATCGAGCTGATCTCGTACTTCGTACGCCCGGTCAGCCACTCCATTCGTCTTGCTGGTAACGTCATGGCAGGCCACGCGGTGATCAAGGTGTTCGCAGGCTTTGCCGCGATTGCCGTGATCTCGCCCGTGTCGGTTCTGGCGATCACCGCTATGTACGGCCTCGAGGTCCTCGTGTCCTTCATTCAGGCCTACGTATTCACCATTCTGACCTGTGTTTATCTGAAAGATGCGCTGCATCCGTCGCACTAAGGTCCGAACACCCAACATCGAAACTTCCAATTCGTAAGGAGACACATCATGGAAGGCGATCTCGCACACATCGGCGCAGGCCTGGCAGCAATCGGTTCCGGCGCAGCCGCAATCGGGGTGGGCAACGTTGCAGGCAACTTCCTGGCCGGCGCCCTGCGCAACCCTTCGGCGGCTGCTTCGCAGACCGCAACCCTCTTCATCGGTATCGCATTCGCAGAAGCGCTGGGCATCTTCGCATTCCTGGTCTCGCTGCTGCTGATGTTCGCCGTCTAATCTGCGGAACCTGATCCTTACGCGCAGGTGGGTCCAAGCCATAGCGGCCCACCTGTTGTAAAGACAACGTTCCGACGGAGGACATCATGGCGACTGAACCCATTAGCGAAGAAGTAGTTGGCTCGTGCGTCGACTCGCATGGCTCTGCCATCGGGATGCCGCAGCTCTGCTTCGATTGGTTCCCCAACCAGATTTTCTGGCTGGTCATTACGCTGGTCGTCATCTTTCTGGTCCTGTCCCGCGTGGCTCTGCCCCGCATCGCGGCAATCCTGGCTGAACGTCAGGGGACCATTACAAATGACCTGGCTGCGGCCGAAGATCTGAAGGCCAAGGCGGTCGAGGCCGAAGAGGCCTATAACAAAGCGCTGGCCGATGCCCGTTCTGAGGCACAGCGTATCGCAGCGGAAGCCCGCGCCGAAATCCAGTCTGGTCTGGATGACGCGATTGCCAAGGCCGATGCGGAAATCGCTGCAAAAGCAGCTGAATCGGAAAAAGCAATTGCCGAAATCCGTTCCGGCGCGCTGGAAAGCATTCAAGTGGTTGCCAAGGATACGGCGGCTGAACTGGTCACCGCACTGGGCGGCGAGGCAGATGCCAAAGCTATCAACAGTGCCGTAGACGCGCAGACGAAAGGATAAGTGACATGCGGAACACTCTTGCCCTTATCCTGACCGTCGGTGCCGCCAGCCCCGCGCTGGCCGCAAGCGGCCCGTTCTTCTCGCTTGGCAACACCGACTTTGTCGTCCTGCTGGGCTTCATCGTCTTCATTGCGGTCCTGTTCTACTTCAAGGTCCCCGGCATGATCGGCGGTGCGCTGGACAACCGGGCCGCTGGCATCAAGTCCGAACTGGACGAAGCCCGCGCCCTGCATGAAGAAGCGCGCAGCCTGCTGGCCTCGTATGAGCGTAAGCAGCGCGAAGTTCAGGGTCAGGCCGATGCCATCGTCGAAGCGGCGAAAGCAGACGCGGCTCTGGCGGCGGAACAAGCCAAGGTCGATCTGGAGAAATCCATTGCCCGTCGTCTTGCGGCCGCACAGGACCAGATCGCATCAGCCGAAGCTTCGGCTGTGAAAGAGGTGCGCGATCAGGCGGTGTCCGTCGCGGTCTCGGCAGCAAGCGCCGTTCTGGCCAAGCAGATGACAGCAGCTCAGGCAAACAAGCTGATCGACGCGTCCATCGCGGATGTCGGCGAAAAGCTGCACTGAGACTGACAGACAATCTGACAGAAAACCCGGCCTCAGCGCCGGGTTTTTTCTTTGCCACGTTATCCCTGGCTTGGAAGTTTGTTCAAGATGTCTGCGTGGTCTTTTGAGGCGACAAAGACTTGGGGCAACTCATCCAGGACCGCGTCGATCGGATCGTACAAAGCCGCGGCCTGCGCCAGAATGTCGTCAGGAATGGTTTTTTTGGCACGTTCAACCCGTTCGGGCACCTGGAACTTGAGGCCCAGAAAGTCGGCAACGTCAGCCTGCCGAGTCCAGATGGCCTCATAATGTAGGCACAGAACCGGAGAGTCTTCGAAAGTGCCCCAGCGTTCCATCTGGCTGGCCTGATTTAGAACGTCGCGCCGGAACAGATCCTCGACCGGGCCCGAGGCATGAAGGTGGTCGAAATGCTCATCCACCCAATCCCGCCCGAACCGTTCTATCGCAGAATAGACCGACAGTGCGGAATCCTTTGTTGAGCCAAAGCAGAAAAGCGTTTTCACATTTGCCCGGGTTTTTAGCGCGTCCGGAAAATCATGCGTTTTGACCAGCGTTCCGGGGTGTAGCGCTGCGGTTTCCAGCCGCGACTCGAACACCGATTTCGCCCTGCGTGGCCGATGCCGCCGCTTGTTTGCCTGACGCAGAGCGTCATACATCAGCGTGCTACCAGACCGCCCGTTGCTGGCAACGATAATACAGGGGTCGTTAACAGGGGTAAGGCGACGTAAGAGATTGATCATTTTCAGCTTGTGCTTGCTCAATTTCGACCAGGTGCCAGGTTTTTGCTGATGGTGCAGTCGCGTAAACATCTTGTTGCCCGGATGTCTACCTTTTTTCGCACAGTTCACCCGTTGTGGATGTGGACGAAGTTTAGATTCCATTCTCGATTGGGGCGGAAAAAACTCATGCCTGCCCGGTTTCGTGGTCCAGCCGCTGCCGCGCGATTTCCTCGTTCTTCTCGGCCTTTTGCTGATCCGCCATGCAGCGTTCCACAAAGTTCAGATGCTGTTCCACCGCATCCCGCGCCTTTGACGGGTCGCGCGCCTGAAGGGCGGTGTTAATGGCGCTGTGCTGGTTCAGGATGGCCTCGCGCGTGGCGCGCTGCTGGAACATGATTTGCCGGTTGTAGAACACGCCCTGCCGCAGCAGATCGTACATCGAACGCATCATGTGGAGCATGATGACGTTATGACTGGCCTCGATGATGGCCATGTGAAACTCGGCATCCAGCCGGGCCTCATCCTCGGCGGCGTTGCGGGCGTGCGCGGTTTCCATCTTGTCGAAAATGGTCTGGATCACCTTCAGGTCGCTGCCGGACCCCAACCGCGCTGCGCGCTCTGCTGCCAACCCCTCCATGTCGCGGCGAAATGAGAGATAGTCGAACACCGCCTCGTCATGGCTGCTGAACAGGCGGATCAGGGCGGGGGCGAAGGCTGAGCCCAGAACTTCGGCCACGTAAATCCCGGACCCGGCCTTGGCGGTCAGCAATCCCTGCGCCTGCAACTCGGAAATTGCCTCGCGCAACGAGGGGCGCGAAACCCCCATCCGGTCGGCCAGTTCGCGTTCCGGGGGCAGCCGTTCGCCGGGGCGCAGGATGCCCCGCAGGATCAGCAACTCGATCTGACGCACGACGGCATGTGACAGCTTTTCAGTTTGAACTTTGTGAAAGGGCATGGGGCGTTCCGGAATTGGTCAAATCATATGACCACGCATCCAAACCGGGTTCAAGAAGCGGGAGAAATCACAAAGGCTGAAATATTAGGTCAGTATTATTGACTTTAATTGAAGCGCCCTTACGCTGCCAAAATCCAGTTCGGAGGAGCCTGATGTCTACCCATCCGCTATTCGCCACCCGCACGTCGCGCATGAAAGCCTCGGAGATTCGCGAGTTGCTGAAACTCTTGGACCAGCCGGGCATCATTTCTTTTGCGGGCGGTATCCCGGACCCGGCCCTGTTTCCGGCGGATGCCTTTGCGCAGGCCTTTCAACAGGCGTTGGGTCCGGACACACGGGCGCAGGCGCTGCAGTATTCAGTCAGCGAGGGGTATGTCCCGTTGCGCGAATGGCTGGTCGATCATATGCGGCAGATCGGCGTGGAGTGCGCGCTGGACAACGTCCTGATTACATCGGGCTCGCAACAGGCGCTGGATTATCTGGGGAAGCTCTACCTGTCTTCCGGCGATACGGCGCTGGTCGGGTGGCCGACCTATCTGGGGGCGATTGCGGCCTTCAACGCCTATGAGCCCCGTTTTGATCGGCTCGGCATCGGTGAGAACCGGGGTGCGGCGGAATATGCGGCCGGGACCGGCAAGGTCAAATTCGCCTACCTGTCGCCCGATTTCGCCAACCCGACCGGGAAAACAGTGGACCTGCGCGGCAGAGAGGCGCTGTTGGATCTGGCCGATGATCTGGATTGCGCCGTAATCGAAGACGGGGCCTATCAGGCCTTGCGATATGACGGCGCGCCAATCCCGCCCGTTTTGGCGCTGGAACTGGCACGCAAAGGGTCGATCGAGGCGTGCCGAACGATCTATTGCGGCAGTTTCTCGAAAACCCTGTCCCCCGGTCTTCGGATGGGATGGGTGGTTGCGGCCAAGCCGGTCATTTCGCAATTGGTTCTGATGAAACAGGCGGCCGATTTGCACTCGGCCACCATCAACCAGATGGCGGTGCATCAGGTGGCGCAGACCTGTTTCGAGACGCACATCCCCAAGGTGCGCCAGACGTACCGCGCGCGGCGCGATGCCATGCTGGCGGCGCTGGAGGTAAATATGCCCGACGGCGTTCAGTGGACCCGCCCCGAGGGCGGAATGTTCATCTGGCTGACCCTGCCTGCGGGAACCAACGGGGGTGATCTGCTGGCGCGGGCTCTGGACACGGTCAAGGTCGCCTTTGTGCCGGGTCAGGCCTTCTTCCCCGATGGCGGCGGTGCCAACTCGATCCGCCTGAGCTTCTCAAACTCGGATGAGGACACGATCCGCGAGGGCATACGTAGGTTGGGTGTCCTCCTGCGCGGATGACGGAAAGGTTCTGTTAACCATATTGGCCCATAGCTGGCGGTATGATCCGCTATCTGCCCCTTCTGCTGCTGGCCGCCTGTTCGGCTGGCACGCCTTACTTCCGCGATCAGCCGGCCACACGTATCGCGGTGAACGGTAGCGTGTTCGACGTCCGCGTCCGCAATGAACTGGCCGAGGCCGTGCGCGTGAACCCGCAATACGCCCCGCGTCTGGGTCCGATCCGCGACCGGGCGGCATTGGCCATGGCGCAGGTCTCGGGCTGTCCGATTCTGGATGTGCTGGGCGATGCGGCGGTAACGGTGGGGGTTCTGGGCTGTGACCGCGAGCTGGGGGAAAAGCTGATTTTCGGCGCGCTGCTCCGCCGCCCCTATGAATGCGTGAACTACGGCTATTCCGGCGGATACGGCTATCAGGTCTTTGAATGCACACCGTACTGAGATACGCGGGTCTGCGCGTAGTTTCGCCAAGATGTTGTGGATAACTCGGGCGAATGACCCATATCCTGCGCAATCACGTTGACACCTCGCCCCTCGGTTGCGCACAGTTCTTGAGTACAGGAATCACACCAAGAGCAGCCATTTGCGTTTCAGCAAACTCAAACTGACCGGCTTCAAAAGCTTTGTGGACCCGACCGATCTGATCATCGCGGACGGGCTGACCGGAGTGGTGGGCCCCAACGGCTGCGGCAAATCCAACCTGCTAGAGGCCCTGCGCTGGGTGATGGGCGAAAACCGCCCCAAATCCATGCGCGGCGGCGCGATGGAGGATGTGATCTTTGCCGGGGCCGCGACCCGGCCCGCGCGCAATTTCGCCGAGGTGGTCCTGACCATGGACAACTCGGAACGTCTCGCGCCTTCGGGTTTCAACGACAGTGACCAGCTTGAGATCGTCCGCCGCATCACCCGCGATGTGGGCAGCGCCTACAAGACCAACGGCAAGGACGTGCGTGCCCGCGATGTGCAGATGCTGTTCGCCGATGCCTCAACCGGCGCGCATTCGCCCGCGCTGGTGGGCCAGAACCGCATTGCCGAGTTGATCAACGCCAAACCCCGCGCGCGTCGGCGCATTCTGGAAGAGGCGGCTGGCATCTCGGGGCTTTACCAACGCCGCCACGAGGCCGAGCTGAAACTCAAAGGCACCGAGGCGAACCTGACCCGCGTCGACGACGTGCTGGAACAGTTGGGCGGCCAGCTGGCGCAACTCGCCCGTCAGGCCCGTCAGGCCGCGCGCTATCGTGAGATTGGCGAGCAGTTGCGGCAGGCCGAAGGGATGCTGCTCTATCGCCGCTGGAAAGAGGCCGACATGGCCCGTCAGACGGCGGAAGACAAGCTGCGTGACCGGCTGACCGAAGCCTCGCGCGCCGAGGCCGAGGCCCGAGAAGCCGCCGCCAAACGCGCTCAGATCGAAGAAACACTGCCGCCCCTGCGCGAAGAAGAGGCTATCGCCGCTGCCGTTCTGCAGCGCCAGATGGTGCAGCGCGATCAGCTGAGCGATCAGGAAACCCGCGCGCGTCAGACGATTGAAACGCTGACCAACCGCATCCAGCAGCTTGGCAACGATATCGAACGCGAATCCGGCCTGAACCGCGACGCGGGTGAGATGATCGAACGGTTGGAATGGGAGGCCCGCGAGCTTGCCAAAGCCGCCGAAGGCTATGACGAAAAGGTGGCTGAGGCCGCGGAGGTTGCCCGCGAGGCCGCCTCGGTCCTGCAGGATCGCGAAGATCACCTGTCGCAGGAAACCGAGGATATGGCCCGTCTCGTGGCTCGTCACCAATCGGCGCAGCGTCTGGTCGAGGACAGCCGCAAGACATTGGCTCGGTCCGAGGGCGAAGAGGAAAAAGCCCGCGCCGCCGTGGATGAGGCGCGCGCGGCCCTGACCCGCACCGCCGAGGCCTTCGAGACCGCGCAAGAGGGCGAAGAAGAAGCCCGCGAAGCCGCCGAAGCTGCCGAAGAAGCGCTCGCTGCCGCCGATGAGCTGCGCAATGACACGCAGGCGCGTGAGGCCGAGGCGCGCGCGAAACGGTCCGAGGCCGAGGGCGAGTTGGGCGCGATCCGGGCCGAAACCACTGCGCTGGCCAAGCTGGTGGAACGCGACACCGCCGAGGGCGGGCAGGTTCTGGACCTGCTGCGCGTCGCCTCGGGCTATGAAAAAGCGCTGGGCGCGGCCTTGGCCGATGACTTGCGCGCCCCGCTGGTTGAAGGCGACGGCCCATCAGGCTGGGTGCAGGTGGCAGGTTACGACAGCGATCAACCGCTGCCCGAAGGGGTTGAACCGCTGGCGCTGCATGTCTCGGGCCCCGACCGCCTCAGCCGCCGCATTGCACAGATCGGGTTGGTCGATTCCGATCAGGGCGCGCGTCTGCAAGCCGCGCTGAAACCCGGTCAGCGCTTGGTGTCGCGCTCGGGCGACCTGTGGCGCTGGGACGGGTTCCGCGCTTGGGCTGAGGATGCGCCAAGCGCCGCTGCCCTGCGTTTGGAACAGCTCAACAAGCTGGAAACGTTGAAACAGGAACTGGCCCGCACCGAGGCGCAGGCCGATGGCGCCCGCGCCGCCCATGAGGCGCTGTCGCAGCAACTGGCCGACGTGACCGAAGCTGACCGCCGCGCCCGCGAGGCCCGCCGCGCCGCCGATCAACGCATGGCCGACACCGCGCGCCAACTGTCCCGCGCCGAAGCAGATCGAAACTTGGCGCAGGGCAAGCTGGAAACCCTGACGCTTGCGGTGGACCGCCACAAGGACGACGCCATGTCCGCCCGCGCCCAGCTGCGCGAAGCCGAGGGCGCGTTGACCGGGCTGGGCGATCTGGACAGCGCCCGCGCGCAGGTCGAGGACATCAAACAGACGGTCGAGGCCGCGCGGATCACCATGCTGACCCACCGCTCGACCCATGACGAATTGCGGCGTGAGGGCGAGGCCCGGACGCGGCGCAGCCAAGACGTGACGAAAGACCTCAGCGGCTGGAAGCACCGTCTTGAAACCGCTGAAAAGCGCATCGCGGAACTGGCCGAACGCAAGGAAAGTTCTGAAGAGGAATTGCAAGAGGCTATGGCGGCCCCCGGCGAGATTGCCGAGGCGCGCGAGGAACTCAACGAGCTGATCGAAACCGCCGAAGCCCGCCGCGCCGAGGCCGCCGACAAGCTGGCCGAGGCCGAGACCGAGCAGCGCGAGGTTGTGCTGGCCGAGCGTGAAGCCGAACGTCTGGCCTCGGAAGCCCGCGAAACCCGAGCGGCGGCTGAGGCGCGCTGTGATGCGGCCAAGGAAAGCGTGATGGCGGCAGCCGAACGCATCGCCGAGGATCAGCAACTGACGCCCAACCAGTTGCTCAACCAGTTGGACGTGAACCCCGACCAGATGCCCGCCGCCGACGCGCTGGAATCCGAGGTCAACCGCCACAAACGCCAACGCGACGCGATGGGCGCGGTGAACCTGCGCGCCGAGGAGGACAGTAAGGAAGTTCAAGAAGAATTCGACACGCTGAACGGCGAAAAGGCCGATCTGGAAGAGGCGATCAAAGCCCTGCGCAGCGGCATCGCCAGCCTCAACCGCGAAGGCCGTGAGCGTCTGCTGACCGCGTTCGAACAGGTGAATTCCAACTTCGCCATGCTGTTCAAGCACCTCTTTGGCGGTGGTGAGGCCAATCTGGTCATGGTCGAAAGCGACGATCCGCTGGATGCGGGGCTGGAAATCATGTGCCAACCGCCGGGCAAGAAACTCTCGACCCTCAGCCTGTTGTCGGGCGGCGAACAGACCCTGACCGCCACCGCGCTGATCTTCGGCGTCTTCCTCGCCAACCCCGCCCCGATCTGCGTGCTTGATGAGGTTGACGCGCCGCTGGATGACGCCAACGTCACCCGGTTCTGTGACTTGCTGGACGAGATGTGCCGCCAGACCGACACCCGGTTCCTGATCATCACCCACCACGCGGTGACCATGGCGCGGATGGACCGTCTGTTTGGTGTGACAATGCAGGAACAGGGCGTCAGCCAACTGGTCTCGGTCGACCTCAAGAAAGCCGAGCAGATGGTCGCCTGACTGATAACTGCATCGTTATGCCTGTTGCAGGGCGCTTCGGGCTAGACTGTCCGAATGACCCGCTATCTGATCCTTGCTCTGCTGGCTGCCAGCCCGGCGATGGCCACCGAATGGGCCACCAAATCTGGAGACATTCCCCTGTCGCCTGACGAGCTGGACGCGCTGGCAGGCCGCACGCTGACTTTCTATGACGACGGGCAGGCCGCGTTCTCAGCCGGAGGGGCCTATTCCTATACCTACGCCAGCGGAGATGCTGCCTTTGGCACCTATTCCATCGCCGAGGACGGCAGCGTCTGCATCGCCTACCGCAATGGCTTCAGCCGGTGCGATTTGTACGTGCGGAGTGGGGAAAGGCTGATTCTGATTGATGAGAAAGGGGATCGGTATCCGGTGCGGCCGGAGTGAGACTTGAAAGTGCATCCCACGCCGAAACTCGCAATAATTTTTTAATTTGCGTTCTTAGGTGGCATACACGAACTGAAACAATTAGCTAGCATCTCGTCTTAATTCGTCGGAGACGCTCCTAGTGCATGATGCAACTTCAACCGTAGTTTCTTTTCTTCAAGGTCGCCTGATCAGAGGTTTGGGCCCAAAAAATCTGCTTTACCTCCATAACCCCAAGGCGGGTTGCTCCTTTGTTCTTAGCCATCTTTGGGAAATTTCGGGAATGCCTCCGGGGAAGCGTATTCATAACGTCAAACAAAGCCCGTTCGAGTATAGAATCGAGTTTTTTCCCAATATTGAGAATGCGTTTGTGTTCAGTTTCGCAAGAAACCCATTTGCAAGATGCTTGTCCGCTTACAATGAAAAAGTAAATCCAAACACAATCAAACGCGATGAAAACGTCTGGGGGAAATTTGCAAAAAAGTACTCGCTGGCCGAAGACGCCAAGCTTTCTTTTGCCGATTTTGTAGAACTGATCTCAAATGATCCAGACCCCTTGAGCCTCGATCCGCATTGGCGTCCGCAGCACATCAATATTTTGAATGCGGCGGTGCGCCCAAATTTCATCGGTTATGTCGAGACTCTGAACGAAGATTTTGGCCTCGCAATGAGGAGAGCGGGTGTTGAAGATGCAGTGGTCGAATCCCGCGAAATCAACAAAGGGTCGAGCGATACGCGCGGTGGGTTACAACAAGCCCTTTCGGAAGACCGAGTTGTTGAAAACCTTGTTGAGCTTTATCGGCATGACTTTGAGGCCTATGGATATTCCTGCGACCCTGCGGCTCAGATCAAAAGCTCTTCCGCACCTGTCATCGCCGAAGGCACGCATCCTGTCCTCAGAAATATATCGCGGCTTTTGGCAGCAGTGCCGCGGGATCAGTCACTTGAGTTCGGCCAAAGCGATCGGAGTGCGCCCTTGTTTCTGGACTTGCAGGAAGCCATCTGTGGCAACAAAGAACACCCGGGCATCTGGGATAATTTGGATGAGGCTGCGCGGTTGCAGCAATTCCGGCTGCAAGATCGCCTAAACAGAACCGAAGACGCGCTTCGCGCATCAGATGCGGCATTTCGTGCGGTGCAGGAAAACCCATGGCCGCTGTTGACCAAAGCTGTTATGGGGCGCCTGAGCAAAAGAAAGCACCGCGATAGGCTAAACTGATAGAGCTTGTTGATGGCGTTTGGGCTGATGGCTGCGAACGTGTAACGACAGGTGTGTTTGCAAAGCGTGGGTCGCGTCAAGAAGTTCCGATTTGGTGCGTAACGACCCGCGTGTCTCACAACCGCCCCAACAAATCCACTGTCGGCCAGGCATCCGCAGGCAGCCCCAACCTCACCTGCTCGGCCTGCACGGCAGCCCGCGTGCCCGCACCCAGAATACCGTCGATCTTGCCCACGTCGTACCCGCGCGCCTGCAGTTTGCTCTGCAGTTGCTTCATCTGCGCCCCTGACAGACCTTGCGCCGGGTTGCCCGCGTCGTAAATCTGCGCGCCCTCAAGCCGGGTGCCGAAATAGGCGGCGGTCATGACGTAGACGAAGCTCTGGTTCCATTCGAAATAGACATCGAAATTCGGGTAGGCCAGAAAGGCGGGACCTTTGTGCCCCTGCGGCAGGATCAGTGAGGCGGGCAGGTTGGCCAGTGAGCCGCTGCGGGCCTGCACGCCCATCGCCTGCCACTCGGACACCGGGCGCGGTTTGCCAGGGCCGGACAGGGACCAATCCATCTGTGCGGGCACCGTCACTTCTTGCAGCCACGGCTGGCCTGGTTGCCAGCCCAGATGCGACAGCATTTTCGCGCCCGACATCAGCGCATCCGGAGCTGAGGTTTTTAGCGAGACCGTACCGTCTCCGTCTCCATCGACTCCGTTTTCCAGTATGTCGCGGGGCAGCATCTGCACCATGCCTATCTCTCCGGCCCAGGCACCGGTGGTGCGGGCGGGGTCGAAATTGCCCTGGCTGTAGAGCTCGATTGCGGCGAAGATTTGCGGTCGGAACAGTTCAGGGCGGCGGCAGTCATGGGCCAGTGTCACCAACGCGTTGCGGGTATTGAAATCGCCCTGAAAGGACCCGTAATCGGTCTCGAAGGCCCAGAAGGCCAGAAGCACGCCGCGCGAAATGCCGTACTCCTGCTCGATCCGGTCAAAGACCGCGTCGTATTTTCTCGACATGGCCTTGCCCCGATCGATCCGGTTTTGCGAGATCAGGCGGCGGGAGAACTCGATGAACGGTTTCTGAAACACGCCCTGCGCCCTGTCGGCCTTGAGCACCGCGCTGTCCTGCTGCACGCCTTTGAAGAAGGCGTCCACCGTGGCTTTGTCATAGCCTTGTTGGACCGCCTCGGCCTTCAGCCCGTTGACGAAGGAATTGAACCCGCCGCCACACTGGGCAACAGCAGGTGAGGCGAGCAAGGTGGCGACGACAATGCCAGAGAGAATGCGCATGGACAGGTCCGTTACAGAATAGAGCTGACCCCAACCGACACTGACACGAGGGCAAGCGCAAGCCCCCAGACGCGCCACAGCATGTAACATGCGCGGAAAATTTCCTCTGCGCCGATCTCGCGGGGGGCGTCGCCGTTGACCCAGGCCAGATCGCGCACCTGCCCGTCATAGCTGCGCGGCCCGGCCAGCGCGACGTTCAGGGCGCGGGCCATGGCGGCCTCGGGCCATCCGGCGTTGGGCGAGACGTGGTGGTTTGCATCGGCCAGTATGGCGCGCCAGTGTGCCCATTGGCCAGAGAGCGCGACGATCATCGCGCAGGTCAGGCGGGCTGGGATCAGGTTCAGCAGGTCATCGAACCGCGCCGAAGCCCAGCCGAACTCGCGGTATTTGTCGTTGCGGTAGCCGATCATGCTGTCCGCCGTGTTCACGGCCTTGTAGATCAGAATGCCGGGCAAGCCCGCGACCAGAAACCAGAGCGCAGGCGCAATAACCCCGTCGCTAAGGTTTTCTGCCGCGCTTTCGATGGCCGACCGCGCGACCTGTCCTTCGGTCATGTCCCGCGTGTCACGCGAGACGATGCGTCCGACCATTTCCCGCCCTTCGGACAGCGAGGACTGCAAAGCCGTGCCCACATCCCGAACATGCGTGACCAGCGATTTCTGCGCCAGCAGGATGGCGCAGACTAGCACCTCGACCACGGGGCCTAACCACGCCAAGGCCCACGCGACGGCCCCGGCTGTCAGGATCAGGACTAGCAGAACCGCCACGCCTTTGATCCGCCGCTGTGTGCCGTGGTTGAGGCGTTTGTCCAACCAACCGATCCCGTTGCCGATGATCACCGCCGGGTGCCTGACGCGGGACCACAGCCAGTCGGGCTCGCCCAAAGCAGCGTCCAGGCACAGGGCGCAGGCCAACAGCAGCGGGGTGCTCACAACGCGGCCTCCAGCCGGTGCCATCCGTCCGAGGGTGGCAGGCCAAGGCGCAGATAGGTTTGGGAATAGGGGAAGATGCGGCTCCAGATACGGGCGCGGGCCAGACGGTCCCGCCGTGCGGTGGCGTTGTCGACCTCGTAGAGACGGAACAGCGTTGTTCCTCCGACCAGTGCCGCGCCCTTGCCAGTGATCAGGGTGTCCAGCCGCGCGGTCTCCTCCGCCAGCCGCGCGCGGGTGGCAGAGGCCCAATCGGTGTCCTGCAGCGCTTGGGTGCCGATGCGCAGCGCCGGGCCGGAGACCGCCCATGGGCCGGTCAGATCGTTCAGGCGAGCGATCAGATCGGGATGGCCGATGGCAAACCCCAGCCGCAGCCCCGCCAGCCCCCAAAACTTGCCGAAGCTCTTGAGTACGATCACCCCCGGTCGGCGCGTCAGATGGATCAGCGATGCGTCGGGGGCCACGTCACAAAAGCTCTCGTCAATCACGGTCAGCGGGGCGTCGGCATCCGAGGCCTGCCAGATCCGCCCATCGGGATTGTTCGGATGAACGATGACGCGGGCGTCGGCAGGGCCATCCGCGACAACGCGCCAGCCCTGTGCGGTGAAAGCGGCGGCATGTTCGTTATAGGTCGGCGCGGTGATCTGAACGCGGCCCGGTTCACCCAACGCGGGCAGGCGCGCGATGAGGGCCGAGGCTCCGGGCGCGGGTAGAATTGCGGCCCCCTCCGGCACGCGCCAAAAGCCGCGTGCCGTGTCCGACAGGCGCTGAAACGCGCCATGATCGGGCAGTTCCATCCAGTCTGAAGGTTGCAGCCCCGCCACCTTATAGGGGTGCGGGTTGATCCCGGTGGACAGGTCGATCCAATCGCCGCGCGCGCCGCCATAGCGCGCCATGGCCCCATCCAGCCCGCCGCCATGATCGCGGGCACTGCGCGGGTTCAATCTGTCGTCCTGTTCCACCATCTGCTCTTGCCGGAATCGCCACAATGCGCTGCTTCAAGCGGATTTTTGCCGTCCACACAAGCGAATCCGCCCGATCACAGCCCTGTGCAGGCGTCGTTAACACTTTGTTAAGGAAATCGCGTGATCACGGATCGCAGGGATCGGCACTTACTCACCCATATCACGTGCCGAGGTTGTTGCAAATGAAAGTACTGATTGTTGAGAGTAACCCCGACCTCGGTCGGGTCTGGCAGCGGCATCTGCAAAGGCAGGGGGCCGAAGTCACGCTGGTGGAAACGCAAGAGGCAGCGATCCTTGCGCTCTACGGCGCGGATTTTGATATCATTGTGCTGGACCTGGTTCTGGAGACCGGCAGCGCACTGGCCGTGGCCGATTTCGCCAGCTATCGCCGCCCGGACGCGCGGGTGATTTTTGTCACCAACACCACCTTCTTCTCGGACGGGTCGATCTTTGCCCACAGTCCCAACGCCTGCGCCTATGTGCAAAGCGGCACGCCGCCAGAGGATCTGGCGGCGATGGTCGAACATTACGCTGCGGGCCGCTGATCCCGCCCGTGCGGTTCGTGATAGTCCAGAACCGGGTTCGTCGGGATGATCCGGTGCGGATTGATGCTGTCATGGCTGTAGTGATAGTGGCGCACGATGTGGTCCATGTTCACAGTCTCGGCGACGCCCGGCCACTGGTATAGCTCGCGGGTATAGGCCCAGAGGTTCGGATAATCGACCAACCGCCGCCGGTTGCATTTGAAATGCAGATGATACACTGGGTCGAACCGGATCAGGGTGGTGAACAGCCGCCAGTCGGCCTCGGTCACGCGGTCGCCCATCAGGTAGCGGTTTTGCGCCAACCGGGCGTCCAGCCAGTCCAGCGTGTCGAACAGGGGGGCAACGGCCGCGTCATATGCTTCCTGGGTTGTGGCGAAACCTGACTTGTAGACGCCGTTATTGACGTCGGAATAGATGCGGGCGTTAACCTCTTCAATGTCATCTCGCATAGCTCCGGGCCAGTAATCATCGGTGTTGCCCGTGATCCCATTGAATGCCGAATTGAACATGCGGATGATTTCCGAGCTTTCGTTCGAGACAATCGTTTTCTCGACCTTATCCCACAGGATTGGAACGGTGACGCGGCCCGAGTAGTTGGGATCGGCGCGGGTATAGATCTGATGCGCAAAGTCTGAGCCAAACAGCTTGTCCCCGGTTGCGCCATCTCCGTCCATCTCAAAGGTCCAGCCCTTGTCCAGCATGTCGGGATGCACGACCGAGACCGAGATGTGATCGCTCAGGTCCTTCAACTCGCGGAAGATCAGCGTGCGATGCGCCCAGGGGCAGGCGTGAGAGACATACAGGTGATAGCGCCCGGATTCGGCCTGAAAGCCGCCCTTGCCCGACGGCCCAGCGCTGCCATCGGCCGTGATCCAGTTGCGAAACTGCGCGGCGCTGCGTTTGAACGCCCCGCCGGTGGATTTGGTGTCATACCAGGTGTCGTGCCATACCCCATCGACCAACAGGCCCATATCAAGTCCTCCGCATGTGTTTCAGCAAAGATAGGGCGGTCTGGGGCCTGTTCCTATGGTCCGGCCCGCGCACCGGGCCTGCGCCCACGCACAACCCGGGCCTGAGATGTCTGCGCCACAGCAGGCAAGCAAGCGCCGCTATGTGACGCGGTTTACTGGATTTTTACATTCAGTCGGTCAAAATAGAGGGTGTGAGCGGGGGAATAGATTTATGAGTACCTATGTTTCAAAGGAAATACGCGCGGAATTGGATGCCGCGCGAATCGCTGCCCTGAAAAAGACCAGCCGTCTGCGGGTCGAGTTGGGCGACAATACATTCAAAATCCTCAAACTGTGGAAAGATGGTTTTTCGGTCGAAGCTGAAACCACACCGCGTCTGCGCGGGCTGGTCGATATTTATGACGGGGCCAACCACCTCTACCAATGCCTCATCATCGCGGATGAGGAAGACGGCGGCGAAATGCGTTATGAATTCAAGCGCAGCACTGCCGCGCATGACAAAGCCCCGCTGGATTTCTACCGTGCCCCGGATGCGCCAATCGCGCTGTTGGGGAAGGAAGAGTAGCGGCCGGTCTCGGCCAGCCCTCTGACGCTGAGGCTACTGCAGATCGCCAAAGGCCGTCTTCAGGCGCACGCAGGCTTCTTCGACCCGTGCGCGTTGCGTGGCCAGATTGAACCGCTCGAAGGTTTCTCCGCCGGTGCCGAAGCCGGGGCCGGATGAGGTGGCGATGCGCGCGTCCTCGCGCAGACGCTTGACGAATTCACCGTGGTCCATCCCGGTGCCCGAGAAATCGACCCAAGCCAGATATGTCGCCTGCAGCGGCATCGACCAAAGGCCCGGAATCTCGGCGATGGCGGCATGGAACATCTGGCAGTTCTCGGCCAGATGCGCGACCTGCGCGTCGACCCATGCCGCCCCCTCGGGCGAATAGGCAGCGGTGATCATCGCCACCCCCAGCGCGCCGGGGTCATAATCCAGCGTCTGCAAGCGGTGCTTCATGTTGGCCCGCAGCTTGGCGTCGGGGATGATCATGTTGCCGGTGCGCTGGCCCGCGATGTTGAACGTCTTCGACGCAGCAGTCAGCGTCACGGTCCACGCCCGCGCATCCGGTGCGGCCACATCCATCGGCACGAAGGTATGGCCGGAATAAACCAGATCGTGGTGAATCTCGTCCGAGACCAGGATCAACCCGTTGCGTTCGGTAAATGCCGCCACCGCGCGCAACTCGTCCGGCGTCCAGACCCGACCCGAAGGGTTCTGTGGTGAACACCACAGCAGCAGCTTTTCGGACCCGTCCAGCCGCGACTGCGCATCGTCCAGATCAAGTGCATAGCTGTCGCCCTCCCGCACCAGCGGGCATTCCACCACGCGGCGGCCCGATTTGTTCACCTTATGGGCAAACTCATGGTAAACCGGCGAGAAGATGACGACCCCATCTCCGGGGTCGCTCCACACATCCAGACACAGCGCAATCGCGTTGCCCAACCCTTGCGAGGTCAGAACCCAATCGGTGTCGATCTCCCAATTGTGGCGGGTTTTCATCCACCACTGGACCGCGTTCAGGTAATCCGGGTGCATCCACGAATAGCCAAACGCCCCATGATCGGCCGCCTTGCGCACCGCCTCGATCACGCAAGGGGCGGTGGCATAATCGGAATCAGCCGTCCACATCGCCAGCCCATCCTCGGGCGAGACGCCGTACAGACGCTCCATCTTGTCCCATTTCGATGAATTGGTGCCCCGGCGGTCGATCAGGTCGTTGAAAGTCATGTCATCTCCATCTGTCGAGGCGAAAGCTAACCTCAATTCCGCCATGTGCAAGAGGGGCCGTTGCGGTGGCGGGCGCGATGGCCTAAATCAGCCCCATGAAACGCAATATCCTGATCCATCCCGACCCCCGCCTGAAAAAGGTCTGCGCTCCGGTGGCCGACATCACCGACGACCTGCGCAAACTGGCCGACGACATGCTGGAGACGATGTATGACGCGCCCGGCATCGGTCTGGCCGCGCCCCAGATCGGCGTGCTGGATCGGCTGATCGTGGTGGATTGCGTCAAGGAAGAGGGCGAGACCCCGCGCCCGCTGGTGATGTTCAACCCCGAGGTCATCGCGGCCTCGGATGAAACCAATGTCTACGAGGAAGGCTGCCTGTCGATCCCCGAGCAATATGCCGAGGTCACCCGCCCCAAGGTGGTCGACGTCACATGGCTGGACCGGGACGGCAATCTGCAGCAGGAAACCTTCGATGACCTCTGGGCCACCTGCGTGCAGCATGAGATCGACCACCTGAACGGCAAGCTGTTCATCGACTATCTCAAACCGCTGAAACGCCAGATGATCACACGAAAGATGCAGAAGCTAAAGCGCGAGAAGGCCCGCACATGACGGTGCGGACCTGCCTGCCATGGCCCGACAAGCGCCTGCGCACCAAGGCTGAGGACGTGCCCGAGATCACCGACGACATCCGCGCCATCTGGGATGACATGATCGACACGATGGAGGCGATGCCCGGCGTCGGCCTTGCTGCGCCCCAGATCGGGGTGATGCTGCGGCTGGCAGTTGTGGATGGCTCGACCCAGCGGGGCAGGGCGGTGCGTCTGGCCAACCCGGAAATCCTGCACAGCTCGGTCGAGCTGCGCGAACATGACGAGGCCAGCCCCAACCTGCCCGGCGTCTCGGCCAAGGTGAAACGGCCCCGCGCGGTGACGGTGAAATTCCTCAACGAACAGGGCCAGATCGACCGCCGCGATTTCGTGGGCATCGAGGCGACCAGCGTGCAGCACCAGATCGATCACCTGAACGGGCGGATGTATTTCGACCGGCTCAGCAAGGTCAAGCGCGACATGCTGCTGCGCAAGGCAAAGAAGATGGGTTGAAACCCCATCCTACGGAGGGACGGATGCGTATAATCTTCATGGGAACCCCCGATTTCTCGGTCCCGGTGCTGGACGCTCTGGTCGCTGCCGGCCACGAGATCGCCGCCGTCTATTGTCAGCCCCCCCGGCCTGCCGGGCGCGGCAAGAAAGACCGCCCCACGCCGGTCCACGCGCGGGCGCAGGCGCTGGGCCTGACCGTGCGCCACCCGACCTCGCTGAAATCACCCGAGGAACAGGCCGGTTTTGCCGCGTTGAACGCAGATATCGCCGTGGTCGTGGCCTATGGGCTGCTGTTGCCGCAGCCTATTCTGGACGCGCCCGCCCATGGCTGCCTGAACATCCACGCCAGCCTGCTGCCGCGCTGGCGCGGGGCCGCGCCGATCCACCGCGCGATCATGGCGGGCGATGCGCAGACCGGCATCTGCATCATGCAGATGGAGGCCGGGCTGGATACCGGCCCCGTGCTGCTGCGCGAGGCCACCGATATTGGACCGGAAGAAACCACCGCCGGGCTGCATGACCGCCTCTCGGCGATCGGGGCGGCGCTGATCGTCAAGGCTCTGTCCGATCTGCCCAACCTGCGCCCCGATCCGCAGCCCGAAAACGGCGTGACCTATGCCGAAAAGATCGACAAATCCGAGGCCCGCATCGACTGGTCCGCCCCCGCGACCGAGGTCGACCGCCACATCCGCGGGCTTTCTCCGTTCCCCGGCGCGTGGACAGAGGTGCAGGGCGACCGCATCAAGCTGCTGGCCTCGCGTCGGGCCCAAGGGCAGGGCTCCCCGGGCGAGGTGCTGAACGATCAGTTGACCGTGGCCTGCGGCACCGGCGCGGTCGAGCTGCTGCGCCTGCAACGGGCGGGCAAGGGCGCGCAGGACAGGGACACGTTTCTGCGGGGTTGGCCCATCCCGGCCGGCACCCGCCTGCTGTCGGAGTAACGCCATGTTCATGATCCTGATGGGCACCGTCGTGATTGCCGGTATCGTCGGCTACCTGTCCGAGAAAACCGGCTTTACCCATAACGGATACCTGCCATCTATCATCATCTGCGTTGGCGGGGCCTTCCTGTTCTATTTCGTCCGCATCATGTTCGGCATCAGCTTTGGACCGCCGGGGCTGGACGCTGTGCTGTCTTCGATCGGCGCCCTGATCATCGTGCCCACCCATTGGAGGAAATGACATGCCCATCGTCGCCCTGATCATCATCGGTGCCGCCGCAGGCTTCGTCGCCACCCGCCTGATGCGGATCGAGGCCGACATTCCCACCACCATGCTGATCGGCATCATCGGCGCGCTGGTGGGCGGGCTGATCCTGCGCACTCTGATCACGGTGATGGGCTGGCTATCGGGTTTTGTCGGCGCGGTGCTGGGGGCGTTGCTGGTGATCTGGCTTTGGCAGACCTACAGGCGGCGCTGACCGCTATCGCGCCTCACACGCAGCCGCCGAACCTAACGCAGGGGCCGCGCGCGTGGTCATGTCGAACCGGTTCGCCTCGGCTGAGGTCATCCAGTGCATCTCATCCTCGGATGCGACATCCAGCGTGAACCAGTAGAAGGCTGGGTCGACGCCGATATCCCCGAAATAGGCCAGATACCTGTCATGCTCCGGGTGCCCCGCGGGCAGCTCCGCGGCCACATACCCGCCGCCGCCCCAACTGTGGACGCCGACGCAGGCCCCGGGCTCCAGCACCCGCCGGTTGCCCGCCAGAAACAGGTCGGTCCCGCCCGATGCGACCAGCCCGTCCGAGGGCACCACCGTATCGAACCCTTCCGCGCGCACCACGCGGCTGAAGACCACATTGGCGTCATCATCGACCGAACCTTCGATGTTCTGCAGCACCAGCGTTCTGATCTCGGGGTTTTCGTCGATTACGTGCTCAAAGGCGCGGAGCGTTCTGTGGTCGATCGTGCCGGTTGCGACGATCCGATCTCCCTCGGCGGTGAAACTGATCGGAGTGTAAGGGTCCGCGCAGGCCGCCAGCAGCGACAAGACGGCTGGACAGAGAAATCGGAAGGTCATCGGCATCTTTCCATCCTTACCTTAGTTCCGTGGCGGCCGCGCCTTGTAGACCGGCAACTGCCAGCCAAACAGCAGCGACCCCGCCCGCAGCGCCCAGCAGGTCAAGGCGCATAGCCCCAGCGCTGGCAGGCCTTCAAGCCCCAGACGTGTCGCCAACACTGCCATCAAGGCCCCGGCAAAGGCGCAGGAGACATAAAGTTCGCCCTGTTTCAGCACCAGCGGTACCTCGTTGCAGACCACATCGCGCATCAGCCCGCCCAGACAGCCCGTGGTGACGCCCATCAGCACCACGATGGTGCCAGACTGGTCCAGTGACAGCGCAGCACCGGTTCCGGCGGCGACCGCGATGGACAGCGCAAAGCTGTCCAGCCAGATCAGCCAGTTGTACCGGCTCTCGACCAGATGTGCGGTGAAGAAGACCAGCACGGCCGCCCCGACCGCGATCAGGATGTAATCCGGCTGGCCGACCCAGAAGACCGGATGGCGGTTCAGCAGCAGATCACGCACGGTGCCGCCGCCCACCGCCGTCAGGCAGGCGATGAAGGCAAAGCCCACCAGATCAAGCTGCGCCCGGCTGGCCACCAGCGCCCCGGTCAGCGCAAAGACCAGAACCGAGGCGTAGTCCAACAGAGCAAGGCCGCTCACGCCTGCGCCTTTTTTGGTTTGAACGGCGCCATGCCTGCACGGGCCAGTTCATCGGCCTTTTCGTTTTCGGGATGGCCTGCGTGGCCCTTGACCCACTCCCATGTCACCTCGTGGCGGGTCTGCGCCTCATCCAGACGCTGCCACAGATCGACATTCTTGACCGGCTTCTTGTTCGAGGTTTTCCAGCCGTTCCGCTTCCACCCGAAAATCCACCCCGTCACACCGTTCTTCACATAGGCGCTGTCAGTGACAACGGTGATGGTCGAGGGACGTTCCAGCGTCTCAAGCGCGCTGATCGCGGCCAGCAGTTCCATGCGGTTATTGGTGGTCTCGGCCTCACCGCCGTTCAGTTCACGTTCCTTCAGAACCGTCTCACCATCCATCGCGCGCAGCAGTACGCCCCAGCCACCAGGGCCGGGATTGCCGGAACAGGCCCCGTCGGTATAGGCAAACAGCTCAGCCATGGGCCAGCACCAGAATGAAGCCATCGTAAGACCCGGCCAGACCTTTACCGACGCCGGTTGTGATCTGGTCGATGGTGAACCCGGTCTCGGCCAATGCCTCCTCAATCTCGGTTTGTGAGAAATAGGTGTAATATCGATCCAACTCGTCGCGATGTTCTCCGGTTCCCAGCTTCAGGCCAAGGAAGAATATGCCCGCGGGCTTCAGGGCCCGATGGATCGCGGCCAGATGGCGGGGGAAATCTGCTCGCGGCGCGTGAAGCAGGGAAAAGCTGGCATAGATGCCGTCATATTCCGCGCGCTCGGTCACATTATCAAACGTCCCCAGATGCGCATCAACGCCGCTGTTGCGGGCATGTTCGACAAAGGCCGGGGTCGCATCCAGCGCACGCACCTTTAGCCCTGCACGTATAAAAAACGCGCTGTCTGAACCGGGGCCCGAGCCCAGATCCAGCACATAGCCGCCTGCGCGCACGGCATCGGCAAACTCTGTCCTCGCCTTTAGCTGTTCGGCGGGCAGGGGGATGCTCAGGTATTCGAATACACGCTTGGTATACGCGTTAATCGTTTTCTGATCGGTCACAGGTACACTCCGACAGACAGGCACAGGATGACGATGGCGGTCAGCAGGATGCGCAGTTTCATCCACCAGCGCGGGGCCAGCCCCCAATACCAGAACATCGCGTCCAGCATCAGCAGGCCAGTAAAGCCCACGATCAGGTTGATCCCGGCGCTGACCGGGCCGCCACCGGTCATGAAGAACGCCCACAGCGCGGGCAGAACGGACAGCGTGTAACAGATTGTGGCCCTTCTGCCCGAGGTCTTGGTGGCAAAGCCCCACAGGATGCCTGACATGAAGCTGAGGATCACCGAGCCGTAGAACAATTGTATGTAAGGCCCGACGAACCGGGACCCCAGCGCCTGACGGCCCCAGTCGTTCAGATCGCCGTTCAGATAGGTCAGCGCGCCCCAAACGAACGGGATCAGGCCCGCGAGGCCTAGATACAAAGGGGCCTTGGGCACGCCGTTCATGCCGGTTGCCGCAACACCCGCGGCACTTTGAATTCCACGTTTTCCTGCGCGGTTTCGACCAGTTCGACCGTCACGTCGTAATGGTCGCGGAAGGCGTCGATCACCTCGTTCACCAGAACCTCGGGGGCCGAGGCCCCGGCGGTGATCGCGATGGTCGAGATGCCCTGCAGGGCGCGCCAGTCGATTTCGGTCGCGCGCTGGACCAGTTGCGCATAGTCGCAACCGGCGCGCGAGGCGACCTCGACCAGACGGCGTGAATTCGATGAGTTCGGTGCGCCGACCACCAGCAGGGCGTCGGATTTGGGGGCCACGGCCTTGACGGCCTCTTGCCGGTTGGTGGTGGCGTAACAGATGTCTTCCTTGTGCGGCCCGACGATGGCGGGGAACCGGGCTTGCAACGCTGCGATGATGTCTTTGGTGTCATCGACCGACAGGGTCGTCTGGGTGACAAAGGCCAGCTTGTCAGGGTTGCGCACCTGAACTTCAGCCACATCCTCGACCGTTTCGACTAGCAGAACCTCGCCCTCGGGCAGTTGTCCCATGGTGCCGACGGTTTCAGGGTGGCCCTTGTGGCCGATCATGATCATCTGCAGACCGGCCTCGGCATGGCGCTGTGCTTCGACGTGGACCTTGGACACCAGAGGGCAGGTGGCGTCAACATAGATCATCTCGCGCTGTTCTGCCGTCGCGGGTACGGATTTCGGCACGCCGTGGGCCGAGAAGATCACCGGGCGGTCATTGGGGCATTCGTCCAATTCCTCGACAAACACCGCGCCCTTGGCGCGCAGCCCGTCGACGACGAATTTGTTATGCACGATTTCATGGCGCACATAGACCGGCGCGCCCCATTTCTGCAGCGCCATCTCGACGATCTTGATGGCGCGGTCCACGCCCGCGCAGAACCCTCGCGGGGCGGCCAGATAAAGTGTCAGTGGCGGCTTGGTCATGTCGCTGTCTCCTTAAGGCACAGGTAAGTCTTTTCCTTGCCTTGGTCCAGACAGGACCGCGTCATTCATCTGACATGAATCGGTGCTAGCCAGTAGCTGTTTGAGCACCTGACCATAGTTAAAGAGGCGCGGCCAAGGTGATAAGCCCTGACCGCGCCATCATTCCCCCCGGAAGTGAGTGGCCGGGTCTTAGTGTCCACCTGCAGCGGCGACACTGCGGGGCTCTGCTGGCATCTCGCGCGGAGGACGGCCAATGACGTCGCGCAGGTCCTCAAGCTCGATGAAGTTGTCGGCCTGGCGGCGCAGCTCGTCCGAGATCATCGGCGGCTGGCTTCGGATGGTCGACACGACCGAGACGCGCACGCCCTGACGTTGCAGGCTGGCAATCAGCGGGCGGAAATCCCCATCGCCCGAGAACAGCACAATATGATCGACACGCGGTGCCAGTTCCATGGCATCGACAGTCAGTTCGATATCCATGTTTCCTTTGACTTTCCGACGCCCCATGCTGTCGGTGTATTCTTTGGCCGGTTTGGTGACCATGGTGAAGCCGTTGTAATGCAGCCAGTCAACCAGTGGGCGGATCGGCGAATACTCGTCGTTTTCCAATAGCGCTGTGTAGTAGAAGGCGCGAAGCAACTTGCCGCGACGCATAAATTCCTGCCGCAGAAGTTTGTAGTCTATGTCAAAACCGAGTGCTTTTGCTGCGGCGTAAAGATTCGAGCCGTCGATGAACAGCGCTAGCCGTTCGTCCTTATAAAACATAATAGTCCCTTCCGGTATAAACCAGAACGCAACGTGATGAGTGAGTGAGTGTAAAATGTGGCGCGCGCTGGTGTGCCTATAATTAGGGCTTTTATCATGCATCGCAAGTATGCAATTCGCCGAATATAGAGGATTTAATGAGTGAATCCGTGCAAAATGTCGTTATTGCCCTGGGTGCCAATCTCAGGTTGAGAGGAAACAGTCCCAAGGTGACGCTTCAACTGGCCCTTGACGCTTTATCGCGTCAGGGCGTGCTGATTCGTGCCACCAGCCGGTTCTTCGCGACCCCCTGTTTCCCGGCGGGGGCGGGGCCGGATTACGTCAATGCGGCGGCGTTGGTCGAGACGGACAAAGGCCCTTTGGACCTGCTACAGGTGCTGCACGATGTTGAACATGAATTCGGGCGCGAGCGCGAGCAGCGCTGGGGGATGCGGACGCTGGATCTGGATCTGGTCTGCTACAGTGACCTGGTGCTGCCTGATCCTGCGGTGTTTGACCACTGGCTGACCCTGCCCGCACAAGCACAGCGGCAGGAAGCACCCGATCAACTGGTTCTGCCGCATCCGCGCCTGCAGGACCGAGCGTTTGTACTGGTGCCGATGGCCGATGTGGCCCCCGATTGGCGGCATCCGGTGCTGGGACAGACGACCCGAGAGTTGCTTGCCGCACTGCCAGCCGCAGATATCGCCGGGGTCACGCCCTTGTGATCCGCGCATTTGCAGCATTTCCTGCTTGTCAAGGCGTTCAAACAGCCTTAGATAAACCTCTTCCTGACATGGATTCACTAACGGAGAGCGCCCAATGGCCCGCGTGACGGTTGAAGATTGCGTAGACAAGGTTCCAAACCGGTTCGAACTGGTGATGCTTGCCGCCCATCGTGCGCGCGAGATTTCCGCCGGTGGCCCGATCACCGTGGACCGCGACAACGACAAGAACCCGGTCGTTTCGCTGCGCGAAATCGCCGATGAGACCCAAAGCGCCGATGAACTTCGCGAGCGCCTGATCGAGGCCAACCAGACCCAGATCGAGGTCGACGAGCCGGAAGAAGATCAGATGGCGCTGCTGATGGGTGCGGAATCGGATAAGCCCGCCGATGACGACATGTCCGAGGAAAAACTGCTGCGCGCTCTGATGGAGGCTCAAGGCCAGGGGTAATTCCCAAACACGAAGGTGCGGACCGGATGATTTCTGCTGAAGACCTGATTGCGCTGGTCCGCAACTACAACCCCAAAACCAATGCTGACCGCATCACCCGCGCCTATGAATTTGGCAGGCAGATGCATGAAGGGCAGTTCCGACATTCCGGCGAGCCCTATTTCTCTCATCCCGTCGCCGTTGCCGCCATCCTGACCGAACAACGTCTGGATGATGCGACCATCATCACCGCCCTGCTGCACGATACGATCGAGGATACCAAGGCCAACTACGGCAAGGTGTCTGAACTGTTCGGTGAGGAAGTCGCCAAGCTGGTCGATGGTGTCACCAAGCTGACCAACCTGCAGCTGTCCAGCCGCGAAACCAAACAGGCCGAGAACTTTCGCAAGCTGTTCATGGCCATGTCCAAGGACTTGCGGGTCATTCTGGTCAAACTGGCCGACCGTTTGCACAACATGCGCACAATCAAGGCGATGCGCCCCGAAAAGCAGGTTCAGAAGGCGCGCGAGACGATGGATATCTACGCGCCGCTTGCGGGCCGCATGGGGATGCAATGGATGCGCGAGGAGCTTGAAGATCTCGCTTTTCGCGTCCTGAACCCCGAAGGCCGCCAGTCGATCATCCGTCGCTTTATTACGCTGCAACGAGAGACCGGCGACGTCATCCACCGGATCACCGGCGACATGCGGTTTGAACTGGAAAAGGCCGGGATCGATGCCGAGGTGTTTGGCCGCGCCAAGAAACCCTATTCGATCTGGCGCAAGATGCAGGAAAAGGATCAGGGCTTCTCGCGCCTCTCGGACATCTACGGCTTCCGCATCATTACTCAGACCGAGGAAGACTGCTACCGCACCCTCGGCGCGATCCACCAGCGTTGGCGCGCGGTGCCGGGGCGGTTCAAGGACTACATCAGCCAACCGAAATCGAACGGCTATCGCTCGATCCACACCACGGTTTCGGGGCGGGACGGCAAGCGGGTCGAGGTTCAGATCAGAACTCGCCAGATGCACGACGTGGCCGAAACCGGCGTTGCGGCGCATTGGTCCTATCGCGACGGTGTGCGCTCGGAAAACCCGTTTGCGGTCGATCCGGCCAAATGGATCGCCAATCTGACGGAACAGTTTGACAACGAAGAGGATCACGAAGATTTCCTCGAAGCCGTCAAGCTTGAGATGTATTCGGACCAGGTGTTTTGCTTCACGCCCAAGGGCGATGTGGTGAAACTGCCGCGCGGGGCAACGCCGATTGATTTCGCCTATGCGATCCACACCAGAATTGGCTATTCCTGCGTGGGGGCCAAGGTGGATGGCATCCGCGTACCGCTGTGGACGCGGCTGAAAAACGGGCAATCGGTCGACATCATCACCGCCGACGGCCAGACGCCGCAGGTGACATGGCTTGAGATTGCGGTGACCGGCAAGGCCCGCACCTCGATCCGCCGGGCGCTGCGCGAGGTTGACCGCGAGCGCTTCATCAAGCTGGGCAAGGAACTGGCGCGTGCGGGCTTCGAACATGTAGGCCGCAAATCCACCGACAAGGCGTTGGAGACGGCCGCAAAACACCTGCGCCTAAAGGACAGGCACGAATTGCTGGCCCGTCTGGGCAGCGCCGAACTGACCGCTCATGATGTGGTCAAGGCGGTCTATCCCGATCTGGCCAAGGATGAAGGCGATGCCATCCCGCTGCGCCGCGCCGTGATCGGTCTGGAGCCGGGTCAGAAATTCGACCGCGCGCCGTGCTGCCAGCCGCTGCCGGGCGAACGCATCGTCGGCATCACCTATCGCGGCAAAGGTGTGGTGGTGCACGCCATCGACTGCGACCGCCTGAGCGAGTTTGAAAACGAACCCGAACGCTGGGTCGATCTGCACTGGCACTCGGGCACCCACCCCGCCGTTTACGGTGCGACGCTTGATATGACCATCGGCAATGACGCCGGGGTACTGGGGCGTATTTGCACATTGATCGGCGAGAAAAAGGCCAATATCTCGAACCTCGAATTTGTTGACCGCAAACCGGATTTTTACCGTCTGCTGATCAATGTGGAACTGCGCGACCTGGAACAGTTGCATTCGCTGATGCTGACGCTCGAGGCGGACAGCGATGTTGCGGCGGTCGAACGGTTCCGGGAAAGCGCGAAAACCGCCGTTGCGGCTGGCTGAGAAAGGGTGAGCAGGAGTGGTTTTCAAGCGCCGAGATCGCCGCTCAGCCGTTCAAGTCGCGTCCGAGTTCGTCTATCCGCGCGGCGGCTGGACCCGCGCCTTTCACTACGTCAAACATCGCGTCCGCCGCCTGCCTGACAGTCCTGAACGCATCGCGCGCGGCATAGGGGCAGGGGTGTTTGCCGCCTTTACTCCCTTCTATGGGCTGCACTTTCTGGTCGCCGCCGTTCTGGCGCGTTTGTTCAACGGCAATATACTGGCTGCGCTGTCGGGTACGTTCTTTGGCAACCCGCTGACTTATGTTCCCATCGGCGTGGTCAGCCTGCAAACCGGTCATTTTCTGCTGGGTACCCGCTTTCGCAAGGGTGACACCGACGGGCTGATGGGCAAATTCGCCGATGCGATGGGCGATCTGAAAGACAATTGCATCGCCATGTTCACCGGGCGTGAGGCCGACTGGCATGGCCTCAGCCGGTTTTATGACGATGTGTTCTTTCCCTACATGGTCGGTGGCGTCATTCCGGGCATCGTGGCGGGCGTGGCCTGCGCCTATCTCAGCCTGCCATTGATCCGCACCTATCAACAACGCCGCCGCGCCAAGATCAAAGCGAAATTTGAAGAAATCAAACGTCTTGCGCAGGCAGAGGCTGACGTTCCGGTGACAAAACCACTAGGCTCGGCCCAAGGGACAATGAAGGATTCGAACGATGTCTGACAACCACCTGCGTCTGGGCGTGAATATCGACCACGTGGCCACTATCCGCAACGCGCGCGGCGGGGCGTATCCTGACCCGATCCGCGCCGCGAAGCTGGCCGAAGAGGCCGGGGCTGACGGCATCACAGCTCACCTGCGCGAAGACCGTCGTCATATCCTTGACGCTGATATCGAAGGATTGATGGACACGCTGAATTTGCCGCTGAATTTCGAAATGGCCGCGACGGACGAGATGCAGAAGATCGCCTTGCGTCACAAGCCACACGCGGTCTGCGTCGTTCCGGAAAAACGCGAGGAACGCACCACCGAAGGTGGGCTTGAGGTCGCGCGCGAGGAAAACAAGCTGGCCCATTTCATAGCGCCCCTGCGCGATGTCGGCTGCCGCGTCTCGATCTTCATCGCTGCCGACCAACGCCAGATTGAGGCTGCCCACCGCATCGGGGCCGAGGTGATCGAGTTGCACACCGGTGCCTATTGCGACTTCCACGCCGAGGGCAAACCGGACGAGGCCGCCCGCGAACTTGAGGCCTTGCGCGAAATGTCCGCCTATGCCCATTCGCTGGGTCTGGAGGTTCACGCGGGCCACGGCCTGACCTATGACACCGTCAAGCCCGTCGCAGCCTTCCCCGAAGTGCGCGAGTTGAACATCGGCCACTTCCTGATCGGCGAGGCGATCTTTCTGGGCCTCACCCCGGCTATCACCGAGATGCGCCGCCTGATGGATGAGGCGCGGGAATGATTGACCTGACCTCCCTCGCCGTAACGGCCTTGGCCTTCTTTATCGTTGCGGTCTCGCCGGGCCCTGCGAATATCTCTAACGCCGCCATCGCGATGAGTTACGGGCGCAAGATCAGCCTCATCTACGGTTTGGGTTTGTCCTGCGGTCTGGTGTTCTGGGGGCTTGTTGCCGCAAGCGGTATGGGCGCGGTGCTGCAAAGTTCGCTCTACGTCCTGATGGTGCTCAAGGTTTTGGGTGGTCTCTACCTGCTGTGGTTGGCATGGCAATCGGGACGGTCCGCGCTGCAGCCTGAGGCAACCAGAGTGTCCGTCCCGGCCAATGGCAAATGGTTCTGGCGCGGGCTGATCCTGAACCTGTCCAACCCGAAATCGGTGATTGCATGGATGGCGGCATTGTCAGTGGGCCTCGGCCCGGATGATGGCTTGTTGTCTGTTGTTGCTGCGACCCTGATCTGCATTGGGGCGGGTTTTCTGAACAACTTCCTCTATTCCATGCTGTTTTCGGTCAGTGGCATGATGGCTGGGTACCGCCGGTTCCGGCGCTGGATCGACGGGGTCGTCGCCGGATTGTTCGCGGTTGCCGGTCTCGGCCTGATCAAATCGGCTTTTGCGCGATGATCACACCCGGTTTCATCGCCATTTGGTTCGCCTGGATCATGGCCGGAGGATCCCCCGGACCCGCCACCATGGGCATCGCCGGAACCGCCATGAACGAAGGACGCACCGCCGGTCTGGCCTTTGCGCTGGGCATCTGCGCAGGTTCCGCCGCCTGGGGTATTGCCGCCGCACTGGGCCTGTCGGCGATCATGCTGGCCAATGTCTGGGTGTTCGAGGTGATCCGCTATGTCGGCGTGGCCTATCTGGGCTGGCTGGCGCTCAAAGCGCTGCGCCGGGCGATGACCTCGGATGAGGTCGCGCTGGGCAATCCGGTTACGGGTTCGCTGGGCACTATCTTTGCCAAAGGCGCGGCCATCCACCTGACCAACCCCAAAGCGATCCTGAGTTGGGGCTCGATCTACGCCATCGTCGCGCCGAATGACGCCAGCCTGTCCATGCTGCTGGGCTATTTCGGCCTGCTGTATGCGGGCTCGCTGGTGATCTTCATCGGCTACGCCTTCCTTTTTTCGTCCGAGCGCATGGTCCGCACCTACCGCCGCGCCCGCCGTTGGTTCGATTTCGCCTTCGCTGGGTTCTTTGGGCTGGCGAGTTACAAGATTCTGACGGTGCGGTTGTCGTGAGAGGTTCGGACGCGTGAATTTCAATCTTCTCAGATACACAGCGGTGTTTTCCGGTGCATTTCTTGTCATTCACGTCTTGGGCATTATCGAAATGATTTGGTTGCTTCTGTCTTTAGAAAGCGATTTCAGCAATTGTCTGGGAACTAAGTGTCTTTTCCTCAGGTTGGGGTCTCTTTTGGGCCCGCAAGTCCTGGATCAGCTGTTTCTCTATCTTTCTCTCGTGTACCTTGCGGCCTTTGCAATCGCCGCATTGGCCGAAGGGCGACGCTACCACCATCTGAACTCGTCCGCGCCATCTAGCATAAACATGTTGTCTGGCTCAGTCGCCATGGCGGTAATTGGGATGGGTGTCACCGTTTTCTTTGTCGTGCTTTATCGCGCTCTGATTTCTGTGCAACTTTCTCTGCAAGAAATTCTTTTCACGTCCTGGGGGCTACTTTTGTCCGCAGCCTTACTGGTCATTGCATCCATTATTTGCCGCATTTTCTTTGGGATCGGTTTGCGACAGGCGCGTCAGCGGCGATCCGTTTCGGAAGGCGCACAATCATGATCCTCGGCATCGGCACAGACCTTGCAAATATCGAGCGCATTCAGGGCACACTCGACCGCTTCGGCGACCGGTTCCGCAACCGGGTCTTCACTGATATCGAACAGACCAAGGCCGAACGCCGCGCTGACACCGCAGGCACCTATGCCAAACGCTGGGCCGCGAAAGAGGCGTGTTCCAAGGCGCTGGGCACCGGCCTGCGCATGGGGATCGCGTGGAAGGATATGGCCGTCACCAACCTGCGCACCGGCCAGCCCGTGATGCATGTCACCGGCTGGGCCGCCGAGCGCCTGCGCGAGATGACGCCCGAAGGCCACGAGGCAATCATCCACGTCACCCTGACCGATGATCACCCCTGGGCGCAGGCCTTTGTGGTGATCGAGGCGCGCCCGCTTCAAGATAGCGCCACCCGGCCTTGACTCGCCCCCACCCGCCCCGCATGTAGCACCCCAAACACGCAAGGACTGGAGAGCAGTATGGCCGAGGAAGCCAAAACCGGAAGTGGCATCTGGGAAACGATCAAAACTATCGTTTACGCCCTGCTGATTGCAGGCGTCTTCCGGACCCTGTTCTTTCAGCCCTTCTGGATTCCCTCAGGCTCGATGAAAGAAACCCTGCTGATCGGGGATTTTCTGTTCGTCAACAAAATGGCCTATGGCTATTCTTACGCCTCGTGTCCCAGCCTGATCATCCCCAGCGTCGGCCTGAATATCGATGCCGAAGACGTTTGCGGCTGGATGAAAGGCGAGGATGGAAACCGCATCTGGGGCGGCGAGCCTGAACGCGGCGATGTCATCGTTTTCCGCCACCCCGTCACCGGGCGCGACTATATCAAACGGCTGATCGGCCTGCCGGGCGACCGAATTCAAATCCGCGAAGGCCAGATCATCCTGAACGGCACCCCGGTGCCGCAGCAACCCGATGGTGTCTTCACCGAAACCGCCGAACCGCAAGGCCCGCAACGCCTGCGTCCGCGCTGCTCTAACGGCCCGGTGGGGCTGGGCGGTGTGTGCGAAAAGAACCGCCTGATCGAGACCCTGCCGAATGGTGTGGCTTATGACGTGCTGAACATCGGCAATCAGGGCTCGGACAACACCGGTATCTACACGGTGCCCGAAGGTCACTATTTCTTCATGGGTGACAACCGCGACAACTCTGCCGATAGCCGCCTGCCGCAATCGGCAAACGGGGTTGGCTATGTGCCTTACGAAAACCTGATTGGCCGTGCCGACCGTATCATGTTCTCGTCCGCTGGTCGGTCGATGCTGTTCTTCTGGACCTGGCGCGGGGATCGGTTCTTCAAGGCGGTCAATTGAAGCTTTCCACTGAAATAAGAGCGTTCCAGCACCGTTTGGGTTATGAGTTCTCCAACCCCGAACTGCTGCTGCGCGCGCTGACGCACGGCTCTGTCTCTTCGCCCACACGGCCCGATAATCAACGGCTGGAATTTCTGGGCGACCGGGTGCTGGGCCTTGTGATGGCCACGGCGCTGCTCGAGGCCGACAAAGCCGCCTCCGAAGGCCAGCTTGCCCCGCGCTTTAACGCGTTGGTCCGCAAAGAGGCCTGCGCCGATGTTGCCCGCCAGATCGACCTGGGCGCGGTGCTGAAACTGGGCCGGTCCGAAATGCTGTCGGGCGGGCGCCGCAAACAGGCCCTTCTGGGCGACGCGATGGAGGCTGTGATCGCCGCCATCTACCGCGACGCCGGGTTCGAGGCCGCCCGCGACGTCATCCTCGCCCTCTGGGGCGACCGCATCCACAGGGTCGAGGCCGACGCCCGCGACGCCAAAACCGCGCTGCAGGAATGGGCCCAAGCGCGTGGGCAGAAACCGCCCTCATATATCGAGGTCAAACGCACCGGCCCCGACCACGCCCCCATATTTACCATCGCCGCCCGCCTGCAGGACGGAACCGAGGCGCAGGCCACCGCAGGCTCCAAACGCCAGGCCGAACAATCCGCCGCCAAAACCCTGCTCTCCACCCTCCCCAAATAACCCTTCCCTGCGCTCCTCGCGGCGATCCCCAGCTTCATCTGGCCAAAAATATCCCGGGGGGTTTGGGGGGCTGGCCCCCCAATTAGAACAAGCGGTGTGGGGAGCACCCCCAACCGATCAACAAACCCTCTGGCCCGCCCGCCCATTCTGCGATAGGGGTGCGCACCTGCAACCAGGAACGCATCACCCATGACCACACGCGCCGGATTCATCGCCCTGATCGGAGAGCCCAACGCAGGCAAATCCACCCTTCTGAACCGCATGGTCGGGGCCAAGGTCTCGATCGTGACACACAAGGTGCAAACCACCCGCGCCCGCATCCGGGGCGTGGCGATGGAGGGTGACGCGCAACTGGTCTTTGTCGACACGCCGGGCCTCTTCAAACCCCGCCGCCGGCTGGACCGCGCCATGGTCGCTGCCGCATGGGGCGGGGCGGCGGATGCCGACGTGGTGGTGCTGATGGTCGAAGCCCATCGCGGCATCACCGAAGGGGTCGAGCGCATCCTCGAAGGTCTGGAAGAAATCGGGCAGGGCCGCACCATCGCGCTGGCCATCAACAAGATCGACAAGGTGCCCTCGGAAAAACTGCTGGCGCTGACCAGCGACCTGAACGCCCGCTATCCTTTTGCGGAAACCTTCATGATCTCGGCCGAAAAAGGCCACGGCGTCGACGATCTGCGCAAATGGCTGGCGTCAAAGCTGCCCGAAGGCCCGTGGCTCTACCCCGAAGACCAGATCGCTGACCTGCCGATGCGCATGATCGCCGCTGAGATGACGCGCGAGAAACTGACCCTGCGCCTGCATCAGGAACTGCCCTATCAACTGACCGTCGAGACCGAAAACTGGGAAGAGCGCAAGGACGGTTCCGCCAAGATCGATCAGGTCATCTATGTCATGCGCGACGGCCACAAAGGCATCGTGCTGGGCAAACGGGGCGAGACCATCAAGGCGGTCAGCCAGGCCGCGCGGGCGGAACTGGAAGAATTCCTCGACCGCAAGATCCACCTGTTCCTGCAAGTCAAAGTCCGGCCCAACTGGCTGGAGGAATCCGAGCGCTATTCGGAAATGGGTCTGGATTTCAAAGACGGCAACGCATGACCCGGCTGACGGCCGAATTCTGGGTCCATGCCTATCTGGCGCGGCTGCGGTTTCAGGAAATCCCGGCCTTTGTGGTCGCCCACGGGGATGACACCGCAGGCGCGGTGTTGGTCAAGCTGAACACGCTCGACGGTCACGCGGTCGCGTTTCAGCGCAGTTTCGATCTGATGAGCGGTGAGCGGACATGGGTCGAATTGTCCAGCGGCCCCGAATCTGACGTGGATGCCGCCGTCACCCGGCAACGCAGCTTTGACCCCGACCTTTGGGTGATCGAGGTTGAGGACCGGCAGGGACGGCATCTGCTAGGCGAGGAGGGGCTGGACTGAGGCCACTCAACGGGTCTTGGACCAGCGACGCAAAGCGACTATTTTATGGCTGAATCCCGCCCGGCCAAGAGCCGGAAAACCCAGCGGACATAGCAGGACAAAGAGGTGTTGGCGTGGCTGAAACGCTTGCAGAGAAACTGGAAAAGTCAAATCTTGGCCACTGGATGCAGCGGTTCGAGGGGTTCATGGTCTTTATCGGCGTCGTCGGCCCTTTCGCGACGCTGCCGCAACTAGTCAAGCTCTATTTCACCCATTCGCAACACGCCACGGGCCAGTCGCTGCTGTCCTGGTCGCTTTATGCGGCGCTGTCATTTCTGTGGTTCGCCTATGGGCTGGTGGTCGGCAAACTGCCGATCTATGTGGGCAACGGCATCTCGATGGTGCTGAACATCCTGATGGTCGTTGGCATCCTGATCCACGCTGGCGTGACGTTTTGATCCGCCAGTTCAAGGGTGCAAACTTTGGGTCACTGTGAGGGGGCCGAAATCTCTCAGTCCAGATGCCAGCCCTCCTCGTAACGTCCCAGCACTCTGGACAGGTCCAGCAGCGATGCAAACAGTCGCGCGTATACATCCCGGGACAGCATCGGTTTGTTGTCGTCCAGCAGTTGAACAAGATCGACCACATCGGCAGCAAAGGCCTCGTATACATGCTTGTCGGCCGCCGTGGGGTCCAGCGTCCAGATGTCGTGATCGTCGTAAAAGGTGGCTGGCAGGGGTTCGTCGTCAATCATAATTTGCCCTCTTTCCGTTTGAAGGCACAGGTGGGGGTGGTGAAAACGCGGTCAAAACAGATGGCAGAAAGTCACAAGAATTTGGCGATTGGAAAAAACGCCAAAACTCTTCGGCACTTGCGCATCTGTCGCCCTTGGGATTTTCTGCGGGCAGGCTGACACAAAACCGGATCACATCTTGGACTGGCGCGATCACGGCATTCTTCTGACCTCTCGTCGTCACGGCGAAACGGCGGCGATTATCGAGGTTTTCACCGAAGGCCACGGTCGCCATGCCGGTGTCGTGCGCGGTGGCACCAGCCGCAAGATCGCGCCCATCCTGCAACCCGGCGCGCAACTGGACGTGCTGTGGCGCGCACGGCTAGAGGAACATATCGGCAGTTTTCAGGTCGAACCGCTGCGATCGCGCGCGGCGGCGGCGTTTTCCGGGCGGCTGGCGCTGGCTGGGCTGAACGCGGTGGTTGCGCTGTTGTCTTTTTGCCTGCCCGAACGCGAACCGCACCCGGCGATCTACAAGCAGACCGAACAGTTGATGGACCTGCTGGGGCAGGATGAGATTTGGCCGCTGGCCTATCTGCGCTGGGAACTGGCTTTGCTCGAAGAACTAGGCTTTGGCCTTGATCTGCAAACCTGCGCGGTGACGGGGGCGGTTGAGGGGCTGGTCTATGTCTCCCCCAAATCCGGCCGAGCCGTTAGTGCCAAAGGGGCAGGGGAGTGGGCCGACAAGCTGCTGCCATTGCCACCCTGTTTGCGCGGCGAAGGGCTGGCGCCTGATGCCGAAATTGTCGAAGGGCTGAACACCACCGGCTATTTCCTGCAACACCGCGTGGCCCCGGCTTTGGGGCACAATCCGCTGCCCGAGGCGCGGTCGCGATTTCTGGAACAGCTTAGTCGGCGGCTTTGAACACCATCTCGTGCCCATCCTCGTTGCGCAGGATCAGCACGTCGCCGGACACCTCGGACTGGGTCATTGCCATCAGGGCGGCGAAATAAAACCCTTCGGCTTCAAGACCGGCGCAGGCGGCGCGGGTTGCTGCCAGATCGGTGATCTCGAACCACGGATAGGGTGCGTTGAGGGTGCCGTTATAGCTGTTGCAGGGGGCATTTCCCTCGATCCGCCCCGGTTCGGGAAAGCGCAGCAGGGCGCTGGCCTCATAGGGCTGCCCGTCGATTTCCTGCAGCACCCATGTCTGATCCGCCGCGCCATAAGCGGCGACGGTTTCGTCCTTGTCGCACTGGAACAGGGCCATCAGGGGCAGCAGAAGGGTCAGGCGTGTCATCGGGTGTGTCCTTCAATACGGGTTCGCACCGCTCAGCAATTCCTCGCGGACTTCCAGGCGGGGCCGCCAGTTATAGCGAGTGTCCTCGACCATCGGGGCCCAGAACAGAGCGCCGCTGTTGCGCCAGGGGTCAAGGATGATGCCCTTATCCATCGGGTCGCCCTTGGCGCTGATCAGCGCCGAGTGATGAATGATCCGGAACTGTGTTGGCGGAGAGGTCACCCAATGCAGGTCCAGCGTCTTGAACTGCTCTTGTCGCAGGCGACCGGTCATGGCCTCGGCCCAGTCGTTGCACAGGCCCTTTTCGCGAAACCCGTTGGCGATCTTGGCGTTGTGGATGATGGCGGCGTCGGTAACGTTCCATTCCTGCTTTAGCCGTTGCGAATGGGTGTAGGCGATGACAGCGGCCTCTTGCGCCTCGGCCGGATCGACATTGGGGCCGAGGTTGCGGATAGCCGTCGCCAACCCGTCGATATCGGCTTGCGTGGCGGTCGGCGGAGTGGTGGCGCAGGCGCTCAGTGCGAGGGCGGCGAGGATCGCGCAGAGGGCCAGTAATCGTCTTGTCATCTAAAGACTCTGTCAGGAAAGGTGTTTCGCAAGACGCTCTACCCCCGTTCGGGCCCGGATCATAGGGGGAGTTTGCGGGTCGGCGGAATCGACCCGACCTGCCCGAAAAAGACCCGGCACAAAGGCCGGGTCAGTTGGGGAAACAGGGCTGTCGAATTCGATCACCCGAGCAGACGTCGCGCGATGACCTGTGCCTGAATTTCGGCAGCCCCTTCGAAAATGTTCAGAATGCGCGCGTCACACAGGACGCGGCTGATCTTGTATTCCAGCGCAAAGCCGTTGCCGCCATGGATCTGCAGACCATTGTCCGCCGCCGCCCAGGCCACGCGCGCGCCCAACAACTTGGCCATCCCCGCCTCAAGGTCACAGCGCTGGCCGTGATCCTTCTCCCACGCCGAGAAATAGGTCAGTTGCCGCGCGATCATGATTTCCACCGCCATCATTGCCAGCTTGCCGGACACGCGGGGGAAATTGATCAGCGACTTGCCGAATTGCTTGCGGTCAACGGCGTATTGCATGGCGATGTCCAGCGCGCTTTGCGCCACGCCGATGGCGCGGGCGGCGGTCTGGATGCGGGCGGATTCGAAGGTCTCCATCAATTGTTTGAAGCCTTTGCCTTCTTCACCGCCCAGCAGGTTCTCGCCCTTGACCTTGAAACCGTCAAAACCCAGCTCGTATTCTTTCATGCCGCGATAGCCCAGAACCTCGATCTCACCACCCGTCATGCCGGGGGTGGGGAAAGGGGTCTCATCCGTGCCCGGCGTTTTCTCGGCCAGGAACATCGACAAGCCGCGATGGTCGGTAGTGTCGGGGTTGGTGCGGGCCAGCAAGGTCATCACATGGGTACGGGCTGCATGGGTGATCCATGTTTTGTTTCCAGTGACCTCATAGTCGCCCTCGGCATTTTTGACCGCGCGGGTGCGCAGGCTGCCGAGGTCGGACCCGGTGTTGGGCTCGGTGAACACGGCGGTGGGCAGAATCTCGGCACTGGCGATCTTGGGCAGCCACTGTGCCTTTTGCTCGTCGGTGCCGCCCGCGATGATCAACTCGGCCGCGATCTCGGAGCGAGTGCCCAGCGAACCGACGCCGATATAGCCGCGCGACAGTTCTTCGGACACCACGCACATGGATGCTTTGGACAACCCGAACCCACCGAATTCCTCGGGGATGGTCAGGCCGAAGACACCCATCTCGGCCAGTTCCTCGATGATTTCCATCGGGATCAACTCGTCCTTCAGGTGCCAGTCATGGGCGTTCGGTTCGACCTTTTCCTGAGCATAGCGGCGGAATTGCTCGCGGATCATTTCGAGTTCCTCGTCGAGCCCCGAGGCCCCGAACATGGTTGACCCGGCCTGATCCTGCATCAATTCCACCAGACGCGTCCGTGCGGCCTGAGAATTGGCCTGCGCCATCAGGGTCTGCACTTCGCTGCACTGAAAGCCCGACAGTGCGTCCCAACCAAGCCCGAGGTCCTGCAGGCGCACGACCTCGCCCTGGTTCATCGGGATGCCGCCTGCGACCTGATGCAGGTATTCACCGAAGGCGATCTGGTGCAGAAGCTGCTCGACCTCGCCGAACTTGCCGTCAGGCTCCAGCGCCTCGGCCCAGCGTTGCATCTGGGTGAGCGACTGGTGATAGGTGGCCAGCCACGCCAGCCCATGGGCGGCGGTCTGGTTGGCCTCGATCAGCGCGCCCGAGATGCGGCCATCCGCCGTCACCATGCCGCGCACGGACTCGCGGGCGCGCTCGAACACGGTCTCGACCGCAGGTACTGCGGCCCGGGTCAGGGCAAGAAGGTCGGGCAAAACAGCTGCTGTCGTCATCTCGGTCATATCCTGTCCGTCATGGGCCATGAATCGCATCCTTTCATCAGTCGTACGGTCATACCATGCTGCACGTGCAGCGCAACAAAAATACCTGTGGGGGTGTAAAAAAGTTCGAAAGTTGCGCTATTGATTTTGCAGGTGCAGAGCGCCCGGGGGATGGTATTGAGAGGTCATGACACTGTTTTCCGCACTTACGCCGCTGGAATTTGCGCTGGCCATCCTGATTGGCTTTGTGGCGGGTTGCGTCAAAGGCATGGTCGGCTTTGCAATGCCAATGGTGCTGATTTCCGGCCTAAGCCTGTTCCTGCCGCCCAATCTGGCCCTGGCGGGGCTGATCCTGCCGACGCTAGTGACCAACGGCGTGCAGGCCTTGCGCGAGGGGACAGGGGCGGCGATGCAGTCCATCCGCAGGTTCCGGGTGTTCCTGATCGTCGGGCTGATCTTTTTGCTGGCCGGGGCGCAGTTTGTCAGCATTCTGCCGCCATCGACGTTCCTACTGATGATCGGCATCCCAGTGACGTTCTTTGCCTTGATACAGGTTTTGGGAGTGCGGCTGGTGATCCGCCACCCATCGGCCCGGATCGAGGCATTGGTCGGGGCAACTGCCGGGCTGGTGGGCGGCATGTCCGGCGTATGGGGGCCGCCGACGGTGGCTTATCTGACCGCGCTGAACACGCCCAAACTGGAACAGATCCGCATTCAGGGCGTGATCTACGGGTTAGGGGCAGTGGCCTTGGTGTTGGCGCATCTGGGGTCGGGAATTCTGCGCGCGGACACGGTTCCATTGTCTGTGGCGCTGATACCGCCCGCGCTGGCGGGCATGTGGGTTGGTTTGCACCTGCAGCAACGGATCGATCAGGAGAGTTTCCGCAAGGCGACGCTGTGGGTGCTGCTTCTGGCCGGTCTGAACCTGCTGCGGCGTGGGTTTATGGGCTAGCGGCGGTTCTCGGCGAAGCGGAAGGCGAAATAGAGCCCCAGCATCAGGAAGAACAGGCCCGAGATATCCCCGATCAGATAGGCGATATATTCGGCGGTGGCGCTGCCGAAGGCCAGATTGGTCAGCATGGACACCAGGAATGACGTGATCACCCCGACGCCCATAATGCAACTCCAGCACGGTTTCCGGTCGGCCCGCGGAAACAGGTCCCAACCTGCCCATTTCAGCAGGTAGAACACGGCAGGGACGGTAGTGACCGCAATCGTGATGGCCAGCAGGCGGCTGGGCAGAAACACATCCGACCCGCCGACATACCAGAAGACGAAAAACACACCCGGCAGAAGCGCCGGGATCGCCCGCCACCCCAGCAGCCACGCCGATAGGACCCGCACGCCATGCGGCAGGAACAGCAGGCTGGCCCGGCTGGGATATTCAGGAAAGAACACGTTCTGCAACGGCATCAGCACCTCGAACGAGAGGAACCATGCCAGAACGTAAGCCAAAGAGGCGTAGGTGGTTTCAGAAGCCCAGTTGCGCACGGTGGTCAGTCACCGTTGCGCAGGTTCGAGGCGTCATCTGGGGGCATGAACGATATACCGCCCCCGGTTGGCCGTACCGCTTTGCGACAGGTAGCCTTTTTCGACCAGCGACTTCAACGCGCGGAAAAAGGTCGGCCGCGATACGCTTTTGACCAGCGTGTGTTCGATCAGACCGAAGGTGCGGACCTCTTGATCGGCTTTTGAAAGTTCTTCGGCCGCGTAGTAAATATCGCGTTCAACCGGAGAGAGCTTTTCCAGCCCAAGGGTCTGTTCCATGCTTTGCATCAGCTTGCGCAGCTCGGTGAGTTTCGAGATTTCTGTCATTGATTTACCTGTTTTTGTCTGCGCCAATGCCCGCGAAATTTGGGCGAGTCGGAACGGGCTGAGCGAGTAACTTTTCAGCAAGTCCCATATTGACACATATCCCCATACTTATAGACTACACGTCTGATTAGGTTGCTCATTTCGCCAACGTGAGTGTGTGTGCGTGAGCCGCCCATAGGTATTTTCAATTTTGGCCCGGTGCGTCAGCGCCGGGCTTATTCAGTCTAATAGGCAGCAGACCTACCTTATGTTGTGGTATTGGGCAATGCATTTGTAACTGGCCCGTTAATTTCGCAACTCTCAGAGGATCAGAAGGGACACATCTACCCGGCAAGAAAAAGGGGCGCGAACGCCCCTTAGCTTAAGTTTAGCCGATCGCGACGGCTTTGATGTCCTCGTCAATGAACGGGACGTATTGCTCGAAATTCTCGGCAAACATCTGCACCAGTTTTTCCGCCTGTTTGTCAAAGGCGCTTTGGTCATCCCATGTGCGGCGCGGGTCCAGCAGAACCTCGGGGACGCCGGGAACCGAGACCGGGACGTCAAAGCCGAAATTCGCATCTTTGCGGAATTCGGCATCCGCCAGCGAGCCCTCCAGCGCGGCGGTCAGCAGGGCGCGCGTGGCCTTGATCGGCATCCGGCTGCCCACGCCATAAGCGCCACCGGTCCAGCCGGTGTTGACCAGCCAGCAGGTGGCGCCATGCTGGGCGATCTTGTCGCGCAGCAGGTTGCCATAGGCCTCGGGACGGCGCGGCATGAACGGCGCGCCGAAGCAGGTCGAGAAGGTGGGCTGCGGTTCCGTCACGCCACGCTCGGTGCCTGCGACCTTCGAGGTAAAGCCCGACAGGAAGTGATACATCGCCTGCGCTGGCGTCAGCCGCGCGATCGGAGGCAGCACGCCGAACGCATCGCAAGTCAGCATGATGATGTTCTTGGGATGCCCGCCCAAGGCCGATTTCGACGCGTTCGAGATATATTCCAACGGATAAGCGCAGCGCATGTTCGCGGTCAGCGAGTCGTCGTTGAAATCCAGTTCTTTGGTTTCCGGGTCGAAGACCATGTTCTCGATTACAGTGCCGAACTTGGTGGTGGTGGCGTATATTTCCGGCTCGGCCTCGGCGTTGAGGTTGATCGTCTTGGCATAACAGCCGCCCTCAAAATTGAAGGTGCCGCGATCCGACCAGCCGTGTTCATCATCGCCGATCAGAACCCGCGCGGGGTCAGCGGACAGGGTGGTTTTGCCGGTGCCCGACAGGCCGAAGAAGACGGCGGTGTCGACCGGGTTGCCCACGGCGTGGTTGGCCGAGCAGTGCATCGGCATCACGCCCTTCTCGGGCAGCATGTAGTTCAGCAGGGTAAAGACGGATTTCTTATTCTCGCCTGCATATTCGGTGCCGCCGATCAGGATCAGCTTGCGGTCAAAGTTCAGCGCGATCACCGTTTCGGACCTGCAGCCGTGCTTGGCCGGGTCGGCCTTGAAGCTGGGGCAGTTGATGACCGTGAAATCTGCGGTGAAATCGTCCAGATCCTCACGATCAGGGCTGCGCAGCAGGTGGCGGATGAACAGGTTGTGCCAGGCCAATTCCGTGACCATGCGCACGTTGATCGAATAGCTGGGATCGGCCCCGCCGACGAGGTCCTGCACGAAATAGTCGCGGCCCTTCATATGGGCCAGCATATCTTGGTAAAGCGCGTCAAACCCTTCGGGGCTCATGGCGGCGTTGTTTTCCCACCATATGCTGTCGGCCACGCTGTCGGTTTTGACGACGTGCTTGTCCTTTGGGGACCGGCCCGTGAACTTGCCGGTGGTGACCAGAAACGCACCGCCATTGCCAAGGGTGCCTTCGCCACGCTTCAGCGCCTCTTCGATCAGCGCCGGTTCCATGAAGTTGTAATAGACATGTCCCAGACCCTCGATGCCCTGATCTTCGAGGCGGAATTGCGGGTTAACCCGTCCAGATGTCATGTGTGTCTTCTCCTGTGGTGGCGCGGGCCTTGGGCCGGATGCGCCATGGGCAGATGCCGGGATAAGCCCGGCGGTCAAGCGCCTCTTATCATGGTATTTTGGGGCATGAACAGGTGGGTTTGGCGAGTTAGCGCAACCAAGCACAGGTTTAGCGCCATCACGAATTGCCTGCCGTAATTCAGGGCAACAATTCGGGCGGGGCAAGGCAATTTTGCCGCATACCTGCCGCAAGAATGGCACGATTCGTGGTTACGGATTGATTCGGTAGATCAAAAACGCCAACAATGTCTTACAAAAAAGCGTATTATTGCGCGAGTGAGCAGGAATAGGGGTGAACCCGATGTCGAAGATTGCACTGGTGGACGACGACAGAAACATTCTGACGTCCGTGTCCATGACGCTTGAAGCCGAAGGTTTCGAGGTCGAAACATATAATGACGGGCAGGCCGCTCTGGACGCGTTCAACAAGAAGCTTCCGGATATGGCCGTGCTGGATATCAAGATGCCGCGTATGGACGGCATGGATTTGCTGCAGCGGCTGCGCCAGAAAACGCAGATGCCGGTAATTTTCCTGACCTCGAAAGATGATGAGATCGACGAGGTTCTGGGCCTGCGCATGGGCGCGGATGACTATGTAAAAAAGCCGTTTTCCCAACGTTTGCTGGTGGAACGCATCCGTGCGTTGCTGCGCCGGCAAGAGGCCACAAGCGGCGATGCGACCGCTGCTAATACCGGCGATACCAAGGTAATGGAACGTGGGGAATTGCGGATGGACCCGCTGCGCCATGCGGTCAGCTGGAAAGGGACGGATGTGTCTCTGACCGTGACCGAGTTCCTGTTGCTGCAGGCGCTGGCCCAGCGTCCGGGCTTTGTCAAAAGCCGCGATCAGCTGATGGATGTGGCCTATGACGATCAGGTCTACGTGGACGACCGCACGATCGACAGCCACATCAAACGCCTGCGCAAGAAGATGCGTGCAGCAGACTCTGAGTTTTCGGCCATCGAAACCCTTTACGGGATCGGGTACAGATACAACGAAGAATAGGCCTGGCCGTCTACAAGAGGTAATGGGGTTCCGTGCGCGACACTGAACGAACCGATGAATTGCGCGACGGTGACGTCGTTCTGGGGGATGACTGGGTTATCCCGCAGGACCTCGATTCGGAAGAACTGCAGCATAAGCGATCCCGCCGGAACCTGTTTTCCCTGCGCGGCTCGCCGCTGGCGCGCAAGATCATCACCTTCAACCTGATCGCCCTGGTCATTCTTGTGACCGGGTTGCTCTATCTGAACGACACCCGCAAGGAACAGGTTCAGCAGACGGCGCGCAACCTGATGGGAGACGCGCAATTGGTCAGCAACGTGTTTGAGACTCAGTTGCGGCAGGGAAGCGCACAGAACCCGCGCGATGCCTCGGATCTGGACGTCAAGGACACCCTGGCGGGCCTCAGCCTGCCCAAAGGCGGCGAAGTGTTCGTCTACGATTCCAGTGGTACCTTGATCGGTTGGACGCGCGGGGCGTCTCCGCCATCGGAACTGCCTGTGTTGCTGCGCTCGGACGCGGATATCCAGACCGGCAGCACGGTGATCAGCGATACCTTGAACGCCGTCTGGACTGGCCTGTCCCGCATCATCAATTGGTCACCCGAGGTTGAGGCACCGACCCTCGCACAGCGTGTTCAGACCATTGTTCCGACCGCGTTGCAGGGCCAGAATCAAGTGCAGGCGGTGTCGGACGAAGCAGGCGATACCGTAATCGTCGCCGCCGCGCCGATCCTGTACGAGGGTATTCCCGCCGGAGCGGTCGCCATTACCGGGCCCGCCGGTGAGATTGACGCTTTGGCGCGGCGCGAACAGGAGCGTGTGCTGCAGATGTTCGTTGTGGCGCTGCTGGTGTCCATCGGTCTCAGCCTTGTACTGGCCTCGACCATCGCCAACCCGCTGGCCGATCTGGCCGCCGCTGCCGAAATGGGCAAGGACCGGGGCACTGGGGTCAATCCCGGCCGCATCCGCATCCCCGATCTGAGCGCGCGCCCGGATGAGATCGGACGCCTCAGCCAGGCCCTGCGCGGGATGGTGACCGCGCTTTACAACCGGATCGACGCAAACGAACAATTCGCCGCCGACGTGGCGCATGAGATTAAGAACCCGCTGGCCAGCCTGCAATCGGCGGTCGGCACCCTGCGGATGGTCAAGCGCGACGATCAGCGTGAAAAGCTGCTGGGTGTGATCGAGCATGACGTGAAGCGTCTGGACCGTCTGGTCAGCGATATCTCGAATGCCTCGCGTCTGGACGCGGAACTGGTGAAAGAGGAAGAACAGCCCTTCGACTTGTTGAAACTGCTGGGCAATATCGGCCAGTTCCTGGGTGAGGATGCCCGGTCCAAAGGCATCGATTACATCACCGACCTGCCAAGCGATCCCATCGTGGTCAATGGGCTGGAGGCCCGTCTGGCGCAGGTCTTTGTCAACCTGATCACCAACGCGATTTCCTTCTGCGAGGAAAGCGATGCGATCCGGGTTTGGGTCCGCAAGCGAGACAACCGCGTGCTGGTGGTGGTCGAAGACACCGGCCCCGGTATCCCCGAAGAATCGCTAACCAAAGTGTTCAAACGCTTCTATTCGCAGCGCCCCGCCGAGCATTTCGGGAACAACTCGGGCCTGGGTCTGGCCATTTCGAAACAGATCGTCGAGGCCCATGGCGGCGTGATCTGGGCCGAGAATATCCGCCCGTCCGAGGCGGACATCACATCAGACCCGCTGGGCGCGCGTTTTGTCGTGGGGCTGCCAGTCTGACATCATGACCATAGCGGCCCTGTCAGATGCGTTGAATCAGGACAGTGCCTGTGTTCATGCAACTTGCGTTGCCGTCGATGGCAAGGGGCTTCTGATCGTTGGGGCCTCGGGGTCCGGCAAATCCGGTCTTGGTCTGCGTATGATGGCGCTGGGGGCAGGTCTGGTCGCGGATGACAGGGTCAATCTGCACATGGACTCCGATCAAGTCATCGCCGAGCCTGTTCCGCAGATCTCGGGCCTGATCGAGGCGCGCGGTATCGGCCTGCTGCGGGCCACGCCTTGCGGCCCCTCACCGCTGGCCTATGTCGTCGATCTGGATCAGGTCGAAACAGCCCGCCTGCCGGAACCGGAAACGATGCGGGTGCTGAGGCAATCTGTTCCCTTGCTTCGCGGGGCCGACCTGCCCAATTTGGCGGAAGCTTTGATCCAACTGCTCAGGATGGGACGCGTGACCACGGATTGGCCCGGCACATGACTTCGCAACGGCGCATCGTTCTGGTGACTGGCCCCTCGGGCGCTGGCCGGTCCACGGCGATCCATGTCCTTGAAGACTTGGGGTTCGAGGCCATCGACAACCTGCCCATGGGCCTGTTGTCCCGACTGCTGGACGGGGCCGAAAGCGACCGCCCGATGGCCCTTGGCATCGACGCCCGCAACCGGGATTTCTCGACCATCGGGTTCATTGAACTGGCGGCCAAGCTGGGCCGCATGGCGCAGGTCGATCTGACGGTGCTCTATCTCGACTGCAGCGACGATGTGCTGCTGCGGCGATTCTCTGAAACGCGCAGGCGGCACCCGGTGGCGCGCGACTCAAGCCCGGAAACCGGCGTGCGGCAGGAAAAGGAACTGCTGGCCCCGATCCGCGAGATTGCCGATACCCTGATCGACACCAGCGCGCTGAACGTGCATCAGTTGCGGGAAGAGGTCGAACGCTGGTTCGCCCCCAAGGACGGTCGGCATTTGGCGGTGTCGGTGGAATCCTTCTCGTACAAACGCGGCCTGCCGCGCGGTCTGGACATGGTGTTTGACTGCCGGTTTCTGGCCAACCCCTACTGGCGGCCCGAATTGCGGGCAGCGGATGGTCGAAACCCGGATGTGGCGCACTATGTACAGTCCGATACGAACTACGCACCGTTTTTCGACCGTGTCGTGGATTTGCTGACACTTCTGCTGCCGGCCTTTCGCGCCGAAGGCAAAGCACACCTGTCCGTGGCGTTCGGCTGCACGGGCGGGCAGCACCGATCCGTCGCCATGGCCGAAGCGGTTGCGAAAGCCCTTGCAGAGGGGGGGCAGCAGGTGGCAATTAGGCATCGCGAAATGGAACGACGCGCGTTGAATGTGAGGCGGGATTGATCGGGATAGTGATCGTAGCGCATGGGGGGTTGGCTCAGGAATACCTGTCCGCCATGCAGCATGTGGTCGGACCGCAGCCCGGCCTGAAGGCCATCGCGATCGAGGTCGACCACAACCGCGACGAAAAACAGGCCGAAATCTGCCGCGCCGCCGATGAGGTCGACGTGGGCGACGGCGTTGTGATCGTGACCGACCTGTTTGGCGGCAGCCCGTCGAATCTCAGCCTGCGGGCCTGCGCGCCGCAGGATCGGCGCATCCTTTATGGCGCAAATCTTCCGATGCTGATCAAATTGGCCAAAAGCCGCCACCTGCCGGTCGCCGATGCGGTGCGCCGGGCAATGGAGGCTGGACGGAAGTACATCAATGCGCAAAATGTGACATTGGATTAAGACCGGATTGATTGAAATGACCAGCCGAAGCCTGAAAATCATTAACGAAAAGGGTCTGCACGCCCGCGCCTCGGCCAAGCTGGTTGAACTGGTCGAAGGCTTTGACGCCCGCGCTGAAGTGTCCAAAGACGGACTTTCTGCCTCAGGGGACAGTATCATGGGCCTTTTGATGTTGGCAGCCTCGCGCGGAACCACTATTGACGTCGAGACGTCCGGGCCGGATGCTGAGGCATTGGCAGAAGCCCTGGAAGCTCTTGTGAACGACAAGTTCGGAGAGGGGTTCTGAACCGCCCCGCCGGGACAGCAAGAACGGGAAGACCAGGAATTGGCGGAAACGACGCACGAAACCAAGACAGGCCCGATGGTGGATGGGACCGCGGATCAGGGCGAGATCTACGACCGTAGAACCCTGACCTATGCGAACTCGTTCGACGACGCCTGGACCTCGACGGCCATCCGCGCCATCGAATGGTGCACCGGCAAGCTGACCATTCTGCGAATGGTCAACAAGTTCGAGAAAAAGAACGAATACTATCGGGGCCAAAGGTTCTGGCGTGGCGCGCTGGATATCATGGGCATCGACCTGACAACCCCGCAGGATCAGATCGACCGCATTCCCAAGAAAGGCCCGGTTGTCGTGGTTGCAAACCACCCGCACGGCATGGTCGACGGCATGATCCTGGCCGAACTGATCGGACGGGTCCGCAGCGACTACCGCATCCTGACCCGCTCGGTCCTGACCGGGCTGGACGAGGCTGCGACCTCGTTCATGATCCCCGTTCCCTTCCCGCATGACCCCGAGGCGCAGGCCAAAATGCTAGAGATGCGCGGCAAGGCGATGGAGCATCTGAAAAACGGCGGCGTCGTGGCCCTTTTCCCATCCGGCGTGGTGATGTCGTCGGATGACTGGTTCGGCCCGGCCATCGAGCGCGAGTGGAATGTCTTCACCGCCAAAATGATCCGCCGTTCGGGCGCGCAGGTGGTGCCGATCTTCTTCCCGGGCCGCAACTCGCGTGCCTATCAGATCGCCAACAAACTGTCTGCGATCCTTCGGCAGGGCCTGCTGCTGCACGAGATCGTCCGCTCCTGCAACAAGCCGCAATCTCCGGTGATCGGCCAGCCGGTCTCGGACGAGGACATGCAATTGCTGGAACGCGACCCGCGCGGCTTCATGGCCTGGCTCAGAAAGCGCACGATGGCGCTGGGCCGGACACCCAACGCCTGATCCGGAACTTCATCTGGCCAAAAATATCCCGGGGGTGAGCCCGGATAAAATCCGGGCGAGGGGGCTGGCCCCCTTTACCGTGTCGGAACCGGAACCTCACCGCGATAATCATAAAACCCGCGTTCGGTCTTACGGCCCAGCCATCCGGCTTCGACATATTTGGTCAGCAGCGGGCAGGGTCGGTATTTGGTATCCGCCAGCCCATCATGCAGAACGTTCATGATCGCCAGACAGGTGTCCAACCCGATGAAATCCGCCAATTCCAGCGGCCCCATGGGGTGATTGGCCCCCAGCTTCATAGACTGGTCAATGGACTGCACGCTGCCCACGCCCTCGTACAGGGTATAGACAGCCTCATTGATCATCGGCATCAGAATGCGGTTCACGATGAAAGCCGGAAAATCCTCGGCGCTGGCGGCGGTCTTGCCCAGCCGATCCACCACGGCTTTGCAGGTGCTGAATGTCTGTTCATCGGTCGCGATACCGCGAATCAGTTCTACCAATTGCATCACCGGCACCGGGTTCATGAAGTGGAACCCCATGAACCGTTCGGGCCGGTCCGTCCGGCTGGCCAGACGAGTGATCGAGATCGAGGATGTATTCGAGGTCAAAATCGTATGCGGCAGAAGATGTGGTTGCAGGTCCTCAAAGATCGCTTGCTTGATCGCCTCGCGCTCGGTCGCCGCTTCGATCACCAGATCGGTCTGCCCCAGTTGCGGCAGTTCCAGCGTCGTGCTGATCCGCTTCAACGCCCCCTGCATGGCCTCTTCCGAGATTTTCCCCCGCGACACCTGACGCGCCAGATTGCCTTCAATCGTGGTCACGGCGCTGTCCAGCGCGTCCTGGCTGACATCGTTCAGCAGAACGTCATAATCCGCCAGCGCCAAAACATGGGCGATGCCATTGCCCATCTGGCCCGCGCCAATCACTCCGACCGATTTTACATCCATGTTCAGTGCCTTTGTTCTTGGGTTGCCGCGACATTACCGGCAGTTCGGGGCGGGCGGCAAGGGACTCGGTTGGGTTGGATTTGCTTCAAATGCGCACATTAGCATTTTCTCAAGACCTGAGGCGGCAGGATGGCAGCGAGTGAAAATTGGGTGAGTGATATGAGCTATCATCAAACGGGCGCGGGATTGCCCGAAGACCATGTGTGCCGCTACGGGGCATCAAAGCTGCAGTTTCGCGGACCGAAGCGATCCTTAGACGGGTCCTATCTGGCCTGTCTGGGCGAGGATGAGACGTTTGGACGTTTCGTTGACCAACCGTTTCCGGCCTCTCTGGAACAGCGTCTGGACCGCAAATGCGTCAATTTCGGAAGCCTCTTCTGTGGGTTGGAGGCTCTGTCGCAGGATGCTGATCTGCGGGACATGGCCAATGCGGCCGAACTGTGCGTGTTGCAGGTGCCGGGTGCGCTGGGGCAGTCGAATCGGTTCTACAAAGTGCACCCGTGCCGCAACGACCGCTTCCTCGCACCGACGGAGGATCTGGTCGCCCTATACCCGGATCTGGACTTCACAGACGTGCATTTTGTCCGCCACCTGCTGGGGCGGCTGCACGCATGTTCCGATGCACGGTATGAGGTCGTGGCACAGGAATTGCGCCAGCAATGGACCCGGACGATGGTGCGGTTTCTACAACAGATCGAACCGCCGGTCATTCTGCTGTGGCTGCGCGTGGATGGTGAGATTGCGACTGAATATGGCGGCCCGCTCGGCTGTGATCCGGTTTTTGTCGGGGCCGATATGGTCGAGGGTTTGAGGCCGCTTTGCGCCGGGATCGTTGACCTGAGCGTGCGGATGTCCGGCGACTCGGATGAGATCGAGGATTTACTGTTCGGAACCCTGCAGCAGCCCATGGCTGAGCACATGATCGGACCAGCCTCGCACCGCCGGATCGCGGATGCATTACATACTGCGATCAGCGATCTGAATTGAAAAGGCCCGCCTGTTGGCGGGCCGTTCCTAGATTTTCCGACGAAAAATCTCAGGCTGTGATCAGCCGAGTTTCTCGGTCAGTTCCGGCACCGCCTGGAAAAGGTCTGCGACCAGTCCGAAATCGGCAACCTGGAAAATCGGCGCTTCTTCGTCCTTGTTGATCGCAACGATGACCTTCGAGTCCTTCATCCCCGCAAGGTGCTGGATCGCGCCCGAGATGCCGACAGCGACGTACAGATCGGGGGCAACAACCTTACCGGTCTGACCCACCTGCCAATCGTTCGGGGCATAGCCCGAGTCGACCGCAGCACGCGAGGCACCAACCGCCGCGCCCAGCTTGTCGGCCAGCGTTTCGATCAGTTTGAAGTCCTCTTCCGAACCGACACCACGGCCGCCCGAAACAACAACGCCAGCCGAGGTCAGTTCAGGACGGTCGCTTTCCGCCACCTTGTCCTCGACCCACTCCGACAGGCCTTCGGAACCCGGAACCGAGATGGTCTCAACCGGGGCCGAACCGCCTTCGCCCGCAGCATCAAAGCTGGCAGTCCGCAGGGTGACAACCTTCTTGGCGTCGTTCGATTTCACGGTCTGGATCGCGTTGCCCGCATAGATCGGGCGCTCGAAGGTCGAGCCATCCACAACACCGGACGCATCCGAGATCACCATCACGTCCAGCAGCGCAGCAACGCGCGGCATCACGTTCTTGGCGTCGGTGGTTGCCGGGGCCACGATGTGCTCATAGCCGTCGGCCAGCGACACGATCAGCGCTGCGGTCGATTCCGCAAGGCGATGACCCAGCGAGGCATCCTCGGCGACCAGAACCTTGGCAACGCCATCGATCTTGGCGGCGGCCTCACCAGCAGCAGCGGCGGAACCGCCTGCGGCCAGAACAGTCACGTCGCCCAGAGCTTTTGCAGCGTTGACAGCCTTAGCGGTGGCGTCCAGCGACAGCTCACCATTGTTGACTTCAGCGAGAAGAAGAACAGCCATTACACAGCCCCCGCTTCTTTGAGTTTCTCGACCAGCTCGTCAACCGAGCCCACCACGATACCGGCAGCGCGCGCGGGCGGCTCGTCGGTTTTGACAATCTCAAGACGCGGAGTGACGTCAACGCCGTAGTCGGCGGCGGTTTTCTCATCCAGCGGCTTTTTCTTCGCCTTCATGATGTTGGGCAGCGAGGCATAGCGCGGCTCGTTCAGGCGCAGGTCAACAGTCACGATGGTCGGCATCTTGACGCTGATGGTCTGCAGACCACCATCCACTTCGCGAGTGATCTTGGCGCTGTCGCCTTCGATGTCCAGTTCGGACGCGAAGGTACCCTGGGACCAGCCCAGCAGGGCCGACAGCATCTGACCGGTGGCATTCATGTCGTTGTCGATCGCCTGTTTGCCAGCCAGAACGATGCCCGGCTGTTCCTCTTCAACAACTTTGGCGAGGATTTTGGCAACGGCCAGCGGTTCGATATCAGTGTGGACGTCATCAGCGGCAACCACCAGAATCGCACGGTCCGCACCCATGGCCAGCGCGGTCCGCAGGGTTTCCTGCGCCTGCTTTACGCCAATCGAAACGGCAACGACTTCGTCCGCTTTGCCCGCTTCTTTCAGGCGGATCGCCTCTTCTACGGCGATTTCGTCGAAGGGGTTCATCGACATTTTGACATTGGCGAGATCGACACCGCTGCCGTCCGCCTTGACGCGGACCTTCACGTTATAGTCGATCACGCGTTTGACAGGCACGAGTACCTTCATATTGCGCTTGCTCCTCACAAAAAACGGTAAGCCGCGAAGCCCACCAATGCTCTCGGGGGACTGAATAGCGTCTCAGGTCGCACGACAACAGGGCAAAATCGTCACGTCATGCACTTGGGACGTCGCGTTTTGTGCTTTTTTCAGCGTGCGGAAGTGCTGCGTCGGGATGCGGAGAACGGGCGCTTAGCGGTTGGCGCCCGGAATCCACAAAACATCGTCCTTGCCGCCGTTGTTGGCGCAGCGCGCGGCGACAAAGAACCAGTCGCTCAGACGGTTGAGGTATTTCACCGCCACCGCGTTCACCGGCTCCATATTGGTCAGCTCAACCGCCAGCCGCTCGGCCCGGCGCGAGACCGTTCTGCAGACATGCAGATGCGCCGCCAGACGCGAGCCGCCGGGCAGGATGAAACTGCGCAGCGGTTCCAGATCGGCGTTCATCGCGTCGATCTCGGCCTCGAGCCGGTCGATCTGAGCGGGCGCGATGCGCAGGGGCGGATAGTCGGCCTCGGCATCTTTTTCCATGTCGGGGCGGCAGAAGTCTGCGCCCAGATCGAACAGGTCGTTCTGGATGCGGGCGAGGGCGGCGTCGGTCTCGCCATCGGCCTCGGTTCGGGCAACGCCGACGAAGGAATTCAACTCGTCCACCGTTCCATAGGCCGCCACACGGCCGGAATACTTGGCGACACGCTCGCCATTGCCCAGGGCGGTTTTGCCGTCATCGCCGGTGCGGGTGTAAATCTTGTTCAGTACGACCATCTATTGCACTCCTTGCCCGCGCAGCCAGACGAAAAGAACGATCAGCACGACGGCGACGAACTGAAACAGGATACGCAGCCGCATCATCTTGTTGCTTTTCTTGGCAGCTTCCATGCCGCCCTTGCCGAAATTGGCGATGCCCAGGGTCAGCACAACGACCACTGCCGCCATGGCCAGAAGCAAAACGACCATCAAAAGGTCCATGAACTCACCGTCTGTGTGTTATTTGCGATTGGCCTGATCTAGCCTTTGTCGCGCCAAAAGCGAACAGGTTTTTTAACTCAGTCCGCCGACAGGATGCGATCAATCGCGCGGGTGGACAGGACGCGGCGCAGATATCCGGCGATATAGGTGGGGGTCGTCACGTAGTACCGCGCCCGGGGTCTGCGGGATTCGACCGCATGGGCCAGCTTTGCCGTCACCGCCGAGGCTGGCAGTTCGAACCGGTCGGGCCCCGAGGATTCGTAGAGCCGTTTCAGCAAACCGGCCTCGTATTTCTCGCGCAGGGCCGAGTTCTTCCAGTCGATGAACCGTTCGAACATGGGGATCGAGTTCACGCGGATTTTCGATGTAACCGGGCCGGGTTCGATCAGGATGACCTTGATATCCGTGTCCCGCAACTCCATCCGCAGTGTATCCGTCAGCCCCTCGACCGCGTATTTTGTGGCCACATAGGCCCCGCGCCACGGAATCGCCACCAGCCCCAGCACCGAAGAGTTCTGGACGATTCGCCCGTGCCCCTGCGCCCGCATGATTGGGATGATCTGCCGGGTCAGTTCGTGCCAGCCAAAGAAATTCGCCTCGAAAATCTGGCGCAGGCCGTCGGTGGGTAGGTCCTCGACCGCGCCGGGCAGCCCGTGCGCGCCGTTGTTGAACACCGCGTCCAAAGTGCCGCCTGTGGCTTCGATCACCTCGGCCAGGCCGGACGTGATGGTCGCCGCGTCGGTATAGTCGATTCGGGGGCTTTCGAACCCTTGCGCCCGCAGCCGGTCACAGTCTCGCTGCTGGCGGCAGGAGGCAAAAACCCGCCAGCCGCGCGCACGCATACCGTGTGCGGCGTCCAGACCTATGCCCGAGGAACAACCTGTAATGAGAATTGATTTCTGCATGTCATCCCCGACCTTGTCCTGCGCCCATAGCTATGGTCAGGAATGCGGCAGAGCAATGACATGCAGGTTCTAGTTGTTGGTTTTCCGAACAAGTGAGGCCGAAATCCAACCGATCTGTTGCGTGGGTACCACGCGCAGGCGCAACCAGCCGGTGCCGGATTCGCTGAGGATTTCGACCTTCTGGCCGATGATGGCCTTGCCGATGATCGGATAGATCGTGCCGGGGCCGTCGCGCATGTTCACGCGAGTGCCCGAGATTTCGCGGATATCCTTCTCGGGTTCCGGCTGGGCTGGAATCGCGGCCGGTTCAGGCTCCACATCCGTTACGACCTGCTGCAGCCCGGCCACGCCTTGTTCCAGCGACGCCAGCGTCAGGGTTACGCTTTGGTCATCGAACAGGGACGGGTTCGCCCTGAGCCCTGCGGCGACTTGCGACAGCAGCGCTTTGGTTTCCTCTTCCCCAAGGACAGGTTCGACTGGGGTCTGGGGCGGAGCAATATCCGAAGGTTGCAAAGCCACGCGGGTCACAAGCTGTTCCACCGGGGCCTCGACCACAGGTTTTGGGGCAGGTTTGGGTGCCACGGCCACGCGTTCAGGTTGTTCGGCGCGCACGCCGCGCGGCTCGAAATCGGGACCCCCGCTCATTACATAGAAGGTCCAGCCAAGTGCGGCAAAGGTAACTAGTATCAGGCGCGTCATGGCGCATCCCCCGGCAATCGTAACATCAAAAAACAGGCAGCAACTTAATTGAAGAAATCCTAGCATAATTTGTGGGCCGAGTCGAAAGATGGGGGAAATCCGGGGGTTGCCTCCCCCTGTTGCAAAAAGCGCGACTTGTCCCCAGCAAAATATGCCGCGGTTGCTTTACCAAGGCGCGCGTGCGTTGTACCACATCATATATGAACGATACGATCGACGACCCCAACATGGAGGCCCCCGAAGGCGGGGGCGAGGTAGCCGAACCGCTGCGCCGCGCCATAGGTGAGCGTTACCTGACCTATGCGCTGTCCACCATCATGCACCGGGCGCTGCCCGATGCGCGGGACGGGCTGAAGCCTGTGCACCGGCGAATCCTCTATGCGATGAGAGAGCTACGACTCAGTGCAACCGGAGGTTTTCGGAAGTCCGCAAAGATTTCCGGCGACGTGATGGGCAACTATCACCCGCATGGCGACGCCGCGATCTACGACGCGATGGCGCGGCTGGCGCAGGACTTCAACGTCCGTTATCCGCTGGTAGACGGGCAGGGGAATTTCGGCAATATCGACGGCGATAACCCTGCGGCCTCGCGATACACCGAAGCGCGGATGACCATCGTGGCCGAGGCGCTGCTTGAAGGTCTGAACGAAGACGCCGTCGATTTCCGCGACAACTACGACGGCACGCTGACCGAGCCGGTCGTGTTGCCCGCGCAATTCCCGAATCTGCTGGCGAATGGCGCCAGCGGTATCGCAGTTGGGATGGCGACGAATATTCCGCCGCACAATATCTCGGAGCTTTGCGATGCCTGTCTGCATCTGATCAAGACGCCGGATGCGCGCGACGATACTTTGCTGAACTATGTCCCCGGCCCGGATTTCCCGACCGGCGGCGTGATCGTTGAGCCGCCCGAGAATATCGCGCAGGCCTATCGCACCGGGCGCGGGTCCTTCCGTCTGCGCTGCAAGTTCGAGGTCGAGGATCTTGGTCGCGGCCAGTGGCAGATCGTCGTCACCGAGATCCCCTATCAGGTTCAGAAATCCAAGCTGATCGAAAAGATCGCGGAACTGATCCAGACCAAGAAAATCCCGATCCTCGCCGATGTGCGCGACGAATCCGCTGATGACATTCGTCTGATCCTTGAGCCGCGTTCCAAGAACGTGGACCCCGAGGTTCTGATGGGCATGCTCTATCGTAACTCGGACCTCGAGGTGCGGTTCAGCCTGAACATGAACGTGCTGATCGACGGCGTGACGCCCAAGGTCTGCTCGATGAAGGAAGTGCTGCGCGCCTTCCTTGATCACCGGCAAGAGGTCCTGATCCGCCGCTCGCGTCACCGGATGGCCAAGATCGACCACCGGTTGGAGGTGTTGGAGGGCTTTATTGTCGCCTTCCTCAACCTCGACCGCGTGATTGACATTATCCGCTATGACGACGACCCCAAAGCCGCGCTGATGCGCGAAGATTGGGGCATCGATCATGTGCGTGCCACGGACGAATCCGACTATATCACGCCCAAACCGGGTGAAGGCGAGCTGTCCGAGGTTCAGGTCGACGCCATTCTCAACATGCGTCTGCGGTCCTTGCGCCGTCTGGAAGAGATGGAACTGGTCCGCGAACGTGACGAGTTGATGCTGGAACGCGCCAACCTCGAAGACCTGCTGGCCGATCCGGCCCTGCAATGGGCCAAGATCGCCGAGCAGTTGAAAGAGACCAAGAAGACCTTCGGCAAAGACTACGAAGGCGGCGCGCGCCGCACGCGGTTCGCCGAGGCCGGACAGGTCGAGGAAGTGCCGCTTGAGGCGATGATCGACAAGGAACCGATCACGGTCGTCTGCTCTCAGATGGGCTGGATCCGCGCTATGACCGGTCACATCGACCTGAAGCGCGAACTGAAGTTCAAGGACGGCGACGGCCCGCGGTTCATCTTCCATGCAGAAACCACGGATCGTTTGCTGGTCTTTGCCTCGAATGGTCGATTCTACACCGTCAGCGCCGCCAACCTGCCCGGTGGGCGTGGGATGGGTGAGCCGCTGCGTCTGATGGTCGACCTGCCGAACGAGGCTCAGATCATCGACATCCTGATCCACAAGCCGGGGCGCAAGCTGCTGGTGGCCTCGGATGCGGGCAACGGCTTCATGGTGCCCGAAGATGAGGTGCTGGCCCAGACCCGCAACGGCAAACAGGTGCTGAACGTCAAGGGCGACGAAACCGCGATGATCTGTAAGCCGGTTGAAGGCGATCACGTGGCCGTTGTCTCGCAGAACGGCAAGTTCCTCGTCTTCCCGACCGAAGAATTGCCCGAGATGACGCGGGGCAAGGGCGTGCGTCTGCAGAAATACAATATGGCTCGGGGCCGTCAGGGCACGCTGGAACTGGATGGCGGGTTGTCCGATGTGACCACCTTCAACTGGGAAGAGGGCCTGAAATGGTCGATGGGCGGCGACAAAACCCGGCACGAGGCGGATATGTCCCAATGGCTGGCCAAGCGTGCAGGCGTTGGCAAAAAGGCCCCCTACGGCTTCCCGCGCAGCTATAAATTCTCGTGATCCAGCGCCGCGCCCAAGTGAATTTCTGCCGATACGGCTTGGCACACCCCGTATCGGTGCGCTAGATCAAAGAAAAACAGGCCTATCGAGACGAGAGACATGCTGCGCATTCTGACACTGATCACCGGGCTGGCCCTGATGGGCGCGTGTACCCAGACGCAAGTTTATGAAGAGCCCGAAAGTCTGGGCGAATTCAAACTGCGTGTGAACTATGCCTTCGCCGACAAGGCCGTTCAGGGGCCGGTGTCACGCGATGCCACGCCGGACGAATGGACCGATGCGATCCAGAATGCGGTCGATATTCGTCTGGGGCGCTACGAGGGCGCGCAGGAATATGACATTGGCATCAGCCTCGAAGGGTACATGCTGGCCCCTCCGGGCATTCCAGTGATTTACAATCCGAAAAGCACTGCGATTGTTCTGGTCAACGTCTATGACGTGAACAAGAAAGAGTTTCTGGCCAAGGGCAAACAGTTTCAGGTGCTGGAAGACACGACCGGTGAAAGCGCTCTGACCGGATCGGGCAATACCCGCACCAAGGAAGAGCAGATGAGCGGTCTGGCCCTGAAAGTCGCCGACCGGGTCGAGGAGTGGCTGGCCGAGGAACATAAGGACAATGGATGGTTCGACGGGCGTCCTGACCTGATCCAACCGCTCGATTCCGTCGAGGTCACGCAAAATCCAGCGTAACAAACCGCTTTTCCCGCAGGATGTGCTTGATTTTCCCCTGCGAACCAAATATCTCGCGCGCGCAGATGTAACCACGGGACCAAGGGTCCCCCAAATCGCAAAAGGGCGCCTGAGGAATGGCAAAGGAAAAGTTTGAGCGTACAAAACCGCACGTCAACATCGGCACGATTGGCCACGTTGACCATGGTAAAACGACGCTGACCGCAG